>NZ_PYBW01000246.1 GCF_003205575.1 Streptomyces tateyamensis
CTCAGGGACGACCACGGCCGGCGTCGTCGCCGCTGGCGGCACTTCGTCGGGAAGATTGAGGAGCGTTTTGCGGGTGATCGCGATGTGGTCGGCGGCCTGGGCGAGCCCGTCCAGCAGCGCGGTGAGCTGCGCGATCTGCTCGTGGGCGGCTTCCGCCTGCGCGGCGATCTGCTTCTCCTGGGTCTCCAGGCGCACCAGTAGGGCCCCGAGGGTCAGATGCTCGTCGCCGCTCACGCGCCGCGCCAGGCCGGCGTGGAAGTACCGGTCAGCCGACGGGCCATCACATCGTTTATGGCCCAGTACACGCGGGACTCGGAGGAAGCGGTGCTGTGTTCGTACTCACGGACCAGCCGGCGGTGCAGCATGAGGATCCCGTTGGTCTGTTCCACTCTCCAGCGGATCGGCTGAGGAACGAAGCCCGTCTGGTCGGGGTTGCGCTCGACGATGTCCACCTCGACACCCATAGCGGCACCGTGCGCGACGACGGTCTTCTTGAATCCCTGGTCCACCAGTGCCTTGTGGACGGTGGAGGCGCTGGTGGCGACCTTGTCCAGCAGGGCGGTCCCGATGGCATTGTCGTGGACGCAGGCAGCCGTCACGATCACCGCGATCACCAGTCCGAGGATGTCAACGGCCAGTCCGCGCTTCCTGCCCGGTACTTTCTTCGCCGCGTCACGGCCGGTCGTGGTGGCAGGCACTCCGGCGGCGGCGTGCAGGCTCTGGGTGTCGAGCACCACCAGACTCGGATCCTCGGTCCGCCCGGCCCGTTCGCGGACCTGGCAGCGCAGGAGTTCGTGGATCGCCTCGGTGGTGCCGTCGTTGCGCCAGGCGTAGAAGTAGTACTTGACCGCGCCGGGCGGCGGCAGGTCACCGGGCAGGTAGGACCACGGGCAGCCGCTGCGACCCTGGTAGAGGATGCTGTTGACGATCTCGCGCATCGGATAGCGGCCCTGATGGCCGCTCACCGAGGGGTGCACCGCCTTCCACGCCGTGATCATCGGCTCGATCAGCGCCCACCGCTCGTCCGTCAAATCGCTCGGGTAGCCCCTTCGCTCACTCACCCTGTCAGCCCACCACCACCCGACGCGCTCTGCGGCGGCATTACAGGCAAGCCCACACGATCGAGCGATCAGAAAGCGGACAGAAGGTCACGTACCGCCCTCT
>NZ_PYBW01000247.1 GCF_003205575.1 Streptomyces tateyamensis
TCGTGAAACGCCGAGGCCCGAGCCCGGACTGTTCCGGCTCAAGGCGACCCTCCAGCGGAGCATTAGAGCCCAACTCGACCAGGCCGGCACGAAGAAGCTGACCGCGCGCGTCAACGAGTTCCTGACGGCCGTGGAACAGCTCACCGGCGAACGCGACCAGGTCCGGGACTGGTACAGGATCGCCTACTACTTCGCGGCATGACACGACGACGGCACCGACCAGCCGATCCATGATCTGCTGCGCTGGCAGGTAGGGGAGAAGAAGGGGTGATTAGCCGACCCGAGCCTGGTGGTACTGGATACGCAGAGTGTTCACGCGGCGGCGGGGGCGCCAGCCGCGACGACGGGGCGGGATGCGGCCAAGCGGGTGCCGGGACGCAAGAGAGGTATCGCCGTAGACGTGTTGGGGCTGGTCATCGCGGTGGTGGTGCTGGCGGCCTCGGCGCACGAGAACGCCGCCGGTACCGCTCTGCTGGACCGGGTGGCCGAGCAGGCCGATACGGTGCGTAAGTTTACGGTCGACCAAGGGTTCAAGAACGCGGTCGTCGCCCGTGGCGCCTCGCTGGGCATGGATGTCGAGATCGTCGAGCGCAACCCAGCCGACACGGCAAGGGGTTCGTTCCCAGGCCCGAGCATGGGTGGTGAAGCAGACCTGCGGGATCTTGGTCCTGCACCGCCGTCTGGTCCGTGACTACGAACACCGGCCCGCCACTTCGGAATCGCGCGTGTACTGGGCGATGAGCGACGCGAGAGCGCGTCGGCTGACCGGCACCTTCGCCCCGGCCTGGCGTGACGCATGAGGGGCACGGACGCGGCCAAGCCACTGCTGTAGAAGATCGACATGCAGGAACAGGCCTGACCTGCGAGGCCGAGCAGACCCGGGCGCGGATCGACGAACTCGCCGGACGCCTGCGCGAGCTCGACCAGGAGATCGACCACCTGCGGATCACCCGCAAGACCCTGCTCACCCTCGTTGGCGAACCCGAGGCCGAGCATGCAGTACCGGCGCCCGTTGTGCCGGAGCATCCCACCTACCAGCAGATTCTCGCCGTCTTCGCCGACGCCCGGAAGCCGCTGCGGGCCCGCGACCTGTGCCAGGCCTTGGACCTGCCCATCGTGCCGAACAACACCGAGGGCATCCGCTCCAAGCTCAAGCGCCTGGTCAGCCGCAGCATCCTCACCGAGACCGAGCCCGGCTTGTTCACCCAGCCCCGCTCGTAACCCGGCCACGAACCCACGACCAGCCGACCTCACCCAACCCCCTCGCGAATCACCCTCTCAAATGCCGTCTGAGCCCGAATTCACCGGTCGGTGATCGAGGTGGGGAGGGGATGACGCAAAGAGGTGCCTGCTGAGCTGGGAGGATGGGAGTTCTCTACGCTTCCGTCCGCCCGACCACCAAGGCACCTCTCAAGTGAAATCCTCCCACAGCCCCGCCGCCCTGTTCGCCGCGTTCGACGAGCCG
>NZ_PYBW01000248.1 GCF_003205575.1 Streptomyces tateyamensis
AACCATTCGTCAGCTACGGCTCACTCGCCGGACAGCACCTGCTGCGCGGCAGCCCGCGCCTCCTCGGCACTGTCCGCCGCCCGGGCCGCCTCCGCCGCCCGCCGGCACTGCGCCAGCGTCGCCTTGGCCAGCGCCGCCCGCACGTACGGGATCGAGGCCGCGCCCATCGACAGGCTGGTCACCCCGAGACCGGTCAGCACGCAGGCCAGCAGCGGGTCGGCCGCCGCCTCACCGCAGACCCCGCAGCTCTTGCCCGCCGCCCGGGCCGCACCCGCCGCCGCGGCGACCAGGTCCAGCAGGGCCGGCTGCCACGGGTCCTGCAGCCGGGCCAGCGCACCGACCTGACGGTCCGCCGCGAAGGTGTACTGCGCCAGGTCGTTGGTGCCCAGCGAGAGGAACTCCACCTCACGCAGGATCGAGGAGGCCCGCAGTGCCGCCGACGGGATCTCCACCATCGCGCCGAACTTCGCCTGCAACCCGGCCTCGGTGCAGGCCTGGGCGAACGCCTTGGCATCGGCCCGGTCGGCCACCATCGGCGCCATCACCTCCAGGTGCACCGGCAGCCCCTCGGCCGCCGTGGCCAGCGCCCGCAGCTGACTGCCCAGCACCTCGGGGTGCTCCAGCAGGGTGCGCAGCCCGCGCACGCCCAGCGCCGGGTTCGGCTCGTCCGCCGGGGTCAGGAAGTCCAGCGGCTTGTCGGCGCCGGCGTCCAGCACCCGCACCACCACCCGGCCCTCGGGGAACGCCTCTAGCACCTTGCGGTACGCGCTGACCTGGGCCTGCTCGGTCGGCGCCTGCTTGGAGTCGTCCAGGAAGAGGAACTCGGTGCGGAACAGGCCGACGCCCTCGGCCCCTGCCGCCAGCGCGGCCGGCACGTCGCCCGGGCCGCCGACATTGGCCAGCAGCGGCACGAGGTGTCCGTCCGAGGTCTGCCCGGGACCGGAGGAGGCGGCCAGCGCCGCCTTCCGCTCGGCGGCCAGCGCGCGCAGCTCGTCCTGCTTGGCCCCGTCCGGGTCGACCAGCACCTCACCACTGCTGCCGTCCACCGCCACGACCACGCCCTCGGCCAGCTCGGTGGCACCCGGCAGCGCGACCACGGCCGGCACGCCCATGGCCCGCGCCAGGATCGCGGAGTGACTGGTAGGCCCGCCCTCCTCGGTCACGAAGCCCAGCACCAGGGTCGGGTCCAGCAGTGCGGTGTCGGCCGGCGCCAGGTCCCGGGCCAGCAGCACGTACGGCTCGTCGCTGTCCGGCACCCCCGGCATCGGCACGCCCATCAACCGGGCCACGATCCGGTTGCGCACGTCGTCCAGGTCGGCGACCCGGCCGGCCAGGTACTCGCCGGCCGAGGCCAGCAGCGCCCGGTAGGCCGCGAACGCGTCGTACACACCGCGCTCGGCACTACTGCCCACCGCGATCCGGCGGGCCACGTCGGCCATCAGCTCCGGGTCCTGGGCCATCAGCGCCTGGGCCTCCAGCACCGCCTGGGCCTCACCGCCGGCCAGGTTCCCGCGCGCCACCAGGTCGGCGGCGACCGCGTCCACGGCCTGCTGGGCCCGCGCCTGCTCCCGCGGTGCCTCCGCGGCCGGGACCTGGGACGGCGCGGGCTCGAGCACCGCCGTTCCCATGTGCCGCACCGGGCCGATCGCGACGCCGTGGCTCACGCCCACGCCGCGCAGCGCCTTCTCCATCGTCTTGCTCCCCACTCACTGTCGGTGTCTTCGCCGGCCGGTCCGGCCGCTTCGAGCTCGGCCCCGCGGGAGAGCCCCGCCCCACCGAAACACGGGGGGTGGGACGCTGTCCCGCACTCGGGCTCAGTGCCAGGTGAAGAGCTCGCCGCCGCTGGCGACCTCGCCGGCCTCGGCGATGCTGCTGAGCGAGCCCGCCGTGGCCTCCAGGGCCACGATCGGGGAGATCGGCGACTTGCCGGCGGCCTCGACCGCCGACGGGTTCCACCGGATCACCGGCTGGCCGCGCTTGACCTGGTCACCCTTGTTGACGAGCAGCTCGAAGCCCTCACCGTTCAGTTGGACGGTGTCGATGCCGAGATGGGTGAGCACGCCGTGGCCGTCCGCGTCCATCACGACGAAGGCGTGGGGGTGCATGGAGACCACCAGCCCGTCGACCGGCGCGACCGCGGTAGTGGGCTCGCGGACCGGGTCGATGGCCGTGCCGGGGCCGACCATCGCGCCCGAGAACACGGGGTCGGGCACGTTGGCGAGTCCGATGGCGCGGCCGGTGAGCGGCGACGTCACTGTGGTCATGGTGGAGCCTCCCAGGTGCGGAGTACAGCGTGCGCCCGTCAGGAGCGGGCGCGGGATATACCGTCTGTAACCTAAATCATGTCAACTCCGGACATCACTGGACAGATCACCCCTGCTTCAACCTGGTCTCCGGGTCGGGCGCACGACGCGTCGTGCACACCCCGAGCCTTGATTCCAGGCCGGTCAGGGCTCTGCTGGACCCAAGTGGTCTAGTCCTCTTCGTCAACGCGCCGCACTCTACGGCATCCGAGTGAGCCGGACGATCGCCCCGGCGCGGCAACCTGTCCGGTGCTGGTGCGGCCTCGGTCGAACGCGCACCATCCTCGATTAGGCGCTCCGCCGCCGAGCGGCTATGGTTGCTCAGGTCGCCACGATGGCGGCGGTGATCCCAGCGACACACTCGAGTGAATGTCCGGTTAATTCGGGACGAACTCGTCTGATACGCTGAGGACACGAAAGAACGAAGCCCGGAGAGAACGCGAGAGCGGGATCGAAGGAAGCGTCCGTTCCTTG
>NZ_PYBW01000249.1 GCF_003205575.1 Streptomyces tateyamensis
TGAGTCGGCGTCGGCGCTGGCCGTGTACGAGCACGGCGGGGACGTGCAGGAAGCGGTAGCGCAGGGTCTTGGGGGTGGCCCGGGCGAGCTCGCCTTCGAGGGCGAGGAGTTGGAGCCAGGCGCGGAGGTCGGTGGCCAGGGCGACGGCCAGCAGCCATGCCTGGTTGACCTTCAGTTCCTGTGACGGGAACAGGCCCAGGCCGCCGGCCTTGCTGTCGCGGATCCCCAGCTCGACCCTGGCGTGGCTTCTGTGTCGGCAGTCCAGCCAGGCCGGTTGGCGTCTGCGGGTGTTGGTCGCGAAGGTCTGGTACCGCTTGTTGTGCTTCTTCTCGTAGTCGCTCGCGTCCTTGACGTAGCGCGGGTGCAGGGGTTCCTTGCGGACGATCACCTTGTGGTGGGGCGGCCATCCGGTCAGGTTGCCGAGCAGGCCGGTGATGTCGGCGACGAACGCGTCCTCGCGTGCTTCGCCGTCCGGGCCGGTGGCC
>NZ_PYBW01000250.1 GCF_003205575.1 Streptomyces tateyamensis
GCCTCTTTGTCTCACGGCGGCAACCTGTTGATCTTGTGCCCGTGATGTCGCGTTGATCCCTGCTCGGGGCGTGGTCCGGGCGGGCGCGTGCGTCGGCTGTCGCGCCGGTGGCGCCGGGTTCCACGGGCCCGGGACTGCGGGTGTGCTCCTCTCGGTGCTCGGCGGGACCGGGGGCGCCGGTCAGGTGGGGTGGGGCAGGGCCATGATGCGGGCGAAGGCGGTGACGATCTCCTTCGCCCAGGGCCAGGTCTTGGGGATCTTGAGTCGGCGTCGGCGCTGGCCG
>NZ_PYBW01000251.1 GCF_003205575.1 Streptomyces tateyamensis
CGGTGGTGGAGACGATCGCCACCCCGGCCGGCTTGTAGTCGCTGCCGTAGTAGGTGCGGGCGGTGATGCCCAGGCCCGCCCGGCCGGAGTTGGTGACCTTGCCGTTCTTGATCAGCTGGTCGGCGATGCTGGTGATGGTGGCGCTCGGGATGGCGAAGCCGATGCCGGGCGCGGCGCTGCCGTTGGTCTCCTGGTCCACCGCGGCCAGCGTGT
>NZ_PYBW01000252.1 GCF_003205575.1 Streptomyces tateyamensis
CAGCAACTCGCTGCAGGACGACTACCAGCGGGTGATCTCCCAGGTGCTGCCCTCGGTGGTGCAGATCACCACCGCCTCCGGGCTCGGCTCCGGGATCATCTACGACGACAAGGGCGACATCGTCACCAACGCCCACGTGGTCGGCACCGCCTCCACCTTCCAGGTCAGCCTGGCCAACAGCACCAGCCAGATGGACGCGACCCTGGTCGGCTCCTACCCGGACTCCGACCTCGCGGTGATCAAGCTCGCCAGCCCGCCCAGCGGCCTGCGGCCGGCCGCCTTCGGCGACAGCGGCAAGGTGGAGGTCGGCCAGATCACGCTGGCCATGGGCAGCCCGCTGGGCCTGTCCAGCAGCGTGACCCAGGGCATCGTCTCGGCCACCGGGCGGACCGTCACCGAGCCGAAGAGCACCGACTCGCCGGGCGCCACCATCGGCAACATG
>NZ_PYBW01000026.1:0-51826 GCF_003205575.1 Streptomyces tateyamensis
CCAGCACATAGTACGTGTGGTACTCAGCGACCGTCAGGTTGTACCGGTTCGCCTCACCGGGCGTGACACCTACCTCACCGACGCGAATCGTGCGGCCGTCGGTGGTAGCGAGGAGGTCGCCGGCCGGGAGGCTTCCGGCGGGGATCCAGGCGTGGACGGTCGCGTCGTAGAACGGGTGATTGTCGGTGGTGTGGATGGTCGGCTGAGCGCCGTCATCCGTAATGACAACTAGGTCGACGAGGTTTTTGTCGAGCTTGACGGCCGTGGCGGTGACCGGCTCACTGCCCTTCAGGTCGCCACTGGTGGGGTCAGCCGTCTTCACCTCGTCGCCAGGCTTGATGTCGCCGATGGGCTTGGTTGATCCATCACCCAGCAGGACCGGGGTTTCCGGAGCGAAGCTGCAAGGGCTGCTGCTCGATCCAGATGGGCCCGAGCCCCCGTCGCCGCCCCCGCTCGGGTGATCGCTACTGCCACCACCGGTCGGGTGGTCCGTACCACCCCCACCGCTCGGGTGGTCCGTACCGCCACCACCCGTGGGCCCGCCCGCGTTTCCGCCTGAACCGGTGTCAGGGGAGGCTGCGCTCGGAGTGTCAGAGGTGGTCGGTGTAGTGGGCTTTGCGAGGGGGTCGGTCACGAGAGGGGCGTCGCCCTTCGCGAGATCGCTGAGCCCGCTCAAGCTCTTCAGCTTCTCCGCGAGCTTCGGCAGCGCCGTGACCGCCTTGGCACCGAACTCCCCGGCGTCTATAGCCGCCAGGCCCACCTGGATCATAGTGCCGGTGTCGTAGCCCTGCTGGTAATAGGAGTCGTTCGGGTTGATCCCGAACGCGTCCGCCGTTATGTGGTCGTAGTCAGGAGCATTGATCTTCGGTATCTGGAGCCCGGTAACCGAGTTCAGGATGCCGATATTCATATTGATCACATTGCGTGGATCAACAAGCGCCAGGGTGCCGAGCACGCTGTCGGCCATACCCGCCAGCTTCTTGAGGGGGTGGCCACCCCCGACCGAGGTCGGGAACGCGATGACGGAGCCCAAGCCGAATCCGTCGGCTCCCTGACTGTCGGACAACAGACCACTCGGGTCGCTGTGGGTGCTGGGGTTGTTGCCCGCGTAGGTGTAGCCACCCATCTGGTTCGGGTCACCGGCCTCGAAAACCGGGTCGGCGGTAAGGAAACGGCCAAGGGTCGGGTCGTACTGGCGCGCGCCGAGAAGGTTCAGGCCGGTGGTGCTGTCAGTGGGTTTGCCGAGGTAGCCGTGGTTGTCGGCCCAACTCGGCGGGACGACCCCGCGCGGACTCCCATAAGGGTCGAAAGAACGGCGGGTGATAGCCAGGGTGCTGTAGTCGACCTGGAGCTGGGCGGTGCCCTGGATGTTGGTGGGTTGGTAGGTGACGGTGCCGCTGCTGGAGCGAACGATCACCGTACCGTCCGGGTTGGGGTAGTACCGCAGACCGCTGACGGTGCTTCCGGTCAGGGTGAGCTGCTCGGCGCCGCCGAAGAGGTAGAGAACCGTGCTGTTAGGTCCGCGCTGAAGAAGCAGGCCGCCGCTGGCGTCATAGAGATAGCCGGTGGTCAGCGGGTTGCTGACGCCAGCCGTCGTGGTGACGGTGGCGGTGCGGCCTTCGGCGTCGTAGGTGAAGGACTGGTTGGCGGCGGTGGCACCCGTGGTGGTGCGTCCGGTGGTGTTGCCGGCCGGGTCGTAGGTCGGGGCCTGGGTGGTGGTGCCGCCAGGCCCGGTGGTGGTGGCGGAGCTGAGGGTGTTGGGCTGGGTCCCGTTGGTGGGATAGGCCAGCGTCTGAGTGATGTCCTTGGCAGCGTTGCCGGTCAGGTCGTGCTTGACCTGACGGGTGCGGTCACCGAGGAGGTTGTAGCTGAAGCTCTGCCAGTACGGGGCCGGGCCACCGAGAGTGGCCGGTGCCGGGCCCGCAGTGCTGCACTTGGCGAGCTGACCAGGCGTGGCACCGGTCTGGCCAGCCGTGTCGGTCCAGGCGGTAGCCAGACGGTCCAGGCCGTCGTACTGGAAGCACTGGGTGTCGAAGGCCTGGTCGGTGCCACCGGTGGACTGGAGCTCGCGGGTGGTAGCGATGTTGCCAGCCTGGTCGTAGCCGAGCGTGGTGGCCGAGATCGGGTTGGGCGCAGTCTGGATACTGACGCTGTTGAGCGTCAGGCGCCTGGTCGCGTCGTCCCAGGTCTGTGCGGTGCGGAACTGGGTGGTGGGGTTGCCGTAGGTGGACTGGAGGGTCTGGCCCAGCGGCGTGTAGGCAACACTGTTCAGGTAGCGGGTGGAGCGGCCTGAACCGCTGGACACCCGCAGGCCCGCGTTGTCGTACCCGTATCCAACGCTCTCCGCCGCCAGTCCTCCACCAGCCGGGTAGTTGGTGTGGGCCAGCAAGCCAATGTTTGCGGTGTAGTCCGAGCCCAGGGCGTAGGTTCCGGCCAGTGCTCCCTCCGAGGCAGGGATGGTGACGCTCGACCCGGTCGGCTGGTAGGCCGTGTTGTAGCCGGTGACCGCCTGCACGTAGGCACTGCCCGAGGCGCCGCCAACGTACCTGGTCGAGGAAGTCGGGTAGCCCTTGGCCAGGGTGTCGTAGGTGTAGGAGGTCAGCTGCTTGGTCGCGTCGCTCGTGCTAGTCCCGGCGAATTCTCCGATGGGACGGCTCAGCTGGTCGTACGTGAAGGACAGGCTCTGCCCACGCCCGTCAGTGCTGGTCGCCACCCGGCCCAGCGGGTCGAAGGTCGTGGTGGAGGTGCCCGCGTCGGGGTCGGTCTGCGAGACCTTCCGGCCCTGCAGGTCGTACTTGTACGACCAGGTGTTCCCCGCGGTGTCCTTCACCGTCGCCACGTTGCCGCTGCTCGTGTAGGTGTAGCTGGTCGTTACGTCACCGATGCCGGCGCCACCGTGGGCCACCGTCGAGGTGGTCTGGCCGAGCGCGTTGGCAAAGGTGGAGGTGGGCACACCGCCCTGGGCCGGGGTGCTGTCCGTTTTGTCAGCGCCCGGATACGCCGTGGTGCTCGACCACAGTGCAACCGACTTGTTCTCCAACGTGGTACTGGTCACCCGGCCCAGGCCGTCGTAACCCGTCAGGGTCTCCGAGGGCAGAGTGTTCTCCTGCTCGGAGAACAGCGTGGGGCCCGGGGCCATGGTGGGGTCTGCGAAGGCCGCGACACTACTATGTACCCAACCGTGGCTGTCGTAGTGAGTCGAACTGATCAGCCGCCCGGTTGAGTTGTCGGCGGTGGAGGCTTGGGTCTGGCGCAGTTGCAGGAAGCCGTCGTAGATGTCGACGGCTACACCGTAGGAACCGTCCTCACGCAGGGTCTGGGTGGTGACAGCGGTCGGGTTGGGGGTCCCGACACCCGAAACGGCATAGCTGAACAACTTGTCCGCGCTCTGGGTGGCCTTGTCTCGTCCCGGCTGCCAGGTCGCAGTGCGACGGCCCAAGGCGTCGTAGGTCGTGTCGGTGACCCGGCCATTGACGTCCGCCGCATGGGTCACCACCCCTCGGCCCGGGGCCAGCGAACTGGTGGCGGTCCAGCCCAGCGGGTTCGTGGTCGACAGTGCCGTCGGCACGGTCGCCGTCGCCGGGGTGTAGCTGGTGGTGCTGGTCTGGCCCGCGGCGTCGGTCAGCTTGGTGGCCCGGCCGTACTGGTCGAACGTGGCCGCGCCCAGGGTCTGGAAGACGGGGTGGTTCGAGGCGTCGTAGGAGGTCACCGCCTGCGAGGAGGTGATCAGGCCCAGGGTGCTGCCGTTTCCACCGATCTGCCCGAGCGTGCCGGGGTTGGTGACCGAACCGTCGCCGTCGTAGAAGGTGCGCTTGTCGCTCACCGTGGTACTTCCGCTGGGAGCTGTTCCACACGGACCGGTAACCGCGATGGTCTCGGCCGGGTAGCTCAGCATCATCGGGTTCGACGCTGGCGCATTCGCGTAGCTGGTGCTGGTACACATCTCCTGTGCAGGAACGGAGACATCGCCCTTGTTGTCGACCTGCGCGACCCGACCGACGCTGTCGTAGCCGACGGTGGCCTGAGAAGTACGCCAGGTCCCGTTCGCCAGCAGTTGCTGCGAGCGGCTGGAAACCGACTGGGCCCGCTGAGCGTTGAGCGGAGGCAAGGTGGAAAGCGCCGGGGGTGCCGGACTCTTGGAGGTCCAGGCGGTGCGCGGCGTCGACGCCGTGACCGTCATGGTGGGCACACCGGCCAGCGTGCGCGCCAGCACGGTTCCGCCGGCCTGGGTGTAGGCGTCCGTCTCCTGCGGGTTTCCCGCCAGCCAGGGGCTGTCGGTGACACTCTCCCCCAGGTTGTTGGTGAGACTGACCGACCGCTTGGTGCCGTCGGCCTTGTAGTCACCGTCCATACCCTGGAAGTAGTTGACGACATTCTGCGTGACCGGGTCGGGAGCCGCTCCGGTAGTGGTGGTGACGGTGCGGTAGCCGCGGAACTGGTTCCAGGTGCGGTACTGGTCGTCCGTCAGATCGGAATCGTCGCGGTGCCAGGCGGCACCGCCCGAGTAGGTGTAGTTGGTGACCCGCGCCGGCGAGGCCGCCTTGGTGGCGTCGTTGTCGGAGACCTGAGCGACAAGCGTCTTCTGGAACCAGTCGCTGATCGGGTTGGCGGCGCCCGGCGTGGTCCAATACACGTTGTAGCAGGCCATGGTGTCGGAGTCGGGGGACGTCGGCATGCTGTTGGCCACCCGGGAGCACTCGGGCGCTCGGTAGGTGACGGCGATCGACTCGCCCGTCTCCGTCTGCAGGCTGGACAGACGCGGCCGGTACAGCGGGGACGCGGCAGGCGTCAGACCGTCGACCCGGTTGTCCATCTCGACGCCAGTGAAGGTCACCGGGTCGAGAGCGACGTTGCCCGAGCCTCCCGCGCTGGTGTCCAGCCCGGTGTGCTGGATCTGGGAGAGCCACATGACCGACTGAAGCGAGCCAGCGTCCTTCGGGTCGACCGTCTTGCCAGTGATCGGGTCGACGGTGCCGCCGGTATCCGAGAACAGGTGGGTCAACGCCCAGGAGTCCACATCCTGCCATCCGGAGGCGGCCTTGACCGAAGTCTTGATCGACTGCAGGCGGTAGGTCGACCAGAAGGTCGGCGAAGAAGTCTGGCAGACGTTGCTGCCGGTACCCGACGTCGCCATAGAGCTGGTGCAGTTGAGGTCGTAGGGGGTATCGGGCCAGTTCGGCGCGGTCGTGGAGTTCAGGTTCGAGACCTGGCACGTGGTCGGGTCCGTAGTGCACCGCTGCGCGGGGACGAAGGTGATCTTGTCCGCGGGTTCGCGGCCGGCTCGCTCGTCGCTCAGCTGGTAACCGTACGAGATCTGGGTCAGGTACCCGCCACGGGTGTAGGCGGTCAGCGCGCCGCCGGCCCCGTTGGCCTGCCCGGCACCCTTGTTGTACCAGTTGGTCTCGTTCGCCCAGTCGAAGCGCTGCACGTTGCCGCTCGGGTCGACCACGAAATCCAGGTTGAACCGGTAGCCCATGTTCGCGCACTGGGACGCGTTGCCCTTGGAACTGTCGTAGCAGGGGTCGCCCGCCTTCGGGCTGTAAATCGGGACGCCCCAGCCGGAGTTGGTCGCCGGGTCGGCGGTGGTGCCCGGAGCGTGGTTCAGACCCAGGTAGTACTGGGTGCCGTCGGTCGCGGTGATCTTCCAGTATTCGCCGTTCCACAGACCGTTGGACGCCCCGGTCAGGTACTCGACCTTCGTGCCATCGTCACCCTGCAGGTGGTATTGGCCGTTAACGTCACGGACCAGTTGACCGTTGTACGCCCCCAGCGAGATGGTCGCGTTCCAGCCTGCCCAGCACTCGTCACCCGAGCCCGCGATCCCGTCATTGGCGCAGGACTTGTACTGACGCTCGATGAAGCCGGGGCTGTAGTCCCAGCCGTCGCCGATCCACGAGGCCTGCGAGTTGCGAGCCGAGGTCTCACCGTCCACCGCCTGGGAGCTGTACGACAGTCCAACCGTGGGGGCGGCACCGCCGAGTGAAGTCGGCACCTGGATCGGGTAGTCATAGGTGAAGGCGCCGGAAGCGGACGAGCCCCACGTCCCTGAGGCCGACAGCGAGGTCGCTCCGTAGCTGCCTTGCGAGCCGCCGGTACCGGACACCGCTGCCACCGTCGTGCTCGACGCGGTGGCAGCCATAGGCGCGGCCATCGTGCTCATCGCGCGAACACCACCGGCCCTGCTCGGGGCCGAGGCGGGCAGGGCCACGGTGGCGGTCAGCTGGTGGGCCGCCGGATCATTGGTGGTCGCCAGCGGCGTCTGGGTCTGGCACTGCGCCAACTGCGGGGTCGTCTGCGCACAGGCCGGCAACTGCACCAGGTGCAGCCGCGATGCCCAACCACCACCGTATGCCTGCATCACCGCCGAGTAGTCCAGCGACACGGAGGCCTTGCCCGGTGCGCCCGAGTCGTCCGACCGTGTCAGACCCACCATCAGGCCGTCCACACCGGCCGCCTGCGCGGTCGCGTGGTCAACCGTCTTAACCTGGACCGCGGTCGGCGTCGAGGCCGGTGCGAACGGCACCGCGGCCGGCTCCGCCACCTGCGACGCCGTCAGCTTCACGCCCGCTGTCGCCGCGCCACCCACCGACACGGTCTCCGTGCTTGCCTTTGGCCACGCCGGCGCCACTACTTGGTGTGCCTTCAGCGCGCGCGAGCCCTTCGGCTCCGCAACGACTGGCAGCTTCGCCGAGGCGCCCACCGGATGCCCCAGGACCTTCGGCGGCTTGGGCAGCGGGCCGGAGGCCCACACCTTACCGGTGTAGTGATCCGGACCGACGAAGCTCTCTGCTCCGGCTATCGGGGCCATCAACGACAGCGCTGCGGCAGTCGCGACCGCAACTGTGGTTCGCCGCTCCCATCCTCGTCGTCTACCAGCGGCCAACCAGGCAAGTCTCGCGCGCACGCGGAAAACCCCCACCATCCCCGGCCCGGACGGGCCATCACTCACGGTCCCAGGAGGAACTCGATCGAACCGGAACCGTATTGCGGCTCGAACGCGTGCCGCAATAGCCTTCACGGCGAGCCACAGCCTTCACGCTGTCAGCACTGAGTAGATATGACCAGCTCATACAGGCGGCGAAGCCGCCCAGGACACCACGAATCGGACACTTTTCAAGCGCATGTGGCCACATCCATCGGCACACGAGCACCCGTAAATTTGACCATTTCTTGACTCACTGAAAGATGTCTCTCATGCCTCGTCCCGGCTTCATGCCCGCCGCGCGACATCGGGCCTTGCGCCCGCTGACCGTGGCAGCAGTGCTCGCAGTCGTCCTCACCACAGCTGCCGGCCCTGCTCTCGCGGATACCACCGCTACCGCCGACCCTGCCAACCCAACAGCTGGAACCCCAAGCTCGCCGGTCCAGCTTGCCCAAGCGCAGGCTAAGAGCTCGGGAAAGCCCGTCACCGTCGATGCGCTGACCACCGAGACCTCACTCACCGTTGCCAATCCTGACGGCACATTCACCCAGTCCCAGAACGTCCAGCCGGTTCGGGTAAAGAAGAACGGCGCCTGGACCGAGACCGATTCGACGCTGGCCAAGAACGGCGACGGGTCCTTCTCCCCCACGGCCGTTCCGTCCAACGTGGCACTGTCCGGCGGCGGGACCGCTCCGCTGGCCGCGTTCACCGACCCGGCCGGCCACCGGCTCGCGATGACCCTGCCGTTCGCGCTGCCCGCTCCGACGGTGAGCGGCAACACCGCCACCTACACCAACGTCCTGCCCGACGTCGACCTTCAGGCCACCGTCACCGACCAGGGTGCCTTCCACGAGGTGCTGGTCGTCAAGAACGCCCAGGCTGCGGCCAATCCGCAGCTGAAGACACTGAAACTGACCACCGCCAACAGCGGCGGCCTGACCACCAACACTGACAGCAATGGGAACTTGAGCTTCAAGGCCGCCGACGGCACTGAGGCCTTCCATGCGCCCACTCCCGTGATGTGGGACTCCGCCCCGGCGCCTACAACCGCCCCTAGCGCGCCGACGCCCACGCCGGCACCCAGCACTGTTGACCCCGCCGGGGTCGCTTCGAGCAGCAAGGACGGCCCCGGCCAGGGTGCCCACATCTCCGCGCTGAATGTGCAGGCCGATAACTCCGCCATCACGCTGGCCCCGGACCCGGCGCAGCTCGCCACCGCGACGTTCCCGGCGTACATCGACCCGGGCGTCGCTCCGGGCGGCCAGACCAACAACTACGCTGAGGTCAAGCAGGGCTGCGCGTCCCAGGTCGTCTTCAACAACGCCCAAGAGAACGGCGAAGGCATCGGCTACCAGCAGTATTCTTCGGACTGCTTCGGCATGTACCGCTCGTTCTACGAGATGGACACCAGCCGCCTCAACAGCGGCATGACCATCGTCAAGTCGATGCTCGACCTGACCGAGACCTACGGCGCCGACCACATGTGCGGCCACACTGCACCGGTCACCCTCAACTTCACTGGGGCCATCAACAACGGCACCAACTGGAACAACCAGCCCGGCGTCCTCCAGACCCTGGGCCAGCAGGACGTTGCTACAGCCTACGGAAGTTGTGGCTACCAGCCCGTCAACTTCGAGGTCACCGGAACAGTAAGCCAGTATCGTGGCGTCTCCAACCTGACCTTCGGCATCACCGGCAACGAGAGCACGTCCTCCTCCAACTACGGATTCATGCGCTTCAGTGTCAATCCGCAGCTGGTCACCACGTATGAGATCCCGCCCAACGCCCCTGACCAGCTCTCCCTCAGCCAAGGCAACACCAACTGCGCGGGCAACGGCTGGGTGGGCACGACAGCATCCCTCGTCGCCCTGAACAGCCGTCTGACCACCAGCATGCCCGGGGTCAACCTCAAGGCAGGCTCGCTCCTTGTCGACGACTCGACTGACGACGGCCACGGCAATCCGTTCACCGTCGGCTGGCCTGCGAGCCCGAACTGGGTGGCAAGCGGTTCCACCGCGTCGATCCCCTCGCCAGTCGGCTTTGCGGACGGACACCAGTACGAGTGGGAGGTCTGGGCCAATGACGGCTACACCGACGGCCCCCACGCGCCCAAGTGCCTCTTCAACGTCGACACCACCCCGCCGAGCCTGACCATCACGCCCTCCAGCACCTTCCCTGCGCTGGGCAGCGGCAAGACCACAACAGGCTATGCGGGCCAGAACCTGACCCTCCAGGTCCGTGCCAAGGACCCCGTCCCCACCTCGGGCTGCACCCGTCCCGCCGCCCCGTGCAAAGCAAGCGGCGTGGCGGGCATCAAATACTCACTCGACGCCGCCATCCCGGCCACTGGTGCGCAGACTGCTGCCACGACCGCGAACGCCGACGGCAGCTTGAGCGCCACCATCACCTTCCCCATCCCGGCCAACCAGTGGGGCACCCATACGCTGAACCTGTCGGCGTACGACAACGCAGGCAACTCCACGGCCAACCAGGTCTACAGCTTCTACGCCCCTTGGAACCCCGCCACCAAGATCACCCCCGGTGACCTGACCGGCGACGGCATCCCCGACCTCATCACCGCCCAGGGCGCGGGCGGAAACCTCGTCACCATTCCCGGCAACACCGACGCGAACAACCTACCCCTCACCGCGTCGACCCTCGACAAGACTCCCGACGCGGGCACCGGCTGGGACAAGTACCTCGTCACCAACCGGGGCAGCGTCACCGGCGGCGCCACGGACGACCTTTTCGTCTACAACCCCGCCAAGCACCAGCTGCGCGTCTACAAGAACGACTCCGCCACCCCGGGGACCAACAACCTCCCGGGCCGCTTCACCATCAGCTCCGACTTCACCAGCCCTCTGACGCGTCCCTGCGTCAACCAGGATCTCAGTAGCGTCAGCCCGCTCCCGGCCTGCACCTCCCAGAGTCCGGCTGACTGGAGCAATATCAGTCTGACCCAGCTGGTTGCCGTGGGCGCGCACTCCGCCTTCGCTGCACAGGTCCCCACGAGCACGTACCCGCCGTCCGACATGATGACTGTGGAGAACAGTCAACTCTGGTACTACGTCGGCGGCACCGATCCCACTCACTACCTGCTGGGCGCCTACCCGATCGGCACCGGCGACTGGTCCAACACCACCATTATCGCCCCTAGTAACCTCGGCGTGACCGCGGCCAACGCCGCCGACAAAACCACCAACGGCTACGGCACCTACACCACTGGCACACCCGCCTTCTGGGCGCGCAACAACCACACTGGCGCCATCACCGCCTACACCCTCACCTTCGATGCCAACGGCGTCCCCACCAGCCACCCCGCCGCACCCACCGATGCCACCCTGCGTTCCGCAGTCACCGACGCCAACAACACCAAGTACTGCGCTGACGACGGCGGTGGGCTGGCCGACGGGGCCTCCGTCCGCATGTGGGCGTGCAACAACACCGCTGCCCAGGCGGTCACCTACGGCCTGGACAACACTCTCCACCTGGTTGGCAAGTGCCTCGACGTCGCCAACGGCGGCACCACTCCGGGAACCAAGGTCCAGCTCTGGACCTGCAACGGCAGCACGGGCCAGCAGTGGGTCGCCGGCTCCAACCCTGGATCCCTGAAGAACCCGGCCTCCGGACTGTGTCTCGACGACCCCCAGGGGAACACCGACGGCACCGCCCAGCTCCAGATCTACCTCTGCAATGGCAGCAACCCGCAGAACTGGGCACTCAACACCACTCTCCCCAGCCCGCAGCCGATCCTCAACGTCGGCATCAACGCCACCCAGTTCCCCAGCGTCGTCTCCCCCGGTGACGTCAACGGCGACGGCAACCCCGACTTGTTCGCCATCAGCAGCAGCCAGCAGATCATCGAGTATCCGGGCGCCACGCCCCTCACTCCGGCTGGGCAGAGCGCTCCAATCGCCCAGGTCGGCAACCTCACCTACCTCGGCATGATCACCAAGCAGGTCAACCCGACCCTCACCGGCGGCACCGTCTTGCATGCCGGAGACTCGGCCTACTCCGCCAACACTCGCCTGATCATGCAGGGCGACGGGAACCTGGTCCTCTACTCCCTCAAGACCGGTCAGGCTCTCTGGTCCACCAACACCTGGGGGAACCCGGGTGCCTACGCCACCATGCAGACTGACGGCAACCTCGTCGTCTACAAGGCCGACCCCGCCTTCACCACACCCGGTGCGGCGGCGAACTCCCTGTGGTCCTCCGGTACTCCCAACAACCCCGGAGCCACCGCCAAGGTCCAGGACGACTGCAACTTCGTCGTCTACAACACCGCCGGCGCGCCCGTCTGGAACTCCGTCACCTTCAATCCCAACCCCTGATCAGTTGACCAACGCGTGAGGGTCCCTTCCTTCGGGGAGGGGCCCTCACGCGTCTTCGGCTGTCCCCGCGCCGCGCTGAAGCAAGCCGTCCCACCCTCGCCGTCAGTGCCTGGTGGCACCCTCCCGCAGGTGGACACAGCTGCTCAACCCCCCGTCCCGGATCCCGAGCGGATCCTGCTCGACACCCCCTGGGCCGAGCTGCGCCATGCCTACGGGCCGGCTGCGGACACGGCCCTGCTCCTGGTCGAGCTGCTCGACGAGCGGGCCGAGGTGCAGGCGCAGGCGCTGGGGCAGTTGGAGATGTCGGTGCTGCACCAGGAGTCGATCTACAGCAGCACCGCACCGGCGGCGCTCTTCGTGGCCGGGGCGCTGGTCTACCCCCAGACGCTGGCCGCGCACGAGAGCACGTACCCGTGGGACGACCGGACGCGGCCTTTGCGGGCGGCGTTGCTGGAGTGGCTGGGCAGCATCGCGGCCTCGGTGGGGTACTACGACGGGGACGAAGGCGGGCCCGGGCGGGTCGACCGGGCCGACCTCGATGCGTGCCGGGCGGCGCGGCCCGCGCTGTACCGCGCCGTGGCCGGATACCTGGCCGACCGGGACCCGGTGGTGCGCGAGGCGGCGGTGGGTGCGGCCGGCGTGCTGTTGAAGGCGCCCGAGCTGCGGGACCGGATTCCGGCGGCCGCCGACCGGTTGCGTTCCGTCGCCACGGGCGACGGAACGCGGCGGGAGCGGGCGGCGGCCGTGCTGGTGCTGGCCGGCTGGGCGCAGGACACCGCCGAGTGGCTGACCGACCCGGACCCGGCGGTCCGGGCCTGTGCCGCGCTCGCGCCGTTTCCTGCCGACGATCCGCGCCCGACCGCCGTCCTGCTCGCGGCGCTGGCCGACCCGCGGGCCGGCCTCCCGATCGACCGCGCCGCGTTCGGAGCGCTGCTGACCGACCGCTGACCTCCTCCTGACACGGCGCCAGCCCCCTTCCCCACGCACGGGCGAGCCGCGCCCCTGCGTGCCACTATGGGCGGAATTAGCAGCTTTGACCGAAGGAGTCCGGTGATGTCCCCCCTCCTCCCCGTGCAGGTGGCAGTCGACGGCTCGCCCAGCGGCTGGACGGCGCTCGCGTGGGCTGCCCGGGTGGCGGAGCGGGGGGCGGTGCCGCTGGAGGTGCTGCACGTGATGCCGCGCGACCTGCTGTCCGCCGTCACCGGGTCGGACCAGCAGGTGCTGGACGGGGAGGCGGTGACCGCGGAGGTGCTGGAGCGGGTGCAGCGGCTGGTGCCGGGGGTGGAGGTCGGCACGCGGGTGCTGCGCGGATCGCCGCAGAACATCCTGCTGGCCGAGTCCCGGCTGGCGGGGCTGCTGGTGATGGGGACGCGCGGGCTGACGGGGCTGCACGGCTGGTGGGTCGGCTCGGTGAGCCGGGCGGTGGCCGAGCACGCGCTCTGCCCGGTGGTGGTGTGCAAGACCGCCGCCGACGGCCAGGACGCGCCCCCGCTGCCCACCGGCGACGTGGTGGTGGTCGTGGACCCGGCCGTGCCCGCGCTCGGGGTGGTCGACTTCGCCTTCCGGGCCGCGATGCTGACGGTCGGCACGGTCCAGCTGATCGCCGAGCCGGCCGACGCCGACGCGCTGCGCGAGCTGTTGGAGCGTCAGCAGGCCCGGTTCCCGGAGCTCGCGATCAAGGTGCGGGCCGCCGCGGGAGCCCCGGAGGCGGAGCTGGTGGCGGCCTCCCAGCGGGCCGGCCTGGTCGTGGTCGGCCGGCCCACCGAGCTGAGCCTGCTCGGCAACACCCACCCGGGCATCGCGGCCGCGGTACTGGAGAAGGCGGAGTGCCCGGTGGCGGTGGTCCCGATCGGGCGGCACTGAGCACCCGTTCTCCCACCGCGAACCAGCCCGGCCAGCCTCAGGCGTGCTCGCTGAGCTCCTCGACCCGGCCCAGGGCGACGATCTGATCCTCCGGCACGTGGGCCGGCGGGATCTCGCGGCCGCGGCCCAGGTGGTTGAAGAGCAGGTTCAGCGTGATCGCCAGCAGGCACCCCGCCGAGATGCCCGAGTGCAGCACGGTGGCCACCTGCTCGGGCAGCGCGGCGTAGAACCCGGGGTAGGCGATCGGGAAGATGCCGAAGGCCAGACTGACCGCCACGATCACCGCGTTGGACCCCACGCTCAGGTCCGCCTTGCTCAGCGTCCGGATGCCCGCCACCGCGACCGAGCCGAACAGCACCACGCCCGCCCCGCCCAGCACCGGCTGCGGCACCAGCGAGACCAGGCCGCCCACCACCGGTAGCAGGCCCATCAGCACCAGGAAGCCGCCCGCCAGCGCGACCACGAACCGGCTGCGGATCCGGGTCAGCGCGACCAGTCCGATGTTCTGCGCGAAGGCGGAGCAGATGAAGCCGTTGAACACCCCGCCGAACGCGGTGGCCAACCCGTCCGCCCGCAGGCCGGCGGCGATGGTGCGGTCGTCGGCCGGGCGGTCCACCACCTCGCCGAGCGCGATCATGTCGGCGGTCGACTCGGTCATCGAGACCACCATCACCACCAGCATCGACACGATCGAGGCCAGTTCGAACCGCGGCGCCCCGAACGCGAACGGGTGCGGCAGCTCGAACACCGGCAGGCTGCTGAGCGCGTGCAGGTCCACCTTCCCCAGCGGGATCGCCACCAGGGTTCCGACCAGCAGGCCGAACAGGATCGAGATCCGCTGCAGGAACCCGTGCAGGAAGCGGTTGAAGACCAGCACCGCCAGCAGGGTCAGCCCGGCCAGGCCCAGGTTGCCCAGCGACCCGTAGTCCGCCGCCCGGGCGTTGCCGCCCTGCGCCCAGTTGCCCGCCACCGGCAGCAGCGAGACGCCGATCAGCGTGATCACCGTGCCGCTGACCACCGGTGGGAAGAATCTGACCAGTCGGCAGAAGACCGGCGCCAGCAGGAAGCAGACCAGGCCGGCCACCAGGGTCGAGCCGAAGATCAGCGGCAGCGCGGCACCCTTCTTGGCCTCCACCACCGCCAGGATCGGCGAGACGGTGGCGAAGGAGACGCCGTTGACGAACGGCAGCCGGGAGCCGATCCGCCACACCCCGAGGGTCTGCAGCAGGGTGGCGATGCCGGCGATGAACAGGCTGGCGGCCAGCAGGGTGGTCAGCTGGGCGGGGCTCAGCCCGATCGCCCCGCCGATGATCAGCGGCGGGGCGGCCACTCCGGCGTACATGCTGGCCACGTGCTGGAGCGCGACGGCCGACATCCGCCCGGCGGGCAGCATCTCGTCCACCGGGTGCACAGCGGCGGCCGCCTCCGGCGACGCCAACTCCTGACGGCCCATGGGTCCTGGTCCCTTCGAAAGTGCGCGGTGGCTTCGGGCCCGGGAACGGAGACCGCGCAGGGACGGGCGCGGTGCCGTCGGGACGACCCTGGCGGGACGGCGGAGCACCGCCGACCGCCCACCGGCACCTGCGGCGACAGGTCCGGCCCACGTGCGCGCTCCCCGCCACGGGGGTCGGTGGGGAGCACGGGGATTCCATGAAGCGGAACATTCTTTCCGCTTGAACAGCTTGAACAGAATGTAGAAACCGCCGGTCCCTTCGTCAATAGATCCGGCGGGTCCGAGCGGTCGCGGGCCCACTCTTGGACCTTCGTCCAGCTCAGTACCGCATCCCCATCGCCTCGGCGACCTGGACCAGCGTCACGTCCGCCACCGCGTTGGCCCGCGCGTTGCCGGCGGCCAGCACCGCCCGCAGGTGGGCCCGGTCGCCGGCCAGCTCGGCACGCCGGCGGCGGATCGGCCGGAAGTACTCGTTCACCGCCTCGGTCACCACGGCCTTGAGCCGGCTCGCCCCCGCGTCGCCGATCTCCTCGGCCACCGCATGCGGGTCACGGCCCTGGCAGAGCGCGGCGAGCTGCAACAGGCTGGACACCTCGGGGCGGTGCTGCGGATCGAAGGTGATCCGCCGCTCGGTGTCCGTCCTGGCGCCCTTGAGCAGGGCGGCGGTCTCGTCCTCGGTCGCACCCAGGGCGATCGCGTTGCCCCGGCTCTTGCTCATCTTGGTCCCGTCGGTGCCCAGCAGCAGCGGCATCGCCGACAGCAGCGCCTCCGGCTCCGGGAAGACCGGTGAACCGCCGCTGAGGTAGCGGGCGTTGAAACGGCGCGCGATGGTCCGGGTGGCCTCCAGGTGGGGCAGCTGGTCCTGCCCGACCGGGACCAGGCGGGCCTTGCAGAACAGGATGTCGGCCGCCTGGTGCACCGGGTAGGTGAGCATCAGGCCGCTGACCGCGGACTGGCGCGAGTGCGAGATCTCGTCCTTGACCGTGGGGTTGCGGCGCAGCTCGGCCGCGCTGACCAGGCTCAGGAAGGGCAGCAGCAGCTGGTTCAGGGCCGGCACCGCGCTGTGCGTGAAGATCACCGCGCGTTCGCCGTCGATCCCCACCGCCAGGTAGTCCAGCACGAGTTCCTCGACCCGCTCGGCCAGCCGGTGGGCCACGTCGCGGTCGGTCAGCACCTGGTAGTCGGCCACCACCACGAAGAGTTCGGCGCCCTCGGCCTGCAGCCGGACCCGGTTCTGCAGGCTGCCGAAGTAGTGGCCCAGGTGCAGGGCGCCGGTGGGGCGGTCACCGGTCAGGACACGGGGGGCGTGGGCGGGCATCGAGGTCTCCTCGTCGAGCTCGGTCGGGGTGGCCGTCCGGCCGGGGACCCTGGGGCGAGGAGCCATGAGTGAGGGCCGTCCGTCCGGACGGCCCTGGGCATGCGGGATGCGCGGCCGTCCTAGGACGGCCACCAGCTGAGCGGGAGCAGCGGGGTGCGCACGGGCGCCACTGTAGCCGATCGAAGCGTTCAGTGCGGCGCTGCGCGCCGTTCACCGGCCCGGTGGCCAACCCGCCTAGTTTGGGCGGCCATCGGCGATCGGAAGTGAGGACCAGTCATGGACCACCCCAGCGACTCCCCCGAACAGAGCGACAAGACCGTCAGCCGCCGCGCCGCCCTGGCCGGCGGCGCCGCCCTGGCCGCCGCACCGCTGATCGCCGCCACTCCCGCGGCAGCTGACGACCAGTCAGGCAACGGCCGGGGTGACGGCACCCGGGACGAGGGCCAGGGCTCGCCGCTGCTGCTCACCCGCCCGGAGTCGCTCGGCGCCCCGGCCGTCGAGGGCCTGCACCTGACCTTCGGCGCCGACCCGACCCGCCAGATGACCGCCTCCTGGACCACCGACGGCCCGGTGCGCCGCCCCCGGGTCCAGTTGGGCACCCTGGAGGGCGGGTTCGGCCGCACGGTGGCGGCCGAGACCCGCACCTACACCGACGGCGCCAGCAACCGGGTGGTCTACACCCACCACGCCCGGATGGAGAACCTGCGGCCCGGTACCTACTACACCTACGCCGCGCTGCACGACGGCGGGCGCCCCGACGCCGGCACCTTCCGCACCGCCGAGCGCGGCCGGCACCCCTTCACCTTCACCTCCTTCGGCGACCAGGCGGTGCCGAGCACCACCTGGCAGCCGGACGGCAAGGGCGGCTACACCGTGGTCCCCAGCGGCATCGCCTCGCCCGCCTCGGCGGACATCGTGGCCGGCATCGAGCAGGTCGACCCGCTCTTCCACCTGCTCAACGGCGACCTGTGCTACGCCAACATCTCGCCGGACCGGCTGCGCACCTGGCAGGGCTTCCACGCCAACAACACCCGCTCGGCCCGGTACCGCCCGTGGATGCCGGCGGCCGGCAACCACGAGAACGAGAAGGCCAACGGGCCGATCGGCTTCACCGCCTTCCAGACCCGGTTCGACCTGCCGGGCAACGGCGGCGACGCCGAGACCCACGGCCTGTGGTACTCCTTCACGGTCGGCTCGGTGCACGTGGTGGTGCTGCAGAACGACGACGTGGCCTACCAGGACGCCGGCGACGCCTACGTGCACGGCTACAGCGGCGGCGCCCAGCGGGCCTGGCTGGAGCGGGACCTGGCCGCGGCCCGGGCGGACAGCTCGATCGACTGGGTGGTGGTCTGCATGCACCAGGTGATCATCAGCTCCTCGGACGCCAACGGGGCCGACCGCGGGCTGCGCGAGCAGTGGGGCCCGCTGTTCGACCGGTTCCAGGTGGACCTGGTGGTCTGCGGTCACGAGCACGACTACGAGCGGTCGCTGGCGGTGCGCGGCACGGTCTCCGGCTCCGAGACGCTGACCCCGAACCCGGTCTCCTCGGCGACCGACTCGATCGACACCTCGCAGGGCACCGTGCACATGGTGCTGGGCGGCGGCGGCACCTCCTCGCCGACCAACTCGAAGTTCTTCGCGCCCGGCAAGGCCAAGGTGATCACGGGTGTGGGCGCGGTGGGCGGCAACGGCAAGCGGACCCCGGTGTACGTCTTCGAGGACGCGCCGTGGGTGGGCGTGCGGGACCTGAAGAGCGCGTACGGCTTCGCCGCCTTCACGGTGGACCCGGGGCACCAGCCCGGCGGGACCACCAGCATGCACGTGACCTACTACAACGTGGCCCAGCCGGACGGGGCGATCAGCCCGCTGGAGCACTTCGTGCTGCACCGCAAGCGCTCCGACGGGCACTGACCCGCACCGCGCCGCACCGGCCGCGTCCACCCTGCGGGGTGGGCGCGGCCTGCGTGTTATTGACAGGCGCACCTCGGCGAGCCAGGCTAAGCAAGCGCTTAGTCACCCTCAACCCCCGAGGACGCCATGACCGACAATCCCCCCGGACTCGACCTCGCCAGGCTCCAGGCCCACCTGGGCACCGGGGAGCTGCGGGCCGAGCTGATCGAGGGCGGCCGCTCCAACCTGACCTACCGGGTCACCGACGGCACCGCGCGCTGGGTGCTGCGCCGTCCGCCGCTGGGCCACGTGCTGGCCACCGCCCACGACATGGCCCGCGAGTACCGGGTGCTCAGTGCGCTGCACGGCTCCGCCGTCCCGGTCCCGCGGACCCTGCGGCTGACCGAGGACCCCGAGGTGATCGGCGCCCCCTTCTACCTGATGGAGTTCGTCGAGGGGACCGCGCACCGCGACAGCGCGGCGCTGGCCGCCCTGGGCCCCGCACGGGTGCGGGCCCTGGCCGACCGCCTGGTGGACACTCTGGTCGCCCTGCACGCGATCGACCCGCAGGAAGTCGGCCTGGCCGACTTCGGGCGCCCCGAGGGGTTCATGGCCCGTCAGGTGCAGCGCTGGGGCAAGCAGCTGGCCGCCTCCCGCAGCCGCGAGGTGCCCGGCATCGACCGCCTGGCCGAGGCGCTGGCCGCCAGCGTGCCCGACTCCCCCGCCCCCGCCCTGGTGCACGGCGACTACCGGCTGGACAACGTGCTGGTCGACCCGGACGACCGGATCGCCGCGGTGCTCGACTGGGAGATGTCCACCCTCGGCGACCCGCTCACCGACCTCGGGCTGCTGGTGATGTACACCGACCTGGCCGGGCAGTTCGCCGGCGTCATCCCGGGCGTCGCACTGGCCCCCGGCTTCCCCTCCGGTCCCGAACTGGTCGAGCGGTACGCCGCCGGGTCGGGGCGCGACGTGTCCGGCGTCGACTGGTACGTGGCCTTCGCCTCGTTCAAGCTCGCCGTGGTGCTGGAGGGCATCCACTTCCGCTTCGCCCAGGGCCGCACGGTCGGAGCCGGTTTCGACCGGGTCGGCGCGCTGGTCCCGCACTTCGTCGACCACGGGCTCGCCGCCCTCAAGGAGGTCTGACCACGATGGACTTCGCCTTCGACGCCGCCACCGAGGAACTGCGCGAGCGGCTCACCGCCTTCATGGACGAGTGCGTCTACCCGGCCGAGGCGCGCCTGACGCTGAACGAGGACTGGTCCACCCCGGCCGTGGTCCGCGAGCTCCAGCAGGAGGCCCGGGCCCGCGGCCTGTGGAACCTCTTCTACGAGCTGCCCAACCTGCAGTACGCACCGCTGGCCGAGATCACCGGCCGCAGCATCCAGCTGGCCCCCGCCGCGACCAACTGCGCGGCCCCCGACACCGGGAACATGGAGCTGCTGGCCCAGTTCGGCGACGAGGCGCAGCGCAAGCAGTGGCTGGAGCCGCTGCTGGCCGGGGAGATCCGCTCCGCCTTCGCGATGACCGAGCCCGAGGTGGCCTCCTCCGACGCCACCAACATCCGCACCCGGATCGAGCGGGTCGGTTGGGGGTCCCCCCGGACGAAGTCTGGGGGACAGTACGTGGTCAACGGCCGCAAGTGGTACATCACCGGCGCGATGAACCCGGACTGCAAGGTCTTCATCGTGATGGGCCAGACCGACCCCGAGGCGGACGTGCGCCACCGCCAGTCGATGATCCTGGTCCCGCGCGACACCCCAGGCGTCACGGTGCGCCGGGCCATGACGGTCTTCGGCTACGAGGACCGCGACCACGGCGGCCACGCCGAGGTCGTCTTCGAGGACGCCCGGGTGCCGGCCGCCAACCTGATCGGCGAGCCCGGTTCCGGCTTCGCGATCGCCCAGGCCCGGCTGGGCCCGGGCCGGATCCACCACTGCATGCGGGCGATCGGGATCGCCGAGCGGGCGCTGGAGCTGATGTGCCGCCGGGTCAGCGAGCGGACCGCATTCGGCCGGCCGCTGGCCGACCAGGGCGTGGTGCAGGACTGGATCGCCGAGTCCCGGGTGCGGATCGAGCAGGCCCGGCTGCTGGTGCTCAAGACCGCCTGGCTGATGGACACCGTGGGCAACAAGGGCGCGCACACCGAGATCCAGGCGATCAAGATCGTGGTGCCGCAGACCGTGGAGTGGATCCTGGACAAGGCGGTGCAGGCGCACGGCGCGGCCGGCGTCAGCCAGGACACCCCGCTGGCCGTGCTGTGGGCCGGCAACCGCACCCTGCGCCTGGCCGACGGCCCGGACGAGGTGCACCGCCGCTCGCTGGCCCGTCGTGAGCTGAGGAGGTACCAGGGATGACCGAGGAACTGCGGACCCGGGTGCACGAACTGCTGGAGCGCACGCCCCCGCAGGACGTCGACCCGATCGACTTCCTGCGCGCCAGGTTCGACGCCGGACTGGCCTGGGTGCACTTCCCGGTCGGGCTCGGCGGGCTGGGCGCGCCGCGGGCGCTGCAGGCCGTGGTGGACGCCGAACTGGCCGCCGCCGGCGCGCCGGACAACGACCCGCGGCGGATCGGGATCGGCCTGGGCATGGCCGCGCCCACCATCCTGCGCTACGGCACCGAGGAGCAGCAGCGGCGCTGGCTGCGCCCGCTGTGGACCGGCGAGGAGGTCTGGTGCCAGCTGTTCAGCGAGCCCGGTGCCGGCTCCGACCTGGCCGCGCTCGCCACCCGCGCGGTGCCCGGCCCGGACGGCGTCTGGACGGTGGACGGCCAGAAGGTGTGGACCTCCACGGCGCACACCGCCCGCTGGGCGATCCTGATCGCCCGCACCGACCCGGCGGTGCCCAAGCACCGGGGCATCACCTACTTCGTCTGCGACATGACCGACCCCGGGGTCGAGGTCCGCCCGCTGCGCCAGCTCACCGGCGAGGCCGAGTTCAACGAGGTCTTCCTGACCGGGGTGCGGATCCCCGACACCGACCGGCTCGGCGCCGTCGGCGAGGGCTGGCAGGTGGCCCAGACCACGCTGAACAACGAGCGGGTCTCGATCGGCGGCCAGCGGATGCCCCGCGAGGGCGGGTTGATCGGCATGGTGGCCGACACCTGGCGCACCCGACCGGAGTTGCGCACCCCCGAGCTGCACCAGCGGCTGCTCGCCCACTGGGTGGACGCCGAGGTGCTGCGGCTGACCGGCGAGCGGCTGCGCCAGCAGCTGGCGGCCGGCCAGCCCGGCCCCGAGGGCGCCGGCGGCAAGCTCGGTTTCGCGCGGCTGGCCCAGCAGTTGACCGGTTTCGAGGTGGAGCTGCTCGGCGAGGAGGGGCTCGGCTACGACGACTGGAGCTTCGTGCGCCCCGAACTGGTGGACTTCACCGGCCGCGAGGCGGGCTACCGCTACCTGCGAGCCAAGGGCAACTCGATCGAGGGCGGGACCAGCGAGGTCCTGCGCAACATCATCGCCGAGCGGGTGCTGGGGCTGCCGCCCGAGCCGCGCACGGACAAGGACGTGCCGTGGAAGGAGCTGTCCCGGTGAACCTGCTCTACACCGAGGTCGAGGAGGAGCTGCGGGCCAGCCTGCGCGACCTGCTCACCGACCGCAGCCCGATCGACGCGGTGCTCGCCCGGGCCACCGCCCAGCAGGGCTACGACCCGTCACTGTGGCGGGAGTTGACCCAGCTCGGAGTGCCCGAGCTGCTGGCCCCCGAGGCCGGTGGCAGCTGGCGCGAGGTCGCCGTGGTGATGGAGGAGCTGGGCCGCTCGCTGGCCCCGACCCCGGTGCTGGGCAGCGTGGTGCTGGCCGGCTCGGTGCTCGGGCCCGCCGAGCGCACGGCCACCCTGGCGGTCCCGTTCTCGCTCGGCGCG
This sequence comes from Streptomyces tateyamensis, assembly GCF_003205575.1. Lineage (GTDB taxonomy): Bacteria > Actinomycetota > Actinomycetes > Streptomycetales > Streptomycetaceae > Kitasatospora > Kitasatospora tateyamensis. Next base: position 21,642 of record NZ_PYBW01000026.1, read on the forward strand.
CCGACCGTGCGGGCCGAGGGCGGCGCACTGACCGGCACCGTCACCTCGGTGGCGGACGCGCTGACGGCCGATCAGCTGGTGGTGCCGGTCGAGGGCGGCGCACTGTACCTGGTGGAGTCCGGGTTCACCGTCACCCCGCGCACCTCGCTGGACCTGACCCGCCCGCTCGCGGACGTGGTGCTGGCCCAGGCGCCCGGCCAACTGCTCACCGAGGACCCGGCGGTGCTGGCGCAGGCCCTGCTCACCGGCGCCGGGATGCTGGCCTCCGAGCAACTGGGCCTGGCCGAACGGTGCCTGGCCATGACGGTCGAGTACCTGCGCGAACGCCGCCAGTTCAACCGGCCGCTGGGCTCCTTCCAGGCGCTCAAGCACCGGCTGGCCGACCTCTGGCTGGAGGTGGTCGGCGCCCGCGCCGCCGCCCGGGCCGCGGCCGACGCGCTGGCCACCGGGGCTCCCGACGCCGCGGTCACGGTCGCGGTGGCCGCCTCGCACTGCGGCACCGTCGCGGTCCGCGCGGCCGAGGAGTGCGTCCAGCTGCACGGCGGCATCGGCATGACCTGGGAGCACCCGGCGCACCTCTACCTCAAGCGCGCCAAGGCCGACCAGCTGGCCCTGGGCACCCCCGGCCGCCACCGCACCGCCCTGGCCGAGCTGGTGAACCTGCCGGCCTGACCCACGGCGGTGCCCCGAGGAGTGACTCCTCGGGGCACCGCCGTGCTCACGGAACGATCACCACACGCCCCGTCGTACTGCCCTCGGCGACCCGCTGGACGCCCTCGGCGGCGCCGGCCAGGGGCAGGCGCTCGCTGACCAGCGGGCGGACCAGCCCGGCGGCGGCCAGGGTGGTGAGCTCCTGGTGGCAGGCCCGCACCGCGGCCGGGTCCTTGGTGTTGTACAGGCCCCAGTGCAGGCCCAGCACCGAGTAGTTCTTCACCAGCGCGTGGCCCAGCGGCGGGGTGGGGATGGTGCCGCTGGTGAAGCCGACCACCACGATCCGGCCCTCGAAGGCGACGCACTTGGTGGACCCGGTGTAGGCGTCGCCGCCCACCGGGTCGAAGACCACGTCCGCACCGCGCCCGCCGGTGGCCTCCTTGACCGCGGCCACGAAGTCGGCGGCCTTCCGGTCCACCACCAGGTCCGCGCCCAACTCCTTGGCCACCGCCGCCTTCTCGGGCCCGCCGACGACCGCGACCACCCGCGCGCCGGCCGCCTTGCCCAGCTGCACCGCCGCGCTGCCCACGCCGCCGGCCGCCGCGTGCACCAGCAGGGTCTCGCCGGCCTGCAGCCGGGCCCGACGGTGCAGCGCGAACCAGGCTGTCTGGTAGCCGATGTGCAGGGCCGCGGCCTGCGCGTCGTCCAGCGCGTCGGGGGCGGGGAACAGTGCCCGCGAGTCCAGCAGCGCGTACTCGGCGAACGCCCCGCTGCCGCCCACCGGGTTGCCGATCACCCTCTCCCCACCGGGCAGTTCGCCGCAGAGCTCGACCCCCGGGGTGTACGGCAGCGGCGGCTTCACCTGGTACAGGCCCATGCACATCAGCGCGTCGGGGAAGTTGACCGCCGCCGCCCGCACCTTCACCAGCACCTGGTGCTCGCCGGGCACCGGGGCCGGCGCGTCCTCGACCAGCCGCATCACCTCGCGCGGCAACCCCAGCTCCGTGACCTGCCAAGCCTTCATGACGCTCCTTCGACGAACTTGCGCTGCAGGTGGTTCATCCCGTCCAGCCAGCGGTCCGGGTCGGCGGCTCGGGCCGCGTAGTAGCCCGCCACCTCGGGGTGCGGCAGGATCAGGAACCGCTCCTCGGCGATCGCGCGCAGCACGTCCGCCGCGACCTGTTCCGGCTCCAGCGCCCCGGCTCCCATCAGCGCCTTGCCCACCGCGCCGGACTCCTCCAGGATCTGGGTCCGCACGCCCTGCGGGCAGAGCGCGTGCACCCGCACCCCGCGGTGGCGGTAGGTGGCCGAGAGCCACTCGGCGAAGGCCAGCGCGGCGTGCTTGCTCACCGAGTACGGCGCCGAGCCGAGCATGGTGAGCAGTCCGGCGGCCGAGACGGTGGCCACGAACCGGCCCTCGCCGCGCTCCAGCCACTCGGGCAGCAGCAGTTCGGCGGCCCGCACGTGCGCCATCACGTTGACCTCCCAGGCCGCCGACCAGGCGGACTCGGGCGCGTCGGCCCCACCGCCCGGGGCCACCCCGGCGTTGGCGCAGTACACGTCGATCCGCCCCAGCTCGGCCCGGGCCGCGGTGATCAGCGCCTCCACGCCCTCCCGGCCGGCCGCGTCGCCGGGGATCGCCAGCGCGCCCAGCCGCTCGGCGGTCGCGGCGGCCGCCGCAGTGTCCACGTCGTTGACCACCACCCGGGCGCCCTCGGCGGCGAAGGCCGCGGCCAGCGCCGCGCCGATGCCGCGCCCGGCGCCGGTGACCACCACCGTGCGCGCGCTCACAGCCCGCCGCCGATGGTCACGCCGCCGTCGACCACCAGGGTCTGGCCGGTGATCCAGGCGGCCGCGTCGGAGAGCAGGAAGGCCACCGCGCCGGCCACGTCCTCGGGCACCCCGAGCCGCTTGAGCGGGTAGGGGGCAGCCGCCTCCTCCTCCCGGCCGACGTAGAGCGCCTCGGCGAACTTGGTCTTCACCACGGCGGGCGCGACCGCGTTGACCCGGATGTCCGGGCCGAGCTCGCCGGCCAGCTCCATGGTGAGCCGGGACAGCGCGGCCTTGCTGACGCCGTACATGCCGATGCCGGGCGAGGTGCGCAGGCCCGCGATCGAGGAGACGTTGACCACCGCGCCGCCGTGCTCGCGCATCCAGGCCTCGCAGGCGAGCCTGGTCCAGGCGAGCGGGCCGAGCACGTTGACGGCCAGGATCTTGGCTGCGGCCGCGGGGTCGGTGTCCAGCACCGGGCCGTACACCGGGTTGATGCCGGTGTTGTTGACCAGCAGGTCCAGCCGGCCGTAGGCCTCGAGGGTGCGGTCCACCGCGGCGCGCTGGTGCTCGGGGTCGTCGGCCTTGCCGGCCACCGCGATCGCGTGCGCCTCGCCGCCCAGGTCGCGCACCGCCTCGGCGAGCGGTTCGGGGTTGCGGGCGGTGATGCAGACCCTGGCACCGCGCTCGACCAGCTCCCGGGCGATGGCCAGGCCGATGCCCCGGCTGGCCCCGGTGACGAGTGCCACCTGTCCCTTGAACGTCAGCGTCATGATCGTCCTCACAAGTGCATGAACTCACGGGTAACTAAGCGCTTGCTTAGGATGTTGGCCGCACCGCACACTGTCAACACCAGCAGCTTCCGAGCCCGTGCGAGGATGTCGACCATGAGCACCGCGCAGCACCTCGCCGATCAGTGGCCCGGGGAACGCCCCGAGGCCGCGCGGCGGCTGCTGGCCGCAGCCGTCGACTCGTTCGCCGCCCGCGGCTTCCACGCGACCACCACCCGGGACATCGCCACGGGCGCCGGCATGAGCCCGGCCGCGCTCTACATCCACTACCCGTCCAAGGCCGCGCTGCTGGCCGAGATCAGCCGCAGCGGTCATGCCGCCACCCTGGAGCTGGTCGAGCGGGCGGTGCAGGGCAGCGACCACCCGGTGGAGCAGATGCGCCGGCTGGTCGAGGACTTCACCGCCTGGCACGCCCGCGGCCACACCGTCGGACGCATCGTCAACTACGAGCTGCGCGCGCTGCCCGCCGCGGACTTCGCCGAGGTCGCCGAGCTGCGCCGCCGGATCGAGGACCTGGTCAAGCAGGTGATCGAGGACGGCGTGCGCACCGGCGCCTTCCTGGCCACCGACGCCCGCACCGCGGCCCGCGCCATCACCGGCCTGGGCATCGACGTGGCCCGCTGGTACAACGAGCGCAGCACCGAGGCCCCCGAGCAGCTCGGCCTGCGCTACGGCGAGCTGGCGCTGCGCATGCTGGGCGCGAAGGTCTGACCCGCCCGCACCGGACGGGGCCTCAGATGCTCGCGTGCAGGGTGTTGTCCAGGTGCGGCCCCAGGTACCCGACGTAGACCAGCCCGGTGTGCCCGGTGTCGTCGTGGAAGTGCAGCCGCGGCGCCTTGGCGTTGCCCGCCCCGATCCGCAGGTGCGCGCCCATGAACAGCTCCCCGGCCGGGTCCACCGCCGCCGGCACCGGGAAGGTGCGTTGCTGGCGCCAGGTCCGCCGGCCCGCCGTCTGCGGCGACTCGTCCCGCACCACCTTGCCGGGCGGGAACCCGTGCCCGCCCGGCGGGGTCTCCCGGCACCAGTGCAGGAAGTCCCGCAGCGCCCCGCCCCGGCGCCGGGCCGCCGCGTAGTCCTGCAACGCCAGCAGCGCGTCCCAGGCGGTGGCCGCCCAGTCGGAGCCGAGCGCCTGCGCGTCCAGCTCGGCGGTGGTGCGCCGGTTCCCGGTGAACCGCACCGCGTCCAGCCCGCCCAGCCGCCCCAGCAGCTCCTCGAAGCCGACCGGCCCGGCCTCGAACCCGGCCGGCTCGCGGAACGCCACCGCCGCCTGGTCCAGCTCCACCAGGTGCCGCTGCAGGTCGCGCAGCCGGGCCGCGGTGCGGCGCAGCTCCTCGGCCCGCTCCTCCAGTTCCACGGCCAGCTCGAAGCCGCTCTCCTCGCGCTCGCGCAGCTCCAGCCGCAGCTCGCCGATCTCGGCCAGCCGGGCCGCCTCCTCCTGCCCGGCCTCGTCCAGCAGCTGGGTCAGCGCGGTGTTCTCCGACCGCAGCCGCTCCAGCTCGGAGGCGCTGGCCTCGGTGGCCGGGCGGGGCCGCAGCGCGGGGGTGTCCACCAGCTCGGCGGGCAGCGGCGAGCGCACCGCCAGGCGCCGCGGCAGCCGGGTCAACAGCCGGGCCGCGGCCGTCCGGTCGGCCAGCCGCACCGCACCGCGCAGCAGCGGGTGCCGGTAGGCGTCGGCGGGCCGGTCCGGCCGCACCCCGGGCAGGAAGGTGCGCACCGCACCCTCGAACACCCGGTGGTGCGGCAGCGCGCGGTTGAACTCCGGCTCCGCCTGCGGCCCGAGCAGGTAGAGCACGGCCAGTCCGGCCAGCCGGCCCAGCAGCAGGCCGGCCGCCGCCTGTTCCGCCTCGTCCGCGACCGAGGCCACCACGGTCGGCAACCGCCGCTCGGGGTCGCACAGTTCGGCCACCACCCGGGGCACCTGGGCGGGCTGGATCAGGCGCGGCTCGGCGCTCACCTCGGCCAGTCCGTCCCGGGCGCCGATCGCGGCGAGCAGCGGGGCGGCCAGCCGCGGCGGCCGGGCGAAGGCGGAGCGCCCGCCCGGCTCCGCGGGCAGCTGCTCCACCTCCAGCCGGACCCAGGGCGGGGCCCCGTCGGGGCGGGACCGGACCACCAGCAGGGTCTGCCAGACCCCGTCCGGCGTGCTCTCGCGCAGCCGCCAGCGGGTGTAGGCGCCGTGCAGGTCGGTCCGCGAGTCGGCGTCCAGCCGCACCCCCGGGGCCAGCGGAGCCGGGCCGTACTCCAGCAGGTCCGCGTCGTACTTCTTCACCTCCCGCAGCCACTCGCGCAGTTGCTCGTCCGCGAGCCCGCCGGTGGTGACGTAGTCGAATCCGCTGGTCACGACCGTCCGGTAGCTGTTGCCGTCCACCTGCGCACCCCCTCCTGACTGACGCTGGGTCGGCACAGTGTCACCGCTGCGGGGGCGGCTGTCACCCGGGACGGCGCTGCGACAACCGGCGGGCCACGGTCCCGGCGAACCAGCAGGCCTCGACGGCGGCCGGCAGCGGGTCGTCCAGGCTCAGCCAGGCCCGCTCGGTGCCGCGGCGGGGCAGCACCGCGCGGGGCAGGCGGCGGTGGCGGGCGGTCCAGCACAGTGCCGAGGGCAGGTCCAGCTGGCCCACCGCGAAGACCCGGGGCGCGCGCTGGGCGGCCGGCCTGACCGGGCGGCCGGTGCACTCCAGGTGCAGCGCGCGGACCACGTCCACCCCGTGCTCGTCCTCGAACAGGCGGAACTGCGCCCCGGTGCGGGGGTTGAAGTCGAGCAGCTTGTAGCGGCCGTCGCGTAGGTCCAGCCGCCAGTCCAGGTCAGCCACCCCGACGTAGCCGATCTGCCGGCAGAACTGCTCCGCCTGCAACAGAAGTTGACGGTTCACCAGGGCGACCGCCCGGGTGGTCACCCCCGACTCCGGCGGCCAGGAGCGCAGCTTGCGCCCGCTGAACGCCACCCGGGCCTCGCCGCCGGGACCGCAGCACAGGTGGGTGATCCAGTCCTCGGACCGCTCGGCCGGCAGGTACTCCTGGGCCAGCACCGACAGCGGTCGGTCCGGCACCATGGCGGTCAGCTCGGCCTCGTCCCGCACCAGCGTGGTGTGCCGGACCACGGGCGCGCGCAGCCGGGTGAAGGCCTCCAGGTTCTTCAGCACCAGCGGGTAGCCCCACTCCCGGCCGAGCGCGAGCAGGGCGGCCTGGTCGGCGACCGCCGCCGAGCGCGGGGCCGACACCCCGTGGCGGCGGCAGAGCTCGTGCAGCCCGGCCTTGCTGGCCAGCCGGCGCGGCAGCCCGGCGGCGACCGGCGGCAGCAGGAAGTACGGTGCCAGCTCGGCCCCGTGCTCGGCGAGCAGCACGGCCGCCTCGTCGTCGGTCGGCACCGCCACCGCCGGGCGCCCGATCCGCTCGCCGACCGCGCGCAGCAGGTCCACCAGCTGCGCGGGCGGCTCGCACCCGGTGGTCGGGCGCACCGCGTACCCGGTCAGGTAGCGGGAGAGCGCCACCGGCGTGGCCGGGGACTCCACCACCGCGTGTACCGGCACCCCCGCCCGGGCCAGCGTGCGCACCACGCCCAGACCGCCGTGGTGCTGCGGGTAGCGGCCCACCTTCACCAGCAGCGCGGGGACGGTGCGGTCCAGCTCGGCCATCGCGACCTCCTCAGTGCTGCCAGACCTTCACCCAGTCCACCGAGAGGGTGGCCCGGGTGACCCCGGCGGGCGGGGCGGACGGGAAGCCGACCGCCAGGTTGACGATCAGTTCCATCGGGACGTCGGGGAGGTGCTCGGTCTGCTTCCAGCGGGCCACGCCGTCCACGTACCAGGTGATCGAGTCCGGCTCCCAGTCGGCGGCCACCACGTGGGTGCTGCCCGCGAAGTCGGACGGGCCCCAGACCTGGCCCACGTGCTGGTCGCTGTTGCCGCTGCCGGTCCAGTGCAGGTTGAAGTTCACCTGGTGCGGGTCGACCGCGAACTCCGCCACGTCCAGCTCGGGCGGGGTGGTGCGGGTGTCGGGCATCAGCCAGAACGCCGGGAACATCCCGCCCTCGGCCGGGATCCGGACCGCCGCCTCGAAGTAGCCGTGGGTGTAGGTGGAGCGCGGCGTGCCGTTCCAGGTGTCCCGGCCGGTGGTGATCATGCCGGAGGTCCAGGGGTAGGTCTTGCCGTCGCTGCCCACGGTGTCCCGTCGCTGGGCGGTGAGCACGGCGTGGTCGTCCCGGACGGTGACCTGGCCGGGCTGGTACCACTCCAGCTCGTGGTTGCCGGCGTTGGTGCAGCCGCGGTCGTTCCAGTCGTAGCAGGTGGCCCAGCGGGCGGTGTCCAGCCGGTTGCCGTGGAAGTCGTCCTGGAAGGCCAGGTGCCAGGGCCCGGGTGCGGCCGGATCGGCACCCGGCGCCGCCGTGGTGGCGAGCGGGGAGCCGGCCCCGCTGCCGATCCCCGGGGTGGGCTGGCCCCCGCAGGCGGCGGTGAACAGCAGCAGGCCCGCGCCGGCGGCCCGCCACCAGCGCCGCCCCCTGCCACCGCCGTCACCGCTCCCGCCGCCGTTGCCGTCGCCACCGGAGCGCTCGCGGCGGCGCGGCCACAGCGCCAGCACCGTGGTCAGCGCCGCCAGCACCGCCAGCACCCGGGGCACCGTGAACGCGTGGTTCAGGTAGAAGGCCACCGCCACCACCACGGCCGCCGCCAGGCTCGCCGCCACCGCGAGCACCAGCCGCTCCAGCGCCGGGAGCGAAAGGCGCGCCACCCCGGGCTCGGCCGTCGGCTGCGGCCCGGGCGGCCCGGGGCGCACCGCCGCCGCGCCGGGGCCGAGCAGCACGAAGGCGGCGGTCACCGCCACCCGTACCGGTGAGCCGGCCGGCAGCAGCGTGGCCGCCAGCGCCACCCAGCCGGACAGTGCGAGCCCGATCCTGGCCGTCGCGAGCCTGTGCGTCATCACGAGCCTCCGGTGGTCGTCATGAACCGGTACACCACCGCGTCCGGCCCCTGGTGGATCACGGCCAACCCGGGCAGCAGGTCCGCCGCGGTGTGCAGCCGCGCGACCGTGTCGGCCGGCAGCGTGCCGGTGAGGTAGCACTCCGCCGCCTGAGCCCGGGTCAGCACCAGGTAGACCGGCCCGGTCGCGTTCGCCGCCGCCTGCTGCAGGGCCGCCGTCGGGTCGCGCACCAGTTCCTGACGCTGCGCCAGGGTGCCCTGGTCGAAGACCACCCGGGTGTGTTCGTCGTAGCGGCGGTCCGCGCCGGGCAGGTCGGAGGTGACCGAGATGATCCGGCTGCCCGGTGGTGCCTGGTCGATCGTGGTGCGCACGGCGGTGACCTCGTCGGGGGCGAACCGGTTCATGCTCTCCTTGCTGTCGTAGCCGAGCAGCAGCCCGGACAGCATGGCCGCCAGCAGCACGGTCACCACCGCGGCCCGCAGTCGCGGTCGGGGGGCGGGGGCCAGCAGCAGCGCCGCGCTCAGGAACGCGGTCGCCGGGAGCGAGAACAGGAAGGCACGGAAGATCATCTCGCCGCCGTAGTTGTTCGCCGCCAGCAGCAGCAGCGGTGCGAGGGCGAGCAAGGGCAGCGGGGTGCGCCGGGTCCACGGCCGGTGCCAGAACGCGATCACGGCCAGCACGAAGAGCCCGGCCGACATGCCGCGGTCCACCCAGGCCACCAGCACCTGCCCGGGGGCCGCCGCGCCCAGCCCGGCCAGCCCGGAGAACACGTTCGCGTCGGGCGAGCTCAGCGCGTGCACCAGCTGGTGCAGGTTGGCGGCCAGGTACGGGCGGGCCACCGTGCTGTCCCACAGCACCGTGAAGCCGACCGCCCCCGCCAGCAGCGGCAGCACGGTGCGCCGGTTTCGCCGGGGCAGCGAGAGCAGCAGCAGCGCGCTGACCAGCATCAGCGGGGTCAGCTGGTGCGAGCACGCGATGGCGAACTCGAGCAGCAGCAGCACCAGCAGCCGGGGCAGCGGCCAGCCGCCGGCCGGCCGCTGCTGCAGTCGCCGCACCACCACCGCCAGCACGCTGACGTACAGCAGGAAAGCGAAGGCCTGCGGGGAGAAGTAGTCCTGGCCGACCCAGGAGGCCGAGTAGAAGATCCAGACCCCGCCCCAGACCACCCGCCGGTCCGCCGTGATCGAGCGGTAGAGCAGCAGCAGCGGGCCGAGCAGCAGCGCGTTGAAGAAGACCGGCGCCCAGGCCGCGTAGCCCAGCGCCGAGTGCAGGCCGGTGACCCGCAGCAGCAGCGCGTTCAGGTCGAAGAAGCCGGGCCACTGGTTGTAGATGTCCAGCCCCTGCGCGTTCGGCACGGTGCCGTTGTGGCGCAGCATCGCGTCCACCACCGCGATGTGCTTCCAGGCCCAGGAGTACCGCAGGGCCGGGTAGAGCAGGCTGGGGGTGGCGTGGATCATCAGCACCAGGGCGAGCAGGTAGCCGGCCAGCCAGCGCGGCCGCAGCCGCGGCTCGCGCAGCGCGGCCAGGAAACCCACCGTCAGCAGGGCCAGCGCGAACCAGAACCACACCGGCAGCACCTGGAGCAGCCCCAGGTCGCCCATCCGCTCCAGCCGCACCCGGCGCAGCGACAGCAGCCAGATGCCGAGCGCGGCCGGCAGGACCAGGCGGGGCAGCCACAGCTGCCACCCGTCCGGCGGGCGGTACCGGCCCGTGCCGGTGCGCCTGCGCGGGACGGGGGTGACGGTCGCCTGGACGGTCATGGCCGGGCCCTCCCGCGCCGGGCCGCCCCGCGCCGGGCGCCCGCGCGCACCCGGGCCGGCCGCCACCAGGGGGCGCAGGCGAGCAGGCCCGCGGCCACCACCAGCTGCGCGGCCAGCCAGGCGGCGGCCGCTCCCTCACTCCCCCACCGCGGTACCAGCAGCACGGTGAGCACCAGCACCAGCGTCGACAGCGAGACCAGGGCGGTCACCGCGACCCGCATCCGCCGGCGCACCCGGCAGACCGCGACCGCGGTGCTGGTCACCAGGAACGGCAGCGCGGAGGCGCCCAGCAGCCGCAGTGCGGTGGTGCCGTGGGCGGCGTAGTCGGCCCCGAAGACCCGCAGCAGCAGGGGTGCGGCGAGTTCCAGCACCAGCACGGCGGCGGCCAGCAGGGCGCCGGTGTGGCGCAGCAGCCGCCAGTAGTGGGCGGGCAGCGTCCGCTCGTCGGCGGACTCCACGGTCAGCGAGTAGCCCATGTTGTTGACGAACTGGTAGAGGCCGTAGCCGACCAGCCAGGCCACCGAGAAGTAGGCGCTGGCCGCGGCGCCGCTCAGGTTCAGCACCAGGACCGGCGGCAGCGAGGCGGCGGCCTGCCAGCACAGCGCACCGGTCAGGTCCGCCGCCAGGTAGCGGGGCGTGGGGCTGGCCGGGCTGCCGCGCGGGCGGTGGCGCGGGATCGCCCGGGCGAACAGGTAGCTGTTGGTCACCACGACCACCACCACCAGGCCGACCAGCCAGGCGTGCAGGATGCCGAGCACCGCGCCGGCCGCCGCGAAGGCGCCCAGCAGCCCGGTCTTGAGCACCGCGAAGCCGGTGTTCTCCCAGATCACCAGGTCGGCCCGGCGCAGCCCGGTGAACACCCCGTCCTGCAGCTCGAAGAGCGCGTAGCCGACCGCACCCACGACGAAGGCCGCGCCCAGCAGCGGCGTGTGCAGGAAACCGAGCCCGGGAGAGAGCACCGGGACCAGCAGGACGAAGCCGGTACCGGCCAGCACCGCGGCCAGCACCGCCCCCAGGTAGGCCCGCAGCACCAGCCGCCCCGGCTGCCGAGCCGGCGGCACGAACCGGACCAGCACGTTGGACAGGTTCAGCTGCCCGATCCCGCCCAGCAGCATCAGCGCGGCCACCGCGGCGTAGTTCCGGCCCACCTGTTCGGGGCTGTACCACCGGGCGGCCAACGCCCAGAAGACCACCCCGACCACCGAGGTGAGCAGCGAACTGGCCGTCAGCAGCAGCCCGTTGCGCAGCAGCGGGTCCTCCCGCCGCGCCGGCCGGGCGACGGCCGGCGCGGCCCGGTCCACGGAAGTCCCGCCGGAGTGCCCGGCCACCGGCCCGGCGGACCGCTCCACAGCGCCCGGCCCAGCACCGGCCCGGCCGGCGACACCCGGCCCAGCACCTGCAACCCCGTCGACGGCGCCCAGCACCGCGGCCCCACTCGCCGGCCCCGCAACCCCGCCGACTGCACCCGCCACCACACCCCCATCCACCGGCCGCCCGGCCCTACCGGCGGCGGCCTGCGTCGGAGCGAGGGCGGAGCGGCGGAGCATCACGGCTGCTCCCCTGGCCCGGCCGGCCGCAGTACCGCGCGGGCCAGTGCGGCGGTACGCGGCACGGCGCCGCGCCGCCCGGCCTCCGGCACCGCCAGCAGCGCCAGCAGCGGGCGGGCGGTGTCCTCGACCAGCGGCAGCCGGCACTGTGGGCAGCCGCCGGGCGGGTGCCCGATCAGCGCGGCCACCGCCTCGGCCAGGCCCGCCTGGTACGGGCGGTGCAGCACCGTCACGGGGCTGCCGCGCAACTGGCGGCGGCCGTTGGCCGGCACCGCGCCGCGCTCGGCCAGCCGCAGCATCGACAGGTCGGCCCGGCTGTCGCCGACCGCGAGCGCCGGGACGGCCCCGACCGCGCCCAGGTGGTCGAGCAGCGCCCGCACACCGTGGCCCTTGTCGGCGCCCAGCGGGACGAAGTCGGTCTGCGCCCGGCCGGGCAGCACCGCGAACCGGGCCGACGGGTGGCAGTCGGCGAGCAGCCGGCGGACCGTCTGCGGAGCCAGTGCGCCCGCCCCGCCGCGCTGGCGGCCGCGTACGCACCACAGGTAGCGCAGGTCCACCGAGCCGCCGGGCAGTGCGGCGATCCGCCGGGACAGCCCGCCGTCGCCCACCTCGCGCAGTTCCGGCGGCAGCAGCGCCAGCTCGCCCTGGCCGTCCCAGCCCGCGCAGCCGTACTCGGCCATCCCGCCGGCCAGTCCGTAGTCGGCGCACCGCTCGCGCACCTCGGGCAGCGAGCGGCCGCTGGCCAGCAGCGTGCGGTAGCCGTGCGCCCGAAGCGCACGCAGCGCCAGCATGCCGAGCGGGGAGGAGGTGGGGAAGCCGAGCACGTCGGTCTCCAACACGCCGTCCACGTCCAGCACCACCCAGGCGCCGGTGCCGGGCCGGGCCGGCAGGTCGGCCAGGTAGATCTCGGCCAGGAAGCGGCGCACGGCGCGGGCCTGGGCGGTGCGGGCCCGATCGGCGGCCGGAGCCGGGCGGGCACCGGCGCCCGCCAGCCGCCGCTCGTTCCAGGCCTGCACCAGTTGCAGCAGGCACCACCGGGCGGCGGGCAGCGGATCGCCGGTCAGTTCGCGGAAGCGGGCCAGCAGCGCGGCCTCGTCGGCGGGGGCCCCGAGGGCGGCGCCGGCCAGGTCGTAGGCGGCGTCCCGACTGGCCGGCTCGAGGTGGCTGAAGGTGCCGGCGGCGCAGTCAATCTTGAGCCAGCCGCCACGGGCGTCGGAGGCCCAGGCGGCCGGGCCGGTGCTGCCGTCGGTGACGCAGGGGCGGGCCACGGTGAGGGTCCGGCGGGCCAGCCGGTCCAGCAGCAGGGCCCGGGCCGGCAGCGCGAGCCGGCCGTAGCCGCCGGCCAGCACCTGGGCGGCCGCCTCCCAGACCGGCCGGCGGCCGGACAGCCAGGCGCTGCGGTCCTCGGCCAGCGCGAGCCGGTGCTGACGGTGCGCCAGGTAGCCGGCCACCACGGCCGGGCCGACCGGGCGGCCGGGCCGGTCCTCGCCGGGCAGCCGCTCGCGCAGCAGCACGCCGTCGGCGAAGCCGAACACGGGGGCGACCAGGCCGGGCAGCCGCTCGGCGATCTGCGCGTGGTAGCGGCCGAAGCCGCCCACGCCCGCCCACTGCGCCGTCAGCGAGAGCAGCCGGGCCGAGCGGTCGTCCCGCTCCACCCGCACGGTGACCGGCACCGACAGGTGCGCCCACCGGTTCGGCAGGTCAACCTGAGGGGCCGTCAGCTCGGCCACCCGCAGGCCCGGCGGCAGCACCTTGGCCACGGTGCGCAGCAGCTCGGCCTCGCCGAGCCGCTCGCGCACCGCCCACCGCTCGCCCGGCAGCAGCACGCACGGGTACCGGCGCAGCGGCTCCGGCGGCACCGCCGGTCCGAACAGCGCGAGCAGCGGCACCACGGCCACGGTCGGGAAGCCGGCCCGGCGCACCGCCGCGGCCACCTGGGCGACCGCGCTGCCGGTGCTCGGCGGGGCGTCCAGCAGCAGGGCGGCGCCGCCGTGCCGGGCGATCCGGCGTGGGGTGCGCCGGTGCCCGGGCAGCAGCGGCCCGGCGGGGCGCGCGGTGCCGACCGTGACGGACCGGTAGCCGCGGGCCCGCAGCGCGGCGCCGGCCAGCGGGGCCAGGTAGCTGCCGGAGGTCCGCACGCCCAGCACCAGCAGCGGCCGGGTGGGATCGGGCGACTGCACGGAGAACCGGCGGACCAGTTCGGCGACGTCCTGCGGGTGCTGGTCGAGGCCGGCGAAGCAGGACGGCCGGCGCAGCACCGCGTGCCGCAGCGCCCGGCAGTGCACCGGCCCGGCGGCGGCCCGCCGGGCGGCCGCCAGCACCGGCTGATCCGTCTCGATGTCCCGGCCCGGCACCATCACCAGCTCGGCGAGCAGTCCGGCCAGGGTGGCCAGCCGCTCGCTCCAGCGGCGCACCGCCCGCCGGCCGCGCCACGGCCGCAGCGCCACGGCGAGCCGGGCCAGCAGCCGCACCAGGGCACCGGACCGGCGGCCGGCCAGCTGGCGGGCCAGCCGCGGCAGCGGGCGGTCGATGCCGTCCAGCAGGTCCTGCAGGATCTGGGTGGCCCCGGCGGCGGCCAGGTAGGCCTCCAGCCAGTGGCCGCGCTCCACCTCGGCGAGCAGCCGCTCGGTCAGTTCGGGCACCGTCTGCAGCGGGTCCACCGCCACCGGCACCGGAGCGGGCGGGCGGTGGTCGTCCGGCACCGCGCGGTGCGGAGTGCGGGTCGGGGCGTCGACCATGGTTCAGCCTCCCAGTCGGGCCGGGGTGCGGCGGGTACGACCCGCCGGTCAGTCCGCCGGCCGGGGCGGGCCGCCGACCGGGCGGCCGACGGCGGCGCACAGCCGGCGGTAGATCCGCCAGCCCTTGGTGCGCAGCCGCTCCGGGCGGGGTGCGGTGGGTGCGCCGCGGCCGGCCACCCACTGCTCGAACAGCTCGGGGCCGGTGTCGGCCCGGACCGTCAGGCGGGCGATCCGCAGCGGGTCGTCGGCCTGCGAGCTGAAGCAGTTCGCCACCGCGCAGGCCGAGGTCCAACCGGCCTGGCGCACCTTGCGGCGCACCGCGGCGCTGTTGTAGCCGTGCGGGTAGGCGTAGCTGGTCACCGGGTGGTCGAGCGCGTCCTCCAGGATCCGCTTGCACTCGGCGATCTCGGCGCACAACCGGGCCCGGCCCAGGGTGTCCAGTTGCGGGTGGGTCTGCGAGTGGCCCCCGATGTCGAAGCCGTAGGCGTCCAGGGTGGCGACCTGACGCCAGTTCAGCATCGGGGCGGGCGGCAGCAGGCTGCCGCTTCCCCGCTCACCGGGCGGGTGGACCGCGCCGGTGGTCAGGTAGAGGGTGGCGGGCAGGCCGCGCTCGGTGAGCAGCGGCGCGACCGTCCAGAAGAAGTCCTCGTAGCCGTCGTCGAAGGTCAGCACCGCCACGTTGTCGGGCAGTTGCGGCCCGCCGCGCTGCGCGGCGACCAGTCGGCGCAGCGGCACCACGGTGCGGCCGGCGTCGGCCAACCGGTCCAGCTGCTCGGCGAACACGGTCGGCGTGACGGTGTATGGGGCCAGCCAGTCGGGCGGGTCGGTGCTCACCGAGTGGTACAGCAGCACCGGGACGATGGTCATGGCGCACCGCTTCCCGGCACCGGTGCACCGCCCGCCGGCGCGGCGCTTCCCGCCGCCGCCCCTTCTGCCGCCGTCGCCGCAGTGCCGGCCCCCGTCGGCGCGCCGTGGCCCAGGTCCGCCAGCCGCCCGGCCAGGTAGCCGAACGCGGTGGTCCCGGCACCGGCGCAGATCGCCAGCGCCACCCGCAGCCGGCCCGGGCGCAGCGCCCGGGCCACCGCCAGCGGCAGCGTGGCCCGCAGGTAGGCGCGCTCGCTGGCCAGCGCCCGGGCCGCGCCCGCCAGCCGGGCCACGGTGGCCTTGGAGCGGCCCTCGGCGTAGCAGCGGGCCCGGAAGTAGCCCCACCGGGCGCGGACCGGCGGCACGTGGTGGCGCACCGCCGCGGCCGGGTCGTAGCGCAGCTCGCACCCCGGGTGGGCGGCGGCCAGTCGCAGGCACAGCTCGGTCTCCTCGCAGCCCAGCGGGCGGCTGCCGATCCGGCCGAGCTCGGGGCTGAAGCCGCCGGCGGCGACCAGTTCGGCCCGCCGGAAGGACATGTTGGCGCCGATGAAGTTGCGTACGGGCGCGGGGCGTTCGGGCAGGCCCCGGTAGCTGCAGCCGACCACCCAGTCGAACTCGGGCGGGAACCAGGCCGGCCGCCCGCCCTCCCACCAGGGCCGCACCAGGCCGCCGACGCCCAGCACGGCCGGGTCCCGGTAGCCGGCCAGCAGCCGGCCGGTCCAGCCCGGGTCGGCCACCGCGTCGTCGTCCAGGAAGGCGATCACCTCGCCGCGCGCGTGCGCGAGCGCGGTGTTGCGCGCCCCGGACAGCCCGCGGCGCTCCTGATTGGCCATCACCCGCACGTCGGGCCAGGCAAGTTCGGCCCGCGCGCCGAGTTCGGGGCAGTGGTCGACGACCAGCAGCACCTCTGCGGGCTCGTACTCCTGGCAGCGCAGCGAGTCCAGCGCGGCGCTCAGGTCGGCCCAGCGCCGGGTGGTGTACGCGCACACGGCGACGGTGAGGGTGGGCAGCGCGGGCATGGCTCAGTCTCCGATCAGGCGGGCCAGGCGCCGGCTGCGCAGGTAGCCGACCGGCCCGTAGGCCAGTCCGCGCAGTTCCAGCCGGCCCAGGCCCGGTGTCTGCGGGGCGGTGGCCGCGTGGCGGGCGGCGTGCTGGAGGGCCAGTGCCGCGCCGCGCGGCAGCCGCCGCAGCAGTGCCGTGGCCAGCCGGGGCTCGTGCACCACGGCGGCGGCCATGAACGCGCCGAACCCGGCACCGTAGCCGAAGGCCTGGGCCGGCACCGCCTCCGGGTTGCGCCGGTGGTGGTGCCAGATCAGCGCCTCGGGCTGGTAGACCAGGGTGTGGCCGGCCGCCAGCACCCGCAGGAAGGCGAGCAGGTCGTCACCGCCGCGGGCCGGCGTACCGGTCCCCGTCGCGGGGTCGAAGCCGCCCAGCCGGCGCAGCGTCGAGGTGCGGAAGGCCATGTTCGCGCCGGACCCGAACTTCCCTGCGGTGAACGGGAAGAGCGGGTCGGGGCCGGGCCGCTCCAGCGACCAACGCAGCGGTGCGAAGCCCTTGGCGAAGCCGGACAGCCGCTCCAGCTGGAGCTGGCTGGGGGTCTGCAGTTCCGCGGCCAGGATCAGCCCGGTGACGCAGCCGACCCGCGGGTCCTGGCCGAACGCCTCGGCCAGCGCGGCCAGCCAGCGCCGGTCGGCCAGCGTGTCGTCGTCGGTGAAGGCGCACAGCTCGCCGCGCACGGCGGGCAGCGCCGCGTTGTGCGCCCGGGCCAGCCCCGCCGCCGGCTCGCGCAGGTAGCGGACCCGGCCGGGATAGCGCGCCGTGATCAGCCGCCGGGTCGCCTCGCTGGACGGGGCGTTGTCGACGACGATCACCTCGAAGTGCGGGTAGTCGCTGCGCAGCAGCGAGTCCAGGCAGCCGCGCAGCTGCCCGGGCCGGTCGCGGGTGGCCACCACCACGCTGATCAGCGGCGCGGCCGCAGACGGCGTGGTGGTCGCGGCCGCGGTGCCGACGGGAGCCCGGACGGCGGACACCATCGGTACCGGGACGGCGAGTTCACGATGAGCGGCAGCCGCCAGCGCCCGGCACAGGGCGGCGTGGCCGCCTGCGCTGCCGGTGCTGGAGACCAGTCCGAGCGGGTGCCCGTGCAGCCGCACCAACGCCAACACGCCCGCGTCCGATCCGGCATCGGGCTGGATCCGGCCGTCCGGGGAGCGCAGCTCGTACGGGCGGGCCAGGTCCAACTCGACGACGCGGACGGGGGTGTAGAGCGAATCGCGGGCGGCGGGGCGGGGGCAGGCCGGCCCGGCGCGCCGGGCGGTGCCGATCATCGCTCCCCCACGGCCTTCGTCTGCGTGGGCCGGGCGCCGGGGCGCTCGGCGATCAGGGTCCGCAGTACCCGTCGGCCGTCCGAGACCGCGTGCAGGTGCGAGCGCCCGCTGCGGCGGGGGAGTTCGAGGCTGGGGACCTCGGCGATCCGAAGTCCCTTGCGCAGGGCGTGCGCGACCATCTCGGCCTCGATCTCGAAGCCGGTGGCCGACAGCTCAAGGGTGTCCAGGAAGTCGCGCCGGAACGCGCAGTACCCGTAGCACAGGTCGGTCAGCCGGGCGCCGTACAGCCGGTTGACCACCGAGAGCAGGGCGCGGTTGCCGAGCGAGCGGACGGTGGTCAGATCGAGCGATCCGCCACCGCTGAGGTAACGCGAGCCCTTGACGAAGTCGTAGCCGTGGTCGAGGAAGTGCAGGAAGTGCGGGATCTCGCCGGGCGACATCGAGCCATCGGCGTCGATCATCACGATGAACTCGCCGGTGGCCGCGGCGAACCCGGTGCGCAGCGCGGTGCCCTTGCCCGGGCCGCGCTGACGGACGGTGCGCACGTTCGGCAGGCAGTTGCTGGCCATGGCCAGCGTCGCGTCGCGCGACTCGCCGTCGACCAGCAGGACCTCGTCCACGCAGCGCGGGATCTGTTCGAAGACCCACGGGATGTTGCGCGCCTCGTCGCGGGCCGGGATGACCAGACTGACGGTGCGTCGCACGGATCTGCGGTCGGTGGCCCGGCGGGCCAGGCGGTCGTCGGCCCGGCGGGCCGGCGTGGCGGACTGGGCAGCGGCATGCCCGGGCAGGGTGGTGCTCATCGCTGGCTGCCTCTCCATGAGGCAAGGGGACGCCCCTGGACACAGGGGTGGCCCTGGCGGTTTCCGAAACCCCCGGATCCCCCGATTGACCCCCGACCAGAGCCCCCGGCCCCCCGAACCCCCGGTCACCCACTCCCCTGGGTTCTCATCATGCGCACCGGGTCAGCCGAACGTCAATAGCTTTGTGGCTATTTGTCCGGTTTCAGGTCATGCTCTTCCATGATCCGCCGGACGATCTCCTCCGGCCGGGCCGGGCGCCCGAAGTGCCAGCCCTGGGCCCGGTCGCAGCCCATCTGCCGCAGCCGGGTGGCGTGGTCGGCGTTCTCCACGCCCTCAGCGGTCACCGTCAGGCCCAGACTGTGCGACAGCGAGACCAGGCCGCCGACGATCCGCCAGCCCAACTGCTGCTCGCGCCCGGTCTCCTTGAGGTCGCTGACGAAGGAGCCGGCGATCTTCAGGCTGGAGACCGGCAGGTCGCGCAGGTAGGCCAGGTTGGACCAGCCGGTGCCGAAGTCGTCCACCGCGAGCGAGACGCCCATGTCCACCAGCGAGTGCAGCGCCCGCAGCGACTCGTCCTTCGGGCCGACCACCGCGCTCTCGGTGATCTCCAGCTGCAGCCGGCTCGGGTCCAGCCCGCACGAGCGCAGGATCCGGTCGATGTCGGTGACCAGCCCGGCGTTGCGCACCTGGCGGACCGCCAGGTTGACGTTTATCTGCGGCGCCCGGTCGCCGAACTGCCTTACCCAGTCGGCCGCCTGGCCACAGGCCTGCTCCAGCACCCAGCGGCCCAGCGGCATGATCAGGCCGGTCTCCTCGGCGGTGCCGATGAACTCGTCGGGGCCCAGCACGCCCAGCTGCGGGTGGCGCCAGCGCACCAGCGCCTCGACCGCGGAGAGCGAGCCGTCGGAGAGCCGGCACAGCGGCTGGTAGTCGATGAAGAACTCGCCGCGGTCCAGCGCCACCGGCATCCGCACCGAGACCGCGTACCGGCTCACCGAGCGGGCGTTGCGCTGCGGGTCGAACAGGGTCCATCGCCCGCGACCCTCCTCCTTGGCCCGGTACAGGGTCAGGTCGGCGGCCCGCACCGCGGCCATCGGCGTGGTGGCCGCCACCGGCCGCTCCAGCACCCCGATGCTGGCCCCGATCGCCAACCGGTGCCCGTCGATCGGCACCGGCTTGGCCAGCGCCGCCAGCACCGTCTTGGCCGCCGCCACCGCCTCCTGCTCGCCGCGGCAGTCCTCCAGCAGCACCACGAACTCGTCGCCGCCCAGCCGGGCCACCAGGTGGCCCAGCGGGCGCAGCGCCGACTCCAGCCGCAGCGCCACCGCGGCCAGCAGCTGGTCGCCCATCTCGTGGCCCAGGCTGTCGTTGACCACCTTGAAGCCGTCCAGGTCCACGTAGCACAGGCCGAACCGGGCGCCGGGCTCGGGCGAGTCGAAGACCGCCTCCAGCCGCTCGAAGAAGGCCGAGCGGTTGGGCAGGCCGGTCAGCGGGTCGTGGGTGGCCTGGTGGCGCAGCCGCTCCTGCAGCCGGTAGCGGTCGGTGATGTCCTCCAGCATCGCGACCTGGTAGACCGGGGTGCCGTCGTCGTCGCGGATCAGCGAGCAGGTCAGGTGGGTCCACACCACCTCGCCGTCCTGGCGGTAGTACGGCTTGTCGAGGGAGAAGTGGTCGCGCTTGCCCGAGACCATCTCCTCGTAGGCCTCCCAGACGCCCGGCGAGTCCTCGGGGTGCACCAGGTCGTTGACCCGGCGGCCCTGCATGTCGCCCGGGCGGGCGCCGAAGATGTCCTGCAGCGCCTTGTTGACCGCCAGGATGTTGCCCTCGACGTCGCCGATGCCGATCCCGATCGCCGCCGACTCGAACAGCGCCCGGAACCGGGCCTCGGACTCGCGCAGCGCCCGCTCGGCTTCGCGGCGGGCGGTGTCGGCGGCCAGCCGGATCGCCTCCTGCTCCTGCAGGGTGCGCTCGCGCAGCGCCTCGGCCCAGCCCGCGGCGAAGGCGCCGGCCAGCTCGGCGCAGCGCAGCTGGCCCGGGCCGCCGGCCTGCAGCAGGCCGATCGCCCCGGCCAGCAGGTCCGGGTCGGTGAAGTGCGACTCGACCAGCAGCGCGCCGGCCTCGGCGGCCGCGCCGGTGTCCAGCGCGTCCTCCTCGGCCTGGGCCAGCTGCAGCAGCTCGGTGGTCCGGCTGACCAGCCGGTGCAGCGCGTCGGGGTGCATCGCGGCGCCCTGGCTGCCGCGCAGCAGGCTGCTCCAGCGGTCCGGGTCGGGGATCGACCGGCCCGCACTGTCGGTACTGCCCTGCTGCTCGGCCGGCAGGGGGCTGGTCACGGCAGCAGTCCCACGCCGACCAGTCCGACCATGCGCTCCGGGTGCTCGCCGACCGCGGCCGGCTCCTCCGGACGCCACTGCGGCAGGTAGACCACGCCCGGCTCGACCAGCTCGAAGCCCTCGAAGAACCGGTTGATCCGCTCGGCCGAGCGCATCTTCATCGGCGTGGGGGTGCGCCGGTACAGCGCCTGGTGGGTCTCGGCCTGGTCCGGGCGGCCCTCCAGCGAGGCGTGGCAGATGGCCAGCGCGCTGCCCGGCGGCAGGGCGTCGCGCAGCGTGGCCAGGATGCCCTCCGGGTCCTGCTCGTCGGTGACGAAGTGCAGCACCGCCACCAGCAGCAGCGCCACCGGCTCCCCGGCCCCGAGCAGCTCGGCCACCTCGGGGCGCGACAGCAGGTCCTGCGGGTCGGTGAGGTCGGCGTCCACCACGGCGCAGGCCTTGTCGTCCTCCAGCAGCAGGCGGCTGTGGGCGACCGCGACCGGGTCCTTGTCCACGTAGACCACCCGGCTGTCCGGCTGGAACTCGCGGGCGACCTCGTGCACCGCGCCGAAGGTCGGGATGCCGGAGCCGATGTCCAGGAAGCGGGTGAAGCCCTGCTGGGCCAGGAACGTGACCGCGCGGCGCAGGAAGGCGCGGTTCGCCCGCATGATCAGCGGCAGGTCGGGCCAGAGCTCGATCGCCTTGCGCGCCATCTCGCGGTCGGCGGCGAAGTTGTGCGAGCCGCCCAGGTAGTAGTCGTACACCCGGGCCGCGGCCGGCCGGTCAAGATCCATACCCTCGGGCACCCACGACGGTCGCCGCATCAGGGACCCCTTTCCGACACAGATTTAGACAAGAGGCACAAAGATCATCCTACGGGAACCACTGCCACCGCAACCGCCGGGCGCAGCGCGTCGCCCGGTTCCCGCACCATCTGCCGGGCACCGCCGCCCAGCGGACAATGGCGGCATGGCGGCACGGATCGAGGACTACGCCCTGGTCGGCGACCTGCAGACCGCCGCCCTGGTCTCCCGGGACGGGTCGGTCGACTGGCTCTGCCTGCCCCGGTTCGACTCCCCCAGCTGCTTCGCCGCGCTGCTCGGCGACCAGCGGCACGGCCACTGGCGGCTGGCCCCCGGTGCGGCGGAAAGCTACCAGGTCCACCGGGAGTACCGGGAGGCCACCCTGGTCCTGGAGTCCCGCTGGACCGGACCGGAGGGATCGGTGCAGGTCACCGACTTCATGCCGCAGCGGGTCGGCGACCCGCTGCTGATCCGGTTGGTCACCGGGCTGTCCGGCCGGGTGCCGATGGCCGGTGAGCTGCGGTTGCGCTTCAACTACGGCCGCAGCGTGCCCTGGGTGCGCCGCACCGACCACCACCGGATCGCGGTGGCCGGACCGGACTCGGCCTGGCTGCGGGTGCCCGCCGGGGTGCACACCTACGGCCAGGACGGCGCCACCCGTTCGGAGTTCACCGTGCAGGCGGGCGAGAGCGTGCCGTTCGTACTCAGCTGGCAGCCCTCGCACCGCGCCACCGCGCACCGGGTGGACGCCGAGGGCGAGCTGCGCCGCAGCACCGAGAGCTGGCAGCGGTGGGCGGCCGGCTGCCGCTACCGGGGCCCGTGGCGGGCGGCGGTGCTGCGCTCGCTGATAATCCTCAAGGCGCTGACCTACGCGCCCACCGGCGGCATCGTGGCCGCGCCCACCGCCGCGCTGCCCGAGGTGCTGGGCGGCGAGCGGAACTGGGACTACCGGTACTGCTGGCTGCGCGACTCCACCATGACCCTGTCCGCGCTGCTGCGCGGCGGCTTCCGGGACGAGGCGGCGGCCTGGCGGCGCTGGCTGCTGCGGGCCATCGCCGGCGACCCGGGCGACCTGCAGACGGTGTACGGGGTGGCCGGCGAGCGCGGGCTGCCGGAGACCGAGGCCGGCTGGCTGCCCGGGTACGGGGACTCGGCGCCGGTGCGGTTCGGCAACGCCGCCGTGGGCCAGCTGCAGCTGGACGTCTACGGCGAGGTGGTGGACACCCTGGAGCTGGCCTACGCGGCCGGACTGCCGATGGAGCGCCAGGTCTGGGGCCTGCTGCGGGCCCTGATGGACCATCTGGAGCAGCACTGGCGCGAGCCGGACGAGGGGCTGTGGGAGGTGCGCGGGCGGCGCCGGCAGTTCGTCCACTCCAAGGTGATGTGCTGGGTGGCCGCCGACCGGGCGGTCCGCCTGGCCGAGGCGACCGGGCTGCCCGCGCCGGTGGCCCGCTGGCGGGCGCTGCGCGCGGCGGTGCACGCGGACGTGCTGGCGCACGGCTACGACGAGCGGCTCGGCGCCTTCGTCCAGCACTACGGTGGACGGGAGTTGGATGCCTCGCTGCTCTTCGTGGCGAAGACCGGGTTCCTGCCGCCGGACGATCCGCGGGTGGTGCGCACCGTGCTCGCGGTGCGCGAGCAGTTGGACCACGGCGGATTCGTCCGGCGCTACCGGCAGGACGACCTGCCGGGGGCCGAAGGGGCCTTCGTCGCCTGCTCGTTCTGGCTGGCGGACGCGCTGGCCGTGATCGGGCGCCGCACCGAGGCGGCGGAGCTGTTCGACCGCACCGTCCGGCTGGGCAACGACCTGGGGCTGCTGTCGGAGGAGTGGGAGCCGATGACGGGCCGTCAGCTCGGCAACACTCCACAGGCGTTCAGCCACGTGGCGCTGGTCAACGCGGCGTTCACGCTGGCGGGAGCGTGAACGCCGCGGCGGGCCGGGCTACTCGACGGTGACCGACTTGGCCAGGTTGCGCGGCTTGTCCACGTCGCGCTGCAGGGCGACGGCGGCGTGGTAGGCGAACAGCTGCAGCGGGATGTTGAGCAGCAGCGGGTCCAGCTCCGGCTCGTTGCGCGGGACCAGCAGCGTGTGGTTGGCCAGCTTCGGGTCCGGGGCGGTGTGCGCGATGGCCAGCACCCGGCCCGCCCGGGCCCGGATCTCGCCGAGCGTGGTGAGGTTCTTGTCCAGCAGCTCGTCGTCCGGCACCAGCGCCACGGTGGGCAGCTCGGGGCTGATCAGGGCCAGCGGACCGTGCTTCAGCTCCGAGGCGGGGTAGGCCTCGGCGTGCACGTAGCTGATCTCCTTGAGCTTCTGCGCGCCCTCCCGGGCCACCGGGTAGCCGCGCACCCGGCCGATGAACATCATGCCCTCGCACTCGGCGTACTCGGCGGCCAGCTCGGCGATCTCCTTCTCCTGCTCCAGGATCTGGCGGATCTGCCCGGGCAGCGCCTTCAGGCCGTCCACGATCCGGCGCCCGTCGGCCGGGGAGAGGTCGTTGATCCGCCCGAAGTGCAGCGCCAGCAGGGCGAAGGCGACCACGGTGGAGGTGAACGCCTTGGTCGAGGCGACCGAGATCTCCGGCCCGGCGTGCAGGTAGATGCCGCCGTCGCAGGCCCGGGCGATCGCGCTGCCGACCGTGTTGACCACGCCCAGCACCCGGCCGCCCTTGCGCTTGACCTCCTGGACCGCGGCCAGCGTGTCGTAGGTCTCGCCGGACTGGCTGACCGCGACGTACAGCGTGTCGGCCTCGATCACCGGGTTGCGGTAGCGGAACTCGGAGGCCGGCTCGGCGTCGGCCGCGATCCGGGCCAGCTCCTCGATCAGCTGGGCGCCCATCTGGCCGGCGTAGTAGGCGGAGCCGCAGCCGATGATCTTCACCCGGCGGATGTCGCGCAGCTCCCGGGCGTCCATGTTGAGCCCGCCCAGGTGGGCGGTGGCGAACCGCTCGTCGAGCCGGCCGCTCAGGGTGCGCTCCACGGCCGAGGGCTGCTCGTGGATCTCCTTGATGAGGAAGTGCGCGTGGCCCGCGGTGTCGTAGGAGTCGATCTCCCAGTCCACCGTGGAGGGCTGACGGGTGGTCGGGCGGGCGTCCTCGCTGAAGGTGCGGAAGCCGTCGGCCCGCACCACGGCCAGCTCGCCGTCCTCCAGGTGCACCACCTGGCGGGTGTAGCGGACCAGGGCGGCGACGTCGGAGGCGGCGAACATCTCCTTCTCGCCCAGGCCCAGCACGATCGGGCTGCCGTTGCGGGCCACCACGATCCGGTCCGGCTGCTCGGCGTCCAGCACCGCGATGCCGTAGGTGCCGACCACCAGCTTGAGCGCGGCCCGCACCGCCTCCTCCAGCTCCACACCCTCGCCGCTGTGCGCGGCGATCAGGTGGACCAGCACCTCGGTGTCGGTCTCCGAGCTGAAGACGGCGCCCTCGGCGGTCAGCCGGGTGCGCAGCTGGTCGGCGTTCTCGATGATGCCGTTGTGCACCACCGCGAACCGGCCGGCGTTGTCCAGGTGCGGGTGGGCGTTGGCGTCGCTGGGCTCGCCATGGGTGGCCCAGCGGGTGTGGCCGATGCCGGTCGAGCCCTTGAACCGGGCCGGGACGGTGGCGGCCAGGTCCGCGACGCGGCCCTTGGTCTTGCGGACCTTCAGGCCCGCGCCCTTGCCGGTGACCGCGACCCCGGCCGAGTCGTACCCGCGGTACTCCAGCCGCTGCAGGCCTTCGAGCAGGAACGGTGTGGCGTCCTTGGGACCGATGTAAGCGACGATTCCGCACATGGGGAGGGAAGGCTCCTGACCGCTTCGAAGGGAGGGGTGGCGCGGCGCGGACCGCGGAGACCCGCATCTCCGTCGGCCCGGCGGTCGCGCTACCCGTAGACGATGCGCCGTAGCTGGCGCGCCGACAGCTCGGGCGCGGCCACCCGCCGGGCGGGCAGCTCGACCGCGAGCCGGGTGAAGATCTGCTCGTTGGTCAGTCCGCGCGCCTGCAGTTCCGCGTGCCGGCGCTGGACGAACTCGGTGGCCGTCTCCGAGAAGTACGCGAGCACCTCCGCCACCACCCGCGCCGCCTCACCGGGCCCCAGCACGCTGGTCCGGGTCAGGTGGGCGATCAGGTCGGCGAAGAGCGGCTGCTGCTGGGGTGGAACGGGAGACTGGCTGGCCACAGAGAGTGAGACTAGGTCGGCAGTCCGAAAAAACCAAGAATCCTGCCCGGAATCGGGCAGGTGTTGACCGTTCCACCTCACTCGAATGCGCTGCCGGTCCGCCGAACGGACTGCGCCGCGGTGCCGCTCCCTTCCGGGCGGGCCGTCGGCGGGACCGGGGCGACCGCCTGCGCGCTGGTGCCGCGCGACCGGTCAGGGCCGCCCGCGGCAGGCGGACGGCCCTGACCGGCTGCCCGAACAGTCAGTCCGGGAGCCTTCGGCGCAGTCGGCGGCGGCGGGCCGGCTGGTCGGGCAGCCAGCCGAAGGCCAGGCTGCTGCCGACCAGGCCCAGCAGCAGCCCGACCAGGAAGCCGCCGAGGTTGGAGGTCAACCAGCTGGCCAGGGTGAGCAGCACGGCCAGGATCGAGTAGAACAACCGCTGCGCCGGACTGAAGAGCAGCAGCAGCCCGCACAGCAGCAGCACCGTGGGCACCAGGTACCCGGCCACCCCCTGCAGGCCGATGTGCATCAGCACCGGCAGCGGCGCCTTCTCGGTGACCAGGATCTCCGCCCCCGCCAGGGTGACCAGCAGCCCGCCCCAGAACGGGCGGGCCCCGCGCCACTGCCGGAAGGAGCGGCGCGGCGCCTGCGGCACCGTGCTCGCGGCCACCCTCAGCAGCCCGTGTCGCTGAAGCTCAGGTGCAGGCCAGGCAGGGTGAAGGCGGCCGCGGTGGTGGCGTAGTTGTCCTGCCGCAGGTGCTCGATGACCACACTGTTGGCCTGCTGCCCGAAGACCCCGGGCGGGCCCGGCACGCCGGCCTTGTCGAAGGTGGAGGCGTCCCCGCCGATCTCGATGTGGTCGAAGGAGGCGTCGCCGGAGAGCACGTCGGAGTCGGTGGTCAGGTCGGTGGCGGTGACCGGGGCACCGGCCTTCCCGGCGGTGATCTTCAGGTTGGTGCCGCCCAGGTTGACGCTCTGGCACAGGTTGGTCAGCTTGGCCGTCTTGATCGCGGAGACCGCCACCAGCACCTGGCCGCCGGTGTTCCCGGCGTTGGGGCTGTTGTCGATCATGTTGTCGAGACCGCCGAACTGCTCGAAGCCGGTGCCGTCCAGCCGGTCCGCGGTGACCGTGAAGGCCATGCCGGAGATCTGGAACTGGTTGGCCAGCACGCCCTGTGCGGTGAGGGTCAGCAGGACGCCGCCCGCCACGCAGGCGGGGACGGCCATCAGTGCGGCGCGACGCAGCCGCACCCGGCCGCGGCCCGGCCGGCTCGACGCCTCGGCGCCGGAGGGCTCCGGTTCGGGGGTCCCGGGGGTTCCGGGGGTGGGGGCAACGGACTCGGCCATGGCTGCTCCAGGGGAGGGAGGGGGACCTGTGACAGAGCGGCACCTTGTCCTGGCGCGGACAGCGCCCCTGAAGTTGGATCAACTGCTCTTCCTGGCAGGGAAGTTGACGATCAGTCCAACAACAGGTCAACTGTTCGGAAGTTACCTCGCGGTAGTCGGGGGGTCAAGCGTTCGCGCACGGCAGATCCGGCTTGCGCCAGCCGCCGCCCGCCGCCTCGGCCAGCTCCAGCCGACGCACCGCCTCCTCGGGGCCGACGAACGGAGCCACCGCGAAGTGCGTCAAAGGCCTCAGCAAATCCGGGAGTTCGGCGTGCCGACCGGCCGAGATGTAGCGGTAGACGGTGGCGTAGACGCCGCCCACCGCCGCGTCCACCAGCAGCTCGATCGGCAGCCCGGCCGGCGGGTTCGGGCATCCGACGAACAACCGCCTCAGCCGCAGGCGCAGTTGCTCGCGCACCAGCCGCCCGGCCGGACCCACCGCGTCGATCTCCACCACCGCCATGGTGGCGAAGGCCGGAACCTCGGCCAGGATCGCCAGCAGCACCCGCAGCGCCGCGTGCACCCCCGCCACCCAGTCGGCCTGCCCGGCGACCGCCTCCTCCATCCGGCGGATCACCACCGCGGTCCCGTGCCGGTGCGCGGCCAGGAAGGCCTCCTCCTTGCCACTGAACTGATCGTAGAAGACCGGCCTGGTCACCCCGGCCGCCTGGCAGATGTCGCTCACCCGGGCACCGGCGTAGCCGAGCTCCGCCACCGTGCGGACCACCGCGTCGAGCAACCGGTCGCGCTGGGTGGCCGCCACCACCTCCGGCGGCACCCGGCTGGGCCCGCGCCGGATCGAACGCGCCGGGTCGCGCCCACTGCGCTCCCCCGGGAGGATCAAGTCGCTTGCTATCAAGCCTGGTTCAAGATTTATTCGCAAGGTTCAGCACCATCCCTTGACGCTGGCGTTGGCCAGGTTTAGAACCTTCCCAGGTTTTCAATTCGTTCGGCGCTTCGACACCGGCAGGGATCCAAGGTCCCACGGTGGCAGGGGAAGTGCCGTCGGGCGGTGGCAGCCGCCGGTTCCCCAGCTCCAGCACACCGCGCCGTACCGCTCGTGGCGCCGAGCGGCTCGTGCCTGCTCCACGGTCCACCCAACCGTGTCCCTAGGAGTCCTGCCATGACTCGAACCTACCGTTCCCGCAGTCGAGTTGCCGCTGTTCTGGCAACTGCCGCAAGCGCCGCACTGCTCGCCGCCGCGATGCCGGCCCAGGCCGCCGGCCTCCCCGGCGGCGGATACACCGGAATGGGCAGCTGCCCGCTGAGCTCGCCCGCCCTGACCGACCCGAGCGACCTGCAGGTCGGCTGCGTGGTCTCGGTGACCAGGGCGGGGAGTTTCACCATCGGGACCACCACGGTGCCGCTCACCTCGCCGATCACCCTGCGCTTCGGGGTCTACTGGGACAAGTCCGCCCCGCAGGTGACCTTCCCCGACGGCAGCACCGCCAACCAGTACACGACCGTCGCCCCGGTCGGCGCCCCGCTGCTGGACGCGCAGCCCGCGCAAATCACCATCCCCGGCATCATCAACTTCCTGCCGGGCCTGACGAGCGTCTTCGCCAAGGTAGAACTCGCCGGTCCGGTAACGGACTTCACCCCGTTGGCGGCCGGCGAGTCGTACCCCGTCTTCAAGCTTCCGGTCAAGCTGCACCTGTACAACGCGCTCTTCGGCGACCACTGCTACCTCGGCTCGAACTCCGCGCCGATCGTGCTGCGCCCGACCACCGGCACCACCGCCCCGCCGCCGCCCGCCAAGCCGATGACCGGCGATCCGGGCACCATCGCGGTCACCCCCGACCCGAACGGGTTCGGCGCCGTGGTGGCCTCGTTCAGCGGCGCGAGGCTGGTGGACAACACCTTCACGGTGCCGGGTGCCACCGGGTGCGGCCTGGGCGGCAGCCTGGACTGGATCATCAACCTGGCCATGGGACTGCCCGCCGGGGCCGGGCACGGCTCGGTCAGCTTCCAGCAGACCGACACCTCGCTCGCGCTGGACACCGACCTGGCCGACCTCTCCGGCGCGCTGGGCGCCTCCGCCGGCCACTGATCCGCCGGCCGCCGGCCCCGGACCGCGCGGCCCCACCCGCCGGCCACCGACCGGCCCCCCGAGACCGGTCCGCCGCTCGCCCGGCGGACCCGCGCCCTCCCCACAGGGCGCCCCCACCCTCACCGAGAACAGAGGAACTCCCGTGCGCAATCGCCTGTTCGCCGGCGCGGCCCTGGCCGCCGCCGCCCTCACCGTGCTGCCCGCCCTGCCCGCCTCGGCGGCCTCGCCCGCGGTGCTCACCGTCGGCAGCGCCGGCGGCTCCGCCGTCGCGGTCGGCGACGTGCTGACCGCCTCGCTGTCGTCCGGCACCATCGCCACCATGTACTCCACCGCCGCCGGCGGCACCGGGGTCAAGTGCTCCTCCTCCGCCTTCAGCGCCACCGTGGTCAGCAACCCGACCGCGCCCGGCACCGCGGTGGAGACCCTCACCAGCCAGACCTTCGGCAACTGCTCCACCGTCAACGTGCCCGGCGTGCTGGGCGTGAACAGCCTGACGGTGAACAACCTCAGCTACACCAACAGCGTCTCGGACTCGGCCGGCAACCCGGCCACCCTCAGCCCGGGCACCGCCGGCCCGATCCAGACCACCGTGGTGCTGCGCACCCTGCTGGGCACGGTCACCTGCAAGTACCAGGCCAGTCCGGGCAGCCTGTCCGGCACCACCTCCAACACCACCCAGTCGATCAGCTTCACCAACCAGACCTTCACGCTCACCAGCGGTCCCGGCACCTGCTTCGCCAACGGGTACTTCACCGCCGCCTACAGCCCGGTCACCGACTCGACCCAGGGGGGTGCCAAGGTCTTCGTGAACTGACGCCGCCCCGCCGGGACCGCTGGGTCCCGGCCTCGGCCCGGTCTCGTTCCGGCCCGAACCTGTCGGTGGTGATTGACAGTTCGGGTCGGCACGGGTTGGCTCGGGAGCGCTCGTATCCGGGTCAACGGCCGCGGGGGCGGCCGCCACGGGAGGGGAACCCATGAAGAGGATCGATCGAGCCGCCGCGCTGCGCGCGGCCGGCACCGCCACCGTCGCCGCCGCACTGGCCGCGGCCGGCGCGGTACCGGCCGCGGCCGCGCCGCCGCAGGGCGGGCCGGCCCAGGTCTGCCTGGCGCCCGGCGGCGCCCAGCCGGACCGGGCCGCCTACCCCGACGCGATCAGCGCGGACGGGCACACCGTGGTCTTCGACTCCACCGCCACCAACCTGGTGCCCGGCGGGGGCGACGGCAGCGCCAACGGGATCTACGCCTGCGACCTGCACAGCGGGCGGGTGGAGCGGGTCGACGTCGGCCCGGCGGGGGCCGTGCCCGACGGGTACGGCTACGGCGGGGGGGGCAGCGCGG
>NZ_PYBW01000026.1:52079-52275 GCF_003205575.1 Streptomyces tateyamensis
CGTCCGCGACCGCCGCACCGGCAGCACGGTACGGGTCTCGCTCACCAGCGACGGCGGCCAGGCCGTCAACGGGGCCTTCTTCCCGTCGATCAGCGCCGACGGCTCGCGGGTGGTCTTCGTCAGCCGCGACCGGGGCCTGGGCCTGCAGCCGCGACTGGCCCGCTTCTACCCCCTGTTCAGCCACGACCTGCGCACC
>NZ_PYBW01000253.1 GCF_003205575.1 Streptomyces tateyamensis
CCCCCCCCCCCGCCCCCGGGCCCCGGGGCCCCCCGGGGGGGCCCCGGGGGGCGCCCCGATCGTCGGCGCGCCGCCCCGCCACCGCCCCGGCGCGCCCCTCCTCCCGCGCCCCCACGTGCCCGGCGGGCGGCCCGCGGCCCACCACCCCCCCCCCCCCCGCCCCCCCGTCCCCCGCCCCCGCCCCCTCCGCCCCCCCGCCCCCACCCCCCGCACCCACACGCCCCCCCCCCGGCCGCCCCCCCCCCCCCCCCCGACCGCCCCCCGCCCCCCCCCGTCCCCCCCCCG
>NZ_PYBW01000254.1 GCF_003205575.1 Streptomyces tateyamensis
GTGACTCCTCCCCGGCGTAAACGCCGGGGCTTCTCGCTAGGCCGCGTTGGCCTGGCGACGGACCAGCCCGGCCCGTAGAACGTTGGTGGCTCCCACCGTGTCAGCGTGCGCCTGGTGGCCGCAGCTAACGCAGTGGAAAGTCTCCTGGTTGGGCCGGTTCTCCTTGGCGACGTGCCCGCATTCGGGGCGCGGGCAGGTGCGGGAGGTGTTGCGGGGGTCCACGGCGATCACTTCCCGTCCGGCGCTCTCAGCCTTGGCGCGCAGGATCGTCAGGAACACCCCCCAACCGGCATCCGAGATCGAGCGGTTGAGTCCGGTCTTCGCGGCAGCCCCGTTGGGCAGGAAAGAGCCGGGCTTGTCGGGGTCTGGCTTCGGCGCGACGGCCTTGACCATGTTGCGGAGCTGCAGCTGCACGCGCGCGAGGCAGTCGTAGTGAGGGACCCGCGCT
>NZ_PYBW01000255.1 GCF_003205575.1 Streptomyces tateyamensis
GCTCGGCCTGGCGGGCGCCATCGTGCTCGGCGCGAAGAACCTGTCCGAGGCCGAGCAGTTGCAGGCCCACCACACCGCCCTGCTCGGGATGCCGGCGTCGGACTCCACCGTCCACCGTGCCCTGGCCGCGCTGGACGAGAGAGCGCTGCACCGGATCGCGAAGGCCCGCGCGCGGGTGCGCCGCCACGTGTGGGGACTGCTCGCGCTGCGGCCGGGCGGGTTCCCGTGGCTGGTGGTGGCGGGCAAGCGGCTGACCGGGTGGATCGTCATCGACATCGACGCCACGATCATCCTGGCCGCCTCGAACAAGACCGGGGCCGCGGTGACCTTCAAGAAGACGTGGGGCTTCCACCCGCTCGCGTGCTGGTGCGCGAACACGCAGGAGTCGCTGTCGATGCTGCTGCGGCCCGGTAACGCCGGGTCGAACACGGTGGTCGACCACATCGGGGTACTGACCGCCGCGCTGCGGCAGATCCCGCGCTCCTCGCAGGCGAAGATCCTGGTCAGGGTCGACGGTGCGGGCGCGACCCACGACCTGCTGGAGCATCTGGAGGCGCTGAACACCGCCCGCCGCACCGTGCGCTACCTGGTCGGCTGGACCATCACCCAGGACGACGAGAAGGCCATCGCCAAGCTCCCCGCAACGGCGTGGGAGGCTTCCCTCCGCCAGGACGGCGAGATCCAGGAGGACTACGGCATCG
>NZ_PYBW01000256.1 GCF_003205575.1 Streptomyces tateyamensis
CCGTCAGGGAGCAGCGGGATACGTCCTTGAGGCGAACGGATTCGGTCCGGCGGCCGGCGCCTCCTCGTACACCCGCCGCCTGCTACCCCGCGGGTGGCGGTGCCGCGGGCGGGGGTGCGCCACCTTCAGCCGCGCCGACCCGGACAGCCCCAACGGCGTCGACGTCCTCACCGCGGCGGAGATCAGCGCGGAACTGCATATCGGTCCGGTCGGCGAGGTCTACACCGGGGGCGTGGTCCCGCTCGCACTGACCCCGCGCGCGGGCCGGTCCCCGGGGTGGTCCCAGACCCGGGTTACTTCTCGGGGTTGCGGCGGAGCAGGGCCCACCGGAACGAGTCGAGCGTCATGTGCCAGCTACAACCCGGTGCCGGCGTGAAGATCCAGTAGAGCGGCTGTTCCTCGACCGGCCGTGGAAGTGGGTCGCCTTGTTGTTGGTCGGCGGCGGATGTGCGGCTCGGCAAGCATGGGCGCGAGCTGGCCGCTA
Organism: Streptomyces tateyamensis; assembly: GCF_003205575.1. Lineage (GTDB taxonomy): Bacteria > Actinomycetota > Actinomycetes > Streptomycetales > Streptomycetaceae > Kitasatospora > Kitasatospora tateyamensis. The sequence goes on from NZ_PYBW01000256.1 coordinate 485, forward strand.
GCTACGCCCATGAGCGATTCACGGGCGTATCAACAGCACGACTGCACAGAGAGCAATGAGAACACCGCAACGTTCGACGCCATGCTGCAGCACTACGCGATCGCCCAGCCGAGCGGCGTTGAGGGGCTGCGCTACTACAGTGCGGACACGGCGTTCAACGGGCCAGACACACTGAAGTTCCCCCACTGAA
>NZ_PYBW01000257.1 GCF_003205575.1 Streptomyces tateyamensis
TCGCCGTGAAACAACGAGGCCGGGCCCGGTGGCCGGGCCCGCCAGGAGGTGTTCCACCGCGGCGCGCTCGTCGTCCGGGGCGGTGGTCGGGTCGGCGGCCAGGGCCGTGCCCGGTGCCAGGATCGCCGGTGCGAGGGCGACGACGGTCAGGATCGCTGAAATGCGCGACGACTTCATGCTCTGTGGTCCTACTTCCCCCGTGAAGATGTGACCACAGAACAATAGGTCATCTTTGGGGCGGGAAATTCTGGGATTTACCCGCCGCGCAGCAGGCTCAGCCCGGATCCACCGGG
>NZ_PYBW01000258.1 GCF_003205575.1 Streptomyces tateyamensis
CCCGCCTCGCCCACCGCCCCGACGGCGACCACCAGCCGCAGCGACTCCCCCTGCAACCCCGGGGAGAAGACCTGCGGCAGCGGCACCTTCACCTGGTCCGGCGCCCGCAGCCTGGTCTCCGGCTCGATGTCCATGGTCCGCCTCTGCGGCACCGGCTCGGGCGGTTCGGCGATCCAGCTCCAGGCCTACGAGTCCGACGGCCACATGGGCTACGGCACCGTGCGCTCCAACAACAACGGCTGCGGCACGTACCAGC
>NZ_PYBW01000259.1 GCF_003205575.1 Streptomyces tateyamensis
GCAATACCAGTGACTTAAGCATCTGAGCCATGTGGGGCCTTGGTCGGTGGGTTGATGGGAGCGGTGCGGTAGTGCGGGGCAATGCTGACGGCTTCGGCAGGGTTCCGGGTGGGCTGTGGCCAGAGCCGGTGCTTGGCGCGTTTGACGCCGAAGTTGGACATCTTGCGTTTGACGACGCGCGCGTTGGAGCGTTTGCGGCGGACGGGCAGGAGGTGGCGGGTTATCTCCCGTAGGCCCTCGG
>NZ_PYBW01000260.1 GCF_003205575.1 Streptomyces tateyamensis
ACGAATGGGCAACAGGGTCGCGCGCGTTGGAGCGTTTGCGGCGGACGGGCAGGAGGTGGCGGGTTATCTCCCGTAGGCCCTCGGTGAGGGCCATGGCCAGGCGTTCAGGGGGAAAAGGCCGCCTGCGCGGTCACCTGGCGGCGTACGAGGCGGAGGGATCGGGTGAAGGAGAGCCGGTCCGGGTCGGTGTCGACGTCCTGTGCGGCGGTGTGCATCA
>NZ_PYBW01000027.1:0-61620 GCF_003205575.1 Streptomyces tateyamensis
ACTCGGAACAGGCCCTAGTGTCCACTACGGGGGTGGCTACGCATCCTCGGGCGTTGCTCCAGCCCATTCGATGACGCACCGATCAAGGCCAACGAAGCGCTTGCCCCGCTCGCCCCGGCTGACGATCACGCGGTCAATCGCCAGCCTCAGCCGATCGCGTCGGCCAGCCACGTTGTCTGCCTCCCAGGCTTCCCACAGAAGCTCGCCGTCCAGCAGCGGGGAGATATCGACAGTCGGGGTCGGCATTGCCGCCAAACTCGCGTGCAGTCCCTCGATGCGGCCCCGCAGGCGGCCAGCGAGACGGTTGTACCGCTCGATCGCGTCTGCCCCGGAGAACTCGCCGCGCACGTACCGAGCATCTTCCAGGTCGGCCAGACGGGCGCTCTCCTCCTTGATTTCAGCCTCTACGGCGTCCCGCTTCGCGAACACCTCCGGGTCTTCGCGCTGGACCCACCGCTCCGCGATCGCTGCCAGCAACGGGTCGTCCGGCTCCAGGGCCGGAAGACGGCTCAGGAATGCGTCGGTCATGTGGCCGTCAAGGCTCTCGACTCGCGCAGTGACGCCCGAACATCCCCGTCCCATGCGCTTGTTGGCGCAGACGTAGGAGGTGCCCGACTGGCTCATCGGCGACTCGCACAGGGCACAGCGGGCGAGGCCGGTGAGAAGCGCCGTGCCCTGCTTGTGTCCGTGCCGCTTGCCCACATGCGGGAAGGTGCGTGACTCCAACTGCCGGATGATCAGCTCACGCTCTCCGGGAGTGATGATGCCGTCGCCGATGCTGACCGTGTCCAGCGTCTCGGGATCGCGGTAGGGCACAACTCGGCTGTCGTACTTGCGCGTTCCGTCTGCCGCTTCGGTGTACTCGGTCTGCGGCATGAGGCCGGCGAACGCGGGGGCGCGAACCAGCTGCATGACGCTGGAAGAGCTCCAGGTTCCGCCGCGCGGCGACTCGATCCCGTGCTCGTTCAGGAAGCGGGCGATGTGCACCAGCGCCTTGCCGCTCAGCGCCTCGTCCGCGATCAGTCGGGCGTAGACGGCGGTGTCCGGGTCGTGCACCAGCTTCTTTGTCTCCGGGTCCACAGCCAGCCCGTAGGGCGGCTGCCCGCCGATCCACTGGCCCCGCTGGCGCAGGAACCGCTTCGCGCTGCTCACGCGGGTGCCGATGTTGCGTGATTCCGACCGGGCGAGCTCGGCAAGCAGGGCGATCGTCACCCGTGCGCTGTTGTTGGCCGTGTCGAGGCCATCGATCACGGACACGAGACGGCCGCCAACGCGTCCAATAGCGTCCAGCGCGGTGCCGACTTCCCCGACTCCCTTGCGAGAGAGGCGGTCCAGCTTCCAAACCAGCAGGACGCCGACCACGCCGGACGTGACGGCGGTGAGTGCGTCGTCGAAGCCCTTTCGGCTCACGTCCTTGTATCCGCTGCGTCCCCGGTCGATGTGGACCTTGCGGACCGTCAGCCCGTTGCGCTCGGCCCAAGCGCGGCAGTCGGCTTCCTGGCGGTCGATGGCGGTCTTGCCGTCCCGGTCCAGCGAGAGGCGCAGGTGCAGGTCACAGATCGTGTGGTGGTGCACGGGATGATTCTCCCCTGGAGTTCCTTCAATGAGTCAGGACATCCAGAAATCAGCGATCACAATCTTGCCCCTGAGGTCCGCCAGGGTCAGATCCTTGCCGCCGGTGTCCAGCCAGCCGCCCTCACCGATCAATTCGGGGGCACGGACGCGCGCGCGAGTAGCCATGCCGCAATCAAACCCCACCCGGACCGTCCGCATTCCGCAGGTGGGGGGGTGACGGGCAGGCCGGCGGCCCTGTTCGAAGCCGGCGGTGATCGGGGCGAGGACGGCCGCGGCCAGGGCTTGCGGGCGAAAACGGTTGACCGGGTGCGCTGACGGGTGGTCAGAATGGCTGGATGACCGAGACGGAGCAGGAGCCCGCGTACGTGCCGGCGAGGGTGCGGGAGCTGGCGGGGGCCGGGCCGGTCGAGCTGGTGTGGCGCAACGAGGCCGGCGGGCTGACCTTCCGGGCGGGGGAGCGCTACCTGAAGTGGGCGCCGACCGGCAGCGGGCGGGACCTGGGCGCGGAGGCGGTGCGGCTGCGCTGGGCCGGGCGGTTCGCCGTGGTGCCGCCGGTGCTGGCGCAGGGGGCGGACCAGGACGGGAGCTGGCTGGTCACCGCCGCGTTGCCGGGGACGATGGCGGTGGACGACCGGTGGAAGCGCGAGCCGGCCACGGCGGTGCGGGCGATCGGCGAGGGGCTGCGCGCGCTGCACGAGGCGCTGCCGGTGGCCGACTGCCCGTTCGAGTGGTCGGCGCAGCAGCGGCTGGCGGTCGCCGCCGAGCTGCGGGCCGACCCGGCCGAGTGGCACGCCGAGCACCGCCACCTCGGCACGGTGGAGCGGGCCCTCGAGCTGCTCGCCGAGGTGCCGCCGGTGGACCGGGCGGTGGTCTGCCACGGCGACCCCTGCGCCCCGAACACCCTGCTCGGTCCGGACGGCCGCTGGAGCGGGCACGTGGACCTGGGCGCGCTCGGGGTGGCCGACCGCTGGGCCGACCTGGCGGTGGCCACCTGGAGCACCGGGTGGAACTACGGGCCGGGCTGGGAGCGGGCGCTGCTGGACGCCTACGGTGTCGACCCCGACCCGGACCGCAGCGCCTACTACCGCCTGCTCTGGGACGTGAGCTGACCCGTGTCGCACCGCTTGCGCGGCGCCCGGCGGTGGTAAGCCGAGGGGGACAGTCCCGCGGCGCACCGGAGGAACGGCATGAAGTACCAGGTCAGGGAGCGGCTCTTCACCATCGGTGAGGACTTCTGGATCGAGGACGAGCACGGCGAGAAGGCGTTCCTGGTGGACGCCAAGGTGCTGCGGATCCGGGACACCTTCGAGCTCAAGGACGCCGGCGGCCGGGTGGTCGCGGTGATCAAGGAGAAGGCGCTCACGGTGCGCGACGCCATGAAGATCGAGAACAGCGGGGGCGAGGTCGTCGCCACCGTGCGCAAGAAGCTCTTCACCCCGTTCCGCGACAAGTACCACGTCGAGCTGCGCGACGGCGGCGAGCTGGAGATCCACGGCAACCTGATCGACAAGGACTACCGGATCGAGTCGCACGGCGACAAGATCGCCGAGATCTCCCGCAAGTGGTTCCGGCTGCGCGACAGCTACGGGGTGAAGATCGCCGACGGTGCGGACGCCGGGCTGCTGCTGGCGATCGCGGTTTGTGTCGACCACCTGGTGGAGGAGGGGCACTGACTGACGGGCGGCCGGTACTGACGGACCAGCACCGGGGCCGCCGGTGCGCCCTCAGCCCCGGCTGACCAGCCGCTGGCGCGCCGCCGGCCACTCGTCGGCCAGCATCGAGAAGTAGACGCTGTCCCGCCAGCTGCCGTCCTTGCGCCGGCGGGCCCGTCGGAAGGTCCCCTCGTACTGCGCGCCGAGCCGCCGGATCGCGGCCTGCGAGCGCTCGTTGAGGTGGTCGGTCTTCCACATCACCCGGCCCATCCCGAGTTCGCCGAAGGCGTGGTCCAGCAGCAGCCGCTTCGCCTCGCTGTTCACCGCGCTGCGCCACACCCGCCGGCCGTAGAAGGTGCCGCCGATCTCCACCCACTCCTGGGCCGGGTTGGCGTCGAACAAGCAGGTCACCCCGACCGCCTGCCCACTGGCCAGCTCGACCACCGCGAGCGCCACGCAGCCCTCGGTGCCCAGGTAGCCCGCCACGATGTCGGCCATCTGCGCCTCGGTCTCGGGGGCGTACCAGCCGAGCCAGCGGAACACCTCCTCGTCGCCGCCGACGGCCTGGAACAGGTCCGCGGTGTGCGCGGGGGCGAGCGGTTCGAGCCGCACGTGGGTGCCGACGAGGGTCACGGGAGCGGGAGTCTTCGCGGTCATGCCGCCACCGTAACCGCCTATTGAACTAGATGCAATGAAATATTGAACTAGTGCAAATGCCGGAAGCCATGGAAAAGCCCCGGACGGCGCACCGCCCGGGGCTCCCGGTACCGCTTTCAGGGCTTACAGGAAGGAGCGCACCTGGATCGTCTCGGTGCGGCCCGGTCCGACGCCGATCGCCGAGATCGGCGCACCCGACATCTCCTCCAGTGCCTTCACGTACGCCTGCGCGTTCTTCGGCAGGTCGTCGAAGGTCTGCGCCTTGCTGATGTCCTCGCTCCAGCCGGGCAGGTTCTCGTAGATCGGGGTGGCGTGGTGGAAGTCGGTCTGGCTGTAGGGCAGTTCCTCGACCCGCTTGCCGTCGATCTCGTACGCCACGCAGACCGGGATCTGCTCCCAGCCGGTCAGCACGTCCAGCTTGGTGAGGAAGAAGTCGGTCAGGCCGTTGACCCGGGTCGCGTACCGCGCGATCACCGCGTCGAACCAGCCGCAGCGGCGGTCCCGGCCGGTGGTGACGCCGCGCTCGCCGCCGATCCGGCGCAGCGCCTCGCCGTCCGCGTCCAGCAGCTCGGTCGGGAACGGGCCGGAGCCGACCCGGGTGGTGTACGCCTTCAGGATGCCGATGACCCGGTCGATCTTGGTGGGACCGATGCCGGAGCCGGTGCAGGCGCCGCCCGAGGTCGGGTTGGACGAGGTGACGAAGGGGTACGTGCCGTGGTCCACGTCCAGCAGGGTGCCCTGGCCGCCTTCCAGCAGCACGACCTTGCCGTCCTTGAGCGCGTTGTCCAGCACCAGCGTGGTGTCCGCGAGGAAGGGGCGGATCTTGTCCGCGAAGCCGAGGTACTCCTGGACCACCAGCTCGGCCGGCATCGCGCGCCGGTTGTAGAGCTTCACCAGGATCTGGTTCTTGTGGTCCAGGGCCGCTTCGACCTTCTGGATCAGGATCGACTCGTCGAAGAGGTCCTGGACCCGGATGCCGATCCGGTTGATCTTGTCGGCGTAGGCCGGGCCGATGCCGCGGCCGGTGGTGCCGATCTTGCGCTTGCCCAGGAACCGCTCGGTCACCTTGTCCAGGGTCCGGTGGTAGGGCGTGATCAGGTGGGCGTTGCCCGAGATCAGCAGCTTGGAGGTGTCGATGCCGCGGGCGTTCAACCCTTCCAGCTCGGCGAGCAGCACCGCCGGGTCGATCACCACGCCGTTGCCGATCACCGGCACGACGTTGGGGCTCAGGATGCCGGAAGGCAGCAGGTGCAGGGCGTACTTCTGGTCCCCGATGACCACGGTGTGGCCGGCGTTGTTGCCGCCCTGGTAGCGGACGACGTAGTCGACGGAGCCGCCGAGCAGGTCCGTCGCCTTCCCCTTGCCCTCGTCTCCCCACTGGGCACCAACGAGCACGAGTGCCGGCACAGGCGTACACCCCTTCCGGTTGGGGCATCCTGCGTAGGCCGCAGTCTGCCCCGAGATAGACGAAGCCCCTGGCGCAATAGCGCAAGGGGCTCTTGCACCGAGAGATTACCCGAGGAAGGACCGGTCGTGTCGTTCCAGTCCACGTCCGTACCCCCGCCGTCCGACGCCCCGCAGCCGCCGGGGCCGCCTCCACTGCTGGTGCTGCTGGACCCGGCGGCGCGGGAGGCCGACGGGGAGGCGGTGCGGATCGCCCGGGACGTGCTGACCGGCGGCACCGACGTCAAGGTGGTGGTCCCGGAGAGTGCGGCGGAGCTGGAACGGGTGCTCTCGCACCGCGGCAAGCGCCGTCCGGTGGTGGTCGGCTCCGACCTCGCGCTCCAGCGGGTGGTGCAGGCGCTGCACCAGCAAGGGGAGTTGGCGAACTGTCCGGTCGGGCTGGTGCCGGTGGGGCAGGGGCGCGAAGTGGCGCTGGCGCGCTCCCTCGGGGTGCCGGTGCAGCCGGTCGCGGCGGCCCGCGCGGTGCTCACCGGCACCCCGCGCAGCTTCGGGCTGCTGCTCGACGACGGGGACGGGGTGGTGCTCGGCGAGGTGCGCATCCCCGGACGCAGACAGGGCCATCCGAGCGGTTGGCGTTCGCTCTGGGCGAAATTGATTGCGGCCGAGCAGGTGGGCCCGCACGGTGAGCGGCTGCGGGTGGAGGCGGACGGGCGCCAGCTCGGCGGAGTCGAGGGTCCGCCGCGGCTGGTCGCGCTGCGGCTGCCGGCCGGCTCGACCGCGGTCGAGCTGGTGGTCCGCCCCGCCGGGCCGGGCCGGGCGCTGCTGCGGGTGCGCGCCTCCAGCGTCACGGTGGCCGGCCGCACCTTCGGCTACGAGGCGGACGGCTGCCCGGCCGGCCCGGTCCCCGCCCGCACCTGGACCGCCCACCCGAGCGCCTGGGGGCTGCTGCTGCCCGTGACGTGAGGCAGCTCACCGTCCGGGCCCCGCGCCCCTGTCCCGCCTGCCCGAGCGGTGTGGTAAGGGGCTGCCTCTACGCGCGTCACCAGGGGAATCGCCAGGCCCGGGGCCCTCCCGGCTGCGGAAGCCTGTGCCAACTGCCCTAGACTCGAAGGCGTGCCACGTGGTGACGGAAGACTCAACCACGATCTTCTTCCCGGCGAGAAGGGCCCCCAGGACGCTTGCGGCGTCTTCGGTGTCTGGGCTCCCGGCGAGGAGGTCGCCAAGCTCACGTACTTCGGCCTCTATGCCCTGCAGCACCGCGGTCAGGAATCCGCGGGGATCGCAGTAAGCAATGGCTCCCAGATTCTCGTCTTCAAGGACATGGGACTTGTCTCCCAGGTCTTCGACGAGGCCGCTCTGGGGTCCTTGCACGGGCATATCGCCGTTGGACATGCCCGCTACTCGACCACCGGGTCCTCGGTCTGGGAGAACGCCCAGCCGACGTTCCGGGCGACCGCGCACGGCTCGCTCGCGCTCGGTCACAACGGAAACCTGGTCAACACCGCGGAGCTGGCGACCATGGTCGCCGAGCTGCCCGGCGAGGAGCACGTGTCGCGCTCCGGCCGGACCGCCGCGACCAACGACACCGACCTGCTCACCGCGCTGCTGGCGGGCCACCCGGACCTGACCATCGAGGAGACCGCCCGCCGGGTCCTCCCCGAGGTCCGCGGTGCCTTCTCGCTGGTCTTCATGGACGAGCACACCCTCTACGCCGCCCGCGACCCGCAGGGCATCCGCCCGCTGGTGCTGGGTCGGCTGGAGCGCGGCTGGGTGGTCGCCTCCGAGACCTCGGCCCTGGACATCTGCGGCGCCTCCTTCATCCGCGAGGTGGAGCCGGGCGAGCTGATCGCCATCGACGAGAACGGCATGCGCTCCTCGCGCTTCGCCGAGGCCAAGCCCAAGGGCTGCGTCTTCGAGTACGTCTACCTGGCCCGCCCCGACACCTCCATCGCCGGGCGCAACGTCTACCTCTCCCGGGTCGAGATGGGCCGCCGGCTGGCCGCCGAGGCACCGGTCGAGGCGGACATGGTGATAGCCACTCCGGAGTCCGGCACCCCCGCCGCGATCGGCTTCGCCGAGGCCAGCGGGATCCCGTTCGGCGCCGGCCTGGTGAAGAACGCCTACGTCGGGCGCACCTTCATCCAGCCCAGCCAGACGATCCGTCAGCTCGGCATCCGGCTCAAGCTGAACCCGCTGCGCGAGGTGATCGCCGGCCGCCGCCTGGTGGTGGTCGACGACTCGATCGTGCGTGGCAACACCCAGCGCGCCCTGGTCCGGATGCTGCGCGAGGCCGGCGCCGCCGAGGTGCACATCCGGATCTCCTCGCCGCCGGTGAAGTGGCCCTGCTTCTTCGGCATCGACTTCGCCACCCGCGCGGAGCTGATCGCCAACGGCATGACGGTCGAGGAGATCGGCCGCACGCTGGGCGCCGACTCGCTGGCCTACATCTCGATCGACGGCATGATCGAGGCCACCGCGCAGCCCAAGGACCGGCTCTGCCGGGCCTGCTTCGACGGTGAGTACCCGATGGAGCTGCCCGATCCGGCGCTGCTCGGCAAGCTGCTCCTGGAGGCGGAGATCGCCGGCAGCCAGCAGCCGCCCGCCACCCGGGGCAAGCCGACCGGCTCCGACCTCGACGGGGTGCAGTCCCTGCTCGGCGGTCACGGAGCGGCCGACGCGCTGCGCCGACCGTAGTACTCCTGGCGGGGCCCCAACCGGGGCCCCGCCGCAGTTCACCCCCACTTGACCCGAGAGGGCCGCACGCAGTGACCAGCAACGAGAGTGGCGCCACCTACGCCGCCGCCGGAGTCGACATCGAGGCGGGCGACCGCGCCGTCGAGCTCATGAAGCAGTGGGTGAAGAAGACCAACCGGCCCGAGGTGGTCGGCGGCCTGGGCGGCTTCGCCGGCCTCTTCGACATCTCCGCCCTCAAGCGCTACGAGCGCCCGCTGCTGGCCTCGGCCACCGACGGCGTCGGCACCAAGGTGGCGCTGGCCGCCGCGATGGACAAGCACGACACCATCGGCCACGACCTGGTCGGCATGGTGGTGGACGACCTGGTGGTCTGCGGCGCCGAGCCGCTCTTCATGACCGACTACATCTGCGTCGGCAAGGTCCACCCGGAGCGGGTCGCCCAGATCGTCAAGGGCATCGCCGAGGGCTGCGTGCTGGCCGGCTGCGCGCTGGTCGGCGGCGAGACCGCGGAGCACCCGGGCCTGCTCGGCCCGGACGAGTACGACGTGGCCGGGGCCGGCACCGGCGTGGTGGAGGCCGACGAACTGCTCGGCGCCCACCGGGTGCGGGCCGGCGACGTGGTGATCGCGATGGCCGCCTCCGGCCTGCACTCCAACGGCTACTCGCTGGTCCGCCACGTGCTGCTGAACCAGGCCGGCTGGCAGCTGGACCGCGAGGTGCCGGAGTTCGGCCGCACCCTCGGCGAGGAGCTGCTGGAGCCGACCCGGATCTACTCGCTGGACTGCCTGGCCGTCACCCGGGCCACCGAGGTGCACGCCTTCTCGCACGTCACCGGCGGGGGCCTGGCGGCCAACCTGGCCCGGGTGATCCCGGCCGGGCTGCACGCCCGGCTGGACCGCGGCACCTGGACCCCGCTGCCGGTGTTCCAGACCGTGGCCGAGGTCGGCCGGATGCAGACCCTGGAGATCGAGAAGACGCTCAACATGGGCATCGGCATGGTTGCCGTGGTCCCGCCGGAGTCGGTGGACGTGGTGCTGTCGGTGCTGGCCGACCGCGACGTCGAGGCCTGGCTGCTGGGCGACGTCGTGGACCGCTCGGCCGAGCACCAGGACGGTGCGGCGCTGTACGGCGACTACGCCGGGTGAGACCGGGTACGGACGGGCCCCGCGGGGCCCGTCCGGCTCTCCGGCCCCGGGGGCCGGCAGCTGGGCTCCGCGGCCAGGGCGTACCGGCCGCGGACATCCAGGCCGGCCGCGGACATGCCGAAAACCGGCCCGGCGCACGGGGCGCTCGGACCGGTCAGGGCGTGGCGTCAGACGCGACGGCGGGACTGGTGGTGGCCGACTTCGGCCTCTTCCTCGTCCTCGTCGTCGTTGTAGTAATCCGCGTACGCGGCGTAGGGGTCGTCCTCGTCCTCATCCGCTTCAACCGGCTCAGGGTTGATCGGATGGACGGGTGTAACGCCCAGCTCGCTGGACAGACGGTTAGCGTCGAAGCCGCCGCTGTTGTACTTCAGCTCGCGGGCGACCTTCGTCTGCTTGGCCTTGGCCCGGCCGCGCCCCATGGGTCGACCCCCTCAACGATGGGGCTCACGGCCCCGAGTCTGACACGTGTTCATGATCGGGAGCGGCTCGCCCGAATCGGGATAGCCGTCCCTTGGAGCATCCACGGTACCTGTTTCCGCCCCCGGACGGTACGTCGCCGATGTCACGTGGCGCGCACTGTCGCTCCCCGGCACCAGGTCTTTCCTGGTCAAACGGGGAAACGCGGGCATTCACAGGGTGCCCGGTGCGAGTCCGGGACCGTCGTTCTGCGACCGATTATCCCCCGACCGTGGCGCGGTCGACGCCCGATCGGGGGACAAACGGCATTCCGGTTCCACATTGTGATCCGGAGCGGTCCAGCCGGGAAACGGCGGGTCAGCCCCGGCGGGCGCCGGGGAGCAGCACCGTGCGCAGCGCGCTGATCTCGCGCATCCGGCGCTCGGCCAGCCGGTCGGCGGCGACCGCCGGCGGCACGCCGTCGGCGGCGGCCCGGGTGAAGATCTCCAGCGTGGTGTCGAAGATCTTGGTCGCCTTGTTCTTGGCCCGCTCGAAGCTGAAGCCCTCGATCTCGTCGGCCACCTGGATCACGCCGCCGGAGTTCACCAGGTAGTCCGGCGCGTACAGGATGCCGCGGTCGGCCAGGTCCTTCTCCACGCCCGGGTGGGCCAGCTGGTTGTTGGCCGCGCCGCAGACCACCGAGGTGCCCGCCGCGGTCAGCTGGGCGACCGTCTCGTCGTCCAGCGCGCCGCCGAGCGCGCACGGGGCGTACACGTCCAGCGCGGCGTTCAGCAGCGCCCGGGTGTCGGCGACCACCTCGACGTCGGGGTGGGCGGCCCGGACCCGGTTGACGGCGGTCTCGAAGGGGTCGGTGACGACCACGGTGGCGCCGTCGGCGACCAGGTGGCCCACCAGGTAGTGGCCGACCTTGCCGACGCCGGCCACACCGACCCGCCTGCCGCGCAGCGTCGGCTGGCCCCAGCGGGCCTGGGCGGAGGCGCGCATGCCCTGGAAGACGCCGAAGGCGGTCAGGATCGAGGAGTCGCCGGCCCCGCCGTGCTCGGGGGAGCGGCCGGTCACGTAGTCGCACTCGCGGGCCACCACGTCCATGTCCTGGACGTAGGTGCCCACGTCGCAGGCGGTGATGTAGCGGCCGGCCAGCGACTGCACGAAGCGGCCGTAGGCGCGCAGCAGGGCCTCGGACTTGTCGCCGCCCTCGGCCTTGGCGGCCGGGTCGCCGATGATCACGGCCTTGCCGCCGCCGAGGTCCAGCCCGGCCAGCGCGTTCTTGTAGCTCATGCCGCGGGACAGCCGCAGCGCGTCCTCCAGCGCCTCCTCCTCGGTGGCGTACCGGTGGAACCGGGTGCCGCCGAGGGCGGGGCCCAGCGCGGTGGAGTGGATGGCGATGATCGCCTTGAGGCCGCTGGTGCGGTCGTGGCAGAGCACGACCTGCTCGTGGCCGTCGCCGGGGGCGCCGTTGTCGGTACCAAAGATCCGGCTCAGCACTCCTGGTGCGGGGTGCGTCGCGGATGCAGTGCGTACGTCGGTCACTGTGGTGACTCCAGTATCTGCGGGCCCGCTTGCTGTGGTGCGGGCCATCTAGCGCGAAGCGTAGTCCGCGCACCGTCCCGCCAGGGGGCGGGTCCCGGGATCCGGACGACGCCCCGCAGCCCTCCCGCAGCGACGGTGGCGCGTGCGACGATGCTGGACGTGACCGCTGTGCGCACCTCCGTGCTGCCGCCCTACGCCGCCCACCTGCGGGTGTACGAGCCGCTCGCCGCCTACCCGGAACCGGAGCGCTCGCACTGGCAGGCCTACGCGGCCGAGCGCGGGCCGGACGCGGCCTCGGCCGGGGAGCCGGTCGCCCGGGCGGCGCTCGAAGCACAGCGGGGGGCGCTCGCCGAGCTGCTTCCCTTCGCGTCGCGCGCGGTGCCGGCCGGGGCGGCGCCCCACCGGCCCGGTGCGGGCGAGCAGGCCTTCGTCCGGGAGCTGGACGCCGTCACCTATGTCTGTCCGTGGGCCACCCGGCTGCGCAGCTGGCAGGCGCTCGAGGAGCTGAGCGAGTCGCTGCCGGTGGCGCTGCTGGACGCGGTGCTGCCGCAGGCGGTGCGCCGGGACGCGCTGCTGGCCCAGGAGCGCTGGCGGGCCGACCACCCGGACGCCCGGCCCTGGATCCTGACCAGCCGTTGGGAGGTGCCGGTGCGCTGGTTCCTGCCGTTCGGTGCCGAGGACCGGCGCTACCGGCCGGCCGAGCCCGGTCAGGGGGCGCAGCCGGGGGTGCCGGCCGCCCTCTTCTACCTGACCCCGATGGCCCAGGCCCGCAAGCGGGTGGCGCGCGGCTACCGGGTGCTCCGCGAGCGGCTGGCGGGGTCCCCGCTGACGCTGGGGGCCGAGCAGGTGGGGCGCTGGCTGGAGGAGTTCCACCCGCGTTCGCTGGTCGAGCTGGACTACGGCGGCCTGGTGCACGCGATCGGCGAGCCGGAGCTGGCGGCGGACCGGTCGGCCGCCGAGCTGGCGGAGGGACTGGCGGCGCTGCGCGAGGGGGACGTGGAGCGGGCGGGGCGGGCCTACCAGCTGGTCGCGGAGCGCTGGCGGCGGGTGCTGGCGCTGCGTCAGGCGAACTGAGGGGATCGGGCGGTGGCCGAAGGGCCGCACGGGGCTGACGGGGGATCAGGGATGCGGGGGGTTCGACGGGTTCCGGCGCGCGGGCCGGAACAGACACGTGTTCGGAATCTTCGGGACCTAGGTCCCGGACCGGGTCAATACCTGACTAACGTGACACTACTCACCGTTGACCCGAACTCACAACTAAGGGTAAAAATGGGACAAGCAGCCCAAGTCTCCTCTTACCTGCCCACTTTTGGGTGGATCCGGGGTCGGTGTTCCCTTTGGGGGGAATCGATGGATCTGGGCTCTCCATAACCGGTTGTCACGATATGGTGACTGTCCGCTATGGGGTGGTCCATCGCCTTCCGTCGTGCTTGAACCCGTGAGGGGTCAATTTTGGCGGTTTGGTCGATGGGGCTGGACGGATGGTGTAGTTGTAGACACCAGGACAAGCCGTTCGTCCTATAACCGACTCGGTCCGTCTGTGCCATTTCGGGCATCGCGGGCCAAGGTGCAGAATTTGAAGGATAGAACCGCCCTGGTTCGGTTCTCCGAGGAGGCCGCTCATGACCGCTCGTACCCCTGACGCCGAGCCCCTGCTGACACCGGCAGAGGTTGCCACCATGTTCCGTGTCGACCCCAAGACGGTCACGCGCTGGGCCAAGGCGGGCAAGCTCACGTCCATCCGCACCCTTGGCGGCCACCGCCGGTACCGCGAGGCGGAGGTGCGCGCCCTGCTGGCCGGGATTCCGGCTCAGCGCAGCGAGGCCTGATCCCGTCGCGGCGGCCCGCTCAAGCCGCCGGCCAGACGCTTCAGAAGGGGCCGTTCCCAGGACTCCGCCGGGTCCTGGGAACGGCCCCTTCGGCATGCCCGGGGCCTTTTCCGAGTCGCCTGGATGTCATGAGCGTCAACTATTTCATGACTGTTCATTGACCGGGAAATAGCCGGGGAACCGCGCGTCAATGTGCCCGGTGGGGCTCGGGGAAATCTGATGGACAGGAGTGCGGAAAGCTCGGGAAGTCCCGGGAAAGCCCATCGGGAGCAAGTGCAATTTTACATATTAAATTAGTCGGTATGCGGGGCGGTCCGAACCTGGCCGAGTTCAGGAAAAGATAAGTGACGACCGTCACAGGCAGCCCTCTTGTGGTCTGGACCAACCCGGGGATAATGCCCTGACGGTCCGTCGGACCCGTCGACCGGGGCGGGCCTGGCGGAATGACGAGAGGCCCGGAACCTGACGGTTCCGGGCCTCTCGCTTGTGGCGACCCTGACGGGACTTGAACCCGCGACCTCCACCTTGACAGGGTGGCGAGCTAACCAACTGCTCCACAGGGCCAGGGATTTCACTGCTGACCTCAGTGTTTTGCCGCTGTTTCTCTCAGCGACAAGACAGATCGTACTGCATGTCGGGCCCCCAGGTCGAACCGGCCTGCGGGCCCCGGCGGCCCGACCTGGGGGGACGGCCTCAGAGGGTGGCCCAGGCGGCGTCCATCGCCTTCAGGATCCGCTTCTCCGACACCGGCGCCGGGGTGCCCAGCGACTGGGCGAAGAAGCTCACCCGCAGCTCCTCGATCATCCAGCGGATCTGCCGCACCTCCTGGCTCGGCTGCTGCCCGGCCGGCACGGCCGCCAGCAGCTCGCCGTAGGCCCGCTGCACCTCCTGGACCTTCAGCAGGTGCTGCTGGTCGCGCTGCGGGTGGTTGGGCAGCGCCTCCAGCCGGCGGTCCACCGCGATCAGGTACCGCTTCACGTCGCCCAGGCGCTGCCAGCCGGTGCCGGTCACGAAGCCCGGGTGGACCAGCGAGGCCAGGTGCAGCTTGACGTCGTTCACGGCGTTCAGCAGCACCGGGCTGCTGACCGACTTGAGCCTGGTGGTCGCCCGGTGAAAGGCGATCAGGGTGCTGGCGGTCTTCAGGGTGGTGTCGGCCGACAGGTCGTAGAGGTCGGCCCGGACCTTGTCGTGCAGCGCGGTGAAGGCCTCGGCCTCCCAGACCGGGGCGCCGTTCAGCGCCATCAGCCGGTCCGCGGCGCAGGCGGTGATGTCCTCGAACAGGGCCGGCACCGAGCCGTGCGGGTTGTAGGACAGGGCGAGCTTGGCCTGGTTGCCGAGCCGGGCCTGGATCGCCTTGGCCGGCGAGGTGGTGGTGAGCAGCAGCAGCCGCCGGGTGCCCTGCCACATCGCCTGGTCCTGCGCCTGCGGGGTGTCGTAGAGCTTGATCGAGACCGAATCGCCCTCGTCGGTCAGCGCCGGGTAGGCGCGCAGCGAGTGGCCCTTGGAGCGCTGTTCGAAGGTGCGCTGGAGCAGCGGCAGGTCGGCCGGCCAGGCGGTCAGCCCCGAGCGCTCGATGCCGCGGCCGCTGGCCGCCGAGGAGAGGGTCTCCTTGAGCTTGGGGGTGAGCTTGAGCCGCAGCTCCTCCAGGTCCTTGGACTCGGCCAGCTTCCGCTTGCCGTCCACCACCCGGAAGGTCACCTTGAGGTGCTCGGGGATCCGCTCCTCGTCCCAGGCCTCCGGTGGGATCGGCTGGCCGCCCATCCGGTGCAGCACCCGCTCCAGGGTGGGCAGCAGCGGCTCCTGACGATTGGTCATCTCGCGCAGGGCGGCCCTGGCGAAGTCCGGGGCTGGCACGAACCCGCGCCGGATCGCCTTGGGCAGCGAGCGGATCCAGGCGGTGACCAGGTCGCCGCGCAGGCCCGGGATCTGCCAGTCGAAGCCTTCCGAGGAGACCTGGTTGAGCACCGGCAGCGGGATGTGCACGGTCACGCCGTCCGCGTCGCTGCCCGGCTCGAACTGGTAGGTCAGCGGGAACCGGAGCTTGCCCTGCTGCCAGTAGTCCGGGTAGTCGGCCTCGGTGATGCCGCCGGCGGCGTCGTTGATCAGCATCGACTTCTCGAAGTTGAGCAGGTCCGGCTGCTCGTGCCGGACCTTCTTCCACCAGGAGTCGAAGTGCCGGGTGGAGACGATCTCCTCCGGCAGCCGGGAGTCGTAGAAGTCGAACAGGGTCTGGTCGTCCACCAGGATGTCGCGCCGGCGGGCCCGGTTCTCCAGCTCCTCGACCTCCTCCAGCAGCTTCCGGTTGGCCGCGAAGAAGTGGTGGTGGGTCTCCCAGTCGCCCTCGACCAGGGCGTTGCGGATGAACAGCTCGCGGCAGAGCGCGGGGTCGATCCGCCCGTAGTTGACCCGGCGCTGGGCCACGATCGGGACGCCGTAGAGGGTGACCCGCTCGAAGGCCATCACCGCGCCGGCCTTCTTCTCCCAGTGCGGCTCGCTGTAGTTGCGCTTGATCAGGTGGCCGGCCAGCGGCTCCACCCACTCGGGCTCGATCTTGGCGTTGATCCGGGCCCACAGCCGGGAGGTCTCCACCAGCTCGGCCGACATCACGAACCGCGGCGGCTTCTTGAACAGGCCGGACCCCGGGAAGACCGCGAACCGGGCGCCGCGGGCGCCGCCGTACTCGCGCTTCTCCACGTCGTACAGGCCGATGTGGGAGAGCAGGCCGGCCAGCAGCGACTGGTGGATCCGGTCCGCGTCCGGCTCCGCGTCGGGGTTCGGCTCCTCGATCGTCACGCCCAGCTGCCGGGCGACCGTGCGCAGCTGGGTGTAGATGTCCTGCCACTCGCGTATCCGCAGGTAGTTCAGGAACTCGCTCTTGCACATCCGGCGGAAGGCCGAGGAGGAGAGTTCCTTCTGCTGCTCCCTGACGTAGCGCCACATCGCCAGGTAGGAGAGGAAGTCGGAGGTCTCGGAGTTGAACCGCCGGTGCCGCTCGTCGGCCGCCTGGCGCTTCTCGGCCGGGCGCTCGCGCGGGTCCTGGATGGAGAGCGCGGCGGCGATCACCATCACGTCGCGCACGCAGCCGTTGCGGTCGGCCTCCAGCACCATCCGGGCCAGCCGCGGGTCGACCGGGAGCTGGGCCAGCTTGCGGCCCAGCCCGGTCAGCCGCTTGCGCGGGTCCTTCTCCTGCGGGTCCAGCGCGCCGAGCTCGTGGAGCAGGCTGACGCCGTCCTTGATGTTGCGCGAGTCCGGCGGGTCCAGGAACGGGAAGGCGGCGATGTCGCCGAGGCCGGCCGCGGTCATCTGCAGGATCACCGAGGCCAGGTTGGTGCGCAGGATCTCCGCGTCGGTGAACTCGGGCCGGGCGAGGAAGTCCTCCTCCGAGTACAGCCGGATGCAGATGCCGTCGCTGGTGCGGCCGCAGCGGCCCTTGCGCTGGTTGGCGCTGGCCTGGCTGATCGCCTCGATCGGCAGCCGCTGCACCTTGGTCCGGTGGCTGTAGCGGGAGATCCGGGCGGTGCCCGGGTCGATCACGTACTTGATGCCGGGAACGGTCAGCGAAGTCTCGGCCACGTTGGTGGCCAGCACGATCCGGCGCGAGTTCGAGCGCTGGAAGACCCGGTGCTGCTCGGCCGAGGAGAGCCGGGCGTACAGCGGCAGCACCTCGGTGGACCTGAGGTTCAGCTTGTTCAGCGCGTCCGCGGTGTCGCGGATCTCCCGCTCGCCGGAGAGGAAGACCAGGATGTCGCCCGGCCCCTCGGCCTGCAGCTCCTGGGCGGCCTCGCAGATCGCCTGGATCTGGTCCCGGTCCCGGTCGATCGCGTCGTCGGTCTCCTCGTCGGCCTCGTCGAGCAGCGGGCGGTAGCGGACCTCGACCGGGTAGGTGCGGCCGGAGACCTCGACGATCGGGGCCTCGCCGAAGTGCCGGGAGAACCGCTCGGGGTCGATGGTCGCGGAGGTGATGACTACCTTGAGGTCGGGTCGGCGCGGCAGCAGCTGCTTGAGGTAGCCGAGGATGAAGTCGATGTTGAGGCTGCGCTCGTGCGCCTCGTCGATGATCAGGGTGTCGTACTGGCGCAGCTCGCGGTCGGTCTGGATCTCGGCCAGCAGGATGCCGTCGGTCATCAGCTTGACCAGGGTCTGCGGGCCGACCTGGTCGGTGAACCGGACCTTCCAGCCCACCGCCTCGCCCAGCGGGCTGTCCAGCTCCTCGGCCACCCGCTCGGCCACCGTGCGGGCCGCGATCCGGCGCGGCTGGGTGTGCCCGACCAGGCCCTTGAGGCCGCGGCCCAGTTCCAGGCAGATCTTCGGGATCTGGGTGGTCTTGCCGGAACCGGTCTCGCCCGCGACGATCACCACCTGGTGGTCCCGGATCGCGGCCAGGATCTCGTCCTTCTTCTGACTGACCGGCAGCTCGGCCGGATAGCCGATCCGCGGCACCGCGGCGCGGCGCTGCTCGATCCGCTGCTCGGCCTTGGCGATCTCGGCGGCCAGCTCGGCCGTGATCGCGGCCTGGGCCTGCGGCTTGCGCGCCCGGCGGGCCCCGTCCAGCCGGCGGCCGATCCGCTGCTGGTCGCGCAGCATCAGCTCCGGCAGCCGGGCCGCCAGCTCACCGATGGACGGCGCGTCGGCAGGCTGGACAGCGGGTGAACTCATCGCGGGCATCCCTCAAGGATCGCAAGGAGGAGCGGTGGGGCGCACCTCGGTTTCTCGGCGGCGGCCTGGCGGCCTCGGCACCAAGTGTCACACCCGGGCCCGCCCGCCCGGCGGGCCGCGCGGGGGCAGCGGCGCACGACGTGCCGTCGGAGAAGACGAAGGGCCCCGGAGCAGCTGCTCCGGGGCCCTTCACTACGGTGGCCAGGGCCGGGGTCGAACCGGCGACCTTCCGCTTTTCAGGCCAAGCCGGAACATCGAAGTGCCCTGGTTTGGGTGATTCTGCCGTCTGTGGACGGCTGTCCTCGGACGCTGGGGTCCGGGCCGGTTGGCGTCAGCGTTGGCGTCAACCGGCACGGACAAGTCGATTGGACTCACCAGTCGAGAGCGCGAAGCCGACGATTCGTCCAGTGCAGCTCGAAGTGGGTCGGGTCGAAGCCGGCCGCTGTTTCGAGGCTGAGCCAGCGCAGCAGATCCTCGCGCTCGGGATGGGAGGGGCCGCTGAGGGCATGCTTGAGGTCGTCGTATCCGGGCGCGCCGCCGCAGTCCTCGGGCGGGCAGGCTCCTGCCCCGTCGACGCACAGCGGGTAGTGGTGGCCCGCCTCGGCGGTCACTTGGCGCTCGACGAGAATACGGTGCTCCCACGAGTCACCGAAGTCGTAGGTGTAGTCGAGGAACTCTCCCTCCTTGACCAGGGCGTCCAGGGCAGCGGCGGTCTCGTCGACGTAGTCGAGTTCGGAGGAGGGAGGGCCGTAGTTGACGCCTTTCACCTCGAACGCGTGCAAGTGGCAGTTCTGCCATCCCATGGCGGCCTGGATGACCAGGTGCAGTCGGTCGAGGCGGAAGCCGGCCGGGACCTGAACGCGGCGCCAGACGGCGGGCTGTTCCACATCGGCGAGTTCGATGCGGAGCTGGTAAACGGGATCGCCGGAGCGCGGCTCCCCACGCAGCCGGGCCATGGCTTGCCGTCCCCGCGAGGTGAGCGCGACGCCGTCGCCGACACGCTGGACCGAGCCAAGGCCGACGAGCATCGCGAGCACGCGGTCCACGTCGCGGTCGTTGCTCTGACGCAGCAACCGGAGGCGGTCCTCGGGAAGATCGTCGAGGACGTAGAGCCCGGAGACCTTGTCCCACACCGCAACCTGAAGCTCCTGCTCGGGAACCAGCTCGTCGGCGACATACAGACCGGTCAGCAGCGCCCGAAGCCCGGCCGGGTACTCCTCGGCGAAGATCGAGCCGAGCCACCCGGAAGGGAGCGCCGCCTCGCCGATGCGCGGCATGGCCTCGAACAGTGCGTCGAGGAGGCGTTCGGGGTCCTCCAGGACGCGCGCGTTCTTCTTGACCGGCACCAGACGGCCACCGACGACCCGAAGCAGCCGGGCAGCCCTGGCCCATTCCACCAGCAGGTTCAGGTGGTACAGCTCCTGGCTGGACTTGGTCTTGAAGATCCTGTCACCGACGGCCGGGTCGATGGTGTCGCCGGTCTCCAGGAGCGTGACCAGGGCCCGCGCGTCCGCGAGGGTGACCTTGCCCGTCTGGGTGAGCTTGCGCCCCGCGCCGATCCAGCTGACGAGACCTCGGATCTGCTCGACGGTGCGTGGCCGCTCGGGTTCCATCATCGGTTCCTGTCTGGCTCGGGTTTGACGGGTTCCATCATCGAGGATCAGCAGACCCGCTAGGGTCGCGGCGATGAGCGAGTACCAGTACTACGAGTTCCTGGCGATCGACCGGCCGCTGACCCGCGAGGAGCAGGTCGAGCTGCGGGCGCTGTCGACCCGGGCCCGGATCACCGCGACCAGCTTCACCAACGAGTACCAGTGGGGCAACTTCCGGGGCGACCCCAGGCGGATGGTGGAGCGGTACTACGACGCTCACCTCTACCTGACCAACTGGGGAACCCACCAGGTGATCCTCCGCCTGCCCAAGGGACAGCTCGGGCCGAAGACCGTGGAGCCGTACTGCTTCGACGGGTCCGTCGAGGCATGGACGACCACGACCCACCTCGTCCTGGACCTGCGCAGCGAGGACGAGGGCGGGGACTGGGACGAGGACGCCGAGGACTCGCTTGGCGCCATCGCCGGGGTGCGGGCCGAGCTGGCCTCCGGGGACCACCGCGCCCTGTACCTCGCATGGCTGTCCGCCATCGGCGCCTGGGAGCTGCAGGACGACGATGAGGAGGCTTACCAGGACGAGGTCGAGCCCCCGGTCCCGGCCGGCCTCGACCGGCTCACCGCACCGCAGCGGGCGCTCGCGGACTTCCTGCGTGTCGACGACGACCTGCTCGCGATCGCCGCCCAGGCCAGCCCGCCGGCCCCCGCACCTCGCAAGCGGCCTGGGAGGAAGGAGTTGGCGCCACTGATCGCCGCGCTTCCCGAGAAGGTGAAGAACGACCTCCTGCTGCGCCTGGCGCTGGGCGATGAGCCTCAGCTGGAAGCCGAGCTTCTGCGCCGCCTGCACGGCGAACCGCCCGTCGCGACGGTGCCGGGGCAGCGCTCGGCTGCAGAACTGCTGGATGCCGCGCACACGCTGGCCACCGAGCGCCGGCAGGGTGCCGAGCGGGTTCGAGTCGAGGCACGGGCAAAGAAGCTGACCACCCTGGCCGCTGACGAGCAAACGATCTGGCGCGAGGTCGAGAACCACGTCGCCCGCAAGCAAGCAGCCCGTTACGACACCGCCGTGGCCCTCCTGGTCCAGCTCCGTGATGCGTGTGACCACGTCGGGCGCGGCCCGGAGTTCCGGCAGCGGCTGGCCACGCTCCGCAAGCAATACCGGCACCTGCCAGGCCTGCTGCGCCGGCTCGACGACCGGGCCCTGCGAGGCTGACGCCACCTGCATGCGCGGGCGCTTGAAACGAACCGACGGCCCATACCATCTGCGTGATATACAGTGGATGGTATGGGCGAGCGCTACTCCATTGAGCTGGAACCGGAGGTGCGTCTCTGGCTTGCCATTCTCACCCCGCAGCATTATCGGCAGGTCGAGGAGAAGGCTGATCTCCTTGCCGAGTACCCAACCACGCTCGACGAGCCGCACTCGCGGAACCTGGGTGATGGGGTGCGGGAACTGCGCCTCGGTCTGAGCGGGAACGCGGTGCGGATCAGCTACTGGCTGGCGCCTGGACGCCGCATCGTTCTGCTCACTGTCTTTCGCAAGACCCGAATGCGTGAGGAAGCGGAGGTCAAGCGAGCCAAGGCTGCCAAGCTGGTGTGCGAGACCGGGCATCCGGTAGCTCATGAGATCTACAGTCGCAACACGGCGGAGGAGGAACGGTGAACCACGCACGCTGGCAGCTGGCTCGGGACAAGCGCGCGATCCACGGGGAGTTCGAGCCCCCCGCGATCATCGCCGAGCGAGAGCAGATTCGTCTGGCCATGGCGCTCGGTCAGCTGGTCTACGACCGGCGTACCCAGCTGGGTCTGAGCGAGGACGAGCTGGCGGTTCGCCTCGGTAGCACAGCTGACGAGGTGGAACGCATCGAGGTTGGTGGAGTCCTCCCGGTCACGTCCGACCTGCTTCTCCGGATTGCCGCGGCTCTGGAGGTGTCCGTGGACGTCCATCTGGCGACCTCGGGCACGGCAGTCAGCTTCGCCGCTCGCGCCGCATAGCCGGGGGGAAGCTGTGGACTACGGGCAGCAGTTGTCGGCCGCTCTGCGGGACAGGCGAAGGCAACTGGGGATCTCCCAGACCGAACTCGCCCGGCGGGCCGGCATGACTCAGCCTGGCATCTCCCGCGTGGAACTGGGGGACACGACCCCGACCCTTCCCCTGCTGGCGCGGCTCGCCGAGGCGTTGGAGGCGGACCTCGACATCCGACTGGCCCCCCTGGACGGAAGGACGACGATGCGCTTCGTGCCCCACCGTCACGCCGATGCGGCGTGACGGTGGGGGCGGTGGAGTTGCGGCAAAGACGCGGAGGGCCTGACCGTCCGCCGTGCCGTTGGCGTCAACCGGCACGAAAATGCCGCCGAAGCGAGCTGCTTCGAGGGCATCGTTCCTGGTCAGGCTATGTGGCCAGGGCCGGGTTCGAACCGGCGACCTTCCGCTTTTCAGGCCAAGCCGGGGCGGCGGGATGCCCCTGTTTGGGTGACTCTACCTTCCATGGAAGGCCGCCATCGGATGCCATCGTCCGGGTCGGTTGGCGTCAGCGCTGGCGTCAACCGGCAATCCTGCGCAGCGCGCACGTGATGGCACTTTGCAAGCGTTGCAGTTAGAATGCATGCATGACTGCGATCACCATTCGTGAGGTCCCGGACTCGATTCTCGAAACTCTAAAGGTCAAGGCGGCCCAAGGCGGAAAGAGCCTTCAGGCGTACCTGCTCGACCTTGTCACCCGTGAGGCGGCCACGCCGACCCTGGCCGAGATGATGGCCCGCCTCGACCGGGAGACCCGTGCTGAGGTCAGTACGTCGGACGTCCTTTCTGCGATCGACGAGGGGCGGGAGCGCCGGTGAACCTGAGCGTCGTCATCGACTGCTCTGCGTTGGTTCGGGTGCTCACCGACCACGGTCCCGCCGGCTGGGCCGTCCGCGACCGACTCCGCGGGCTGGATGCGCTCGCTGCCCCTAGCCTGCTCGACTACGAGCTCGTCTCGGCCCTGTTCGGCATGGTGCGCGGCGGCAAGCTTGCGGAGAAGGAAGCGGTGAAGGCCGTTGCCGACTACCAGGCCCTCGCCATCACGCGACACGAGACGCTGATCCTGTGGCAGCGCGTTCGAGAACTCCACCACAACATCAGCGCCTACGACGCGCAGTACGTGGCGCTGGCCGAGACCCTCGGTGTGCCACTCATCACCAGCGACGCCAGAATCCAGCGCAGCGGCGCGGCCAGGTGCAGCATCGAGGTCTTCGGGTAGCCGCGGAGACCGGCCGGTGAAGGCGGTCGGGCCGAGTTCAAGCCTCGTGGCCCGTCCTCGTCGGCCACTCGCTACGCTTGGTGCGTGAAAGCCGCACGAAGCCTCGCGATCTGGCTGGCCGAGCGTACTCCCTCGCAGTTGACCGAACTGCTGGAACAGCGCGAACTCCCGCACGCAGCCAGGGTGGTGAACCTGACCGACCTGGCCGGCCATCTGCTGACGGACGCCTCGACGGCCCTCGGATTGACCGAGGTCAGCCTCGGGGACCTTCAACTGCTGATCGCTGTGGCGACCTTGGCCGAACGGCTGCACGGTCCGCTTCCGGCCGTCCCGTCGGCTCATCACCTGCTCACGAGCTACGGCGGTCGTTCACCGCGGCTCGACGCGCCCGCGGTCGACCCTGCTGACCGGTCCGTGACCCGGGATCAGCTCTTCCGATTCCTGCAACTCGACGGCGCGGGGCGGTCCGCGGCGGAGGCCGCGCTGTCGCGTCTGACAGAGCGGGCCCTGGTGCTCCCCTCGGCCGGAGGCAGGGTCACCGTTCCGATCCTGGTCCACCGCCAGGCGGGCGAAGGCGGCGGTTACGGCCGGCCCGCCGAGCAACTGCTCACCGAGGCCTTCAACGCCCCGGAGATCCACCGCATCGCGCAGGGGCTGGGGCTCGCGAAGGCGCGGACGCGAGACGAGGCGCAGCGGCAGATCGTGGACGTGCTCAGGGACGCGAAGCGCGTACGCGCCATGGTCGCCGAGGCGCCGCCCGCGGCGTTGGACCTGCTGGACAAACTGGTTCCGGGCCCGCCACTGCTGCGCACGCACTGCTTCGTCTCCCGGTACGGCGGCTTCTACCCGGCTGCCGGAGGCAAGTTCACCTTCCGGGAAGGCGGCTCGGGAGATCCCGGCACGGACTGGCTGGCCGCCCGCGGCATGGTCCTTCCGGTGGATGAGGACCTGGCGGAACTGCCGCGCGAGGTGGCCGACGCGTTGCGCGACCACGACCGCGCGCCGAGCTACCAGTCTGCCCCTCCCCGGGTCGAGGGGACGGTGGAGATCCCCGGTGGTGCAGTCGAGAGCCAGGCGCAGGCGGCGTTGGCCGAGGCTGCCTCCCGGGTCGAGCTGATGCTCCGCCAGATGGCCGTGCAGCCGCTGGCCGTGCGTAAGGCAGGTGGGATCGCGGTCCGGGACACCCGCCGGCTGGCGAAGGCGGTCGGATTGCCGGAGGAGCAGGTCCGGTTGTGGCTCGACCTGGCGAACAACGCGGACCTGATCACCCCTTGCGCTGAGGAACCTGGGGCCCCGGCGAGAGCGCGGGGCCGCACGCGTCGCCCGGAACCCCAGCCGCCTGCCCGGATGCTGCCCACCGAGCGGTACGACGAGTGGCTGGCGGCTGCGCCCGCTCAGCGGCTGCTGCCGCTCGTCGCCACCTGGGCGGTGGTGCCCGAGGTGTTCAGCCATTGGCCGGACGATAACGACACCCCGGTCGCGCTGATCGCGCCGGAGGACGGCGAGGCCGTCGATCTGCGCCATGCCGTGCTGGAGGCTCTGGCCACCCTGCCGGCCGGTCATGGAGTCGCCACCGGCAAGTCCGCTCGTGCGCGGGCGACCGCTCTCGCCGGTCTCGTCGCCACGGCGGCCTGGTTCCGTCCGACCGCCCTCGCCCGAGGTTCGTGGGAGGAAGAGCGGGTCGAGGCGACCCTGGCGGAGGCAGAGCTGCTCGGGGTCGTCGCGCACGGAGCGCTGACTCCGCTCGGGCATGCCGTGCTCGGGTTCCTGAGGGCGGGCGCACACCGCTACTTCCCCGCCGTTCCGGGGGCCGGGCCGGCGCTGCGCGACCATCCTGCGCTGGCCGACGCGGTTCGGCAGCTGTCCGCGGCCCTGGACGTGCTGCTGCCCTCACCGCAGACCACCGCCCGGTTCCAGGCGGACCTGACGGCCGTGGTCGCCGGATCTGGCGCACCGGAGCTGACCGACCTGCTGGCCGCCTGTGCGGACCGGGAGTCGGAGGGGCATGCCGTGGTGTGGCGGATCACCCCTGCGACGGTGCGCCGGGCGCTGGACTCCGGATGGGACGCCGCCGAGCTGCTGGCCCGGTTGGCCGACGTCTCCGAGGGCGGGCGGCCGCTTCCGCAGCCCCTGGAGTACCTGATCAAGGACACCGCGCGGACCCACGGCCGGATGCGAGTGGTGCGCTCCGCGTGCTGCATCCGCTCCGACGACGAGGCACTGGTGTCGGAGCTCGCCGCAGCCCGTGCGCTGGCCAAGCTCGGGTTGCGACGGATCGCGCCGACGGTGCTGATCAGTACGGCCGAGCCCGAAGCGACCCTCGCCGCGCTTCGATCTGCCGGCTACGCCCCCGTGCTGGAGGCGGAGACCGGGACGACGGTCATCGAGAAGGCCCGCCGGGAACACGGCCCCAACCGCATGCCGTCACTGTCCGGAGCACGACCGCGCCACGGCAAGGGACCGAGCACTGCCCAGTCGCTGGCGGGCGCGTTGCTGGCGGGCCGGTGACCAGGGGATCGCCCCAAGCGTTCGGGCAGGGGGGGTGTGCACCGCATGGTGGCGGTGAAGTCACCCCGGAGCTCCCAGACGCGGGGTAGGAGCTGGACGCGTTGAATCCGCAACGAAGGCAGCGTGTCAGTGGCCCTCGGTCCAGAACTGCTGTAGCCGCGCGATCGCCTGGGCCTTGTCCAACTCGGCGACCTGGTCCTCGGTGAGTCCGACGCGGTTGATCAGCATGTGGACCAGATCCGCGGGGAGTGCCTCGCGTGGTGGCTCGGGCGCGCCTCGATCGGGAAGCGTGCCGTCCAGGACGCACGGCCAGAAGGCATCCTCCGTCACGTCCAACTGGTCGCGGAGGATGTGCGCCCACATGCTCGCGCCGTACACGGTGCGGTCGACCGGATGCGACACCCGAGTACGCAGGATCCGCCCATCGGGGAGCCCGAACTCATAGGTGATGTGGTGGGTACCGGTGCGACCGCGCGCGTCACGTACCCGATCCCAGCCTTCGACCTTGCAGAACTGCTCGTGTCGTTCGCGTGTCGGCTGAGGCCAGGTCACTTCGCGACTCCGAGCAGCCAGTCGCGGAGCTGCGCGTCGTCGCTGAGACCGATCAGCTGGACCAGGCCCCAGTTGTCGCGATGGTTGGGCGCGTTCAGAAGCCGGTCCTGCCAGTCCTCCGCGTACTCGCGCAGCGCGTCGACCATCTCGTCGATGGCCTCATCGAACGTGCCGCCATCCGCGGCGACCGGGAGGCCGGGGAAGAACACCGACCAGCCACCGCCCTCGGCGACCACCTCGGCCTTGGATGGGCACAGCAGCGTCAGGGCGTGGCGTAGCCGCCCCGCATCGACCACGGCCGCATATCCGGTGTCCCGGCGAACGGTCGCGACCCGGCCCTGCCCGGCTGCGTCCAGTAGGTCCTTCAGGTGCGCTCGGGCTTCGGTGTAGCTCTCGTAGTGGACCGCTGCCATGGAAAGCCTCCTCGTCCGAGAACCAGAGTCGCGCCTGGCATGAAGTACGTCAAGTACTTCACGTACTTCCGGTGCGATAGGAGGACGGTGACCGTCCGCTGTGCCGTTGGCGTCAAACGACGCAAAAATGCCCCCGAAGCGAGCTGCTTCGAGGGCATCGTGCCTGGTCAGGCGATGTGGCCAGGGCCGGGGTCGAACCGGCGACCTTCCGCTTTTCAGGCGGACGCTCGTACCAACTGAGCTACCTGGCCGCATCCCTTGCGGGATGAGCGATCCTGACGGGACTTGAACCCGCGACCTCCACCTTGACAGGGTGGCGAGCTAACCAACTGCTCCACAGGACCTTGCTGCAACCGGAATCTTGCGGCTCCGACTGTACTACGTGCCCCCAACGGGATTCGAACCCGTGCTACCGCCTTGAAAGGGCAGCGTCCTGGGCCACTAGACGATGAGGGCTTTTTGCCCGCCGTGCTGTGTTCCAGCGGTCGGGGACGTTGAGAAGCATATGGGATGCGGACAGGATCACCAAAACGGTTAGGGAGTGTCCTGCGGATCGTCCCTGGTGGGCTCAGGACCAGCCGAGTTCGTGCAGTTCGTCGTCGTCGAAACCGAAGTGGTGGGCCACCTCGTGGATCACCGTGGTGCGCACCTCGGCCACCACCAGCTCCTCGGTCGGGCACAGCCGCAGGGTCGGGCCGCGGTAGACGATGATCCGGTCCGGCAGCACCCCGGCGTACCACTCGCCGCGCTCGGTGAGCGGGGTGCCCTCGTAGAGGCCGAGCAGGTCGGGGGTGGCGGGATCGGGTTCGTCCTCGACGAAGACCGCCACGTTGTCCATCATCGCGGCCAATTGCGGAGGGATCTGGTCGAGCGCGTCGCTGACCAGTGACTCGAAGGCGTCCCGGCTCATCTGCACGAGCCCATTGTCGCCACGTCGGGTGAGGCGGCGCCAGGTAGGCGCCAGGTATTCACCGCCCGGCCGTGTCCCCGGTGGCGGTGGCGCGTTGGGCAGCGGAAGGGCCGCCGGTCGGTGCGGCCGGGGCGGGGCGAAGACGGAGGCGGCGGCGATGGTTCCGGCGGGTGCGAGCGGGCGTGCGGTCGGTCGGGTGGCGTCCGGGGTGGCCGCCCGGCGGCGTCCGGGCCGGCGCGGGTCGGTGGCGGCGCGGGTGCGCGAGGCGCGGCGGGCCCGGGCGGCGCGGGGGGCGGTGTTCCGCTCGATGGCGGTGCGCACCGCGGTGCTGGCGCTGGCCGGGCTGAGCGCGGCCGGGTGCGTGGAGGTGGGGGCGGACGCCAATCAGCAGCCGGCGGGCCACGCCTCCGGGGTGGCCAGCCCGAGCGGGCGGGCCTCGGGCGGGTCGGCCGGCGGCGGGCACGCACGCAGCAGCGAGCGGGTCGGCGCGGGGCGGTCCGAGGGGGCGTCAGGAGCGGGTGCGGGGGCGCAGGCTGGGCAGGTAGCGCCGGTGAGCGACCCGAGCCCCGGGGTGTCGCCGGCCCCCGCGCTGCCCGGTGGCGTGGTGCCGGTGCCCGGCCGGCCGGCCGAGCAGTCCTCGCCCGCCGGGCCCGGCGGGCACGGGGCGAGCGGCGGCGCTCCGTCCGGGGGCAGCGGCGGCAACGGCTCGGCCGGCCCCTCGGGCGCCCCCACCCCGGAGCCCAGCGTCTCGGCGGCACCCAGCTCCGGGGGGCATCCGACCCCGACCCCGGTCGCCTCGGCCACCCCCCAGCCCTCGGCAAGCAGCGCCGGATCGGTGTCCGGAGCCCCCGGATCCGCCGCGCACTAGCGCTTCCCACCTCGGAAAGGAGCGGTCAGCCAGCACGTTTGCCTCTCATGTGATGGCTCGGCTATGGTGGTAGATCGTTCGTTTGATCCATTTGACTGGCGCCCTGTTCCGATCGGCGCCCTTGGCGCGTTCCGGCGATCCGTGGCTGACCGCACAGAGGCGGTTGAAACTCAGACCCCCGGACTTTGGCGCGTGCCACTTCCGGAAGGTTTTGCATGTCTCTCGTTGACGACCGCTTCGTCATGCCCGCTGACACCCAGGACGAGACGGTCGACGCCGCTCAGGCCGACCTGGTCGACGACTCCGTCGACACCGACCTCGACACCGACCTCGCTGCCGACCTCGCTGCCGACTCGGCCGAGGTCGCCGAGCCCACCATCACCTTCGGTGACCTGGGCCTGCACGACGACGTGGTCCGCGCCCTCGCCAAGCGCGGCGTGACCACCCCGTTCCCGATCCAGGCCGCGACCATCCCGGACGCGCTGGCCGGCAAGGACGTCCTCGGCCGTGGCCGCACCGGCTCCGGCAAGACCCTCAGCTTCGGCCTGCCGCTGCTGACCCGCCTCGCCGACGGTGAGCGCACCAAGCCCAAGCACCCGCGCGGCCTGATCCTGGTCCCGACCCGCGAGCTGGCCATGCAGGTGGCCGACGCACTGGAGCCGTTCGGCTCGGTGCTCGGCCTCAAGCTCAAGGTCGTCTGCGGCGGCACCTCGATGTCCAACCAGATCTACGCGCTGGAGCGCGGCGTCGACGTCCTGGTCGCCACCCCCGGCCGCCTGCGCGACCTGCTGAACCGTGGCAGCGCCAAGCTCGCCGACGTGCAGACCGTGGTGCTCGACGAGGCCGACCAGATGGCCGACATGGGCTTCCTTCCCGAGGTCACCGAGATCCTCGACCAGGTGCCGGTGGGCGGCCAGCGGCTGCTCTTCTCCGCCACCCTGGAGAACGAGATCGACAGCCTGGTCAAGCGCTACCTGAAGGACCCGGTCACCCACGAGGTCGACCCGTCGGCCGGCGCCGTCACCACCATGACCCACCACATCCTCGTGGTGAAGCCCAAGGACAAGGCGCCGATCACCAACGCGATCGCCGCCCGCAAGGGCCGCACGATCATCTTCGTCCGCACCCAGATGGGCGCCGACCGGGTCGCCGAGCAGCTGATCGAGGCCGGTGTGAAGGCCGACGCGCTGCACGGCGGCATGACCCAGGGCGCCCGTACCCGGGTGCTGGGCGACTTCAAGGACGGCTACGTCAACGTGGTCGTCGCCACCGACGTGGCGGCCCGCGGCATCCACGTGGACGGCATCGACCTGGTGCTCAACGTGGACCCGGCCGGCGACCACAAGGACTACCTGCACCGCTCGGGCCGTACCGCCCGGGCCGGGCGCTCCGGCGCGGTCGTCACCCTGGTGCTGCCGCACCAGCGCCGTGGCGTCTTCCGCCTGATGGAGGACGCGGGCGTGGACGCCTCGCGCCACATCCTGGACCACGCGTTCGACGCCGAGGTCGCCAAGATCACCGGTGCCCGTTCGCTGGTCGAGGTCCAGGCGGAGAGCGCCTCGGGCATCGCCGGTGCGGCCGAGCGCGAGGTGGCCGAGCTGGCCAAGCAGCTGGAGCGGGCCCAGCGCCGGGCCACCGAGCTGCGCGAGGAGGCCGACCGGCTGTCCGCCCGGGCCGCCCGCGAGCGGGCCGAGCTGGGCATCGAGGAGGAGGCCCCCGAGGCGGCCGCCGAGGTCGAGGCCCCGGTCGAGGTGTCCGAGGACCGCGAGGAGCGGGTGCCGGCCTACCGCGAGCTGCGCAACGAGCGTCCGGCCCGCGAGGAGCGCGGCGAGCGCCGTTCCTTCGGTGACCGTCCGGCCCGTTCCTTCGGCGACCGGGACCGCGACCGCGACCGTGACCGGGACAACCGTGGTGGTGGCGAGCGCCGTTCGTTCGGTGACCGTCCGGCCGCCCGTTCCTTCGGCGACCGCGACCGGGACCGTGACAACCGCGGCTTCGGCGGCCGGGAGCGCGACGAGCGCCGCTCGTTCGGCGACCGTGACCGTGACCGGGACAACCGTGGTGGTGGCGAGCGCCGTTCGTTCGGTGACCGTCCGGCCGCCCGTTCCTTCGGCGACCGCGACCGTGACAACCGCAGCTTCGGCCGCGACCGTGACGACCGCCGCTCCTTCGGGGACCGCCCGGCCCGCCCGTACGGCGAGCGCTCCTTCGGTGGCGACCGCTCCTACGGCGAGCGCTCCTCCTCCTTCGGCGGTGACCGCGACAACCGCGGCGGCGCCGGCAGCAGCAGCCGGCCGTTCGCCCGTCGCGACGACCACCGCTCGGGTGGCCGCCCGCAGGGTGGCTCCTCCTTCGGCGGGGACCGCGGCGGCCGCTCCTTCGGCGGTGACCGCGACAACCGCGGTGGCAGCTTCAACGGCGGCGGCGGCTTCAACGGCGGCGACCGCAAGCCGCGTTGGAAGAACTGACAACTGACAGTGCGCACTGACGGACCGTGAACCGGCGGACCGTGCGCCGACGGGCCCGACCACCTCGGTGGTCGGGCCCGCCGGCGTTTCGGCGTGACGGCAGGGCAGCGGTGGGGCGTGGCAGCCGTGGGTCGGGGCAGCGGTGGGTCAGCGGTTGCCCAGGCCGGCGCCCACGCTGATCAGCACCCCGCAGCAGGCCAGCGCGGCGAGCAGGCCGACCGCCGTGGCGGGGTGGGCGGGCAGTCGCTCCCCGCTGCTCGGCGAGCGGTCCAGGGCGAACAGCAGCGGGTCCTCCGGCAGGTGGCGCACCAGCAGCGGGGCGGCGCCGACCGGGTAGCCCTGGCGGCTGTGGGTGCTCAGGTCCACCCCGGTGACCCGCTCGCCGCCGACCGCGGTGAAGCTGACCACCGGGTGGTACCGGTGGGCCCCCTCGGCACCGCCGTCCACCACGAAGGTGCCGACCAGTTCGGCGGGGGTCAGCACGCCCTTGTGGCCCAGCCGGGTGCGCCAGTGCGCCCGGGAGGTGTGCCGCCCGAGCAGGGTGGCGGTGCCCAGGGCGAGGGCCGAGCAGCCCAGCACGCTGCTGGTGGCGATCGCGTCCGGGTCGCGCCAGCGGGTCAGCACCAGGGCCACCGAGCCCAGCGTCATCACCAGCAGGCTGACCAGCGCCGTGTCGAAGACGCTGGTCTGCGGTCCGGCCTGGAAGTGCTCCGGGCGGTCCGGCAGGTAGCGGACGGTGATCGGCTGGCCGGGCCAGCCGGCCAGCGGGACCCGGCCGCAGCTCGGTCGCCCGACCACCTCCCGCTCGGTGGTGGGGTCGGTGAACCGGATCACCGGGCGCACCGAGTCGGTGCCGTGCCGGTGCTCCACCAGCACCTCGGCGACCGTGCCCGGCACCTGGGTGCCGCAGCGGGCGAACCTGGTCAGCCGCAGGCCGGCCGCCGGCACGCCCGCGACCAGCAGTACCAGCCCTGTCCACCAGCCGAACATCAGTACTTCCTGGCTGAGTTGGTCCATCCGCCCCTGCCCCCGACCGTCTGAGCCCGTCCCTGCGGTGACTCCCCGTCGCCACGCACGGCCACCTGGGTAGCCGTGGGGATCCTGCCCCGTTCCCGGGGCGGCCCAACCCCGAACGGGTGGTGGAGGTTCCGGGTGGGTTATCGGGCGGTGGGGCGGTGGTGTTCGGCCAGCGCGGCGGCCGCGGCCACCACGCCGGTGACAGCGAGTACCGAGGGCCAGGCGCCGATCCGCTTGGCGAGCGGGTGCGAGCCGCCGAACGCGGCCAGGTACAGACCGGTCAGCGCCACCGCGGTGCCGGGGCCGGCCTGCCGGTGCCAGCGGCGAGCCGCGCCCGCCCCGGCAGCGGCCAGCACGGCACCGCCGAGCTCCCGACGGC
The DNA here is from genome assembly GCF_003205575.1 of Streptomyces tateyamensis. GTDB lineage: Bacteria > Actinomycetota > Actinomycetes > Streptomycetales > Streptomycetaceae > Kitasatospora > Kitasatospora tateyamensis. Next base: position 31,524 of record NZ_PYBW01000027.1, read on the forward strand.
CGGTCAGCCGGGCGGCGGCGTACCCGCCGATCAGGCCGGCGGCGGCGAGGGCGGGGGTGCGCAGGGCGGGCAGGGCGGGCATCGGCGTTCTCCGTTCGGTGGTGGACGTCCGTTCGGTGGTGGACGTCCGTTCGACCATAAACCTGGTGCGGTCGCCGACCGGGGCCGGGCAGACTGCCAGTCCGATGTCGACCAGGGGTGGTCCTGATGCACGTACTACTGGCGGGGGTGGTGGGTTCCACCGCCTACGGGCTGGCGCACGCCGGTTCGGACCTGGACCGGCTGGGCCTGTACGCGGTGCCCACCGAGGAGCTGCACGGCCTGGAGCGGCCGAACGAGTCGGTGGTCAGCACCGAGCCCGACCGCACCTTCCACGAGGCGGCCAAGTGGTGCCGACTGGCCCTGGCAGGCAACCCGACCGTCTCCGAACTGGTCTGGCTGCCGGCCGAGCTGTACGAGGTCAGCACGCCGCTCGGAGCCGAACTGATCGGGCTGCGCGGGCACTTGCTCAGTGCCCCGGCCATCCGCTCGGCCTACCTCGGGTACGCCACCCAGCAGTTCCGCAAACTGGCCGGCTCGATCTCCAGTCGACGGGCCAAGCACGCCCGGCACCTGGTCCGGCTGCTGGAGCAAGGGGTCCGGCTGCACGAGACCGGCGAGCTGCGGGTGCGCCTGGCGGACCCGGAGCGGGTCCGGGAGCTGGGCGAGCGGATCGCGGCCGACCCCGCGCTGGCCGAGCCGCTGCTGGCCGCGGCCGCCGAGCGGCTGGCCCGCCCCGGCGTGCTGCCCGCGACCCCGGACCGGGCCCCGGTGGAGGACTGGCTGCGCCGGGTCCGGCTGGCCCACCTGAGCGCGCCCCGGCCTCGGGCGCACGCGGCCTGACAGCCCGGCAGTCCGCCCGGGTGCACGCGGCCCAATCGGCTGGCGGCTCGGGCGGGTGCACCGGGTAGGATCACCCCGGTAGGTGCCGTCCCCACCGGACGGTCCACCCGCCGACGGGCCGCTAGCTCAATTGGCAGAGCTGCGGACTTTTAATCCGTAGGTTCAGGGTTCGAGCCCCTGGCGGCCCACTGTCTTTGACAATTCCAAGCCTGCGACCTGCGCAAATACGTGGGCATGTCAAATTTTCTCGAAGGTGGAACCTGCGGATTCAATCCGTAGGTTCCACCTTCGGCCCGTTTTCTGCTCATTATGCGGCGATTCTGGGCTGAAATTGACTTCGACATCCCTGCAGTGTGCCCGATTTGGGTGGTTTGGCACGTGGTTCTGGGGCAGGGGTGACGCAGGGGTGACGTCGTGTGCACGCGGCGGTCGGCGATCCCGTGATGGCTCGGACGGCCGGCCCTCGGTGGCGGGCGCTACTTGAGGGTTCGTCGGGTCGGGTGGCCGGGCAGGTGTTCCGATTGGCGGTGACGGGATGCGGCGCTTTCGCGGTTGGGGTCCTCGGGGATGGCGGTCAGTGTGGGGTAACGCTCTGTCATGGGCGACCGGATTCCTGTCTCTTGTCGGGAGATGGCGGGAGAGGCCGTTCGACGGTGTGCGGATGATGATGGGGCGTCGGTGGGCGGTGGGTTTGTGGTGGCGGGAGCGGGCGCATTCCTGGAGGGCCTGCTGGATGAGGCGGGCGGTGGCCTCGGCTCCTTGGTGCGCGAGTTGGGGCATGACTGACAGGTAGATAGCGGCGGTGGTGGCGATGCTGGCGAGGCCTTCCTGGTACTGGATGACTTTGAGATTGACGCCGGCGCTGTTCGGGATCCCGACCTTCGCCGCGTTCGTCTGGTCCCCGTTGTTCCCGATCGTGTGCGCCGGCTCGGGCTCCCACATGGACCCGGAGGTTGCAGTGTCCAGAGCGCTCACCGAGGCGGTGCAGAGCCGGCTGACCGAGATCAGCTCCACCCGTGACGACATCCCCTCGGACCTTGACCTCTACTGGAAGGGAACGCCGTCGGCCGAGGTCAGCGCGATCCTGGCGACACTGCCTTCGGGGGTGAGCGCGTCGGTGGTCCCCGCCAAGTACTCCAGGGCCGACCTGCACGCGGCGCGGGACAAGCTGCTGAGCGGCGGTAAGCCGATCCAGCTGCATGTGGCCTCCAGCCAGAAGCCGATCCACATCAACACGATTGCCCCGGCCGTGGACGGCAGCGGCCTGCAGATCGGCTTCGACACCAACGACGGTGCGGTCAAGGCCGCCGCGAGCCCGCTCGACGGCTCCGTCAGCACCGACGAGGTCAAGGCCCTGACCGACAGTCTGACCGGCGTCCCCACGTCGGTGACCAACAAGCCAGCGCCGGAGAACACTTCGCGCCAGCAGGACTCGTCTCCGTTCTACGGCGGCGCGGCCCTGATGAACCCCACCGGCGGCATCTGCTCCAGCGGGTTCGCGGTGGCCAAGTCGACCGGCGAGCACCTGCTGACCACCGCACTGCACTGCGACGGCGGCAACGGCGAGTTCAAGACGTACTGGGGCGGCAGCGCGGTCGGGCTGTCGACCACCTACAACGGCTACGCCAACGACGACATCCTCGGCCTGCAGCTCAACGGGCGCTCGTCCGCCGGCTACCTCTACGACGGACCGGCGCTGGAGACCGATGGCTACGCCAAGCCCGTCTCCGGCTGGGGCCAGAACTACGTCGGCGACTACGTGTGCACCGACGGGGCCAACTCCGGTGTCCACTGCAACGTCCAGCTCACCCAGACCGACATCGGCGTCGGAGGCGTCGGCGGCTACTGGCGACCGCACACCGACCTCGGCTTCGCCACCTCCTACACCCCCGACGGCATCGCCGCAGCCAACGGTGACAGCGGCGGTCCGGTGTTCGTCGGCCGCAACAACTACACCACCGACGAGGCGCGCGGTACCATCACCGCCCTGGACCGGACGGTCACCTGCCCCTCCAACGAGCAGGTTCTCGACGCCGGTGTCCGCACGCCCTGGTGCCTGGCCGGCGTCTACTACGTGCCGATCGGCCAGACCCTGAGCGACATGGGCTGGACCCTCGTCACCCAGTAACCGCGAGGGCCGGTGGGCGGATCGAGCAGTGACCGCCCACCGGCCTTTCCCCGGTGCCAGAGTGCTGGCAGGCTGGGGAAGCGCCAATCAACCGCCGAAGCCCCTGGAGCCAGGTCGTGAGCGAGACCCCGCGGTTCGCCCGCCGCACGCTGTGGATCGCCGTCGTGGTCCTGGGCCTGGCCGCGTCCACGGTTGGCTGGATGGCCTGGGACCGGTCCGGCATCCACAAGGCACCGGTAGCCGGCGACCTGCTGCTCAGCGCGGATGGCCGCACCCTCACTGCGGCCGTCTCCTGGACCGACTGCGAAGACCGGCCCAAGCTGATCGCCCACGAAACCGCCCACGGCGTCGGCGTCGCCCTGGAGATCAAGCGGCACGTCCAGGCCTCCCCGAACACCGTCTGCGACGGCTGGCAGGACAAACTCATCACCGCCACGCTGCACGAACCCCTTGGCGACCGCCCGATCAACGACACGCAGACCGCCGCGACAATCACCCCCTTCAAGGCAAGCGCACTTCTGGCGCCCCAACACCTCCCCGCCGGCTATGCCGCAGCCGACACGGTGGCCGTTGCGGACCACAGCAAGTCCCCGTTTACCAGGGGCGGCACAGCGTCATGGACGACCACGTATATCCGTGACCGCAACGCAGGTGGCGACGCCGGCGGCATCAGCATCACCCAGGCTCTCGGAGAGCACCCTGACCCCCCGGCGACACCGGTCACCATCAACAACCACGCCGGCAGCCTTGTGACCTCCCCCGGCAACCGCTACACCGTCAACTGGGTGGCAGAGGGCTACACCTTCACCGTCAGGATGAGCGACCGGCGGATGACAGAGAACGACGCCGTGCAGATCGCCGACCAGCTCGCCCCGGTGGGCACCTCAGCCGCCAGCTGACGGTAATCCCCACCCTCCGCGGCCCGTGCCGCCCGGCCGAACGGCTTCCGCCAGCCCTGCCCGCGCTACCGCCGGCTGGCCAGTTCCTCGCCCGCCCGCGCGGCCGCTGCCCGTGCCTGAACGCCCTGCTCGCGCAGCGGTCGACTCCAGCCACATCCGCGCGATGAAGGGCGGGCAGGCCACTGGTCCGTCCCCAGTGGACCGGGGCAAGGCCGGCAGCAAGCACCATCTGATCGTCGAGGCGCACGGCATTCCGCTCGCGGCAATCACCACCGGTGGCAACCGCAACGACGTCACCCAACTGATCCCGCTGATCCAGGCCGTCCCGCCGATCCGCGGCAAGCGCGGCCGGCCACTGCGCCGCCCCAAGCACCTGTACGCCGACCGCGGCTATGACCACGAGGTCTACCGGGACAAGGTCCGCCGGTTCCAGATCACCCCGCACGTCGCCCGGCGCGGCACCGGGCACGGATCCGGCCTGGGCGTGCACCGCTGGATCGTGGAAGGAGCGATCGCGCTGCTGCACTGGTTCCGCCGACTGCGCATCCGCTGGGAGATCCGCGACGACATCCACCACGCGTTCGTCACCCTCGGCTGCGCCGTCATCTGCTGGTGACGACTGCGCACCACACGCTGTTGAGCGTAAGGGCAAGCGATGCGCTCCAGGGGATGGCCTGCTCGATGCGGCAGAACGCATACGTGGCCAGTCCGGCCCCCACAGCCTCACATCCGGGATCTCAGCACGTCGACCTCACAGCCCGGCGCGAAGGGGTCGAAGCCGTGCTCGACCAGCCAGCGAACCCCCAGCAGGCTTCGCAACGACCACCAGGCGTGGATCACGTCGAGGTCGACATCGGTGCCATAACCGGCGATGACGTCGTCGAGGTGCTCCTCGTGTCCGAGCGTCAAGGTGGCGAGGTCGAACAGGGCATCACCCCGGCCCGCCTCGGACCAGTCGATGATGCCCGTGACCTCGTCGCCGTCGACGAAGACGTGATCGATCTGCAGGTCGCCGTGCGTGAACGCCGGAATCCACGGCCGGAGCGCGGCCTCGGCGACCTGGCGGTTGCGGGTGACCAGGTCGGCGGGCAGGACGCCGTTCGACACCAGCAAGTCGCACTCGCCGTCGAGTTCCGCCACCAACTCGTCGGGACTCCGGCGGCGCCGACCGGCCCAGGGCGGCAACGGTGCTTCGTGCAGCTTCCGGATGGCGGCGCCCGCCGCGGCCCACGCCGCCGGCGACGCGGTTGACGGCTCACCGAGACGGCCGAGCGCCGTCCCCGGGAGTGCGGCGATCGCGAGGACGGGCGCCTTGCGCCACAGGACCTCCGGGGTCGGGACCGGCGCGAGTGAAGTTCACCCTGTACCCCGTCACCCGGCGGCACGGCGAAGGCCTCGCCGTCGGCTACCTCGGTCTTCGTACCCTGGAGGCCGCCGTCATCACCGTCGGCATCGTCAGTCTGCTCTCGGTCGTGACGCTGCGTCAGCATTCTCCGCAGGGCACGGACCCGGCCGCGCTCCTCACCACGGGCAGGGCGCTGGTCGCGGTCCACGACTGGACCTTCCTGCTCGGGCCCAACTTCGTCTGCGGAGCCAACACGCTGGTGGCCGCCTACCTGATGTACCGCTCGCGGCTCGTGCCGCGCTTCATCGCCGTCCTGGGGCTGGTCGGCGGCCCGCTGATCTTCGCTTCCGCGATCGCCGAGCTGTTCGGCCTCTACCCGCAGGCCTCGGGGGTGGGGGCGCTCACCGCGATACCGGTGTTCGCCTGGGAGTTGACCTTGGCCATCCGGCTCATCACCAGGGGATTCACGCCGCCCGCCGTCGCGATCGACGACGAGGCCGCCTTGCCGGCAGGCAGTGTGCTCCGCTGACGGCACGGCCCGGGAAGCCGGACTCCAACCGCTGAGCGCGTGCTCGACGGCGGCTGCCTGATCAGGCAGCCGCCTGGCGGCCGCCCCGGCGCGCCGGGTGCGCCCGGGGCGCACCGGCCGCTGTCTGCTGGGTGCAGGAGATGCCACGGCCCCGGGGCCGTCGTACGGACGGTCCCAGGGCCGGGTGGGTGGAGCAGGAGTCAGCTGTGCGCGCCGGCCTTGCGGCGGCGGACGGTGAAGACGGTCCCGGCGCCGATGGCGAGGACGGCGAGGCCGACGCCGGTGATCGTGCCGAGCCCCTGGGCACCGGTCGAGGCGAGGCCCTTACCGGCGGGGGTGGAGCCGCTCGATGCGGGAGCCACCGCAGAAGCGGTGCTCGCGGGGGCCTTGGTGGCGGCCGGGGCCGAGGTCGAGGCCGACGGGGCCGGGCGCGGGGCCGGCGGCGGGGTGGTGGGGCTGCTGGTGGGGACGGAGCCGCTGGCCTGAGTGCCGAGGGCAACAGTGGCGGCGTTGTTGGCCTTGTTCGGGTCCCAGGGCATGCCGGTCTCCTGTTCGCCCTCGTCGAGGGAGGGCAGGGTGACCAGGGCGGTGGAGCCTGCGGCCGGGTCGACCTGGAGGGTGAAGTCGTAGGAGGCGCGGTAGCCCGCCGCGATCCAGGGGGAGGTCTGGCAGCTGTAGCGGACCTGCGTGTCGCTCTTGAACTGGTTGTCCAGGCGGCACTTGTCGGGGGTCTGGAGGACCTTGGCCTGCTTGGGCAGGGTGAGGGCGACATTGGCCGGGTCGGAGCCGGAGCGCCAGAAGATGGCGGCGGGGCCGCTGCTGGTCATGCCGACGGTGAGCTTGCCCTGCTTGCCGCCCGCCTCGGGGGCCCAGGCGCCGAAGGCGGCGAAGTCGGCAGTGTTCTTGACCTGGGCCTGCAGGCTGATGCCGCCGCCGTTCGGGTTCAGGTCGGTGACGTCGCCGGGCGCGGGGGTGGCCTCGGGCTTGCCGACGGTCAGGCGCGGGCTGGCGGCCGGGCCGGGGGTGAACGTGTAGTGCGAGCGAACCCAGGAGCCGGGGCCCGGGTTCTGCGGGCTCACGGAGATGTCCTCGTACGCGTCGTAGGCGGAGGAGTTCACGGTGAACCCGACCGGGTCCAGCTTGGCGGTCTCGCCAGGGGCGAGCGGGGAGTGGACGGTGCAGATGACAGCGTCGCCGTCCGGGCTGGTGCCGTACTCGCAGTTGGAGAAGCGCGGCGTGAAGTCGAGGCCGGTGACACTGGTGAAGGTGTAGACGAGCTGGGGGGCCGTCAGGTCGCCCTTGTTGGTGACGACCAGGTCGGGCTTCCAGACGTCGCCGGGCTTGAGGTCCTTGTTCGTCGGCACCGGCTGGCCGGTGAGGCGGGTGCCGCCCAGCATGACCTTGGTGTCGGCGGTGGCCGGCGCGGTGTTGCCGCTCATGAAGTGGGCGCTGTAGTGGACGGTGCCGGTGGCGCCGGGCTTGGCGTCCTTGACCGCGAGCAGCGGCAGGTCGAGCTGGCCGTGGCCCTGGTACAGCGGGACCTGGGCGCAGGTCAGGACGGTTCCTGCAGCGGTGCAGCTGTGGTTGTTGTCCTGCACGGTCGCAATGCCGGTGATCTCGCTGGTGTCGATCGTGAGGACGGCCCAGGAGGTGTTGGGGCCGACGGTGTCGGTGTTGAGGTCGAGCACCAGGTAGGTGTCGCCCGAGTGGTCGTTCGGGTTGGCTGCCGGGTCGACGGCGACGAAGCCGGCTGCGGTGAGCTTGAGCACCGGATCGGCGGCCTGGGCAGGCGCCGCAGCGCCGCCGATGGCGAGCGCCGACACGGCCGCAGCCAGCCCGATGAAGCGAGGGCGCAAGATGCGCATAATTCCCCCGAGTTAAGCATGAAGTATTCGATGAATATCAACGTACGACCGGACACCTTAGGTGGCATCGCTCCGCCAGGAGGGGCCCAACCGGGCACTTGGGACAGAATGGTCGTTACGTTCGCGAGGTTTTGCCAAGATGTGACCCAGAATCGTTCATGCGAGGTCACCGGGCCACCACACCGGCAGGGTCGTTCGAACTTGCGGTGGATGCTTCCCGGTGGATTGTGCCGTCCTGGGGGCTTCGGATCCCGGCGACGGCGCTCGGGCGCTCGGCTCGACGGGTCGGCCGCGTGAGACGTTCGCTCTGTAGCCGTGGCGGCGAGCTCCTCCGAGGCCAGGTCGGATCACCGCTGACCTGGCCTTGTTGCGGGTCGGGCGACGGTCGGCGGGTCTGGGTGGGGCGGGTATTGATCATGTAAAACTTTGTGTGACTACTTGTGCTGGCGGCTAGTTCCAAGATCAAACTTTTCCTCGCTGAAGTGTTGACCGGTCAAACAGTCTGGGGACCGGGGCTTCGCCACCCTCAGAGAGGACGTTCCATTGCAATCGACGTACTGCCCTTTCAGCCTCGATCCGACCGGGCGTGAGGTCCACGCGCAGGCGGCGCAGCTGAGCGAGCTCGGGCCGGCGGTCCAGGTCGAGCTGCCCGGCGGGGTGCTGGCCTGGTCGATCAACAGCACCGAACTGGCCCGGCAGCTGTTCACCGACCCGCGGGTGTCCAAGGACGCCTACCGGCACTGGCCGGCCTGGATCAGCGGTGAGGTGGACCAGAGCTGGCCGCTGTCCATGTGGGTGTCGGTGCAGAGCATGCTCACCGCCTACGGGACGGACCACACCAGGCTGCGCCGACTGGTCGCCAAGACGTTCACCGCCCGGCGCACCGCGGCGCTGCGGCCGCGGATCGAGGCGCTCGCCGAGGAACTGCTGGCCGCCCTCGCCGAGCTGGCGCCGGATCAGCCGGTGGACCTGCGGCACGCGTTCGCCTTCCCGCTGCCGATCGGGGTGATCAGCGAGCTGCTCGGGATCCCGGACGAGGTCCGCGCCGACCTGCACCGCGTGGTCGACACGCTGTTCCGCACCACCGTCACCTCCGAGGAGGCGCAGGCCAACCAGGTCGAGCTGTACGGCCTGCTGGCCGGCCTGGTGGCGGCCAAGCGGGCCGAGCCGGGGGACGACCTGGCCAGCGACCTGATCGCCGTGCGCGACGAGGACGGGCAGACCGGGCTGACCGAGAAGGAGCTGCTGGACACCCTGCTGCTGGTGATCGGAGCCGGCCACGAGACCACCGTCAACCTGCTCGACCTCGCGGTGCACGCGCTGCTGCGCGATCCCGCGCAGCTGGCGCTGGTCCGCTCCGGCGCGGCCGACTGGGACGACGTGATCGACGAGACCCTGCGGGTGGCCAACCCGGTCGCCAACATTCCGCTGCGGTACGCCGTCGAGCCCATCGAGGCGGGGGGCGTGCTGATCGCGCAGGGGGACCCGATCCTGATCTCGGTCGCGGCCGCCGGCCAGGACCGGGCGGTGCACGGGGAGCAGGCGGGGCAGTTCGACGTGACCCGCCCGACCCGTGCCGAGCACCTGGCCTTCGGCCACGGCGTGCACTACTGCCTGGGGCGCCCGCTGGCGGTGCTGGAGGCCCGGGTGGCGCTGGCCGCGCTGTTCGAGCGCTTCCCGCACCTGCGGCCGGCAGTGGCAGAGGAGGAGTTGGAGCCGCTGGAGTCCTTCATCTCGCGGGGCCACCGCAGCCTGCCCGTGCTGCTGGGGCCGGCCGCCCGCTGAACCGGGGCCCGGCCCGAACCACCAGACCACCGATCCACCAGGGGGAACCATGATCGATCCGCTGCACACGCTGCGCCTGGCCGCGGTCAACATCGACGGGGTGATGCTGAACGACTCGTTCAGTCCCGTCATCCACCAGTTCGTCACCGCCCGCGGCGGCAGCTACACCGCGGAGCTGGAGGCCGGCCTCTTCTCGCAGTCGCAGCTGACCGCCGCCCGGACCTTCGCCGAGGTGATCCCCACCCCGCTGCCGCCCGAGGAGCTGGTGCGCGAGTACCTGGCCGAGCGCGCGGCGTACGTGGCCGAGCACCCGGTCCACCTGCTCGACGGCGCGCTGGAGCTGCTGGCCGTGCTGCGCGGCCTGGGCCTGCGCACGGTCTGCTACGGGGGACTGGAGAAGGACCACTTCGACCGCTACCTGGGCGCGCACGCCGAGCTGTTCGACGGCCCGGGCTACGTCTGCACCAACGACTTCCGGCCGGGTCTGCGCGAGATCACCACCGAGCTGTTCGGCCTGGAGTACCGCCAGGTGCTGTTCATCGACGACGTGGCGCGGGTCGCGGAGCAGGCCAAGGCGCTGAGGGTGCCGTTCGTCGGCCACCCCAGCCACTACCCGCACAGCCATCAGCGGGCGGCGATGGAGCGGATCGGCGTGCGCCACCTGGTCCGCTCGCTGCACGAGATCGACGCGGCGCTGGTGCGCCGGCTGGACCGGGAGGCCGCGGCCGACACGGTCTGGCCGGCCGACCGGTGAACCGCCTGTCCCGAAACGATCCACTCTTCACCACGGGGGAATACGAGATGTCCGAGAACCGCGGACTGCTGGCCGGCAAGGTCGTGCTGGTCACCGGAGCGAGCAGCGGGATCGGGGCCGCCGCGGCCCGGGTCTTCGCGGAGGAGGGGGCCGCTCTGGTGCTGACGGCCCGCCGCGAGGACCGGCTGGCCGAGCTGGCCGGGGAACTGGCGGCCGGCGGCGCACAGGTGGCCCAACTGGCCGGCGAGATCACCGACGGTGCCCACGTGGCGGCCACCGTGGCGCTGGCCGTCGGGCGCTTCGGCCGGCTGGACGGGGCGTTCAACAACGCCGGCACCGGTGCGAACCCGGTCCCGCTGCACCTGATGGACGACGAGGTCTACGACACCCTGATGGACGTGAACGCCCGCGGCGTCTGGCTCTGCCTCAAGCACCAGATCGCCGCGATGCTGGAGACCGGCGGCGGCGCGATCGTCAACACCAGCAGCGTGGCCGGGGTGGTGGCAACGCCGGTGGCCGCGCCGTACGTCGCCTCCAAGCACGCGGTGGTCGGACTGACCAGGGCCGCGGCCGTGGAGTACGCGAAGCACGGGATCCGGGTCAACGCGGTGCTGCCGGGGCTGACGCGCACCGAGCTGGTCGAGGAGTGGTTCGCCCGGTACCCGGGCATCGAGCAGCAGTTGCAGCAGGCGGCGCCGCAGTCGCGCACCGCGGACCCGGCCGAGGTGGCGCAGGCGGCGGCCTGGCTGCTCAGCGACCGGTCCTCCTTCGTCACCGGTGCGGCGGTGCCGGTGGACGGTGGTGCGACCACGATCTGACGGTGGATCACACCGAGCCCCGGCCGGTGGCGGCCGGGGCTCGGCGGGCCGGATTTCGCACGCCAGAAACCGGACATCACTGCCCGAAATAAGGTACGGTCTGTTCGGTTTGTTCTTGGCCCGGCAGGGAGGTGGCTGATGGCACAGCAGGAGCGGGCGATTCGCACGCGGCGGGCGATCCTGGAAGCGGCGGCGACGGTGTTCGCCGAGCGCGGGTACGCCGCGGCCACCATCGCCGAGATCCTCGCGCAGGCGGGTGTCACCAAAGGCGCGCTCTACTTCCACTTCGGGTCGAAGGAGGAGCTGGCCCGCGGCGTGCTCTCGGCCCAGGTCTCCGGCGGCCGGCCGGTGCCGCAGGCCTCCAAGCTGCAGGAGTGGGTGGACGTCGGCCTGGTGCTCGCCCACCGGCTGCCGCGCGACCCGATCCTGCAGGCCGGCGCCCGGCTGACGCTGGAGCCCGAGGTGCGCGAGCTGCTCGGAGAGGAGGGCGGGACGGCCTGGGCTGCCTGGGCCGAGGTCTCCGCCGGGATGCTGGCCGAGGCGCAGCGGCGCGGTGAGGTGCTGCCGCACGTAAATCCGAAGGAGACCGCCGAGTTGATGGTGGGCACCTGGACCGGGGTGCAGCTGGTCTCGCAGTTCTCCAGCGGCTGGGCCGACCTGGAGATGCGGATCGCCGCGCTGTTCCGGCACTTCCTGCCCGCCATCGCCGTCCCGGCCATCCTGGGGCACCTGGACACCTCGCCGGAGCGCGGTGCCCGACTGGTCGCCGAGGCCGACCAGCAGGTGGCCGACCAGGGCTGACGCCCCGTCGGCCACCAGGTCCGGCAGCCGCCAGTCCGTCGGCCACCGGGTCCGGCAGCCGCCAGGGGGTGTCAGGCGCGGGCGCGATCGCGGTCGGCGCCCTTGGTGAAGACGGCGCGGAAGACCGGCTCGCCTCCCTGCTCCCCGGTCACCACGACCGTGGCGGGCGCCGTCGCGGTGGCCGGCTGCGGCTCGGCGGTGATCCAGCAGGGCTCGTCGAGCTCCGCATAGCGGAAGAACTCGATCCCGGTCTGCACCGGAACCAGCTGTTCCGGCACGCTTGACGCGGTGGCGGCCTGGGCGGCGGCCTCCAGGAGCAGCATCCCGGGCACGTGGTCGTTGGGACGGTTGAAGAGCGTGGGGTGCTCGGTGTTCACCCGCAGCTGCCAGCGGCCGAGCTCCTCGGTGGGGGCCAGGAACACGTCGGCCTCCTCGCGCCAGCCCACCGTCTGCGGCGCGACCGCGGGCAGTGCCGGCACCGGCATGCCCAGTGCCGCCATCCGCTCGCCGCGCAGCCGCCGGTAGACCCCCGGGGAGGTGCAGGTGATCCGGCCGCCACCGGCTGCGATCGGCTGCCCGTCGCGCGAGATGACCATCCGGCAGGTCAGGCCGGCCAGCTGGCGGCCGCGTCGCACCACGTCCTCCCAGTGGAAGTCGACCACCAGGTCGGCGCCGCCCGCCTGCTGGGCCAGGCCCGCCTGGTCCATGGCGAACTCCAGGTTCCACATCACGAAGTGCTGCCCCAGCGGGACCTCGAACTCGGTGTGCGCCAGGTAGATCGCGGTCTGCCGCATGGTCTCCGGGACCAGCAGCGCGTGGTGCGTGGTGCGGTGTGCCGGGGCGTAGAAGCGGTGTCCGGCCGCCCAGTGGACGGTGACCTGCAGGTGGGTCTCGCTCAGTCGCCGGTGGCCGGTCGGCAGCACGTCGTGGTGGCTGCTGCGGTGGACCAGCGCCTCGGGCACCGCGGAGCAGGACGAGGCGTCCACGGAGCAGGACGAGGCGTCTACCGCGGGCGCGGTGCGAAGCACGGCGGCGAGGCCGCGGTCAGCTTCGGGACGAGCGAGAACGAACGTGCCGGTCATGTGATCCCCCTTGAGTGGCCACCGGTGCCGCCGCGTCGGGCGCGGCGGTTCAGGACTTGGTGGCGCAACAGCAAGATACAGACGGTACGGTTTTTTTCAAGGGTTTTCTGGCTAGGTGGCCGGAGATAGCTGCAGAAGAGCCAGTGCTGCCACGTCACGGTGATGGCCTGCTCGCTCCGGGTGGCAGGGTGTGCCAACTATCGGACAGCTGCTTTGTCACAAACCGCCACTCCGGTATGGTGTGCCTGAATACTTCGTCAGGTCGACGGCCCGTCAGCCCCACAGGGACTGACGGGCCGTCGGTGGGACCGGCCTCGCTCAGCGGGTGCCGGTCGCACCTGCGGCCAGGCCCTGCCAACTGCGCGGGCCGGGCGCCCGGCCGACCCGCTCGCGGCGCAGCCAGCGGGCCCGGTGCGGGCGGCAGGCGGTGTCCGCCTGCGTACCGGCGCCGGCGGTGGCGGCCCGGGCGAGCAGCACGGCCGTCAGCACGGCCAGCTCCTCGGGGGCCGGCCGGCCGGAGACCACCCGCAGCACGGCGTTGTCGGTCATCTCCGGCTCCTCTACTGCGGCGGGTTGCCGTGCTTGCGGCTGGGCAGGTCGGCGTGCTTGCCGCGGAGCATGGTGAGCGCGCGCACCAGCACCGACCGGGTCTCGCGCGGATCGATCACGTCGTCCACCAGGCCGCGTTCGGCCGCGTAGTACGGGTGCATCAGCTCGGTCTTGTACTGGTGGATCTTCTCCTGCCGGGTCCGCTCCGGGTCCTCGCTGGCGTTGATCTCGCGGCGGAAGATCACGTTGGCCGCGCCCTCGGCGCCCATCACCGCGATCTCGTTGCTCGGCCAGGCCAGCGCCAGGTCGGTGCCGATCGAGCGGGAGTCCATCACGATGTAGGCGCCGCCGTAGGCCTTGCGCAGCACCAGTGAGATCCGCGGCACGGTGGCGTTGCAGTAGGCGTAGAGCAGCTTCGCGCCGCGGCGGATGATCCCGTTGTGCTCCTGGTCCACGCCGGGCAGGAAGCCGGGCACGTCGACCAGGGTGACGATCGGGATGTTGAAGGCGTCGCAGAACTGCACGAACCGGGCCGCCTTCTCGCTGGACTGGATGTCCAGCACACCGGCGTAGCTGGCCGGCTGGTTGGCCACGATCCCGACCACCTCGCCGCCGAGCCGGGCCAGCACGCAGACCACGTTGGGCGCCCAGCCCTGGTGGACCTCGAAGTACTCGCCGTCGTCCACCACCTCCTCGATCACCTTGCGCACGTCGTACGACTGCCCGGGGTCGGTGGGCACCAGGTCCAGCAGCGAGTCGTTGCGGCGCCCCACCGGGTCCTCGCACGGCACGGCGGGCGGCAGTTCGCGGTTGTTCTGCGGCAGCAGCGAGAGCAGGTAGCGCACCTCGGCCAGGCAGGTCTGCTCGTCGTCGTAGGCGAAGTGCGAGACGCCGGAGACGCCGGAGTGCACGTCGGCGCCGCCCAGGCCGTTCTGGCTGATCTTCTCGCCGGTGACGGCCTGGACCACGTCGGGGCCGGTGATGAACATCTGCGAGGTCTCACGGACCATGAAGACGAAGTCCGTCAGCGCCGGGCTGTAGGCCGCGCCGCCGGCGCACGGGCCGAGCATCACCGAGATCTGCGGGATCACGCCGGAGGCGCGGGTGTTGCGCTGGAAGATGCCGCCGTAGCCGGCCAGCGCCGAGACGCCCTCCTGGATCCGGGCGCCGGCCCCGTCGTTGAGCGAGACCAGCGGGGCACCCGCGGCCAGCGCCATGTCCATGATCTTGTGGATCTTCTGCGCGTGCGCCTCGCCCAGCGCGCCGCCGAAGATCCGGAAGTCGTGCGCGTAGACGAAGACGGTACGGCCGTGCACGGTGCCCCAACCGGTCACCACGCCGTCGGTGTAGGGCTTCCTGGCCTCCAGGCCGAAGCCCTGGGCCCGGTGCCGGCGCAGCGGCTCCACCTCGGTGAACGAGTCCTCGTCCAGCAGCAGGGCGATCCGCTCACGCGCCGTCAGCTTGCCCTTGGCGTGCTGGCGTTCGGTGGCCGCCGGGTCGGGGCCGTGCTCGGCCTCGTGCTTGATCATGCGCAGCTCGTCGAGCCGCTCCTGCGTGGTCCAGCGCACCGGTGCGGCGCCGGCCCGGCCGTTCTGGGTCTTCTCGGCTATGGGCATACGTCTGTCTCCTCTGCTGGGATCGATCTGCTGGGCCGGCGCGGTCAGGCCGCGGACGGGGTGCGGGTGGCGGTGGCGCGGACGTGGCCGAGCTCGGGCAGCCGGGCGGCGCCGTCGGCGTAGAGCACCTCGGGCGGCAGCCAGCGGACCGTTGTGGTGGCCGGTTCGGTGCCGACCACGGCGACCGCGGCGTGCCGGAACGGGCCGCCGGGCACGTCGAGCACGGTCCAGCCGGGCGGGCGGCGGGACGGGTCGGCGCCCAGGTAGTCCAGGCCCGGCGCCCGGCTGAGCCCGGTGCCGAGCCCCTTCAGGTAGGCCTCCTTGCGGGTCCACACCCGGCCGAACAGTTCCAGCCGGGCCTCCAGCGGGACCGCGGTCAACTCCTCCTGCTCACCCGGGTGGAGCGCAGGTAGCACCGTCTCCACGGTCCGCGGCCGCGGCCGCAGCTCCACGTCGACGCCCACCGGCACCGGGGCCACCCCGACCATGGCCAGGCCCCGGCAGTGCGAGAGCGAGAAGTGCACCGGCGCCGGCGGGTGCGCGACCGCGGGGCGGCCGTGCGGTTCGGCGCAGCCGGGGCAGGGCTCGCGGGTGAACGCGACCTCCTGCGGGGCGAGGTCGAGGTAGCCGCCGAGCAGCCGGCGCAGCCCGATGTGGGCCGAGCTGTAGGTGACCCGGTCGACCGGTCGGATGAAGGAGGCGGCCCGCCGGTGCTCCGCCGCGTCCAGTTCGGACAGGTCCAGCAGGCCGGCGTCCTCCAGCTTGGGCGGGCGGATCAGCCAGAGGTCGAGCCAGTCGTCCTCGGGCACGGGGGGCACGGGGGTGCGGGGCGTGGGTTCGTTCATATCGAGGCCCGGGGTCCTGAGCGGTCGGTCCGCTCCGGCGGCTGGTGGGCCGGACCGAGCAGCTCGACCAGACGGTCGATCAGCTCGTCGGCGCTGTCCGCGCTGAGCAGGAGGAGCAGGTCGATCTCCACCCGCAGCGCGGCGGACATCCGGCGCTGCAGTTCGAGACCGTGGATCGAGCCGACACCGAGGCTCTTCATCGAGCGGCCGACGGTGTCGATCGCGGGCGCGGACACCGAGAGCACCCGGCCGAGCTCGGCGCAGACGTACTCGTGCAGAAGTTGGTGGCGCTCCACCCGGCCGAGGCGGGCCAGGAGTTCGGGGTCCGGGACCACGACCTCGGCGACGTGCCGCTGGTCGGCCGCCTCGGCCGCCTCGGCCTCCTCGGCCTCCTCGGCCTCCTCGGCCTCCCAGTCCTCCGGGGCCCAGTCGGGCGGAAGGCTTTCGGAGATCATCCCTCGGCCCTCCGGCAGCTGCCGGCGTCGACCGGACGGTGGGGCGGCGAGTCGGACATGGCAGCGGGGCCTTTCGTCGGAAGCGGGGTGGGCGGTGCGGCGGCCGCGGGCCGGTCGGCCCCGGCGGCTCCGGCGGCCGTGGCCGCCGGAGCCCGCGGGGCGTGCCGGGAGCGGATCAGCGCTCGGCTTCGGCGTAGGCCTTGGCGAAGCCCAGGGTGGCCCGGCTGTTGGTGCTCAGCGCGGTGTGCACGTACTCGCGGGCCTCGGCGACTCCGGCCTCGGGGCCGAGGATCTTCGTGATGTTCTCGGCGTTCAGCACGACGGTGTGCTGCGAACTGGCGGCCACGCCGTGCTCGTTCTCCACGAAGGTCCAGTAGCCGGTGTGCAGGGCCATCAGCGCGGGCAGTGTGACCTGCTTGTAGGCGATCCGCTCGTTCGGGAACGTCACCCGGTACGACTTGGTGGTGTGCACCGAGCCGTCCTTGGCCCGGGTGTCCATCTCCAGCACCTGCAGGCCGGGGACGTCCTCGGTCAGCCGCGCCTCGGCGACGTGCGGCAGCCGCTCCGGCCACCGGCCGGCCTCGTTGACGAAGTCGTAGACGTCCTTGGCCGAGCCGTTGATCTGCACGGTGTCCTCGAACGAGAAGAGCAGCTCCTCGCTCGCCTGGGCCTGCTCGATGTTGCGCTTCAGCGCAGCCAGTTCGGAGCGCGAGTTGGTGTCCACCGCGCGGTCGATCCAGTCCAGCTGCTCCGGGTCGTCGTCGACCGCGCGGTAGTCGTGGAGCAGGCGGATCCGGGACTCGGTCGGTGACAGCGCCTCGATCAGCCAGGCGCCGCCCATGGCGGCCACCGGCGGGGCCGAGACCTCCTGGCGGAACTCGATCCGCAGCGCGGCCGGGTCCAGGGTGCGCTTGGAGGTCCAGCTCTTGGCCTCGCCGTTGGCGGTGGCCCAGATCCGGATCCGCTCCTGGTCCGCCGCGGTCTCGACCCGGTCGACGTAGATGGTCGGCGGGAAGATCCGGGGCCAGTTCTCGACGTCGGCGATCAGCCGGTAGATGACGGCGGCCGGAGCCGAGACCAGGATCTCGTGCTCCACCTCGCGCAGGCCGGGCTGCGACATGCTCTGTCTCCTTGGGTGCGGGGTGCGGGGTGCGGGGTGCGGGGTGGCGGGGCGGTGGGGGCGGGGCGGGCTCAGAAGTTGCCCAGGCCGCCGCAGACGTTGAGTGCCTGCGCGGTGATCGAAGCGGCCGTGTCCGAGGCCAGGTAGCCGACCAGGCCGGCCACCTCCTCGGGGGTCGAGTAGCGGCCCAGCGGGATCTTGGCGGTGAACTTGGCCATCACCGCCTCCTCGCTGGTCCGGTAGGCGGCGGCGTAGCCCTGCCGGACCCGCTCGGCCATCGGGGTCTCGACGTAGCCCGGGCAGACCGCGTTCACGGTGATGCCGGTGGGGGCCAGTTCGTTGCCCAGCGCCTTGGTGAAGCCGACCACGCCGTGCTTGGAGGCGGAGTACGGGGCGCCCAGCACCACGCCCTGCTTGCCCGCGGTGGAGGCGATGTTGATGATCCGGCCCCGGCTCTTGTCGCGCATGCCGCCAGTGGTCAGCACCTCGCGGGTCAGCCGGAAGACGCTGGTCAGGTTGGTCTCGATGACGTCGTCCCACAGCTCGTCGGTGATGTCGGCGGTGACCCCGCCGCCGCTTCGGCCGGCGTTGTTGACCAGTACGTCGACGCTGCCGAAGCGGTCCACCGCGGCCTGCACGAAGGCGCGCACCGAGTCGCCCGAGCGCACGTCCAGCACCGCGCCGTCGGCCTCGTGGCCCTCCTCGCACAGCTGCTTGACGGTCAGCGCCACGTTCTCCGCGTTGCGCGCGCCAATGAACACCTGGTGCCCCTGGACGGCCAGCGCCCGGGCGCTGGCCAGGCCGATCCCGCTGGTCGCACCGCTCACCAGCGCCACCCGCTTGTCCTGCTCCATGCTCTCTCCTTAGGTGTCGGGTGCCTGGGGCACCCGGGTGGGTCGTGGGCCGCCGCCGGAGGGCGTCCGGCGGCGGCCGGTAAAAGGACTGACGAAGCCTCAGGCAGCGGCCAGCAGCTGCCCGTTGACCAGCTCGATCAGCTGGCGCGGGGTGTGCACGTCGGTCAGCGCGGTGTCGTCGAGGCTGATGCCGTACTCGCGCTCGATCCGGCCGCCGGTCTCCAGCAGCGCGAGCGACTCGTAGCCGAGCTCCTCGAAGTCGGCGTCCAGGATGTCGCCGTTCAGGTCGACGCCCTCCTCGGCGCCGGCTCCCTCCAGCAGGATCCGGGTCAGGTCGGAACGGGTGAACTGCTGCTCGGACATGTGCTCTTCCTTCATCAAGTGGGTTGACTGCAAAGCGGATCGGGGACCGGGCGGCTCAGTCGGCGGCGCGCACCACGACGGCGGAGTTGAAGCCGCCCTCGCCGCGCGCGACGACCAGCGCCACCCGTACCGCGGCCGGCCGCGGCCGGCCGGTGACCAGGTCCAGCTCGTAGCCCTCGTCCGGCGCCACGTTGGTGGTGGGCGGGATCACGCCGTCGCCGATGGCCAGCAGGGCCGCCGCCAGGTCGAGCGGGGCGCCGCCCGAGGAGAGCCGGCCGGTCATCGTCTTGGGCGCGGTCACCGGGACGCCGCGCGGGCCGAACACGGCGTTGAGCGCGGCCGCCTCGATCCGGTCCAGCTCGGGGACGGCGGCGGCGTCGGCGAACACCACGTCCACCTGGCTGGGCGTCACCTGGGCGTCGGACAGGGCGAGTTCGATCGCGCGGCGCAGACCGCTCTCGCGGCCGCTGCCCGGCTTCGGGTCGAAGGTGGAGCCGTAGCCCGCGATCTCGCCGTAGACCCTGGCGCCGCGGGCGCGGGCCGCCGCGGCGTCCTCCAGGATCAGGATCGCGCCGCCCTCGCCCGGCACGTGGCCCGCGGCCTCGGCGTCGAACGGGACGTAGGCCCGCTCGGGCTGCTCGCTGGTGCTCAGCCGGCCGCCGGCCAGCTGGGCGACCCAGCCCCACGGGCAGACCGTGGCGTCGATGCCGCCGGAGACGATCAGCGGGGTGCCCTTGCGGATCAGCCGCCGGGCCTGCGCGATCGCGTCCAGCCCGCCGGCCTGGTCGGCGACCACCACGCCGCTGGGGCCCTTCATCCCGTTGCGGATGGAGATCTGACCGCTGTTCACCGCGTAGAACCAGGCGAACGACTGGTACGCGCTGACGTGCGAGGCACCCATCGACCAGAGCTTCTTCAACTCGCCCTGGCCGAACTCGAAGCCTCCGGCCGAGCTGGCCGTGACCACGCCCATGTCGTAGGCGGGCAGCTGCTCCGGGTCGACCCCGGCGTCGGCCAGCGCCCAGTCGGTGGCCACCAGGGCCAGCCGGGTCATCCGGTCGGTCTGCGGCAGCAGTCGGCTGGGCAGGTGCTCCGCGGCCGCGAAGCCGGACACCTCGCCGGCCAGTTTGGCCGGGTACTGGCTCGGGTCGAAGCGGCTGATCCGCCCGATCCCGCTCCGGCCGCCCAGGGTGGCGTCCCAGTAGTCCTTGGTGCCGAGGCCGTTGGGCGAGGCGACGCCCAGACCGGTCACCACGACGGACGAGGTCATGAGGAGCTCCTTTCGGGCCGGACCAGCACCATGGCGCTCTGGAAGCCGCCGAAGCCGCTCCCGACGGTGAGCACCGCATCGGTGCGCCACTCCCGGGCGGTCAGCGGCACGTAGTCCAGGTCGCACTCCGGGTCCGGGGTGTGCAGGTTCGCGGTGGGGGGGACGACGTTGTTCTCGATGGCCAGGGCCGAGGCGGCGATCTCGATCGAGCCGATCGCGCCCAGCGAGTGCCCGACCATCGACTTGATCGAGCTGACCGGCACCCGGTAGGCGTGCTCGCCGAGGCTGCGCTTGAAGGCGGCCGTCTCGTGCCGGTCGTTCTGCTTGGTGCCGGAGCCGTGCGCGTTGATGTAGTCGACGGCGTCCGGGTTCAGCCGCGCCTCGGCCAGGGCGACGTTGATCGCCTCGGCCATCTCGGCGCCGTCCGGGCGCAGCCCGGTCATGTGGAAGGCGTTGCAGCGCGAGGCGTAGCCGGCGATCTCGGCGTAGATGTGCGCACCGCGGCGGCGGGCGCTCTCCAACTCCTCCAGCACGAAGACCGCCGAGCCCTCACCCAGCACGAAGCCGTTGCGGGTGCCGTCGAACGGCCGCGAGGCGTGCGCCGGGTCGTCGTTGCGCGGAGTGGTGGCCTTGATCGCGTCGAAGCAGGCCATGGTGATCGGCGAAATCGGCGCGTCGGTGGCGCCGGCGATCATCACGTCCACGGTGCCCTCGCGGATCAGCTCGACCGCGTGCCCGACCGAGTCGATGCCCGAGGTGCAGCCGGTGGACACCACCCCGGCCGGTCCCTGGGCGCCGACCGCCCAGGCCACCTCGGCGCTGAACGAGCTCGGCACCAGGAAGTTGTAGAGGTGCGGGACGGCGTACTGGTGGTCGACCAGGTCGAGCCGGCCGCCGTCGCTGACCACGTTGTACTCGGTGTCCAGCCCGGTGGTGGCGCCGACCGCGCTGCCGATCGTCACGCCGATCCCGTACGGGTCCAGCTCGTCGAGCACCAGTCCGCTGTCCGCCACCGCCTCCCGGGCGGCGACCACGGCCAGCTGCGCGGCCCGGTCCATCCGGCGGATCTCCTGCGGCCCCAGGCCGTGCGCCTGCGGGTCGAAGTCGATCTCGGCGGCGACCCGGGAGCGGAACTGGGCGGGATCGAAGAAGGTGATCCCGCGGGTCGCGGTGCGGCCCTCGCTCAGCAGGTTCCAGAAGTTCTTGGTGCCGATCCCACCCGGGGCGAGCACCCCGATGCCGGTGATGGCCACCCGTCGTGCGGTCATGTCATCTTTCCTTCTCGATTCGGGAAGTTGGTCCGGTGCGGTCACGTGCTCTTGCCACCGCGGGCCGGCGGCTCGCCGGCCGGCAGGCCGAACTGCGCCAGCAGGGCGGCAGCCACCAGCACGGTGGCGGAGCCGAGGAAGACCAGGTGGTAGCCGGCGGTCAGCCCCTGACCGGTGGCGGCGGCGGCGCCGTTGCCGCCGGCCCAGGAGAGCGAGGCGGCCGAGGCCAGGGTGACCAGCGCGGCCAGGCCCACCGAGCCGCCGATCTGCCGGGAGGTGTTCAGCAGTCCGGAGACCAGCCCGGCCTGCGAGGTGGCGACCCCGGTGGTGGCGATCGAGGCCAGCGGGGTGAAGGACATCCCCATGCCCAGGGTGATCAGCAGGCCGGGACCGACCACGCCGGTCAGGTAGCCGCTGTGCGGGGTCAGGGTGGACTGCCACAGGAAGCCGGCCGCGCTGATCAGGGTCCCGGCCACCACCACGGTGCGGGCCGGCAGCACTGCCAGCAGCCGCGGGGTGAGCAGCCGGGCGCTGAGCACCACGGTGACGGTGTGCGGCACGAAGGCCAGGCCGGCCGACAGCGGTCCGTAGCCGAGCACGCCCTGGACGTACAGCGACATGAAGTACCACATGCTGAAGAAGGCGGCCCCGGTGCCGAGCACCGTCAGGTTGACCGCGGCCACCGTGCGCGAGCGCAGCAGGCGCAGCGGCAGCAGCGGGGTCCCGGTGGTGCGGGCCTGCACGGTCAGGAAGGCGGCGATGGCCAGGGCCCCGAGCGCCATCGGCACCAGCGCGGCCGCGCCGGTCCAGCCGTGGGCGCGGGTCTGGATCACGCCGAACTCCAGCAGCGACAGGCCGCCGGTGACGGTCAGCACGCTCAGCACGTCCAACCGCTGCTTCTGCTCGCTGCGCTGGTCGGTCAGGTAGACCGAGGCCAGCAGGATCAGCCCGGCGCCGATCGGCAGGTTGATCAGGAACACGTAGCGCCAGGAGAGCGCGGAGGTGAGCACCCCGCCCAGCACGTTGCCGACCGCGCCGCCGGCCGCACCGACCGCGCTCCAGGTGCCCAGGGCCTTGGTGCGGCGCGGGCCGGCCGGCAGCGTGGTGGTCAGGATGGTCAGGGAGGAGGGGCCGATCGCGGCGGCCCCGGCGCCCTGCACGAAGCGGGCCGCCACCAGCATGCCGGGTGAGACCGCCAGGCCGCAGGCCAGGCTGGCCAGGGTGAAGGTGGCCAGCCCGAGCAGGAAGATCCGCCGGCGGCCGAACACGTCGACCGCGCGGCCGCCGAGCAGCAGCAGGCCGGCGACGGTGACCGCGTAGCCGTTGACCACCCAGGGCAGTCCGGTGGCGGAGAAGTGCAGGGCGGCGCCGGTGGAGGGCAGCGCGACGTTCACCACGGCCGCGTCGAGGACGACCAGGAACTGACCCAGGCAGGCCAGGGCGACGATGAGGAAGTCGGGGGCGACGCGCGGCGCGGCGACGTCCGGTGGGGCGGACGCGGCAGGCAGGGCCTGGGTCATCCGGGGGGCTCCTTAGCTCGGTCGGTGGATCGTTGGTCAGCGCAGGTGGGTGCCGCCGTCGACGAGCAGCACCTCGCCGGTGGTGTAGGCGGCCCGGGCCAGCGCCAGCACGGCCTCGGCCACGTCCTCGGTGGTCCCGACCCGCTGCAGCGGGGCCTGGGTGGAGACCCACTTGCGGGGCTCGGTGAAGTCCGCCGTCCAGGGGGTGTCGATCAGGCCGGGCGCGACCGCGTTGACCCGCACGGCGGGGCCGAGCGAGGCGGCCAGCAGCCGGGTCATGTGGTTGATCGCGGCCTTGCTGACGGCGTAGGGCACGGAGCTGCCGGCCGGGCGGCAGCCGGCGATCGAGGAGATGTTGACGATCGCGCCCTGGCCGGTGGCCTCGAGGTGCGGCACGGCGGCCGTGGTGACCTGCCAGGTGCCGATCACGTTGACGTCGAGGATCTCCCGCCAGACCTCGCCGTCGGCGGCCGCCAGGTCGCCGTGCGGGATGATCCTGGTGGTGCCGGCGTTGTTGACCAGCAGGTCGAGCCGTCCGAGCTGCTCGACGGTGCGCTCGACCAGCTCGCGGGCCTGCTGCGGGTCGGCCACGTCGCCCTGCAGGTAGACCGCGCCGGGCAGTTCGGCGGCCACGGCCTGGCCGGCGGCCACCGAGCGGGCGGAGTTGACGACCACTCGGTAGCCGGCCGCGGCCAGCCGCCGGGCGACGGCCTCCCCGATGCCCGAGCTGGAGCCGGTGACCAGGGCGACCGGGCCGGTGGCAGCTGTCTCGGTCATGGTCAGGCCTCGCGGACGTCGTCGCGGCGGACCGTGCGGACGTGGTTCAGCAGTCGGCCGTCCACCCGCACCAGCAGGTCCTCGACCAGGCAGCTCGGCTCCCAGCTGACGCTGCCGTCGGCTGCGGTGGCGCTGGTCAGCGCGGCGTAGCGGGTGCGGACCGCGCCGTCCTCGGCCGCCTCGACGGCGAGCATGCCGAACCAGTGCCGGCGGACCACGCCGGCCGCGCGGGTCTTCTCGACCCCGCGCTTGGTGGCCAGCGCGATCTCGGTCCGGGTGTCCACCCGGTTGTGCGGGTGGTGGACGAAGCTGCCGTCCAGGGTGAAGGTCTCGGCGAAGGCCTCGGCCTCGCCGTTGTCCAGGCTCTGCATCTGGTGCGCATAGAACTGCTGGATCTCGAAATAGAGCTGACTGTCCATCAGGGGCCGCCTCTCGATGGGCCGTTGATCTTCGGCGTGGCGCCCCACCGGGGAGGGCGGGGCGGCCACTGCTCAGGAATGTTCGACGGCACCGCTGTTGCGGGTCTGGAACCGCCCTGGAGACCAGGTCCAGGTGTCCGCGAGGCGTCCTCCAGTGCTGGGCGGGAGGTTCCGCGCACTAGCACCGGACCGTCGACACCAGGAGAAGACCGTGGAGTTGCAGGGAAAGACCGCCGTTGTCACGGGCGGCACCAGGGGGCTGGGGCGGCAGATCGCGGAGGCCTTCCTGCGCGCGGGCGCCCGGGTCGTGGTGGCCGGCCGGGACCAGGAGCCGGTGCGCGACCTGCTGGCGGCCGGCAGCGACGTCCGGTTCCACCGGGTGGACGTGACCGACGACGAGTCGGTGGAGCAGCTGCTGGCCGACGCCGCCGCCGAGTTCGGCGGCCTGGACGTGGTCGTGGCCAACGCCGGGGTGAGCCGTCCGGGCCGGGTGGCGGCGCTGGCGGTCAAGGACTGGGCCGAGACCTTCGAGACCAACGTCAACGGCACCTTCCGCACCGTGCGCGCGGCCGCCGGCCGGCTGGCCGAGGGCGGCCGGATCATCACGCTCTCCTCGGCGATGGGCAGCCGGGTGGCGCCGGGCGCCTCCGCCTACTGCGCCTCCAAGGCCGCGATCGAGATGCTCACCAAGGTCGCCGCCGTCGAGCTGGCGGAGCGCGGAATCACCGTCAACTGCCTGGCGCCGGGCATCATCGACGAGGGGATGGGCCGCCAGCTCACCGCGAACACCGTGGTCTGGGAGAAGTACCGGGCCAAGCTGGCCGCCGGCCGTCCCGGCTCGGGCGCCGAGGTGGCCGCGGCGGCGGTCTTCCTGGCCTCGCCGGCCAGCTCCTACGTCAACGGCCACGTGCTGGAGGTCAACGGCGGGCTCGACTGGTAGCCGCCACCCGCACCGCCCCACCCCCACCCGCAGCCGAGGAGCCGCACATGACGATCACCGACATCCCCACCGAACTCCACTTCGAGGTGGAGCTGTTCTACGCCCGCCAGCAACACCTGCTGGACGGCGGCGACATCCCGGGCTTCACCGCCGCGTTCACCGAGGACGCCGTCTTCGCGGTCCGCCCGGCGGCCCTGCTGACCGGCCGTCAGGCGATCGGCGAGGCGATGAGCGGCCTGGTCGCCAGGTTCGCCGCCGACGGGATCACCCGGCACCACTGGTTCGGCATGCGCCACCTGACGCACACGGCCGACGGCGCGCTGCGGGTGGTCTACTACGCGATGGTCTCGCACACCGCCGCCGACGGCTCGGTCACCCGGGAGCCGAGCAGCGTGGTGGTGGACGAGCTGGTGCGGGCCGGGGACGGCGGCCTGCTGGTCGCCTCCCGCACCATCACGCCGGACACCGTGCCCGGCTGACCCGCCCCCACAACGCCGGTGGCCCTTCCCGATCGGGAAGGGCCACCGGCGTTGTGGGGCGAAGAGGCCGGCTCAGGAGACCGCGGCCAGCTGCGGTCCCCAGCTGCTGTACCGGCGCTTGAAGTACATCAGCGGCGCGCGGTGGAACACCTGGGCGCCCTCGACCCTGGCGATGAAGATCCAGTGGTCGCCGCCCTGCACGGCATCCACCACCCGGCACTCGGCGGCCGCCAGCGCGATGTCCGCGAGCACCGGCGCGCCGTCGGCCACCGCCGACGGCCGCCAGTCGACGGCCGCGAACTTGTCGTTCTCCTTGCCGGCGAAGACCCGCGAGGCGTCCTCCCCGGCGGCGGCCAGCACATTCACCACGAAGGTGCCGGAGGCGGCGATCGCGGGCAGTGTCTGGGACTTCTTGTCGACGCAGATCAGCAGCAGCGCCGGGTCGGCGGACACCGCACAGACCGCGTTGCAGGTGAATCCGCGGGGCTCGCCCTCCTCGTCCAGTGCCGTGATGATCGACACCGAGGTGGGGAACGAACCGAATACCTCGCGGAAAAGATCGGGACCAATCGCCATTTCGACTCACCGTCATTGTGGTTTTGGGCGGGCGGGTGCGTGGGTCCGTGCTCCGCGTCCTGGTGGGACTGGGTGTACACGGCCTCGCAGCACGGTCGCGAGTGCTTCTGGATTCGCCCTACCGCCGCACTGGACCGGGCTTCCGGCGGCCTTTCCGGCGCCTGCCCCGAAAGGCTCCAGGGCCTCTCCAGAAGCCTTCCAGCGGATCACCGCAGTCTGCCGTATCGGCAGGCCGCGCGGACACGACCGGCACGGCACCCGACGTATGGAAGAAGGCGAAGCGCAGCATGGAATTTGGTATTACGTTCTTCCCGACCATCGGCCCCGACGACCGGCCCGCGGACCAGTACTTCGACGAGTGCCTCGCGCTGGCCGAACTCGCCGACGAGCTCGGCCTGCACCACGTGCGCACCGTCGAGCACTACTTCTTCGAGTACGGCGGCTACAGCCCGGACCCGGTGACCTTCCTGGCGGCCGCCGCCGCCCGCACCCGGCGGATCCGGCTGGGTACCAGCGCGGTCATCCCCGCCTTCACCCACCCGGTCAAGCTGGCCGGCAAGCTGGCCATGCTGGACAACATCTCGCACGGCCGCCTCGACGTCGGCTTCGGCCGAGCCTTCCTGCCCGACGAGTTCGAGGCCTTCCAGGTCCCGATGGACGAGAGCCACATCCGTTTCCAGGAGGGCATCGAGGCCTGCAAGCGGCTCTGGTCCGAGAAGGCCGTGGTCTGGGAGGGCACCCACCACCGCTTCGGCCCGGTCACCCTGCTGCCCCGCCCGGTCCAGCAGCCGCACCCGCCGGTGTACGTGACCACCGCGCGCAGCCTGGAGTCCTGCGAGGCGGCCGGCCGCAACGGGCACAACCTGCAGATGGTCGGCGCGATCCTGACCAGGGAGCAGATCCAGGAGCGCCTGGCGGCCTACCGCAAGGCCTGGGTCGAGGCGGGCCACGAGCCCGGCGCCGAGCGGGTCCAGCTCTCCTACCCGGCCTTCCTGTCCGAGGACGCGGACCAGGCGCTGCGGATCGCGACCTACGACGAGGGCAAGGGCGGCGAGCGGATCGGAGCCGCCGTCAGTTCCTGGAGCAGCCGGACCAGCCAGGCCTACCCGGGCTACGAGAAGCTCGCCGACCAGGCCCTGCGCCCGACGGTGGCCGACAAGATCCGCGACAACAAGGTGCTGGCCGGCACCCCGCAGCAGGTCTGCGAGCAGCTGGCGCAGATCTCCGAGTGGTTCGGCAACGACGTGATCATCAGCGTCGCCGTCCACTCCGGCCAGCTGTCCTTCGAGGACGCCGAGCGCACCGTGCGCCTGCTCGCCGAGCAGGTCGCGCCGAAGTTCCGCTGACCGCAGCCCCCTCCACCACTCCGTTCCAGAAAGGTCCAACCACCATCATGCTCACCAGAATCACCACCCGGACCGGCGCGGCCGTCCTCGCCGCCGTCGCCGTGGCCGCCCTCGCCACCGGCTGCGGCTCGGGCACCAAGTCCGACAAGGCCGCCGACAAGCCCACCGCCGCCGCCCCGCAGCTCAGCCCGGTCGGCAAGTGGAACGTCCAGGTGCAGACCTCGCTGCCGTCCAACGGCTCGGCCGTGCTGACCTTCAAGCAGGACGGCAGCCTGGAGCAGGCCGGCTCGGACACGCTGCCCGGCACCGGCTGGTGGCAGCCGGGCAAGCAGCCCAACCAGTACACGCTGGAGGTGGTCATCCCGCTCACCGACCACACCACCAAGGCGCCCACCGGCACCATCCGCGGCATCGAGACCGTGACCCTGGACGGCGAGAAGCTCACCGCGAGCGGCACCGCGGCCATGTTCGACCTCCAGGGCAAGCAGCTGAAGACCTTCGACCTGAGCAGCCACGCCGACAGCAAGCTCTCCTCCTGACCGTTCGTGCCCACCGCGGCCGACCGTGGTGGGCACGAACGGGCACGACCACCCGGACCCCAGGGAGAACCCCCATGACGCACACCGAGCGCACCCGGCGGGCCTTCTTCGGCGCGGCCGGCGCGGCGGCTCTGATGGGCGCGGCGGCCTGCGCGTCTCCGCTGTGGCGCGGCGGCTCGGCCCCCGCCTCCACCGGCCCGAGCCCGCACTGGGGCCGGACCGGAAACGCCAACCTGACCACCGAACTGACCAGCGGGTTACACCAGTTGGCCAGCGAGCTGACGCTGCCCGAGCCGTTCCGGCGGCCGCTGCCGATCCCGGCGGTGCTCAAGCCCACCCGCTCCGACGCCGAGGCGGACCACTACGAGATCACCCAGACCCGGGGCCGGGCCGAGATCATCCCCGGCCTGCAGACCGAGATCTGGGGCTACAACGGCACCTTCCCCGGCCCCACCGTCGAGGCGACCCGGGGCCGGCGGACCGTGGTCACCCACACCAACCGGCTCCCGGTGCCGACCGTGGTCCACCTGCACGGCGGCCACACCCCGCCGCAGAGCGACGGCTACCCGACCGACTACCTGACCTCGGACGAGTCGCTGGCCGCCGCGGCGTCCCCCGCCCCCGCCATGTCGATGGCTCCGGGCAGCGGCATGCCCGGAATGGCCATGCCGCCGGACAAGGAGGCCCGGGTCGAGCACGGCTCGCGCAGCTACGACTACCCGAACGACCAGCGCGCGGCCACCCTCTGGTACCACGACCACCGGATGGACTTCACCGGGCCGAGCGTCTACCGGGGCCTGGCCGGCTTCCACCTGGTCCGGGACGAGGAGGAGGCGGCGCTGCCGCTGCCCAAGGGGCCTCGGGAGATCCCGCTGATGATCTGCGACCGGGCCTTCAACGCCGACGGCTCGTTCCAGTACCCCTCGCTGGATCCGACGCTGCACCAGCACCCCGGGGTCCAGGACCAGGCCATGCAGGGCGTGCTGGGCGACGTGATGCTGGTCAACGGCGCCGCCTGGCCGCAACTGGAGGTGGACACCGCGCGCTACCGGTTCCGGATCCTCAACGCGTGCAACGCCCGGGTGATGCGGCTGGCACTGCAGGGCCCGGGCGGCGCCCGGCCGATCGTCCAGATCGGGTCGGACGGCGGCCTGCTGGCCGCCCCGATCAGCCACCGGGAGCTGGTCGTCGCCCCGGCCCAGCGGTTCGACGTGGTGGTCGACTTCAGCGGCTACCGGGTCGGCGACGAGATCACCCTGCTGAACCTGGCCGGGGCCGGCTCCGCCGGCTCGGTGATGCGGTTCAAGGTGACCCGCACGGTCACCGACACCGCCTCGGTGCCGGACCGGCTGGCCGCGGTCGAGCCGCTGGACCCGGCGGCCGCGATGACCCGGCGCACCATGGACTTCCACCGCTACGACGCGGGCTGGTTCATCAACGGCCACCCCTTCGACCCGGCCGTCTCCGAGGCCGACGTCCGGCGCGGCAGCACCGAGCTGTGGACCCTGGTCTCCGACTACCACCACCCGGTGCACATCCACCTGATCCAGTTCCAGGTGGTCTCCCGCGACGGCGGCAAGCCCGGGCCGTACGACGCCGGTTGGAAGGACACCGTCTTCGTCAACGGCGGCGAGAAGGTGGAGGTCATCGCGAAGTTCGACGGCGAGCCCGGCCGGTACATGCTGCACTGCCACAACCTCGAGCACGAGGACATGACCATGATGGCCAACTTCCGCGTGGTCTGAAGAACATGACGAACCAACACCACAGCCCGAGACCGCCCAGGAGTGCCGGATGACCCAGCAGACCGACCAGCTCGACACCACCCGCCAGGCCGTCACCTACTACCAGGTCCAGCAGTTCTACGCCCAGCAGATGCGCCTGCTGGACAGCGGCGAGGCCGAACGGTGGGCCGACACCTTCACTGAGGACGGCGTCTTCCACCAGAACGTCGACCCGGCGCCGCTGGCCGGCCGGTCGGCGATCGCGGTCGCCGCCCGGCGCCGAATCGAGACGATCAAGTCGGACAGCCTGACCCGCCGGCACTGGCTGGCCATGCTGGAGGTGGACGAGCAGCCGGACGGCCGGGTGCGCACCCGCTACTACGCGATGGCGATGGCCACGCCGGCCGGCGGCCGGCTGGAGGTCTACGTCAGTACGGTCAGCGAGGACGTGCTGGTGCGCAGCGGCGACAGCTGGCTGGTCGAGCACCGGTACGTGGTGCACGACGGTCGCTGAGCCGCCCGCGGGCAACGAGGAGCGGCCGTACCCCG
>NZ_PYBW01000027.1:61664-87966 GCF_003205575.1 Streptomyces tateyamensis
CGGGGTACGGCCGCTCCTCGGCACGTCGGGACCGGCGACCGGCCCGACGCGGCGTCAGGCCCGGCAGCGCGGCAGGCCGCCGTGGTGCTCGATCATCTCGCCGAACAGCGCGCCGATGTCCAGCGGATCGCCCGGTGCGGCACCCTGCGCCTCCGCGTAGGCCCGGTGCAGGTTGGGCACCAGGCGCTCGCTGTCCAGCAGGTCGGCGAACCGGCCCAGCTCGGTCTCGGCCGCCACCTGAAGCGGGGTCAGCCCGGCGGCGATCCCGTCGGCGGCCAGCTGCTGCACCCAGCGCAGGTAGTCGACCGACACGTCGAAGACCTCGGGGCCGGCCACCGGCCCGTGCCCGGTCACCACCGTTCGGGCGCCCAGCGCGCGCAACTGCTCGATCACCTCCAGCGAGCCCGATACCGAGCCCATCGGGCAGAACGGCGTCACCCCGGCCATCACCAGGTCCCCGGTGAACAGCACCGAGGAGTCCGGCAGCCAGACCACCGTGTCGTTGGTGGTGTGCGCGGGCCCGTAGTACCGAAGCTCGGCCCGGATGTCGCCGACGTGCAGGGTCAGCTGGTCGCGGAAGGTGACCGAGGGCGCGGCGACCGTGACCTCGCCCCATGCCACCTCGGGCCACAGGCCCTGCAGGTGCAGGCCCGCGGCCAGCACCTCCTCGCGGGTTCGCTCGTGCGCGATGATCACCGCCTCGTCGGCGAAGACGCAGTTGCCGAAGGTGTGGTCGCCGTGGAAGTGGGTGTTGACCAGCCACTGCGGCGCCCGGCCGGCCACGGCGACGGCGCTGTCGCGCAGCGCCCGGGCCCGGGCCACGGTGGCCGCGCTGTCGATCAGCGCGCTCCGGCCGCCGCTGGTGATGATGCCGGCGTTGTTGAGGCACCAGCCGCCGTCCGGCTGGATGTAGCCGAAGACACCCGCGGCCACCTCCTCGATCCTTCCCGGCGGCGCGAGCCGGTTCTGCTGCGGCGTCTGACGGGTGTCCAACGGTTCCTCCTGCGCGGTATCGACGGATGGGGCGCATTGTCGCCGCGACGGATCGAGCCCGGCTGGACCGGGCGGGCGGACCGGGCGGCTCCAGCCGGGTGCGAGGGCCGGTCCAGCCGCTCCCGGAAACCTGGGGCTCCACGCCGGCAGCCCGCTGGGTGGGCTGCCGCCAACGGGAGGAAACGAGTACTGATGAGACAGCGGACCCTCGCGGCGCTGGCCGCGGTCGGCGCCATCGTCATGGCCACCGTCATGCCGTCCACCGCGTTCGCGGCCGGCTCGGGCACCAGCACCGTGGTCTGGGACGACTTCAGCAACGGCTTCCAGAGCTCGGGCACGGGCGCCAAGTGGTTCACTGTGCCGACCGGGAACCTGCCCGGCGGCGACGGCATCCCCACCACCTCGGCGGCCGGCCTGAGCGTGGTGCCCACCGGGACCAACCCGGCCACCGGCCAGCCCGCCTTCGTCTACACCACCGGCCAGCAGACGGCCGGCGGCAGCGGGTCGCGCGACCAGCTCAAGTTCGTCACCATGACCACCCACACCTCGAGCGCCGGCTACCCCGGGTTCGACGCGCCGGCCGGCGGCTCGGTCAGCTGCGACACCGACATGGCCGTGCGCACCACCGGCACCGGCCGCAACCCCTTCGGCATCGACTCGTACACCGCGGCGGGCGACCCGCGGCTGGGTTCCGGCGTGGCGATGGCCACCGACTCGGAGACCTCGTCGATCTTCGACTTCTTCGTCACCAACACCACCGTGTACGCGTTCTACGAGCGCCTGCGGATGCCGAACACCAGCTACGCGTCCTACTCCTACGCGGTGCCGGTGGCCCAGCGCTGGCCCGGCCGCAGCGACCACTTCAAGGTCACCCTGGACCGCGACGCCGGCAAGGTGACCTGGCTGCTGGACGGCAGCCCGGTGCTCTCGGTGGACAAGATCGGTACCCGGGCGCTGCCCCGCCAGTACATGCTGCTGGACCACGGCGGCACCGAGCAGCAGGTGTTCCCGCGTCAGCTGAACTGCGGCGTCGGCATGTTCACCCTGCTGGACGGCGCCGGCTCCGACGGCCGGGGCCTGGTGCAGCTGGACAGCAGCCCGAACTACTACTACTCGACGCAGCAGGGCCGGCCCACCGCGCAGACCTTCGCCGACCCCGGCTCCCAGCCGCAGGACCGGCTCTGGGGCCAGGGCGTCGACCTGACCGTGCACTCGGTCAGCGTGCAGACCCAGACCCCCTGACGCCGATCCCCTGACGCCGACCGGCTGCCCGCAGCCCGCCACCAACCCGAGGTGATCCCATGAGCGACTCCCTGCCCGCCGCCGCCCGGGCGGCCGCCGCGATCGCGGCCAAGCACGCCGACGACAGCGAAGCCGCCCGCAAGCTCGCCCCCGAGGTCGTCTCGGCGCTGGTGGCGAGCGGCCTGGCCCGGCACTTCGTCCCGTCCCGCTGGGGCGGCGCCGACGGCAGTTTCACCGACCTGACCGAGGCCGTCGCCGCGATCGGCGAGGGCTGCGCCTCCGCCGCCTGGTGCGCCGGGGTCTACTCCAGCGCCGCCCGGATGGGCGTCTACCTGCCGGAGCAGGGCCAGGCCGAGCTGTGGGCGCAGGGACCCGACGTGCTGGTGGTCGGGGCACTGATCCCCGGCGGCACCGTCGAGAAGGCGGCGGGCGGCTGGCTGGTGACCGGCGCCTGGCCGTTCACCAGCGGGGTGGACCACGCCGACTGGGCGCTGGTCTGCGGCCTGCCCGCCCCCGGTGAGCCGGGTGGCCCGCGGTTCTTCGCGGTGCCGCGCGCCGACTTCGCGATCCAGCAGACCTGGTTCAACGTCGGCATGCGCGGTACCGGCAGCAACACCCTGGTGCTGGACCGGGCCTTCGTGCCGGAGTACCGCTCCTTCCTGCGCTCGGCCATGCAGGAGGGCCGGGCGGTCGGCTCCGCAGCGCGCTGCCACACCGCACCGATCCGCGCCTTCGGCGGGCTCACCTTCGCCGCGCCCGCCCTCGGCGCCGCCCGCGGCGCACTGCGCGCCTGGACCGCGAACATGGCCCGCCGCAGCGACCTGACCGGCCGTCCGTTCCCCGAACTCAGCACGGTGCAGCTGGTGCTGGCCCGCTCGGCCGGCGAGGTCGACGCCGCCGCGCTGTTGCTGGACCGGGTCGCCCGGCTCGGCGACGAGGGCGAGCTGACCCCGGCGGTGATCACCCGTGGCGCCCGCGACTACGCCCTCGCCGTCGACCTGCTGGTCGGCGCCGTGGAGCGGCTGTTCCGCGCCGAGGGCGCCCGCGGCCAGGCCGAGACCGGTCTGGTGCAGCGGGCCTGGCGGGACGTGCACTGCGCCGCCGGCCACGTCGGCCTGCAGTTCGACACCGCCGGCGCCGCCTACGCCACCGCGGCCTTCGCCGAGGTGGCCTGAATCCCCGTCAGCAGACGGACCGTCGACCCCTGTGAACCCCCGAGCCATCCGAACGAAAGACGAGAGGTACCTCATGACCGACCAGAAGTGGATCCTGGTGACCGGCGGCACCGGCCAGCAGGGCGGCGCGGTCGCCCGCGAACTGCTCAGCCGCGGCTGGGCCGTGCGCGCGCTGGTGCGCGACGCCGCCAAGCCGGCCGCGCAGGCGCTCGCCGAGCTGGGCGCCACCCTGGTGCCCGGCGACCTGGACGACGCCGAATCGGTGCGCGCCGCGCTGGCCGGCGCGTACGGCGTCTTCAGCGTGCAGACCTTCCTCGGCGAGGGCGGGGTGGAGGCCGAGCAGCGCCAGGCCCGCTCGCTCGCCGAGCTGGCCAAGGAGGCCGGGGTCCAGCACTTCGTGTACTCCTCGGTCGGTGCGGCCGACCGGGCCGGCACCGTTCCGCACTTCGACAGCAAGGCCCGGGTCGAGCAGTTCCTGACCGGGCTCGGCCTGCCGCTGACCGTGCTGCGCCCGGCCTTCTTCATCGACAACTTCGCCTTCTTCGGCCCGTCCCCGGACGACGCGGGCAACCTGGTGCTCACCCAGGCGCTGGAGCCGCAGACCCGGCTGCAGATGGTCGCCACCAAGGACATCGGCTTCTTCG
The DNA here is from genome assembly GCF_003205575.1 of Streptomyces tateyamensis. Taxonomy (GTDB): domain Bacteria; phylum Actinomycetota; class Actinomycetes; order Streptomycetales; family Streptomycetaceae; genus Kitasatospora; species Kitasatospora tateyamensis. Next base: position 65,719 of record NZ_PYBW01000027.1, read on the forward strand.
CCGCCGAGGCCTTCGACCGGCCGGCCGAGTTCCTGGGCCGCACCGTCGAACTGTCCGGCGACGAGCTGACCGGCGCCGAGATCGCCGAGGTCTTCGCGGACTTCACCGCCACCCCGACCAGCTTCCGGTCGCTTCCGGTCGAGCAGCTGGCCAGCTTCAACGCCGAGCTGGGCGCGATGTTCGCGTTCTTCAACCGGGAGGGCTTCCGGGCCGACATCCCGGCCCTGCGGGCCGAGCACCCGGGGCTGTCCACCCTGCGGGACTGGCTGGTGGCCACCGACTGGAAGCCGTCCGCGGCCGCCCACTGACCTGGTAGACACCCCTTGAGGATCTTCGGCCGCCGGCATTCCCGGCGGCCGGCGGTCCTTCGGTCGCCGGCCGTCGCCGGACCCCGACCGACAACAAGCCCCGACCAACAGCACGCCGGCCCGACCCGGGCCGGCTCGACCGTAAGGAGCGCCGACGTTGGTGCAAGCAGTGGTGTTCGAGCGGTACGGCGGGGCCGAGGTGCTCCAGCTGGCCGAACTGCCCGAGCCGGTGGCCGGCCAGGGCGAGGTGCGGGTCCGGGTCCGCGCCGCGGGCGTCAACCCGATCGACTGCAAGATCCGGCGCGGTGAGTTCTCCGGCGGGCAGCCGGCCGCCGGCCTGCGCACCCTGGGCAACGAGTTCGCCGGCGTGGTCGACGCGGTCGGCCCGGGCGTGACGGACTTCGCCGTCGGCGACGAGGTGATCGGCTTCGCCTCGGCGAACGCCTACACCGAGTCGCTGGCGGTGCCGGCGGACCAGCTGACCGCCAAGCCGGCCGCCCTCGGCTGGGAGCCGGCGGGCGCGCTGTCGGCGGTGGGCCAGACCGCGCACAACTCGCTGGAGGAGCTGAAGGTGGCCGCCGGCGAGACGCTGCTGGTGCACGCGGCGGCCGGCGGGGTCGGCACGGTCGCGGTGCAGCTGGCCGTGCAGCGCGGGGCCACCGTGATCGGTACCGCGAGCGAGCGCAACCACGCGTACCTGCGCTCGCTCGGCGCGGTTCCGGTCAGCTACGGGCCGGGGCTGGAGGAGCGGGTTCGTGAGCTGGCGCCCGGCGGGGTGGACGCGGCCTTCGACTGCATCGGCGGGGAGGCGATCGCCGTCTCGGTGGCGCTGGTCGAGGAGCGGGACCGGATCGGTACCATCGTCGACCAGCAGCTGGCCGAGCAGTTCGGGGTCCGGCGCCTGCGCGGGGTCCGCTCGGCGGCTACCCTGCGCATGATCGCCGAGCAGGTCGCGGACGGCCGGCTGGTGATACCGATCGCCGCCGCCTACCCGCTGGCCGAGGCGGCTGCCGCGCACCGCGAGGTGGAGACCGGGCACGTGCGCGGCAAGGTGGTCCTGACCGTCGGCTGAGCCGATCGGCCCGGTCCGGGTGCGTGGCCGCGGCGTCGGCCGGATCGGCCCGGCGGAACGCCGTGAGGTCCTGTCCGAGGGATCGGACAGGACCTCAGGCGCCCGGCTCAGCCCGCCAGCTGCTGCGGCCGGTGTGCGAAGGCGGTGTGCTCGGCCGGGTCGGCCTCGCCGGCCAGCATCGCCCGCTGCAGGTCGCGCAGCCGGGCCGAGGGCTCCACGCCCAGTTGGTCGACCAGGGCGCGGCGGAGCACCTGGTAGGACTCCAGCGCCCGCCACGGGCTGCCGGAGCGGTAGAGCGCCTGCATGTACTGGGCGCAGAAGTTCTCGTCCAGCGGGTAGCGCCGCACCAGCACACCCAGTTCGGCGATCAGCAGGGTGTGCCGCTCCAGCCGCAGGTCGGCGTCGATCCGCTGGCGCAGCACGCCGAGCCGGTCCTCCTCCAGGGCGGTGATCTCCAGGTCCAGGATCGGCCCGCGCGGGACGTTCTCCAGGGCCGCGCCGCGCCACAGCTCCAGTGCCTGGCGCAGCAGCAGGGAGGCGCTGCGGGCGTCGCCCATCTCCAGGCTCAGGCCGCCGCGGGCGGCCAGCGCCCGGAACTCGCGGATGTCGTTGCGGCCCGGGCCGGGGTGCAGCACGTAGCCGCCGTACTGGGTGACCAGCACCTCCTTGGCTCCGGCCCGGCGGTCCGTCAGCTGCCCGCCGGGCAGCTCACCGTCCATCACCTCGTCGATGTTGCGGCGCAGCTTCATGATGTACGTCTGCAGCGTGGCGGCGGCGCTCCTGGGGATGTCCTCGCCCCAGACCTCCTCGATCAGCGCCGGGACCGAGACCACCCGGCCGCTGCGCAGCGCGAGCAGGGCGAGCAACTGGCGCGGCTTGCCGGCGGTGGGCACCACCGAACGGCCCTGCTGGGTGATGTTGAGCGGTCCCAGTACCTCGATGTCCATACCGAATCTCACTTCCCATGTCCGGGCGTTGACGGTCCGACGACTGCCTCGCTCGGCGGGGGTTCCCCCGTGAATCGACCAGTGCTCGGAGGCTATAAACCGACGGGTCGGTATGTCAACTGTGGAGTACTGGTTGCGGGGCAAACCACCCGGAAGGGCTACGGGTTGGCCTTCGGTTCACTGCCTGCCGCTGGTTGCCCGACCGGGAGAAGTTGCGTGCAGTGGCGACAAAAACAAGGCGGTTGGTTTTATACTCAGTGCGGACCAGAGCTGACCCTGTGCTCCGGACACCGTCACGACAGACCGCACGAACCGGCCTGCGCCCGACCCCGCGCAGCCGTCCCTTGGAGGCCCTGGTGTCCAAACAGGAACGCGCCGAACGCACCCGCCGCGAGCTGATCCGCTCGGCGGCGGAGGCCTTCGACCGGCACGGCTTCGGCCAGGCCCGGATGGCCGAGATCAGCGCCGCGGCCGGGGTGAGCTCGGGAGCGCTGCACTTCCACTTCGTCAACAAGGCCGCGCTGGCCCGGTCGGTGGAGGAGGAGGCCGCGCTCACCCTGCGCGCCGCGGCCCTGCGGGTCCAGCAGCAGGGCGGCGATCCGCTGCAGGTGCTGGCCGGCACCTTCGTCGCCTTCGCGCAGCTGTTCCGCGCGGACGCGACGGTGCGCTCCGGCTTCCAACTCAGCTGCGAGCTCGCCGGCGGGTCGCGGCCGACCCTGCGCCAGTGCTGGCAGGCCTACCTCCAGCAACTGGTCGCCGAGTCGGTGGCCGCCGGGCTGATCGACCTGCGGGTCAGCCAGCAGGCCGTCTGCCAGCTCCTGATGGCGGCCAGCACCGGCCTGCAGGTGCTCGGCCGGGACGACGACCAGTGGCTCGCCGAGGACACCGTCGCGGCCCTGTGGCGGCTGCTGCTGCCCTGCTTCCTCGTCCAGCCGCCCGGCCCGTCCGACTCGCCCGGTCCGTCCGACTCGCCCGGCCCGCCCGACACCGACTGACCGACCCGCCCCTTCACGGAGGACCCGATGACCGCAGCCGCCGTCCGACCGATCACCCTGGACGCCCCCGGGGGCGCCCTGTCCGCGCTGCTCAGCGAGCCCGAGCAGCCGCCGCGCGCGGTGGTGGTCGCGCTGCACGGCGGCGGCATGACCGCGGGCTACTTCGACGGCCCGGCCCACCCCGGCGCCTCGCTGCTCACCCTGGGGGCCGGCCTGGGCTTCACCGTGCTGGCCGTCGACCGCCCCGGCTACCGGGGGTCGGCCGACCGGCTCCCGCACGGGCAGCTGATCGCCGACCAGGCGGCCGTGCTCGGCGCGGCGTTGGACGGCTTCGCGGCCCGCCACGACACCGGCGCCGGCCTGCTGCTGCTGGCGCACTCCTACGGCGGCAAGGTGGCGCTGACCCTGGCGGCCGACCGGCCGCCGGCCTCGCTGCGCGGGCTGGACGTCTCCGGCTGCGGGCAGGAGTTCGCGGTGGCGCCCGACGGACTGGCGAACGTGCACGCGCCGGGGCAGCGGCACCGCCACTGGGGCCCGCTGCGGCTCTACCCGCCGGGAACCTTCCGCAGCAGCGGCGCGATCGTCGCCCCGATGCCGCAGCGCGAACGGGCGGAGGCCGCCCGCTGGCCGCAGGCCTTCCGCGAGCTGGCCCCGCGGGTGCGGGTGCCGGTCCGGCTCACCTTCGCGGAGCACGAGGGCTGGTGGCACCACGACGAGGCGGCGGTGGCCAGGATGGCCGGTCAGTTCACCGGCGCACCACGGGTGGTGACCGACCACCAGCCGGACGCCGGACACAACATCAGCCTCGGCTGGGCGGCCCGTGCCTACCACCTGCGGGCGCTCGCCTTCTTCGAGGACTGCCTGGTGCGGGCCGAGGCCGCGCCGGCGGCGCGCCCGCTCGTCGCGGCCTCCTGACCGGGGACCGGCAGCGCACCATGGCGAAGACGCTCACCGCCGCCCTGCACACCACCTTCCGCTCGCTCGCGGTGCGCAACTTCCGCCTCTTCGCGGGTGGCCAGGTGCTCTCGGCGGCGGGCACCTGGATGATGGTGGTGGCCCAGGACTGGCTGGTCCTGACCCTGACCGACAACTCCGGCACCGCCCTTGCGGCGGTGACCGCGCTGCAGTTCGCACCGCTGCTGCTGACCCTGTACGGCGGCCGGCTGGCCGACCGCCACGACAAGCGGACGCTGCTGACGGCCTGCAACCTGTGCTCCGGAGTGCTGGCCGCAGGCCTCGCGCTGCCCACCCTGGGCCACGCGGTCCGGTTCTGGCAGGTGCTCTGCTTCGCGGTGCTGCTCGGCACCGTGAACGCGGTCGAGGTGCCGACCCGGATGTCCTTCGTCGGCGAGCTGGTCGGCCCGGAGCTGCTGCCCAACGCCTCGGCGCTCAGTGCCGCCTACTTCAACGTGGCCCGGGTGGTCGGTCCGGCGCTGGCCGGTCTGCTGATCACCGCGGTCGGCACCGGCTGGGTGATGGCGCTCAACGCGGTCAGCTACCTGGCCACCGTGGCCGGGCTGCGCCTGATGCGGGTCGGCGAGCTTCGCCGGGCGGCCCGGCGCGGGCGCGGGCGGATCGCCGACACGCTGGGCGAGCTGCGGGGCCGCCCGGACCTGCGGCTGGCCATCGGGCTGAGCGGCTGGGTGGGCCTGTTCGGCTTCAACTTCCAGCTGACGCTGCCGCTGCTGGCCAGGAGCGTGTTCCACGCCGGCGCCGCGTCCTTCGGGCTGCTCAGCACGGCCTTCGCGGCCGGCTCCCTGGCTGCCGCGCTCGCCACCACCGCCCGGCGCGGGCGGCCCTCGGGGCGCACGGTGATCGGCGCGGCCGCGTTGTTCGGGCTGCTGGAGACGGTCACCGGCCTGGCGCCCGGCTACCTGGCGGCCGCGGTGCTGCTGCTGCCCACCGGGGCGGCCGCGATCTGGTTCGCCCAGGCCGCCAACCACCACATCCAGCTGGGCACCGACCCGGGCAGCCGCGGGCGGGTGCTGGGCCTCTACACGCTGATCCTGCAAGGGTCGACCCCGCTGGGAGCCCTGCTGGTCGGTTGGCTGGCTGCCCACCTGGGCGTTCGCAGCGGTCTCTGCCTGGGCGGCCTGGCCACGCTGGCGGCGGCCGGCGCGGCGCTGCTGCTGGCCGGGCCGGTGCCGGCCCCTGCCGCGCTGCCCGCCGAGGGCTGACCCGTGCGCGGGTCGGGGCTGGCCTCCCGGGGGAGCGGGGCACCCGGTGCCTGTCGCCGCCGGTCAGCCGAGGCCGAGCTCGGGTACCCCGGTCAGCGGCGCGAAGTGGCGCAGCACGGCGGCCCGGTCGACCTGGGCCAGGGTGGCGGGGGACCAGTGGGGGGTGCGGTCCTTGTCCACCACCTGGGCCCGGATGCCCTCGACGAAGTCCGGGTTGGCCAGCGCCGCGCAGGAGACCCGGTACTCCTGGTCCAGCGCGCTCTCCAGCGAGGGCAGTTGGCGGGTGCGGCGGAGCGCCTCCAGGGTCACCTTGAGCGCGGTCGGCGACTTGGCGGCGATCTGCTCCGCGGCCTCCTTGGCCTCGGGCAGGTCGGCCGCCAGCAGCTCGGCCAGGATCTCCTCCACCGTGTCGCCCGCGTAGCAGCGGTCGATCCAGGCCCGCTGGGTGGCCAGCGGGCCCGGGCGGGCCGGCTCGGCGTAGGCCCGGGCCGCCTCAGCCGGGGTCAGCTCGGCCAGCGACTCGGTGAACTCGGCGATCCGGTCGCCGGGCACGAAGCGGTCGGCGAACCCGCAGTACAGCGCGTCCATCGCGGTCATCCGCCCGGCGGTGAGCGCCAGGTGGGTGCCCAGCTCGCCGGGGGTCTGGGCGAGCAGCCAACTGCCGCCGACGTCCGGCACGAAGCCGATCGCCGTCTCCGGCATGCCCACCTGGGTCCGCTCGGTGACCACCCGCAGCGAGCCGTGCGCCGAGACGCCGACCCCGCCGCCGAGCACCAGGCCGTCCAGCACCGCGACGTAGGGCTTGGGGTAGCGGGCGATCCGGTGGTTGAGCAGGTACTCGTCGCGCAGGAAGTCCCGCACCGCGGCGCCGCCGCGCTGGGCCTCGTCGTGGAAGAACCGGACGTCTCCCCCGGCGCACAGGCCGCGCCCGCCGGCCCCGGTGATCACCACGGTGGCCACCTGCGGGTCCTGTTCCCACTCGGCCAGGACGGCCGAAATCGCCCGCACCATCGGGTGGTTGAGCGCGTTGATCGCGTCCGGCCGGTTGAGAGTGATCAGACCGGCCCGACCCTGCTTTCGGGTCAGTACCAGGTCCTGCTCTGGCTGCGAAGTCATGGGGGAGAGCTCCTTGCCGGGGTGGGCGGGCCGTGCGAGTGCAACGGTAGCGCCCGGACGGGCGGCCGCCGATTCGGGGTGGACTGTTTCCAAAGGCGTACTGCGGGGCCGCCGAATTGGGGAATCCCGCTGCTGCGCAAGGGCGTTGAGCTCGATGAATTCGCGGGGGAAAGTGTCCGGGCCGGCTGGCGCGGGCGCCGCGCCAAGGGTATTCGACCGCACCTCGAGAAACACTGGAAGGGACTGAAGAATGATCACCGGTGGCGCTGAGCCGGCAATCCGGACCGGCCAGGTAATTCGGCAGCAGCAGCTGCTCTCGGGGAGGCTCGGATGACCATCGCGGACCATGAGACCCCCTACCGGATTCCGCTCGACGTGGTGCAGCCGGGCGACTCGCCCCGCTTCACCCCGGTCGACGAGGGGTACGCGGCCCGGCTCGCCGCGGCCGGCGGCGAGTTGCCGCCGATCCTGGTGCACCGCGCCACCATGCGGGTGATCGACGGCGCGCACCGGCTGCGCGCCGCCGAACTGCGGGGTGACCGGACCATCGCCGTGGAGTACTTCGACGGCACCTTGGACGCGGCCTTCCTGCGCGCGGTGGAGAGCAAGACCCGCCCTGGCACCGAGTCGGGCGGCCTGCCGCTCTCGGTGGCCGAGCGCAAGGCCGCCGCCGAGCGGATCGTGCGCCACCGCCCGGAGCTGTCCGACCGCTCGATCGCGCGCAGCGCCGGGCTGTCGGCCAAGACGGTCGGCGAGATACGGCGCCGGTCGGTGGGCCTGGGCGGCGGCCAGAAGGCCCGGCTCGGCCGGGACGGCCGGCTGCGCCCGGTCGATCCGCACGAGGGGCGGCGCCGGGTGCTGCAGGTGCTCAGCGAGCGCCCGGGCGCCTCGCTGCGCGAGATCGCCCAGGCAGCCGGCGTCTCGCTGGGCACCGCGCACGGGGTGCGGTCCCGGATGGACCGCGGCGAGGAACTGCCCGCCGCCGAGGCGTCGGCCCCGGCCCCGGTGGTCCGGCTGCCCGGCACCGTGCCGCCCCCGCGCGACGGGAGCGCCGCGCTGCGCCCGTCGGTGGGCCGTGCCCAGCCGCACCGCCGGCTGCCCGGTGCGGTCCAGCCGCCGCCGTCCGCCCGCCCGTTCGCCGCCCCGCGCCGGGCGCCGGCGCCGCGCCCGCTGGTGCTGCGGGCCTCCGACGCGTTCGCGGGCCTGGGGGTGCTGCGCCGCGACCCCTCGGTCAAGTTCACCGACCAGGGCCGCGCGCTGCTGCTCTGGCTGCACCGCCGGCTGATCTCGGTCAGCGCCACCGAGCGCGAACTCCAGAACATCCCACCGCACTTGGTGCCGGTGGTGGCCGACCTGGCGCTGGAGTGCGCGGCCGGCTGGCGCGAGCTGGCCGAGCAACTGCGGCACCGCAGCGGCCAGTCGGGGTGAGCCGGGCCGGGGCGACCGGCCCGGCCCGTACCAGAGGGCGAGCTGGCGACAGGTCAGAACCGGCTGTCAAAGGGGCTCGCCGCCGGTGATGCCGGGGTCACCCGCTTGCGGGGGGCTAAAGCAGGACTGAACGCTGTACGACGCGCCGCCGGGAATGGTCCCGAGGACGGGTTTTCTGGTCCAGACTGCAAACATGCTGGGGCTACCCGACCACATCCGCGCCTTCCTCTTCGACCTCGACGGTGTGCTGACGCAGACCGCCAAGGTCCATGCCGCCGCTTGGAAGTCGATGTTCGACGACTTCCTGCGGGATGAGGCCCGCCGCACCGGCGACGAGTTCGTGCCCTTCGACCCGGGCGGCGACTACGACCGCTACGTCGACGGCCGGCCGCGCCTGGACGGCACCCGGACCTTCCTCGCCTCCCGGGGGATCGAGCTGCCCGAGGGCGGCCCGACCGACCCCCCGGGCGCCCGCACCGTCTACGGCCTGAGCACCACCAAGAACGAACTGGTGCTGCGGTTGATCAAGGAGCAGGGGGTGCAGCCGTACCCGGGTTCGGTGGAGTACCTGCACCGGCTCCGGGTGCTCGGCCTGCCCCGGGCGGTGGTCTCCTCCAGCGCCAACTGCCGGGACGTGCTCAAGGCCGCCGGCATCGACGGCCTGTTCGACGTGGTGGTCGACGGCGAGACGGCCAAGCGCGAGGGCCTGCCCGGCAAGCCGGCTCCGGACACCTACCTGGCCGCCGCCAAGGCCCTGGGCACCGACCCGAAGGACGCGGCGGTCTTCGAGGACGCGCTGGCCGGGGTCGCCTCCGGCCGGGCCGGCGGCTTCGGCGCCGTGGTCGGGGTGAACCGGACCGGCCAGGCCGCGGCCCTGCGGGAGAACGGCGCGGACCTGGTGGTGGACGACCTGTCCGAACTCATCGAGGGGGCGGCGCAATGACCGCACAGGAGGGCTTCGCGGTCGACCCGTGGAGCATCACCGAGCACCGACTGGACTTGGCGGGCCTGGCCCGCAGCGAGTCCGTCTTCGCACTCTCCAACGGCCACATCGGCCTGCGGGCCAACCTGGACGAGGGCGAGCCGCACGGCCTGCCCGGCACCTACCTGAACGGCGTCTTCGAACTGCGCCCGCTGCCCTACCCGGAGGGCGGCTACGGCTACCCGGAGTCCGGGCAGAGCGTCATCAACGTGACCAACGGCAAGCTGGTCCGGCTGCTGGTCGACGACGAGCCGTTCGACCTGCGCTACGGCGAGCTGCGCGGCCACCGCCGCTCGCTGGACTTCCGCGAGGGCGTGCTGCGGCGTGAGGCGGAGTGGACCTCGCCGGCCGGACGCACCATCAAGATCCGCTCGGCCCGGCTGGTCTCGCTCACCCAGCGGGCGATCGCCGCGGTCGACTACGAGGTCGAGGCGGTGGACGGCCCGGTGCGGATCGTGGTCCAGTCCGAGCTGGTGGCCAACGAGCAGCTGCCGGTCGGCGGCGAGGGCGACCCGCGGGCCGCCGCAGTGCTGGAGGCCCCGCTGGTGGCCGAGGCGCACCACGCGCACGGCACCAAGGCGACCCTGGTGCACCACACCCGGTACAGCAACCTGCGCCTCGCCGCCGCGATGGACCACGTGATCGAGGGCCCCGACGGCGTCTCGGTCACCTCCGAGGCCCGGCACGACCAGGCCCGGATCTCCGCCACCACGGTGCTGCGCCCGGGCGAGCGGCTGCGGATGACCAAGTTCATCGGCTACGGCTGGTCCGCGACCCGCTCGCTGCCGGCCGTGCGCGACCAGGTGGAGGCGGCCATCACCGCCGCCCGCTACTCCGGTTGGGACGGCCTGCTGGCCGAGCAGAAGGAGTACCTGGAGCAGTTCTGGTCGGCCAGCGACATCGAGATCGACGGGGACGTCGAGCTGCAGCAGGCGGTCCGGTTCGCCCTCTTCCACGTGGTGCAGGCGGCCGCCCGCAGCGAGGAGCGGGCGATCCCGGCCAAGGGCCTGACCGGCCCGGGCTACGACGGGCACAGCTTCTGGGACACCGAGACCTTCGTGCTGCCGGTGCTCACCTACTGCCTGCCCGGCGCGGTCGCCCAGGCGCTGCGCTGGCGCCACTCCACCCTGCCGCTGGCCCGCGAGCGCGCGGCCCAGCTCGGCCTGGCCGGCGCGGTCTTCCCGTGGCGCACGATCCGCGGCGAGGAGTGCTCGGGCTACTGGCCGGCCGGCACCGCGGCCTTCCACATCGGCGCCGACATCGCGATGGCCGCCGCCCGGTACGTGCGGGCCACCGGGGACGTGGAGTTCGAGCGCAGCTACGGCCTGGAGCTGCTGGTCGAGACCGCCCGGATGTGGCGCTCGCTGGGCCACCACGACGCGGTCGGCCAGTTCCGGATCGAGGGCGTCACCGGCCCGGACGAGTACAGCGCGATCGCCGACAACAACGTCTTCACCAACCTGATGGCGCAGACCAACCTGCGCGCCGCCGCCGACGCGGTCACCCGCCACCAGCGCGAGGCGGCCGCCCTCGGGGTGGACACCGAGGAGACGGCGGCCTGGCGCGACGCCGCCAAGGCGATGTACATCCCGTACGACGAGAAGCTCGGCGTGCACCCGCAGGCCGACGGCTTCACCCTGCACCAGGCCTGGGACTTCGAGGGCACCCCGCGGGAGAAGTACCCGCTGCTGCTGCACTTCCCGTACTTCGACCTGTACCGCAAGCAGGTGGTCAAGCAGGCCGACCTGGTGCTGGCGATGCAGATCCGCGGCGACGCCTTCACCGCCGAGCAGAAGGCCCGCAACTTCGCCTACTACGAGCGTCTGACGGTGCGTGACTCCTCGCTGTCCGCCTGCACCCAGGCGGTGATGGCGGCCGAGGTGGGCCAGCTGGACCTGGCCTACGACTACATGGCCGAGGCCGCCCTGATGGACTTGCACGACCTGGGCGGCAACACCCGCGACGGCCTGCACATGGCCTCGCTGGCCGGCGCCTGCATCGCGCTGGTGGCCGGCTTCGGCGGGATGCGCGACTACGGCGAGGTGATCGGCTTCCGGCCCCGGCTGCCCGCCGGCCTGGTCCGGCTGGCCTTCTCCATGCGGGTGCGCCACCACCTGCTGCGGGTGGACATCACCCACGACGAGACCACCTACACCCTGGTCGAGGGCGACAAGGTCCGGGTGCAGCACGAGACCGAGCAGGTGGTGGTCGCGGTCGGCGCGCCGGTCTCCCGGCCCACCGTCACCCCGCCCCCGGTGGAGCGGGCCACCCAGCCGCCCGGCCGCGAGCCGGCCCGGCGCAAGCCGCACGCCGTCAGCATCGGCGGCTCGCCGGTGACCGGCGGCGAGCACCTGGCCGCCGAGTAGGCGAGCCGGTCGTCGGGCAGCCCCTGGCGCACGAAGAGGGCCGCACCCCAACGGTGCGGCCCTCTTTTGCCTCTGAGGCACATTTGTTGCCTGGCAGGCATAAGGAGTGTGCACTGGTCCCATGACCACCGAAGACCCGCCGGCCGAAGAACTGCCCGGCCTGGGCGCCCGGCTGCGCGAGCACCGGCAGGCGGCCCGTCTCACCCTGGAGGCGGCGGCCGGCCGGGCGGGGCTCTCCCCAGCCTATCTGTCGCGCCTTGAGACCGGCCGCCGGCAGCCCTCGCTGCCGGTGCTGCTCTCGCTCGCTCGGCTCTACGGCGCCACCGTGGCCGGCCTACTCGGCGAGGACCCGGGCGCGCCCGATCCCGTGGTGCGCGGCGGCGCGATCGAGCCCAGCCGCACCGGCGGCTGGGGCTACCGGCGGGCCGGCGCGCCCGGCATGGCGATGCAGGCGCTGCGGGTGCAGATCCCGCCGGGCCTGCAGGACGCGGTGGTCCGGGTGCACGTCGGGGAGGAGTGGCTGCACGTCACCGAGGGGCGGCTGCGGCTCACCCTGGGCGAGACCGTGTACCACCTCGAACCCGGCGACAGCGCCCAGTTCGACTCGCTCACCCCGCACCGCTTCGCCGCCGAGGGCACCGGCGGGGTGCAACTGCTCTTCCTCCACACCCTGCTGCAGAGCCCGGCCGGCGACCTGTGCCTGCCGCTGCCGTCGTGGGGGTCCCCTCGGCCGTCCGTCCCCCCGTCGACAGGAGTGCACTGACATGGCCGGCACCGCCCACCACCCCGTCCGCTACGCGCCCAGCACCGACGGCGGCAAGCGGACCGACCGCCGGGTCGCCGTCCGGGTCTTCGTCTACATGGCGGCCGCCCACTTCTTCGGCGGCTTCCTCTACCTGCTCTTCTGGCTCGGCGGGCAGCACCACTGACGCCCCGCCATTGACGCCGTTCTGACAACGATTCAGTCAAATAATCGGCCTATCGGGTCCACACCACCTCCCAGTTGTGATCGAGTGCCGCCCGGCACTTGGTCAAGTTCGACTGGGAGGTTCTCTTGTCGGCAGTACACGGCACTAGGCGATGGCTCACGATCTGCGCCATCTCCGCGACCCTGGGGCTGATCGGCTCACCAGCCGTCTCGGCCCCGCTTCCGAGCACCGCCCACCCGGGCACCGCGGCCACCGCGGCCGGCAAGGGCGACGGCGGTGGTGAGGCCGACGAGATCCAGGAGGGCGCCGACCAGCGCGCCGAGGCCCGCACCTCGCCGGGCGTGGTCGCCCCGGGTGCCTTCACCTCGGCCTGGAACGCGCTGAACGCGCTGCCCGGCACCGGCGGGCACTGGCAGCACCTGACCGGGCTGACCTACAACTCCGACGACCCGCGCTACCGCGACCTCTCCTCCAACTCCAGCGCGGGCATGGGCAACGTCACCGGGCGGACCGCCGCGGTGGCGGCCGACAACAACGGTCACGTCTACCTGGGCAGCGCCGGCGGCGGGGTCTGGCGCTCCAGCACCGGCGGCGGCCGCTGGGAGCCGATCAGCGACCAGCTGCCCACCCAGGCCACCGGCGCGCTGGCGCTGGACGACCGGGGCCGGCTCTGGCTGGGCACCGGTGAGGCCAGCACCAACTCCGACGCCTACCTGGGCTCCGGGGTCTACGTGCTGGACCACCCCGAGCACGGCTCGTTCTCCAGCCGCTCCCGGGTCGGCGGCGCCGAGCTGGACAGCACCACCATCCACGAGCTTCGGTTCGGCGGCGGCAAGGTCTGGGCGGCCACCAGCAAGGGCGTCTGGAGCCACTCCACCGCCGACCTGGGCGGCCCGTGGACCCTGGAGTTCGCGCCCAACCCGCAGTACCTGCCCGGCGGCCCGCTGGCCAACGACCCCAGCGCGCCGTACAAGAACCTGACCAACGACATCGCGATCGACCCCAAGGACCCGACCAAGGTGGTGCTGGCCGTCGGCTGGCGCTCGGGAGACGCTACCAACGGCTTCTACGCCAAGGGCGCGGACGGCGCCTGGCACCCGCTGACCAGCCTCGGCGACCTGCCCACCGACGCGGCCGACGTCGGCGCGGTGACCTTCGCCCGGTCCGCGGACGGCTCGCGCTACTACGCGATCGACCAGTCCCCGGCCATGCTGGCGGGCAACCCTAACAGCGGCCTGGCCGGCATCTTCGTCTCCAAGTCCGGCTCCCCGTTCGGCCCGTGGACCAAGATCGCGGACTACACCAAGCTCGCCAGCAGCGGCTCCGCGCTGGCCAGGCCGAACGACTCGCCGGGCGCGCAGTCCTGGTACGACCAGTCGCTGCAGGTGGACCCGGCCAACCCGGACCACCTGTACGCCGGGCTGGAGGAGGTCTTCGAGACCAAGGACGCCGGGGCGAACTGGAACACCGTCGGACCGTACTGGAACTTCCCGTTCGCCTGCTGGAGCGGTGACCCGTCCAAGCAGAGCGGCAGCTGCCCGCAGACCACCCACCCCGACCAGCACGCGCTGGCGGTCGGTCAGTTGAACGGCCGCAGCTACGTGCTGGCCGGCAACGACGGCGGCCTGTACCGGCGTCCGGTCAACGGCCAGGTGGACGCGCTGGGCCACGGCACCGACTGGACCTCGCTCAACGACGGCACGGTCGACACCCTGGAGTACTACTCGGTCGGCGTCGGCCAGGACCCGGCCGGCCGCGGGCCGGCGATCACCGGCGGGCTGCAGGACAACGGGCAGTCGATGCTGCGCCCCGGCGACAAGGTGATGGGCTCCAACTTCGGCGGCGACGGCGGTGACACGCTGAGCGACCCGGCCAACGGCTGCAACATCGCCCAGGAGTACGTGTACCTGGCGATCAACGTGACCCAGAACTGCGCGGCCAACGACGGGACCGGGGCGCCGACCACCTACTCGGTGGCGCCGCCCGACAACGCGCTCGGCGGCAACGGGGCCCGGTTCATCGCCCCGCTCGCGGCCGACCAGCACAACGGCAACCTCTGGGTGGCCGGCGGCCGGCACCTCTGGGTCCAGACCCAGGGGTACGCGATCCGCGACGCCTCCGCCTGGACCAGCGCCTTCGACCTCGGTGCTGGCCACGTGGCCACCGCGGTCGCCTCCTCCGGCGGCAAGGTCTACGCCGGCTGGTGCGGCCCGTGCAACAACCAGGGCTTCACCCGCGGCATCGCGGTGGGCAACGCGGACGGGACCGGCTGGCAGCAGCTGAACCTGCCGGTGGACGCGACCGTGCCGAACCGCTACCTGTCCGGGCTGGCGGTCGACCCGAACAACTCCGCCCACGTCTACCTGGCCGTCAACGGCTTCTCCCGGCACTGGACCGAGGGCCCGGGCGCCGGGGTGGGGCACGTCTTCGAGTCCACCGACGCGGGTGCCGACTGGCACGACATCTCGGCGAACCTGCCGGACGTGCCGGCCGACTCCCTGGTGGTCACCAAGTCCGGCGGCCTGGCCGTGGCCACCGACGCCGGGGTGCTGTTCCGCCAGGCCGGGCGCACCGACTGGAAGCGGGTCGGCAACCTGCCGGCCGTCGCCGTCGACCAGCTCAAGCTCGGCCCCGACGGTCGCCTGTACGCGGCCACCCACGGCCGCGGCCTGTGGGCGATCTCGCTGCACGACTGCGGCGAGGACTGACCGCGGCTCACCTGACGGCGGGCGGGGACCGGGCTGGGCTGCCCGGTCCCCGCCCGCCGCCGTCAGCCGCCCCGATGGGATCCGACCCTCACCCGGCAGCCGGACGGGACCGGGCGCGTGGGCCCTGGTGCTGCCTCAGTCCTCGGGGCCGCGCTGCGGGCGGGCCGGGACGCTGCGCATCGAGACCAGGCCGCGCAGGATCGCCAGGTTGCGGCGCAGGGCCGCCCAGCCGGTCGGCTGCGGCTCGGCCGCCGGGTGCCCGTGGTCCTCGCCGCCGCCGGCCGCCCCGGCCTGGGTGGCGCGCTGGCGCGGGATCGCGGCGGTGGAGTGCACCGTGCTCGGCTGCGTCATGGGACCCTCCAGCGGTTCGGCAGTGCGCAGGAGTCAAGTCGTATCCGACGACCGCCCGGTTGCACCAGGGGGTGGGTCACATCCCGCCGGTCGGCCAGTCGCGCAGCCCGGCGGTCAGCACCGCGATCAGCCGGTCCTGGGTCACGGAGAGCTGCTCGGACAGCTGGAAGGCTCCCCCGATGCTGAGCGCCGCGAACCCGTGCGCCAGCGCCCGCACGGTACGAACCGCGTGCACCGCCTCGGAGTCCTCGATCCCGTACCCCTCCACCACCTTGAAGATCGCCCCGACCAGCGCGGTGGCGGCCCCGGCCAGCTGCTCGTCGGCGGCCATCGGCGACTGCGGCAGGGCGGCGTACCGCTGCGGGTGCTCCAGTGCGTAGCCGTGGTAGGCCCGCAGCAGGGCCTGCACCGCCGGCTCGCCCGCCAGCCCCTCGGTCGCGCTGCTCAGCCGCTCGGCCAGCTCCTCGGTGACCCGCACCGCGACCAGCCGGCGCAGCCCGCCCAGCCCGCCGGGCACGTGCTTGTAGAGCGAGGGGGCGGCGACCCCGGCCAGCTGGGCCACGCCGGCCAGGGTGAGCGCCTCGGGGCCCTGCTCGTCGATCAGCGCGAGCGCGTGGTCGACCACGGCATCGGGGTTGAGTCCGGCTCGGGGCATCAGGCCACCTCGGTCAGGAAGGGGAGCACGGCCTCGGCGACGGCCTGCGGGAACTGGGCGGCCGGGTAGTGGCCGGCGCCCTCGATCATCACCTTACGGCCGTTCAGCGCGCGGGCCTGACGGTCCGCCACCAGCTCCGGCTTCGGGAAGTCGGGGTCCTTGGTGCCCATCAGCACCAGGGCCGGCACCTCGACGCCTTCGCACCAGCCGACCGGGGAGGAGTCGCCGCGCACGTGTCCTCGGGTGGCCCGCCTGCGGCCCGGGGTGCGCAGCGCGTCCTCCAGGCCCTTGTTGTAGGCGGCGATCTCCTCGGTGACCCCGCCGGGGTAGGCCATCTTGTTCAGGTAGTAGCCCCACACCTTGGGGAAGGCGAGGACCGCGGAGCCGAGCAGGCGGACCATGAACCGGGTGACGGCGTTGGCCGGGACGTTCTCGATGAAGCCGTCGAGCAGCACCAGGCCGGCCACCCGCTCGGGGGCCAGGCTCGCGGCCTTCACCACGCTGGCGCCGGTGTAGGAGGCGCCGGCCAGCACGGCCCGCTCGATGCCCAGGTGGTCCAGCAGCGCCAGCACGTCGGCGGCGGCGGTGGCCGGGCTGTAGTCGTCCCACTCGATCGAGGAGTCGCCGAAGCCGCGCAGGTCCATGGTGATCACCCGGTGGCCGGCCGCGGTGAGCAGCGGGCGCAGGTGGCGGTAGTAGGCGCGGGAGTCGAGCATCCCGGGCAGCAGCAGCACCGGGTGGCCGGTCCCCTCGACGGTGTCGTCGTAGGCGACGGTGCCGCCGGCCAGCTGCAGGTACTGGGTCTGCGGGGCGGTGACGGTGTTCACGGCTTCCTCCTGGACTGACGGACCTTCGGGGCCGGCGGCTGCTGCCGACACCCATAAAGCTATGGCTAATAGCCATAGCCGTCAAGTCTTCGGAGCGGTCGGATCGGAGGGGTGGCGCTAGCCGTCGGTGCGGAACGGGTCGTGCTCGGCCAGCAGCTTCTCCAGCCGGGCCTGGTCGACCCGGCTGACCAGATCGCCGGTCTCCTGGCGGTCCCGGATCACCTTGGCCAGGGTGAAGGCGGAGGTGACCGTGTAGAGCAGGCCCAGCGCCAGGAAGGCCCGCATCCAGGCGCTGACCGGCAGGTAGGCGACCCCCACCGACAGGCCGCCGGCGGCCAGCGCGAAGGAGAGGACGGCTTGGACGTAGTAGGCCGAGGTGGTCCTCGGCCGCACGGAGGAAGTCATGCCTGAAGGTTCGCCAACTCCGGCGCGCGACACCTGAGTACGTGTACTCAACCGGACACTCAAGGTGAGGCTGTGACAATCCCGCGGGCATCGCTTGGAATCGGCGGCCACTGGGATTAAATTCCAATAACGCAGCGCGGTCGGCAACGCCGTACCCACACGGCACCCGCGCGCCGTCGCCTAATCCACAGGGCCGTCCCACAAACGGTCCGGGAGCCGGGGAACCACCGTTCCTTGGGGTGAATCGGACCGGCCCAGGCCGGTCCGTAGGAGACCTTCCTACTCCGAACCCGTCAGCTAACCCGGTAGGCGAGAGGGAAGGAAAGGAGCACGCCCCCGTGGCGTCGACGCACACCCCGGCTCTGCTCGACCACCCCGCCGCAGCCGACGAGGCCCTGCGGCACCGCCTCCCGCGCCAGTCCCGCCCCGGCTCCCCGGTGCTCGGCGTGACCGCGATGGCCGCCGCGCTGGGGGCCACCACCGGCCTCACCGCCGGCGCCGCGCAGGCCGCCGCCGCACCCGCCGCTCCGGCGCCCGCCCTGGTCGCCGCCGAACAGGGCGACAGCGCCGACCCCGGGCTGGCCCTGGCCGCCCGGATTCAGCAGCAGGCCGACCAGCGCACCGCCGCCGAGCAGGCCGCCCGGCTGGAGGCCGCGCACGAGGCCGCCGCCAAGCGCGCCGTCCAGCAGCAGACCCGTCCGGTCCAGGCGGTCCAGGCGGTCGCCTCGGTCCCGTCCGCGCCGGTCGCTCCGGCCGGGCGGCCGGCCCCGGTCCCGGCCGCCGCTGCGGTCCAGTCGGTGCATCCCGTACCGGCGCAGCCCGCCACCGCGCCGCTGGAGCTGCACGCCCCGCTGGCCGACTACACCGTGGCCGCCCAGGCCTCGCCCTGGGCCCAGCTGCAGACCGGCCTGGACCTGGCCGCCCCCGCCGGCGCCCCGGTGCTCGCGGTGGCCGGCGGTACCGTCAGCTCGGCCGGCTGGTCCGGCGCGCACGGCTACCGGGTGATCCTGACCCTGCCCGACGGCACCGAACTCTGGTACTGCCAGCTCGCCTCGATCACCGTCGCGGCCGGGCCGGTGGCGGACGGCGCCGAGCTCGGCCGGGTCGGCACCACCGGCAGCGCCACCCGCCCGCACCTGCACCTGGAGGTCCGCCCCGGCGGCGGCGCCCCGGTCGACCCGGCGGCCTGGCTGCGGGCCGGCGGGGTCACGCTGTAGCGTCCCCCGGCTCCCCGAACTGCTCGCCCCACCCGGCCAGGTCGGGCAGCTCGACCAGTCCGCGGTCGATCACGTACTGGTCCACCTGGTCCCCCTCCGGTTCGGGGGCCAGGTCCTGGTACTCCGTCAGCAGCAGCTCCGGCAGCCCGGGCACCGTCCACTCGCCGAGCAGCCGCAGCGCCTCGGCCTGCACCGCCGCCTCGAAGGCCGGGTAGTCGCCGGACAGCTCCTCGGGCATCGGCAGGCCCAGCGCGTTCAGGCCGGCCAGGTTGCGGTAGCTGCGCTGCATCAGCCGGTTCTCCAGCAGCAGCCGGCCGCCGTCGGTGGCCATCCCGATCGCCAGCAGCACGCCCTCGGTCCAGCCCTCGGGCCCGTCCGGCTGGTCCAGCTCCTCGATCCCGGCCAGCAGGTCCAGCCGCTGCTCCTGGTCCAGCCCCCGGTAGCCGTCCAGCCAGGCCCGCACCGCGGCCAGGTCGGCGGTGTCCACCCCGTGCCGCCACAGCAGCAGCGCGTACAGCCGGGGCCAGGTGAGCAGGTGCGGGCGGCGCAGCAGGCCGACCAGCAGTTCGCCCTGCCACTCGGCCTCCTCGTGCAGCCGCTGCTGCCGCTTGGCGTTGAGCCGCTTGGCGGCCCGCTGGTGGTCCACCAGCAGCCGCACCGCGGCGCCGTAGGCGAGCGGGTCCTGGCCGGGGGCCGGCTGGACGTAGAGGTGGATCCTTTCGTACAGCAGCTCCTGTAGCAGCGCCGAGGTGAGCTCCGGGAAGCCGTCGTACAACTTGGCGTCACCCAGTTCGAGCAGTGTCAGCACCGCGTTCAGCGGGCCCTCGGGGACCTGCTCCTGACCCTGCTCCGTCGCCCAACGCAGCAGCTCAGCGGTGTGCGGCCGGGGGGCGAGCCGCAGGTCCTCGGTGTCCATGGCAGGTACGGTAACCGCTCGCGCGGCGGTTACCGTACCTGCCATGCATCCCGTCCTGCTCACCGGGCCACGGCTGACGATCCGTGAGTTCCACCACGTTCCGCGCGACATCGACGCGCTGCACGCGATCTTCGGCGACCCGGAGACCGCCCGATACCTGCCGTTCGAGCCGCGCGACCGGGAGGACTGTGCCGACCAGGTCCAGCTCTACCTGGAGGAGGCGGAGCGGGAGCCGCGCACCGTGTTCCGGCTCGCCGTGACGCTGACCGAGGAGGGCGAGGACGCGGTGCCGCTCGGCAACGCGGTGCTCGGCATCGAGGGTGCGCAGAGCCAGCGCGCGGCCTTCATCGGGTACGCGCTGCGCCGCGACGCCTGGGGCCTGGGCTACGCCACCGAGATCGCCCGGCTGCTCTGCGACTTCGGTTTCGGTGAACTCGGGCTGCACCGCCTGGCCGCCCGGCTGGACCCGGCCAACCTCGCCTCGGCCCGGGTGCTGCGCAAGACCGGCTTCCAACTGGAGGGCCGGATCCGCGACGACCTCTATCTGCGCGGCAGCTGGCACGACGCCCTGCAGTACTCCCTGCTCGAACACGAGTGGCAGTCCCCGGCCTGACCCCGGCCCTGGCCCGAGGGGGGATAACCCCACCCCGGGTTCGCCGGGCAGCTCCATTCCGGCCTACCGGGTCAGCGGGCAGATTGGTGGCATGACCTCCACCACGGCGTCCGAGCTCGGCGACTACGACCACGACCCGCCCTCCTTCTGGCGCGGCCCCTGGGCCCGCGAGTCCTACCGGGAACTCGCGTACGTCGCCGGCTCGTTGTTCACCGCCACCCTCGGCTTCGGCTGGGTGGTGGCCCTGTTCGCGCTCGGCGCCGGCACCCTGGTGACCGTGGTCGGCCTGCCGGTGCTGGCGCTGCTGCTGGCCTGCGCCCGCGGCCTGGGGGCGGTGGAGCGCGGGCGGACCGCCCGGCTGCTGGGGGAGCGGCTGCCCCGGCCCGCCCCGGTGACGCCGAAGGGGCCGGGCTTCTGGCCCCGGATCACCGCCGCGCTGCGGGACGCGGCCGGCTGGAAGGCCGTGGTCTACCAGGTGGTGATGTTCCCCTGGCACGTGCTCAGCTTCTGCCTCTCCGTCGTCTTCTGGTCGGTGGGCCTGTCGCTGGCCCTGCTGCCCGTCTACAACTGGGTCTTCCCGCACTACGTGGGCTGGCCGGGCCTGCGCCTCGTGGAGTACCAGGACGGCAGCGGGGCCTCGCACTCCTACTACCTCGCCTCGTTCTGGCAGGTGGCCGGCGCCACCCTGCTCGGGCTGCTGTGCCTCTTCTTCTCGGCCCGGCTGACCCACTGGCTGACCAACGTCTCGCGCGCCGCCGCCCGCGGCCTGCTGGCGGGCTGACGGTCCGCCGGCCCGACGGCGGGCCTGGCGGCCAGGCGCTGCGGATGCGGGCGGGAGTGCCCCGTGATCGGCTGGTGGTCGTGCTGATCACCTCCCGTCCGCTGGACGAGTACTGCGCGCTGTTCGGCCTCAGCCGCACCGCGCTGCGGGCGCTGGACGGCCCGGTGCTGGACTGTCCCGGCGGAGCGGCCGCGCTGGTGGCCGAGGCCCGCGAGCTGGGCTGCACGGTGCTGGCCGCCGACCCGGTCTACGCCCGCCCGGCCGCCGAGCTGCTGGACCGGGCCGAGCGGGCCCGCGGAGCGATGGCCGTCGCGATGGCGACCGCCCCGCACCGCTACCAGCCGGCCAGGTACCGCCCGTACGAGCGGTACCTGCGCAGTTGGGACCGGGCCCGCCGGCTGTTCGCCGCCGACCGGGCCGCCCACCCCGCGGACTACGTGGCCGCCGCCCTGCCCGCGCTGCCCTTCGCCGACGGCAGCTTCGCCCTCACCCTCAGCTCCTACCTGCTCTTCGCCTACCCCGAGCTCTTCCCGCCCGCCGCCCAGCTGGCCGCCCTGGCGGAGCTGGTCCGGGTCACCGACCGGGCCGGCACCGTGCTGGTGCACCCGCTGCACGACGCCCTGGGCCGGCGCAGCCCGCACCTGCCGCAGCTGCGCGAGGCGCTCGGACGGCGGGGGATCAGCAGCGAACTGCGGATGCACCGGGTGCCGGGGGACGGGCGGCGCAGATTCGTCCTCGCGCTCACCCGGCCGCCTCGCTACCGTCCCTGTCATGACTGATCTCCAGATAGCCGGGCTGCGCAACGCCCGCGAGGTCCTCCCGGGCCGGCTCTACCGCTCCGCCACGCTCAGCCAGCTCACCCCGGCAGGGGCCGCTGCGCTCGGCAAGCTCGGTCTGCGCACCGTGATCGACCTGCGCGACCCGGCGGAGGTGGCGCACTGGCCGGCCGCGCTGCACGACCTGGAGCTGGACCTGGTCAACCTGCCGATGCTGCCGCAGGACACCAACCACCGCAACGACCCGCTGCCGGCCATCTACCTGCTGCTCGCCGAGACCGGCGGCCCGGCCCTGGTGGCGGTGATCCGCCGGCTGCTGGCCCCCGGCGCGCTGCCCGCGCTGGTGCACTGCGCGGTCGGCAAGGACGGCACCGGGGTGACCGTCGCGGTGCTGCTGGAGCTGCTGGGCGTGCCCCAGGAGGAGGTGCTGGCCGACTACCTGGCCTCCAACCCGGGGCTCGGCCTGCACGAGGGGCCGGTGGAGTACCTGGACGAGCACGGCAACGTGCGGGTCTCCAACCCGGTCCAGGCCGAGCTGCTCAACAGCGTGCTGGACCGGATCCGCGAGCAGCACGGGTCCGTCGAGGCGTACCTGCTGGCCTCGGGCCTGACGGCCGGTGAGCTGGCCGAGCTGCGCGAGCTGCTGGCCGACTGACCGGTCGTCACGAGGGCGGCCGGG
>NZ_PYBW01000027.1:87988-97287 GCF_003205575.1 Streptomyces tateyamensis
CCCGGCCGCCCTCGTGACGAGCCTTCGCCGGGACCTCGCCCGGACCCGCTCAGACCCCGGACGGGCGCGGCGTGGGCACCTGGCCGATCGCGTCCAGCTTGGCCAGGATCCGCTCGGCCACCCAGCGGCGGTCCGAGGCGTCGGGGATCCCGTCCGGGGCCAGCAACTGGGCCACCACCGCGGCCCGCAGCCGGATCCGCTGGTCGCGGCCGAGCCGGTTGATCATGCCGCGGGCGGCCAGCAGCGCCTGGTAGTGCTCGAACGGGGTGCGCGGGTGCTCGATGTACTCCAGCACCGACTCGAAGTCGCCCAGCCCGGGGTTGCCCTGGGTCAGCGCCAGCGCCTGCAGCCGCAGGCCGGAGTCGTCCGAGGCGAACAGGCCGCGCACCTCCTCCGGGGTGGCGGTGGACTGCTTGGCACCGGCCCGCACCTCGGCCACCTGGGCGTCCATCGCGGCGGTCCGCTGCGGGTCGGCGCCCATCGCGCGGGTGCTGAACTTGCCCATGTGCGCCATCGCCTGGACCCGCAGGTCCTCCGCGCCGACCTCGTTGCCCTCGCGCAACTGCTCCTGCGCGGAGTTGAACAGGCGCAGCGCGTTGCCGTCGGCCTGGGTCAGCACGCCGGCCAGCAGCAGCCGGGTGGCCAGCCAGCCGGCCAGGAAGCCCAGCACCAGGAAGTAGAGCACCAGCGCGGCGGCGAACGGTGCCGCGTCGGCGCGCCCGCCGAGCGCCGGGGCCAGCGCGTGGCCGAGCTGGCGGGCGCCCTGCCAGATCCGGCTCAGCTGGGTCAGGCCGACGCCGAGCAGCAGCTTGGTCAGCCAGTCGGAGACCTGCTCCAGGTTGGTGTTGGCCGAGTAGTCACCGTTCGGCTGCCCGTCCGGCTGTCCGCTCGGCTGCGGGGCGCTGCGGCTGTGCGGGATCCCGAACAGGAAGCCCAGCAGGGTGCCGGCCACTGTGGTCGCGCACGCGATCATCATCCCGGCCCCGAGCGCGCTCAACGGGTGCTCGGCCGCCGTCGTGTACAGCCCCAGTCCGAGCAGCCCGACACCGACCAGGGTGCCCACCGCACCGATCTGCCACCGCCGCACCAGCGCCGCCTGGTCCCGCCGCACCGCCATCGCTCGCTCCCCGTCCGCCGCTGCTGGATTGGCAGGAACTGTAGCGGTCCCGGGAGGTCCCGAGGTGACGGCGCGGCAGCCGACAGGCCAGGACTACGGAATCCGCCACTGCTGCGCGCCGGAGGAGTCGCAGCTGTCCAGGGTGACCGGGGTGCCGCTGCCGTGCGAGGTCAGGCAATAGGTCGACAGGTAGGCGGAGTGGAGGGTGTACGTGCCGCCGCCGGCACTGGTGACCCCGAAGGTGGTGGTCCCGTAGTTCCCCACCAGCTCGATCACGCTGCTTCCCACCGGTACGCCCATCGGCGGTCCGCCCGCGCTGCAGGCGTGGAAGGTGACCTGCTGGCCGGCGCTCAGGCTGTACACCCAGCCCCAGGAGGAGTACCCGCCGGAGACCACCTTGTTGCCCGCGGAGATGTTGTCGGAGCTGAGCCCCAGCTTGCTCCCGTCGCCCACGTTGGTGATGTCGTGCGCGCTCTCGCAGCCTGCCGGGCGGGAGTTGGCCGGCGGCGGGGGCGTGGTGGGCTTGGTGCCACCCGAGCTCCCGGGCGGCGTGCCGCCGCCGGCACCCGCGCTGCTGCCGGTCCCGGTCCCGCCGGCCGCCCCGCCGCCCTTGCTGCCGCCGCTCACCGGCGCCGCACCGCCGTTGCCGCCGCCGTTGCCACTGCCGCCCGCGTTTCCGCCGCCGGCCGCGCCGCCCGCCGCCGCGCCCCCGTTGCCGCCCGAGGCGGGCGGACCCGCCGGTGCTGACGGGGAGTCGGCACCACTGGGCGCCGCCGAGGACGCGGCCGGGGCGGACACGGACGCCGAGGCCGGGGCCGACGCTGACACCGACGCCGAGCCGGACGGCGAGCCGGCCGGCGCCGGACCCGAGGCGCCCGGCCTGTTCGCACCGACCTGCCCCGCGGAGGAGTCCAGGTGCAGCACCGTCACCGTCCCGGCCACCACCAGGACCGCCGCCACCGCCGCCGCGACCAGGCTGCTCCGGCGCCGGTGCCACGGCGCCGCCACCGCGGCGGTCGCGGCCTGCGCCGCGCCCACCACCACGGGTTCCACCGGCTGGACGGCGGCCTCGACCACCTCGGCTACGTCGGGTACGTCGACCACCTCGGGCACCGCGGCCTCCTCGGCCGCCTTCGCCACCCCGACAGCCGCGCCCACCGCCGCCGTGCGCGTGGTCAGCCCCGCCAGCCGGGCGCCCGGCTCCTCGCTCCCCACCGCGGCCCGGGCCGCCGCCGCCATCTCGGCCGCGTCCGCGAACCGGTCCCCGGGCCGCTTGGCCAGTGCCTTCGCCACCACCTCCCGCACCGCCGCCGGGAACCGCTCCGCCAGCCCGGGAGCCGGCTCCCGGACGTGCTTGAGCACGATCTCGATCGCCGTCTCGCCGGTGAAGGGCAGCTCGCCGGTGAGCAGTTCGTAGCTGAGCACGCCCATCGAGTAGAGGTCGCAGGCCGGCGTGGTGCCCAGCCCCTCGGCCTGCTCGGGCGCCATGTACAGCGCGGTGCCCATCACCGCGTGGGCAGTGGTGATCTTGGTGCCGGCCAGCGTCCGGGCGATCCCGAAGTCGGTGACGGTGACCTGGCCGTCCGCCCGCAGCATCAGGTTGGACGGCTTGATGTCCCGGTGCACGATGCCCTGCTGGTGTGCGGCGTGCAGCGCGTCCAGCGCCTGGGCCACGATGTCCATCGCCTGCTCGACCGGCAGGGTGCCCCGCTCGGCCCGGATCCGGTCCAGCGGCTGCCCGTCCAGCAGCTCCATCACGATGAAGGCCACCGGTGCGGCGCCGTCCGCGCCGGGCTGCTCGCCGTAGTCGTGGATGTCCACGATGCCGCGGTGGTTGAGCGCGGCCAGCATCCTGGCCTCGCGCCGGAACCGCTCCGCGAAGGCGGAGTCCTCCAGCAGTGCGGGCAGCACGATCTTGACCGCGACCTGCCGCTCCAGCACCCGGTCCGCAGCCCGCCAGACCTCGCCCATGGCGCCACCGCCGAGCCGCTCGGTCAACGTGTACCGGTCCCCGAGTACCGTGCCCCGACCCCACATGTCCTGCTGCCCCCTGCCGCTGTGGCTCCCCGCCCCGACAGCCGCGCCGCCAACTTGTTGGACCACGGCCAATCAAAGTCTTGCATCGTGTGAGCAGGAGTCAACTGGGTCTCGACGTACGGTTACCAACCTCGTACAGAGGCGGAGGTCGCAGGGGTGGCCGGCGGCGGCCGGGTCCGGGAACGCAGACGGCCCGTGGGCTGCTTCCGCGGCGGCGAACCGCCGTGGCGTCGGGGATGTTCCGACGAACTCACGGGCCGGGTGACTGCTGGGTATTTCGCCTGCCGACCTACTGCCGCAGGCAGGGGCGGCTCTAGCGAGCAGCCACCTCACACATCCTGAAAGAACTCAACTCAGGATCACCTCCTTTCAGTGTGCCGCCACCATAGGCAGGCCACCGCCGGGGAGGCAACGGGTTTCTCGAAGAAACGACGGAAGGCCCGGCAGAGAGTCTCTGCCGGGCCTTCCGTTGCTACTGAGTAGCGGGGACAGGATTTGAACCTGCGACCTCTGGGTTATGAGCCCAGCGAGCTACCGAGCTGCTCCACCCCGCGTCGGTGAACCCAACAGTACGGGAAGGGAACCGAGAAGGGAAATCGGTTACTCCGGTGCGGGGCCGGCCCTGCCCCGCGAGCAGCTCCCGGCCCACAGCGCGAGCAGGGCCAGCGCGGCGAAGCAGGGCACCATCAGCACGCCGTAGACCAGCAGGAAGCCGTGCACCCCGCGGCCGGCCGCGGCGTTCCAGCAGCCGTGCAGCGCGACCGCCGCCAGCCAGCCGGCGGGGGCGGCCAGCCGGACCACCCAGCGCCGGGTGCTGGTGACCGCCACCGCCAGCCCCAGCCCGGTCAGCGCGGTGAACAGGGGGTGGGCGAAGGGGGAGAGCAGCGCGCGCAGCAGGAAGGTGTGCACGGTGTCGTCGTAGTCGCGCAGGCTCGGGCTCAGTCCCAGGCCGATGCTGGTCAGGCGCTGCTGCCGGTCGCCGGAGAAGGCCCGCCCGAGGTAGAGCGCGTTCTCGGTGAAGGCGAAGCCGCAGGCGCTCATCCCGCCGAGCACCAGGTGCCGGGCGACGGCGCGGTGGCGCAGCCTGGCCCGGGCGCGCGGGGTCGGGCCCGCGCCTCGGCGGGTGCGCCGGTGCACGGGGCTCAGCGGCACCAGCAGTACCGCGGCCTTGACGCTCTCCTCGATCAGCGGGGTGGCCAGCTCGCTGCTCCACCCGGCCGGGCCGCGCACCGACTCCAGGTAGTCGCTGGCCCAGTCGTTGGCGAGCAGCGCGAAGGTGGTGGCCGCGACCGAGCCCCAGACCAGGCAGAGCGCGAGCCGGCGCCCGGGCAGCCGGGCGCTCTGGTTGAGCCAGCTCAGCGCGGCCAGCACGAACGGGACGGGCAGCACGGCGAGCCCCAGGCCCACCAGCAGCCCGACCGTCCCGGTCTGCGCCCGCAGCAGGTGCACCAGCAGCGCGGCGCAGCCCAGCAGGCCGGCCAGCAGCAGCGCGGTGCCGGCCCGGCGGGCGCCGAACAGCCGGCTCAGGCTCACCCTGCTGAGCCTAGGGGCAGGCCGCGACGGGCGTCAGACCTTCCGGAACAGCAGGTCGTGCACCACGTGGCCCTTGGCCAGGCCGGCCCGCTCGAACTTGGTGACGGGGCGCCAGTCGGGGCGGGGGGCGTAGCCGGGCACGGTGCCGTCCTGGCGCCCGTCCAGCCAGCCGCTGCCGTCGCCCTCGGGGTGCAGGTTGACCAGCTCGGGGCGGGCCGCGAGCACCTCGGCCATCTGCTCGGCGGACGGCTCCCAGTCGGTGGCGCAGTGCACCAGCGCGCCGGGGGCCAGCCGGGGGAGCACCAGGTCCAGGAACCCGTGCTGGACCAGGCGGCGCTTGTGGTGCTTCGGCTTGGGCCACGGGTCGGCGAAGAAGACCCGCAGGCCGGCCAGCGAGGCGTCGGCGAGCATGTCGCGCAGCAGGATGATCGCGTCACCGGCGGCCGGGCGGACGTTCTGCGCCCCGCTGAGCTCCAGCAGGTTGAGCAGGTTGCCGTGGCCGGGGGTGTGCACGTCGACCGCGAGGATGCCCGTCCCGGGGTCGGCGGCGGCCATCGCGGCGGTGGTCTCGCCCATGCCGAACCCGATCTCCAGGGTGACCGGCAGGCCGCCGAACACCTGCGCCAGGTCGAGCGGGGTGCCGTCGATGGCGATCCCCCACTTCTCCCAGTTCCGGTCCAGCGCACCGGCCTGCGCGGGCGTCATCCGCCCGCGCCGCGGCTGGAACGTCCGGATCCGGTGCTCGCGGTGCTGTTCCTCGGTCGCCTTGTGCGGGTACATCGGCGCGGGGTAGCCGGCGGGCGCGGCCGACAGCCGCTGCGAGGGCCGCTGGCCGGGGAGCTGGGGGGAGGGGGCAGTCGAATTCACAATGCCGTCGAGTCTACGGCGCCCGCCCACCCCGCCCCGGGGCCCCGTCGCCCGGGCCCTCAGCCCCCCGCCGCCAGGGCGGCGAGGGCGCGGGCGGCGATCTCGCGGCTGATCGGCAGCGAGGCGGTGGCCGCGGGGGAAGGGGCGTTCAGCACGTGCACGGTGCGGCGCGGCGAGCGGGCGTCGGCCGGGTCGAAGCCGGCGAAGGCGAAGTCGTCCAGCAGCCGCCCGTCCCGCCCCACCGCCTGCGCCCGCACCCCGGCGCCGGCCCGCACCAGGTCGGCGCCCGTGACCCCGGGCAGCAGGCGCCGCACCGCCCGGGTGAACGCCCGCTTGGAGGCCGAGCGGTGCAGCTCGCCCAGCTCCTGGCGCCAGTGCCGCCACGCCAGCCGCCAGCTCCCCGGGAACGCGGCCAGCCGGGCCAGGTCACCGGGGTCCACCGCGCGCCACGAGTACCCCTCGCGGGCCAGTGCCGGCACCGCGTTCGGGCCCACGTGCACCTCGCCGTGCACGCCCCTGGTCAGGTGCACCCCGAGGAAGGGGAACGCCGGGTCCGGCACGGGGTACACCAGCCCCCGCACCAGGTGGCGCGCGCCGGGCGCCAGTTCGTAGTACTCGCCGCGGAACGGCAGGATCCGCACGCCCGGCTCGTCCCCGGCCAGCCGGGCCACCCGGTCGCTCTGCAGCCCGGCGCAGTTCACCAGCACCGCGCAGCGCACCTCCGCCTCGACCTCCGCGCGCTCGCCGCCCGGGGACCGGCGCAGCCGCACCCTCACCCCGTCCGCCCGGCGCTCGGCCCCGACCAGCTCGCACCCGGTGCGCAGCTCCACCCCGGCCGCGCCGGCCAGCCGGGCGAAGCACCGGGCCACCTCGGTGTAGTCGCACACCCCGGTGCTGGCCACGTGCAGCCCGGCCAGCCCGCTCACCGCGGGCTCGTACGCGCCGATCTGAGTCGCCGTCAGCTCACTGACCTGCAGCCCGTTGGCCCTCCCCCGCTCGGCCAGCACCGCGAGCCCGGCCAGCTCCCCGGGCTCGGTGGCCACGATCAGCTTCCCGGTCACCCGGTGCGCCAGCCCGTGCTTGGCGCAGAACCGCACCATCGCCGCCGCCCCGGCCACCGCGTACCGCGCCTTGAGCGAGCCGGGCCGGTAGTAGACGCCGCTGTGGATCACCCCGCTGTTGTGGCCGGTCTGGTGGCCGGCCAGCCGGTCCTCCTTCTCCACCACCAGCACGCGCAGCCCGGCCCGCTCCCGCACCAGCGCCCAGGCGGTGCCCAGCCCCACGATCCCGCCGCCCACCACAAGCACGTCGTAGTCGTCCGTCACCTGCGGATCGTGCCTCCCAGGACGCTCACCAAACCCCCTGCGGCGCTGCGGGCCCTGCCGCCCCTACTGTGCCAGCACGCCCCGCGCCCGCTCCGTCAACTCGCGCACCCGCTGCTCGCCCTGGAAGGGCTCCAGCAGCCGCACCATCTCCAGCAGGTACTCCCGGCTGCGCTGCGAGGAGATCCGCCCGGCCACGTCGACGGCCCGCTCGCCGGCCTCCACCGCCGCGTCCAGGTTGCCGGCCTCGGCCTCGGCCATCGCGCTGACCACCAGCCGCAGCCCGTGCGAGCGGACGAACCCCTCGGTGGGCCGGGCCAGCGCCTCCCGGGTGAACTGCCGCACCTTGGTGGGCACCCCGAGGTCGCGGAAGCACTCGGCGGCATCGGCGGCCAGCCGGTCGTAGGCGTAGAAGTCGATCCACGCCGGATCGGGATCCCCGGCGCGTGACCGCTCCAGCGCGCTCTCGGCGGCCGCCAGCGCCGTCGCGCAGGCGGGCCCGTTGGCGGCCCGGGCCTGCGCCCGGGCCTCCACCAGGTGGAAGAAGCTCATGGTCCGCGCGGTGGCCAGCCCCCGGTTGCGCTCCAGCGCCGCCTGGGCCAGGTCGACCGCCTCCTCGGCGAAGCCGCGGTAGCTGGCCTGCAGGCTCATCGAGGCCAGCACGTAGCCGCCGAGCGGCACGTCGGCCGCCGCCCGGGCCAGCCGCAGCGCCTGGATGTAGTACCGCTGGGCCGCCTCGTGCTGCCCGGTGTCGAAGGCCATCCAGCCGGCCAGCCTGGTCAGCTCGGCGGTGGCGCCGAACAGCGCCCGCCCCACCGCGTCGCTGTAGGAGGCGAGCAGCAGCGGTGCCGCCTCCAGCCGCAGGCACTCCGGGACCATCGACGAACGCCAGTCGCCGCCGCCGTACTTGGAGTCCCAGCGGCGGGCCTCCTGGGCCGCCTCCCGCAGCTTGGCGGCGTCCGACTGGCCGACCCGGAACCCGGCGGTGCGCGCGGTGGGCAGCGCGGCCACCGGCCCGGGGGGCGTCTCCTGCCGGGCCACCGAGCCGTCCGCCGGGCTGATCAGCCAGCGCGAGACCGGGGTGGCGTAGGCGGCCACCGAGAAGGTGCCGGCCAGGCCGTCGCTCCACCGCCCGCCGCCGGGCCCGCGGCGCAGCTCCAGGTCCACCCGCCACAGGTCGGTGGCGGAGCGCACCGCGTCGGCCACCTCGCGCGGGAAGGCCAGGCCGAGCTCGGGCGTGGGGTCGGTGTCGCCCAGCCCGATCTCCTCCAGCGGCACCGGCCGGCCGAGCTTGCCGCCGATCGCGGTCGCGATCAGGTGCGGCACCGCTCCCTGCGGGACCATGCCCTTGCTCACCCAGCGGGCCACCGAGGTCTTGTCGTAGCGGAGCGTCAGGCCGCGCTGGGCGCCCAGGTCGTTGACCCGGCGGGCCAGGCCGGCATTGCTGATCTGAGCCTGGGTCAGCAGGGCACCGAGTCGGTCGTTCGGCCCTCGTGAGGTGGTGGTCATGCGAGCGGCCCCCCGGGTCGGGTGAGGCATGGGTGGCACGGGCGTAACACGCCCGGCACAGTGGACCTAGCGTAGTCGGCCGCGTTCCCTGGGTTAAGGGTGGATATTCCGGATGGCGGGATCGCGTACCGCCCGCGGCCGCGGACCGGGGGCTTTCCGGCGTGTTGCGGCCCGGTTTCGGCGGGTCGGCCGGGCGGTCCGGCGGTACCGCAGGAGGAGGGCTGTGCTCCGGTCCTGTGTTGACGTGCGCCCACTTGTGCTCCCTGGTTCCACCGGCGTACCAGCAGTTCGCTAGGGGCAGTGGGTCGGCCCGCCGTCGAGGACCCGGCGGGCCGGGGGATGCCGCTGCTCTGTTCCCCGCGGGCGGTGGCCGAGGTCCGGGAGGGCATGCGGATGCCCTCCCGGGCTTTGCGCCGCTTTTCGGCCATTCAGGCATGGCCATGACGCGATCGGGGCGGTGCGGCGGCGGGCGCGCGGTGCGTCGGACCGGGGCCACGGGGGCGGCCCGGGGGCGGTCGGCGCGGCCCGGGCCCAGAGCTGGGCGCCGCGAATCGGACGCGCGGTGCCCGTGGCCGGTCGCTCCCGTGCCGCCCGCCGCTGGGGCGCGGACGGCGCGGGGGAGAGCCCGACCGGTCCGACCGCCGCCGGGAGGCGTCGGCCGACGGGGGCGGCCCGCGCCTGCGGACGGGCGCCGGCCGCCCCGCGTGCGGTCCGCCGCGCGGGCCTCGAGTGCTCGGGTGGCTGTCGTCGGTGCGATCCCGACCCCGGTCACCCGCGTCGCGCGGTCCGGACCACGGAGGGGGAGGCCCGGGCCGCGCGGCACCCACCTCGCCTGTCATGCTGAACTGATCACCAGTCAATACGCCGGCCGACCCGCCGGATTGCCCTGGCGCTCCATCCCTTGTTCTTCGCAG
>NZ_PYBW01000261.1 GCF_003205575.1 Streptomyces tateyamensis
GACGGCGGAGGTGTACTCGGGCGCCCTGGTCCGCCCCGCCGGTCGGCTGGCGCTCACCCGGCGCAAGCCGGCCTGAGCGCAGCCCCGAGCCGGCCTGAGCGCAGCCGTGTGCGGGCCTGAGCGCAGCCCCGAGCGGCGCCGGGGCGCGGCGTACCCGCCGACCGGTACCTGCCGGTAACGTCACCGGCATGGCTATCCGTACCAAGGACGAGGCTCTCGCACTGCTCGCCGCCGCGCTGGACGAGGCCGGCTGCGGCTGGGAGCCGGCCGTCGCCGACCCGTACACCCTGGTCGCCACCCTGCCCGGCACCCGCAAGCTGAGCACCACCTGCGCGCTGCGGG
>NZ_PYBW01000262.1 GCF_003205575.1 Streptomyces tateyamensis
GCCGATTGACGGGGGGTTGTGGCACGATTTTCCAGGTGACCAGCAAACCCGACGCGACGCAGCGACTCAGCGACCTCGCGCGGCTGCGCCGGGTCCGCGACCGGATCGACCGGGAGTACGCGTCTCCGCTGGACGTCGAGGCGCTCGCCCGGGGCGCGCACATGTCGTCCGGGCACCTCAGCCGCGAGTTCCGGCTCGCCTATGGCGAATCTCCGTACA
>NZ_PYBW01000263.1 GCF_003205575.1 Streptomyces tateyamensis
GGTCATCGCGGACGGCAAGTCCGGGCCGCTCGCCCACCTGCCCTCCGGCAGCTTCCAGGCCAACAACGCGTGGCTGACCCTGTGGGCGATCGCGTTCAACCTGCTGCGGGCCGCCGGAGCCCTCGCCGGTGCCTTCCACGCCAGAGCGACGACCGCCACCCTGCGCGCGCACCTGGTCAACGTCCCGGCCCGCCTTGCCCGCTCGGCCCGCCGACTGACGCTTCATCTGCCCGACCGCTGGCCCTGGCAGCAGCCGTTCACCGCCCTGTTCGACGCCGCCCACGCACCACCAGCCTGAGTGCCGACCCGACCCTCGCCC
>NZ_PYBW01000264.1 GCF_003205575.1 Streptomyces tateyamensis
GCTGGCTGCTGCGCGGACCGAACGCATTCGCGTCCGACGGAGGTCAGCGGCCGAGCCTGGCGCTGCTGGCTCTGACGATCAGCTCGGGAGCGACGACGGCCACCTGGTGGGCGCCGTCGACCCCGGCGGCTTGCGGGTCGGGGAACTGGACGCGGCGCAGGAGCAGTTCGAGACCGCAGCGGCCGAGTTCCCCGAAGTGCTGGCGGACGGTGGTGAGCGGCGGGGGGAGGAAAGCGGCCGCGGGGATGGCGTCGAAACCCACGACGCGCACGTCCTCCGGCACAAGCCGCCCCGTTTCGGTGCAGGGCCCGCACGACCCCGCGGGCCATGTGGTCGTTGGCGCCGAAGACCGCGGGCACCCGCGGGTCGTCGACCAGTCGAC
>NZ_PYBW01000265.1 GCF_003205575.1 Streptomyces tateyamensis
CGGCACCGCCGACCGGCTGGCCTTCCTGGTGTTGCTCGCGCTCACCGTCGCCGCGGCCGACCGGGCGGACATGTTCGGCGGCGGCTACCGGGGGGTCGCTTTCGCGCTCACCCTGGTCTTCGCGGCCCGACTGCTGGCCGCCGTGCTCTTCGGGGTCGCGCTGCTGAACCCGCTGCACGCACTGCTGGCCGGGCGGGTGGACCGCCGCTGGGCGCTGATCGGCGCCGACGTGCTGCGCGCGGCGCTGGTCGC
>NZ_PYBW01000266.1 GCF_003205575.1 Streptomyces tateyamensis
CCTGGTCGCCGACCGGCTGCTGCCCGACGGGGACAGCCTGCGCCTGGTCGCGGCCCGCCGCCGGGACGGCTGGAGCCGACCGGTGCTACTGCTCACCGCGCTCGACTCGGTGGCCGACCGGGTGACCGGCCTGGAGGCCGGCGCCGACGACTACCTGGTCAAGCCGTTCGCCGCCGCCGAGCTGGTGGCCCGGGTGCGCAACCTGGCCCGCCGCCCGCTGCAGGCGGTCACCGCCCCGCAGCTGCGCCTGGGCGACCTGGAGCTGGACCTGCCGCGCCGCCGGGTGACCCGGGGCGGGGTGCTGCTCTCGCTGACCGCCAAGGAGCACGCGGTCCTGCAGATCCTGATGCTGCAGGCCGGCCAGGTGGTGACCCGCAGCCGGCTGATCGAGAGCTGCTGGGACGAGCTGAACGAGCCGATGTCCAACGTGGTCGACGTGCTGATCCGCCAGCTGCGCCGCCGGCTCGGCGCCCCCGACCCGATCGAGACCGTGCGCGGCGTCGGCTACCGGCTGGTCGACCCGGCCGTCGAGCAGTGAGCTCCCTCCCCCGGACCGGCGGCCGGGAGGGGCCCTTGGCCGCGGACCGGCTGCGCCGGCTGCGCTGGACGCTCACCCTGCTGTTCACCGGGACCACCGCCGGCTGCCTGCTGGTGCTGGCCACGCTGGCCGTGCAGACCGACCAGCGGTCCCGGATCAAGGACATCGACAGCGACCTGGGCCGCCGCTCGGCCGGGCTCTCCCGCAGCCTGTGGTTCGACAACGGGCAGCTGGTCACCGACCCGCTGGGCGAGGACGAGCTGGCCCGCGGCGCCGACGTGCTGGCCGCCTGGCAGGACGGCGCCGCCGGCGGCGCGCCGGTCCTGCGCTGGGTGCGCCCGGCCGCCGACCGGCTGCCCGCCGCGCCGGTGTTGGCCAGGCTGTGGAAGCAGGCCCGGGACACCCAGGAGAGCGCGCTGCTCAGCGGCCCGAACCAGGCCGGCCGGCAGCTGCGCTGGGCGGTGGCACCGGTCTGGGACGGTGACACGGTGGCGGCCGTGGTGGTGGTCGGTACCGATCCGGCGCAGAGCCGGGCGGACCACGCACGGCTGGTGCGCTGGCTGGTGCTGGGCTGCTCGGTGCTGCTGCTGGCGGCCGGCGCGATCGGGCACCTGCTGTCCGGCCGGGCGATGCGCCCGGCCCTGGTCGGCCTGGAGCAGCAGGAGCAGTTCCTCACCGAGGCCGCCCACGAGCTGCGCACCCCGCTGGCCACGCTGCGGCTGGTGGTGGAGCGCGGGGCCGCGGCCCCGGAGCGGGCGCCCGCGGCGCTGCGCGAGGCGGCCCAGCTGACCGACCGGCTGGCCCGGCTGGTCACCGGGCTGCTCGGCCGGGCCCGGATCGAGGCCGGCACCGAACGGGTGGAGCTGACCCTGCTGCGGCTGGACCAGCTGGTCGAGCAGACGGTGGCCGAGCTGCCCGGCGGCCCCGGCGCGGACCCGGGCCGGGTGACGGTCGAGGTGCCGGAGCAGCCGGTGGTGGCGCGCGGCGAGCCGGAGCTGCTGGCCCAGGCGGTGCGCAACCTGGTGGAGAACGCGCTGCGCTACGGCGGCGGCACCGCGGTGGCGGTGGCGGTGGCGCCCGGGCTGGTCACGGTGACCGACGCGGGCCCCGGGGTGCCGGCGGCGCGCCGCGAGCAGGTGTTCCGACGCGGCGTCACCAGCGGCGCCGGCACCGGGACGGGCCTGGCCATTGTGCGCTGGGTGGCCGAGCTGCACGGCGGCAGCGCCCGGCTGACCGAGGCCCCCGGCGGCGGCGTGCGGGCCGAACTGCGGCTGCCGACCGACTGATCCGACTTCCTCATCGTCAGCTCATCTGGCGGCTGGCAGGCTGCGGAGCATGAGCAAGCGCGTGTCGAACGGGTCGAACCCCCACCCCCCGCGCCGGCTGCGCAAGGCCGGCGGACTGCTGCTGGCCGCGCTCGCGGTGGTCGGGCTGCTGCACCTGTTTCCGGCCGAGCCGGCGGCGGCGGACAGTCCGGCCACCCGTTCCACGGCGGGTCAGCTGCTGCGCCGCGCGGGGCTGCCGCACGGCCCGGCGCACGAACTGCTCAGCAACCTGGTGCGCCGTCAGGCCCGGCAGCACGACCGCCCGGGCCACCACCACGGGCGGCGCCACTGAGGCCGCGCCCACCCGATCGCCGGCGCGCCCTGCGCCGGTCGTGACCGGACACACCTGGCGGGGTGGCCGGACACGAAAGGGGCCGCCCTGGCGGGGGCGGCCCCTTCCGTACGTGTGACACCCGGTCAGACCGAGGTCAGCAGCTCCTGCTCACTGGGCAGCTGGACGTGCGCACCGAGCGCCCGCAGCTTCTCCAGGAAGTTCTCGTAGCCGCGGTTGATCAGCGAGATGCCGTGCACCGTGGAGGTGCCCTCGGCGGCCAGCGCCGCGATCAGGTAGGAGAAGCCGCCGCGCAGGTCCGGGATGACCAGCTCGCCGCCGAGCAGCTTGGCCGGGCCGGAGACCACCGCGGAGTGCAGGAAGTTGCGCTGGCCGAACCGGCACGGGGTGCCGCCCAGGCACTCGCGGTACAGCTGGATGTGCGCGCCCATCTGGTTCAGCGCCGAGGTGAAGCCGAGCCGCGACTCGTACACCGTCTCGTGCACGATCGACAGGCCGGCCGCCTGGGTCAGCGCGACCACCAGCGGCTGCTGCCAGTCGGTCTGGAAGCCGGGGTGCACGTCGGTCTCCAGCGCGATGGCGTTCAGCTCGCCGCCCGGGTGCCAGAACCGGATGCCCTCGTCGTCCACCGCGAAGGCGCCGCCGACCTTCCGGAAGGTGTTCAGGAAGGTCATCATCTCCAGCTGGCGGGCGCCGCGGACGTAGATGTCGCCCTTGGTGGCCAGCGCCGCGCAGGCCCAGGAGGCGGCCTCCAGCCGGTCCGGCAGCGCGCGGTGCTCGTACCCGCCCAGGTGGTCCACCCCGGTGATCAGGATGGTCCGGTCGGTGCCCATGGAGATGATCGCGCCCATCTTCTGCAGCACGCAGATCAGGTCGACGATCTCCGGCTCGATGGCCGCGTTGCGCAGCTCGGTGTCGCCCTCGGCGAGCACCGCGGTGAGCAGCACCTGCTCGGTGGCGCCGACCGACGGGTAGGGCAGCTCGATCTTGGTGCCGCGCAGCCGCTGCGAGGCCGCCAGGTAGGTGCCCTGGGGGTGCTTCTCGATGGTGGCGCCGAACTGGCGCAGCACCTCGAAGTGGAAGTCGACCGGGCGGCCGCCGATGTCGCAGCCGCCCAGGCCCGGGATGAACGCGTGGCCGAGCCGGTGCAGCAGCGGGCCGCAGAACAGGATCGGGATCCGGGAGGAGCCGGCGTGCGCGTCGATGTCGGCGACATTGGCGCTCTCCACGTGGGACGGGTCGAGGATCAGCTCGCCCTCCTCCTCGCCGCTGCGCACGGTCACCCCGTGCAGCTGGAGCAGGCCGCGGACCACCTTCACATCACGGATGTCCGGGACGTTGCGCAGTCTGCTGGGGCCCTGGCCGAGCAGGGCGGCCACCATCGCCTTGGGCACCAGGTTCTTGGCGCCGCGGACGCGGATCTCGCCTTCCAGCGGAGTGCCTCCGTGGACCAGCAGGACGTCGTCGGTCATCGTTCTCGCAATCAGGGGGGTTTGCGGCCATGGCAGGGGCGCCACCTTGGGTAGATGGTAATGGCCGTCTCTTCGGTTCCCGGGCCGCCCGCCGGTGCTCGTGGGCCCTCCGGGTGGCAGCCGGGGCGAACGGGTGAGCGAGGGTTTGCCGGGAGGGCTGCGCCGTTCGCGTTTCGGGGACCCGTAGCCGGGCCGACTGCGGGATCATATGGGCATGACCGCGGCCCTCTCCCACACCGGCCGCCTGCTGGTGGCGACTCCGGTGCTGACCGACCCGAACTTCGTGCGGTCGGTGGTGCTGCTGCTCGACCACGACGGGCAGGGGGCGCTCGGCGTGGTGCTCAACCGGCCGAGCCCGGTGGAGGTCTCGGACGTGCTGGACGGCTGGGCCGAGCTGGCCGGCGACCCGCAGGTGGTGTTCCAGGGCGGGCCGGTGGGCCTGGACTCGGCGCTCGCGGTGGCCGTGATGCCGGGCGAGCCGGGCCCCGAGGAACCGCTGGGCTGGCGCCGGGTGCACGGGGCGATCGGCCTGGTCGACCTGGACGCGCCGCCGCAGCTGCTGGCCGGGGAGCTGGGGGCGCTGCGGGTGTTCGCCGGGTACGCCGGATGGACCCCGGGGCAGTTGGAGGCGGAGATCGCCGAGGGCGCCTGGTTCCTGGTGGAGGCCGAGCCGGGGGACATCTCCTGCCGGCGGCCCGAGCGGCTGTGGCGCGAGGTGCTGCGCCGCCAGCGCGGGGAGCTGGCGGTGCTGGCGACCTATCCCGAGGACCCGACGCTCAACTGAGCGGGCCGCGCTGGGGGCTCCGTTTCGCGGGCCGCCCCCATAGACTTGGCGCCCATGAGCACTCTTGAGCCCGAGCGCGGCCTCGGTACCGGCACTCTGGTCGAGCCCGTCCCGCAGGTGTCCAACGGCGACGGCGACCACGAGCGCTTCGCGCACTACGTCCAGAAGGACAAGATCATGGAGAGCGCCCTCTCCGGCTCCCCGGTGGTCGCGCTCTGCGGCAAGGTCTGGGTGCCCGGGCGCGACCCGAAGAAGTACCCGGTCTGCCCGATGTGCAAGGAGATCTACGACGGCATCGGCGCCGGTGGCGGCGACAAGGGCGGCGACAAGGACAGCTAGTCCCGGCGCGTAGTCCCGGCGCGGTGACTTCTGCCCTCAGTGGTCTATGCCACTGAGGTCGGCGCGGGGCAGGATGTCCGCATGGACCTGATCCCCGCGCCGCTTGCCGCCCAGCTCGACCCGTCGGCCCGGCTGCGGCTGGACGCCGCGACCACGCTGGGCGGCGGGCCCGGCACCGAGCGGGCCGAGGCCTGGCTGCGCGAGCGGCTCGGGGCGGCCGGCGGCCTGCCGCTGCGCTGGTCGGCCGACCCGGTGATCGCCCTGGCGCTGGACGCGGCGCTGGCGCCCGAGGCGTACCGGATCGAGGTGGACGCCGAGCGGGTGCGGATCACCGCCGGCTCCGAGCGGGGCGCGCACTGGGCGGTCGAGACGGTGCGCCAGTTGCTCGGCTCGGCCGCCTTCCGGCGCGCGCCGGTGGCCGGCGCCGCGTGGTCGCTGCCGCTGGGCACGGTGGCCGACGAGCCGCGGTTCGGCTGGCGCGGGGTGCTGCTGGACGTGGCCCGGCACTTCCTGCCCAAGGCCGACCTGCTGCGCTACGTGGACCTGCTGGCGGCGCACAAGCTGAACGTGCTGCACCTGCACCTGACGGACGACCAGGGCTGGCGGTTCGAGGTCAAGCGCTACCCGCGGCTGACCGAGGTGGGCAGCTGGCGGGAGCGCTCGATGGTCGGCTACCGGGCCGCCGGGCGCCGCGACGACCGCCCGCACGGCGGCTACTACACCCAGGAGGACCTGCGCGAGCTGGTCGCCTACGCGGCCGAGCGCGGGAGCACCGTGGGTCCCGAGAACGACCTTCCGGGCCACACCCAGGCC
>NZ_PYBW01000267.1 GCF_003205575.1 Streptomyces tateyamensis
CTCAGCTGCGGAACTCAGGGTGCAGCCGCCGTATCCGGCGGCTCGCAGGGCGGGGAGTTGGTCTGCGGTGACGAACGCGGGCGGGTAGAAGACGCGCAAACGGCGGCCGGCTGCGGCCTGGCGGATCTGGACGCACAGCTCCGCCCATTCGGAGGGCGGGATCTGGAAGTGGGGCTTGTCCAGTCCGAGTCCGGTGGGGGTGAAGTAGTGGAAGGAGAGCATCTCCAGGCCGATGTGGTCAGCGAGGTCGATGGCGTCGAACACGTCGGCTTGGTTGGCGGTGGTGACAGTGAAGATGGCGCGGGTCTGGAAGCCGTCGGCGACGGCGTGCTTCATGCTCGCGAGAAGGGGGCGCCAGGTCTTCGGGCCCCGCATCGCTTCGTGAGTCGCCTGGTGGGCGCCGTCCATGGAGAAGGAGAACGAGTCGAGCCGGTCCTTCAGCAGCGGCCAGGTCTTGGGGGCGATGAGGCCATTGGAGGTCAGGACGACCTTGTATCCCTGGTCCTTGCAGACGTCGAGGATGTCGCCGAACTGAGGGTGAGTGGTCGGCTCTCCACCCAGGAGGTAGACCTTGTACTGGCCGTAGGCCCTGAGTTCCGCAGCTGAG
>NZ_PYBW01000268.1 GCF_003205575.1 Streptomyces tateyamensis
CGCTGGGCCAGCGGGGGGGGCGGCGGACACGGCGGAGGGCGGCCGCGCCCCCCGGCACGGTCGGGGGGCGGCGGATCGCCTCGTCCCGGCGCCGACGGGCCGCGTGTGCCTGCGGGCGGGCGACCTGCTCCTCTGTGCGGGTCGTGCCACCCATGCCGGTGATTCCGGACACTGTGCGGTTCCGAACCGGCTCCCCCGGGTAGGGGTCGAGCCACCGCGGTCCCCCCACCGCGGCCCGCACCAGCCTCCGGGAGGCCGACCGTGCCCCTGCCCGTCGAAGCCGTGCTGTTCGCCGCGATCGGCCTGCTGGCCGCGCTGGTCGCGCTGACCGTGGTGCCGGAGTACTACCCGATGCCCCGCGGGCTGACCGTCGGCACCGGGCTGACGGCCGCGCTGCTCAGCGGGCTGGTGATCCGGTTCACCCTGGCCGGCGGGAGCACCGTGGCCACCCTGCTGCTGACCGTGGTCTGCACCGGACTGCTCACCTCGGTGCCGGCCCGGCCCGACCTGGTCGGCCGGCGCGGCAGCCACCGGCGCCGGCGCGGCTGAGCAGGCTCCTGCGCGGCTGAGCAGGCGTCAGGACGCCAGGCCCAGCGCGCTCATCCGCTTGGTGTGCGCCTCGGTGATCCGGTTGAACATCTTGCCGACCTCGACCAGGTCGAAGCCGGCCACCCGGGCACCGCCGACCAGCAGGTTGGAGAGCGCGTCGCGCTCGGCCACCACCCGCTGCGCCTGACCGAGCGCCTCGCCCATCAGCCGCCGGCCCCAGAGCGCGAGGCGGCCGCCGACCCGCGGGTTCT
The DNA here is from genome assembly GCF_003205575.1 of Streptomyces tateyamensis. Lineage (GTDB taxonomy): Bacteria > Actinomycetota > Actinomycetes > Streptomycetales > Streptomycetaceae > Kitasatospora > Kitasatospora tateyamensis. The sequence continues at coordinate 801 of NZ_PYBW01000268.1, forward strand.
CCGTGATCGCCTGGCGCACCTTGTCCACCGCGAACTCGGCGTGCCCGGTGTCGCCCATCACCCGCAGCACCAGGTCGCGGGTGTCGTCGTCCAGCCGGACCGCCACCTCGCGGTAGAAGTCGGTCGCGATCGAGTCGCCGACATAGGCCTTGACCAGGCCCTCCAGCCAGTCCGAGGGGGCGGTGACCCGGTGGAAGGACTCCAGCGGCTCGACGAACGGGGTCATCGCCTCGGTCGGGTCGGCGCCGATCTCGGCCAGCCGGTCGTGCAGGAGCTGGTAGTGCTGGAACTCGGCGGCGGCCATCCGGGCCAGCGCGGCCTTGTCGGCCAGACCCGGGGCCAGCTTGGCGTCGTCGGCCAGCCGCTCGAAGGCGCTCAGCTCGCCGTAGGCCAGCGCGCCCAACAGGTCGAGCACCGCGGCCCGGTAGTGCGGATCGGCCGAGCAGGTGGTCCAGTCGCCGATCGAGCCTTGAGTCTCCATGGACCGTCACTCTAGACCGCTGTGACCGGTGTTCCGGCGCCTCGCAGACTGGTGTCAGGCGCATCACGTGTTCGAGTGGTCGGCGGACGGTACAGTAGTACAGGGACCTCATGCGCCCGCACGGTTCGTCGGACCGCGCGGGTTCGCTTCGTCCGGATCGTTCCGGTACGCGGCGCCGCAGGTCCCAGTACGCGGATGCCCGGTCGGAGAGCCGATCGGCTCCGACCTTGGCTTGGACCTCAAGCCAGGCACCGCATCAGTGGCCGAGCGAGGGCCGCCGTGGACCGCGCCGCAGGGCGCCGGTCCCGCGCCGGACCCCTCACAGGGAACACCTCCCCCATGCCGCGGGACGCCGTCGCCCACCAGGGCAGGCTCCGGCGCGCGGACAGGGACCGGCGCGGTCGTGCACGACCTCGTAACTGCCGGGTCCACCGACCCGGGACCAGTCACGCGGCTGCCCGCCGTCCACTCGCTCTCGGCCCGCCACACGGAAGAGGCAGCACCCTGTCCACCACGACTGAACCCACCAAGACCACCTTCCGCGAACTCGGCATCCTCCCGGAGACCGCCGAGGCGCTCGAGTCGGTCGGCATCGTCCACCCGTTCCCGATCCAGGAGATGACCCTGCCGGTCGCCATGACCGGGCACGACGTCATCGGCCAGGCCAAGACCGGCACCGGCAAGACCCTCGGCTTCGGCCTCCCGCTGATCGAGCGGGTGGTCGTGCGGGCCGACGTGGACGCCGGCCGCGCCACCGAGGCGCAGCTCACCGAGAGCCCGCAGGCGCTCATCGTGGTGCCGACCCGCGAGCTGTGCACTCAGGTCACCAACGACCTGCAGACCGCCGGCAAGGTCCGCAACGTCCGCGTCCTCGCGGTCTACGGCGGCCGGGCCTACGAGCCGCAGGTGGAGGCGCTCAGGCAGGGCGTCGACATCGTGGTCGGCACCCCGGGCCGGCTGCTCGACCTGGCCGGCCAGAAGAAGATGGACCTGTCCAAGGTCCGCGCGCTGGTGCTGGACGAGGCCGACGAGATGCTCGACCTGGGCTTCCTGCCGGACGTCGAGAAGATCCTGACCATGCTGCCGGCCAAGCGGCAGACCCTGCTCTTCTCGGCCACCATGCCGGGACAGGTGATCAGCCTGGCCCGCCGGTACATGAGCCAGCCCACCCACATCCGGGCCGCGGCGCCGGACGACAGCGGGCACACCGTCGCCTCCGTCACGCAGCACATCTTCCGGGCGCACTCGCTGGACAAGGTCGAGATGGTCTCGCGGATCCTGCAGGCCGAGGGCCGCGGGCTGGTGATGATCTTCTGCCGCACCAAGCGGACCGCCGCCGACGTGGCCGACCAGTTGACCCAGCGCGGCTTCGCGGCCGGCGCCGTCCACGGCGACCTGGGCCAGGGCGCCCGCGAGCAGGCGCTGCGGGCCTTCCGCAACGGCAAGGTGGACGTGCTGGTCTGCACCGACGTGGCCGCCCGCGGCATCGACGTCGAGGGCGTCACCCACGTCATCAACTACCAGTGCCCCGAGGACGAGAAGACCTACCTGCACCGGATCGGCCGCACCGGCCGGGCCGGCGCCTCGGGCACCGCGGTCACGCTGGTCGACTGGGACGACATCCCGCGCTGGCAGCTGATCAACAAGGCGCTGGAGCTCACCTTCAACGAGCCGGAGGAGACCTACTCGACCTCCCCGCACCTGTACGAGCTGCTGAAGATCGCGCCGGGCACCAGGGGTGTGCTGCCGCGGTCCGAGCGGACCCGGGCCGGGCTGGCCGCCGAGGAGGTCGAGGACCTCGGCGAGACCGGCGGACGCGGGGCGCGGTCGGGTCGTAGCGACCGGAACGAGCGCGGTGACCGCAACGACCGCGGTGAGCGCGGTGAGCGCGGTGACCGGGGCGAGCGCGGCCGTGGTGGTCGCGGGCGGCGCGGTGGCGAGCACGGTGCGGTGGCCGAGCGTCCTGCCGGCGCTGGTGCCGGCGTGGCCGCCGGTGTTGCTGGTGCTGCTGGTGGTGGCGAGCGCGCGGCCGGTGGCGAGCAGGCGCCGGCGGGCGAGGAGCGCGTCGGGCGCACCCGGAACCGGCGGCGCACCCGTGGCGGTGCGTCGGCGAGCGGTGCGGAGGCGGTGGCTGCGGCTGCCGTCCCGAGCGTGGGTACGGACGCGGCTGCGGTCGCGGCGGCGCCCGTGGCGGCTGCGGACGGCGAGGCGGCAGCGCCGCGTCGGCGGCGGCGGCGCTCGCGCGGCAATGCCGCGGCGGGTGTGGCGGCGGCTGCGGCGGGTGTGGGCGGCTCGGCTGAGCCGGTTGCGGCGGTCGCGCCGGGCTCGCCGGTCGCGGTGAGCGTGCCGAGCCAGGCCGGTGCTCCGGTGGTCGAGAGCGCGCCGACGCCGGCGCCCGTGGAGGCCGTGGCCGTGGCTGTGGCCGCGGAGGCTGTGGCTCCGGTGGCGAAGAAGGCGACTCGGACCCGGAAGGCCGCGGCCCCGAAGGCCGCCGCGGTGGAGACTGCCGAGCCGGTGGCGACCGAACCGGTCGTAGCCGCCGCGCCGGTCGAGGCTGCGCCGGCGCCGCGCAAGCGGGCTGCCAAGAAGGCGGTCACCGAGGCCCAGGTCGTCGTCGAGGAGGCTCCGGCCGTCAGGAACGCTCCGGCCAAGCGGGCCACCAGGAAGGCCGACGCCGCTGTCGAGACCGCCGCTGAGGAGGTCCCGGCGCCGCGCAAGCGGGCCACCAAGAAGGCCGCTGCTGCCGCCGAGGCGACCGTCGAGGTCCCTGGCGAGGAGGCCCCGGCTGCCAAGAAGGCACCGGCCAAGCGGGCCGCCAAGAAGGCCGACGCCGCTGTCGAGACCGCCGCTGAGGAGGTCCCGGCGCCGCGCAAGCGGGCCACCAAGAAGGCCGCTGCCGCCGCCGAGGTCACCGCCGAGGAGGCGCCGGCGCCGCGCAAGCGGGCTGCGAAGAAGGCGGTTGCCGCCGTCGAGACCGCCGTCGAGGAGGCCCCGGCCGCCAAGAAGGCACCGGCCAAGCGGGCCACCAAGAAGGCCGTCGCCGCCGAGGTCACCGCGGAGGAGACCCCGGCCCCGCGCAAGCGGGCTCCCCGGAAGGCCGCTGCGCCCAAGGTCGAGGCCGCCGGCTGATTGGCTGACCGGGCCCGGCCGGCCGAGAGGCAGGCCGGGCCACTGGTCGGCCTGCCCTGCCCGCCCGGCCCAACGGTCGGCCGACTGACGTGCACCCTCGCCTGACGGTACGTCGACCGACGGACCCCGATTGACCGGTGACGACTGACAG
>NZ_PYBW01000028.1:0-78232 GCF_003205575.1 Streptomyces tateyamensis
CACCGAGCGGACCGAGTCGAGGGTGAGCTCGCGCAGGTCGTGGCCGTACAGGCGGACCGAGCCGCCGGTCGGGTCGTAGAACCGCGGGATCAGCTGGGCGACCGTCGACTTGCCGGATCCGGAGGACCCGACCAGGGCGAGCGTCTCGCCGGGCTGGACGCGCAGACTCAGGCCGCGCAGCACGGGAGTGGCGGGCGCCGGTGCGGGCGCGGGGCTGCCGGCCGCGGTTGCGGTGGTAGCCCCGGGTTCGGTGGTGGCAGCGGGTTCGGTGGTGGCAGCGGTGGCGGCCGGCTGGTAGTGGAAGTCGACCTGGTCGAACTCCAGCGCGGGGGTGCCGGTGCGGGCCACGGCAGCCGGATCGAGCTCGGCAGGGTCGAGAACCTGCGCGTCGGCGGCGTCCTCGACCAGCGGCCGCTCGTCGATCAGCTCGAAGACCCGCTCGACGCCGGCCCGCGCCTGCTGACCCACCGTCAACACCATGGTGAGCATCCGGACCGGGCCGGTCATCTGCGCTACGTAGGTGGAGAAGGCGACGAAGGTGCCCAGGGTGACCGAGCCGTTGACAGCCAGCCAGCCGCCCAGTGCGAGCACCGCGACCTGAGCGAGTGCGGGGACCGCCTGCAGGGCCGGGGTGAAGCGGCTGTTCAGTCGGATCGCGCGCAGCCGGGCACTGTAGAGGGAGTGCGAGACCCGCTCCAGCTTGCCGAGCTCCTGCGCCTCCTGGCCGAAGCCCTTGACCACCCGGACGCCGCCGATCGCGCCGTCCACCACTCCGGCGACCGCGGCGGCCTCCTGCTGGGCGGCCCAGGTGGCGGGGAAGAGCCGCTTGCGGCTGAGCGTGGCCAGCCACCACAGCACCGGGCCCATCACGAGGGCGATCAGCGTGAGCGGCACGGAGAGGTAGAGCATCACCGCGATGGACATCGCGAAGAGGAGGAGGTTGCCGGTCATCATCGGCAGCATCGACATCAGGCCGTGCACCAGCTGGAGGTCGGACGTGGCCCGGCCGACCACCTGGCCGATGTCCAGCCGGTCGTGCCGGGTGCCGTCGAAGCGGCTCAGCGAGCGGAACAGGTCGGAGCGCAGGTCCAGCTGGACGTCCAGCGCGAGCTGGCCCGCGGTGTAGCGGCGGACCTGGGTGAAGACGAAGACCAGCAGCGCGGCGACGATCAGCACGGCGGCCCAGGGCGCGAGCGGCTTGGTGTGCGTGGTGATCACGTCGTCGATGATCAGCTTCGTGACCAGGGGCACCAGCGCGGTGACCGCCATGCCACCGAGCGAGGCACCGAAGGAAAGCAGGAAGTTGCGCTTGTAGCGCCAGCAGTAGCTGCCCAGGCGGCGCAGCCAGCCCTCGGGCTGCGCAGGCGCGGCGGGCGCACCCGGGGTGGCGGCAGGAGCGGCAGGAGCGGAGTCGGCCGCGCGCCCCGGCGAGGCGGGGGTGCGGCTGGTCGTGGCGGCGTGTCCCTCGGGGGCGGCCGGTCCCCCGGCCGTCTCCGCCGCGGGAATCTCCCTGGTGGAGCCGTGAGTCTCAGGCATATTTAGGGATACTAACCATTTCTGGAGGCGGTCGTCCACGACTGACCGGCGAGCTGCACAGGGACCTGGCACGAACCAACCGTCGCCGGTCGGATTTCCTTCCCCTCCAGACTCCCCCAAGCGAGGCAAGGGGCGCACCAGGCGGAGGGCGGAGGCGGATGGGGCGCTCGTCCTAGGCCCGCGCGCCGAGGAATCGGGGGCGGATGGCCGGTCGAGCCAGGGCGAGCAAGAGCGGGTGGACGGCGGGCAAAGGCAAGCGAGCGAGCGAGTGGCCGGCGGACGCGGACGTGGACGTGGACGGCGGAGCGGGGGGCACCCGCGGCAGTACGCGAGGGGCGCGGTGCGTCAGGGCTGGGCGCGGTTCGGCACGGCGGGCCCCTCACCAGGAGCAGGGCTCTCGCCACCACGGGCGACAACCCCGACGTTCGAGGTCGAGGCCGCGGCGAAGGCCCCCTCGGCCAGCCGGTGCAGCAAGGCCGCCATCTCGGCCCGCGGCAACAGCCCGATCCGGTCGGTGGACCGCTCGCCGGCCGACCGGATGCCGATGCTGTGCGGGGTCGAGTTGAGCAGGCCGAACACCGCGTGCACCGCGGCGCGCGCCGCCGGCTCGGCAGCCGGTTCGGCCAGCCCTGGGAGGGCGGCCTGCACCGTGGTCACCCAGAGCTCGACGTACTCGCGCTGCAGCCGGCGCACCCGGCGGCGGTCCTCCTCCTTCAGGTGGAGCAGTTCGCGGTCGTGCAGGGTGATCAGGTCGGAGTCGTCGAGGGCGAAGTCCACATGGCCGCTGATCAGCGCGTTCAGCGCCGTCTCAGGGGTGTGCGCGGCACCGGCCCGGCGGCGGCCCTCGTCGAGCAGCCGCTCGCTGATCCCGACCAGCAGGTCGGCGAGCATCGCGTCCTTGCCGGAGAAGTGGCGATACAGCCCGGGTCCGCTGATCCCGACGGCCTTGCCGATCTCGTCCACCCCGACACCGAGGAAGCCCCGGGCGGCGAACAGTCGTGCGGCCTCGCGACGGATCTGGTCGCGGCGGGGGGTCGCGGGGACGACAGGACTGTTCGACATGAATCCCATCGTAGACACGAGGGTTATCCGTGGTTAACCTGGCCTCAGGTGTTAACGACCATTAACGTGCGGCGCAGGCCCACCGGCCCCACCGACCGCGGGTTACGGGAGCAAGGGAGCTCTTCGGATGGCCCTGTCGACGCCCGGCTTCACCTCTCAGCATCCATGGGAGACCGCCGGAACTCCGGGAGGCACCGCATCCGTCGCCGCGGGTGCCACGGCTGACAGCCCGGCCGCGGCCGCTCCGGCGCCCCGGCTGCGCTCCGCGGTCGATGCGGGCTCCGCTGCCTTCCGCGCCAATACCGAGGCGCACCAGGCCCTGGTCGGCGAGCTGCGCGAGAAGCTGCGCAACGCCGCGCTCGGCGGGGGTGCCAAGGCGCGCGAACGGCACACCGCCCGCGGCAAGCTGCTGCCGCGCGACCGGGTGGACACCCTGCTCGACCCCGCCTCACCCTTCCTCGAAGTCGCCCCGCTCGCCGCGGACGGTCTCTACGACGGCGCCGCGCCGGCCGCGGGCGTGATCGCCGGCATCGGCCGGGTGGCCGGGCGCGAGGTCATGGTGGTGGCCAACGACGCCACCGTGAAGGGCGGCACCTACTACCCGATGACGGTGAAGAAGCACCTGCGCGCCCAGGAGGTCGCGCTGGAGAACCGGCTGCCCTGCATCTACCTGGTGGACTCCGGCGGCGCCTTCCTCCCGATGCAGGACGAGGTGTTCCCGGACCGCGACCACTTCGGCCGGATCTTCTACAACCAGGCCCGACTGTCGGCTGCGGGCATCCCGCAGATCGCCGCGGTGCTCGGCTCCTGCACCGCGGGCGGCGCCTACGTCCCCGCAATGAGCGACCAGGCCGTGATCGTCCGCAACCAGGGCACCATCTTCCTCGGCGGCCCGCCGCTGGTGAAGGCGGCCACCGGCGAGGTGGTCACGGCCGAGGAGCTCGGCGGCGGCGAACTCCACTCGCGCACCTCAGGCGTGACGGACCATCTGGCCGAGAACGACGAACACGCGCTGGACATCGTGCGCACCATCGTGGCCGGCCTCGGTCCGCGACCGGCCCGCCCCTGGCCGCTCGCGGCGGTCGAGCCGCCCGCGGTGGAGCCGGCCGAGCTGTACGGCGCGGTGCCGGTGGACCCGCGCACGCCCTACGACGTCCGCGAGGTGATCGCCCGCCTGGTGGACGGCAGCCGGTTCGCGGAGTTCAAGGCCGAGTACGGGGCCACCCTGGTCACCGGGTTCGCCCGGATCCACGGTCACCCGGTGGGCATCGTGGCCAACAACGGTGTGCTCTTCGCCGAGTCCGCGCTGAAGGGCGCGCACTTCATCGAGCTCTGCGACCAGCGCGGCATCCCGCTGCTGTTCCTGCAGAACATCACCGGCTTCATGGTCGGCCGCCAGTACGAGGCGGGCGGCATCGCGAAGCACGGCGCGAAGATGGTCACCGCGGTGGCCTGCACCCGAGTGCCCAAGCTGACTGTGGTGATCGGCGGCTCCTACGGGGCCGGCAACTACTCGATGTGCGGTCGGGCCTACTCACCTCGCTTCCTGTGGATGTGGCCGAACGCCAAGATCTCCGTGATGGGTGGTGAGCAGGCCGCCTCCGTGCTCGCCACCGTGCGCCGCGACCAGTTCGAGGCCCGCGGCGAGGAGTGGCCGACCACGGCGGAGGAGGAGTTCAAGCGCCCCGTCCGGGAGCAGTACGAACGCCAGGGCAACGCCTACTACGCCACCGCCCGCCTCTGGGACGACGGTGTGATCGACCCGATGGACACCCGCACGGTGGTCGGCCTGGCCCTGACCGCCTGCGCCAACGCCCCGCTCGCCGCACCGGCACCGTACGGCGTCTTCCGGATGTGACCCGTGCCCGGGCCTGACGGTCCGTGGTCCCGGCAACTCCGCAGCCGCACCGCTCCCTTCTCGTACCAGTCCCTTCGCCCCTCGCCCCGGAGAACGCCTCCCATGTTCGACACCGTCCTGGTCGCCAACCGCGGTGAGATCGCCGTCCGGGTGATCCGCACCCTGCGCCGGCTCAGCGTCCGGTCGGTCGCCGTCTACAGCGACGCCGATGCCGACGCCCGGCACGTCCGCGAGGCGGACCTCGCGGTCCGGCTCGGCCCCGCCGACCGCAGCGACAGCTCCGCCACCGAGACGTATCTGCGGGGTGATCAGATCATCGCCGCGGCGCTGCGGACCGGTGCCCAGGCGATCCACCCCGGCTACGGCTTCCTGGCCGAGAACCCCGGCTTCGCCCGGGCCTGCGCCGAGGCCGGTCTGGTCTTCATCGGCCCGCCCGCCACGGCCGTCGAGCTGATGGGCGACAAGATCAACGCCAAGGAGGCGGTCCGCGCCGTCGGCGTACCCGTGGTCCCCGGCAGCCGGGGCGGCGCCACCACGGACGAGGAGCTGATCCGCGCGGCCGAGGAGATCGGCTACCCCGTACTGATCAAGCCGTCCGCCGGTGGTGGCGGCAAGGGCATGCGGCTGGTCCGCGAAGCGGCCGAACTCCCTGCCGAGCTCGCCGCGGCCCGCCGGGTGGCCCGCACCGCCTTCGGTGACGACACCCTGCTGTTGGAGCGCTGGGTGGACAACCCCCGGCACATCGAGGTGCAGGTGCTGGCGGACTCCCACGGGACCACCGTGCACCTCGGCGAGCGCGAGTGCAGTCTGCAGCGCCGGCATCAGAAAGTGATCGAAGAAGCTCCCTCCGTTCTGTTGGACCCGCAGACACGGGCCGCGATGGGGGCTGCCGCGGTCCGGGCAGCGGAGGCCTGCGGCTACACCGGGGCCGGCACGGTGGAGTTCATCGTGCCCGGTGCCGACCCGGCCTCGCCCGACGCCGCCTCAGCTGACCCCGCAGCAGCCGGCGAGGCGTCGGTGCGCGAGTTCTTCTTCATGGAGATGAACACCCGCCTGCAGGTCGAGCACCCCGTGACCGAGCTCGCGATTGCGGTCAGCCGGGACGGGGCCCCCGCCGAGCGGCTCGATCTGGTCGAGTGGCAGGTACGGATCGCCGCGGGCGAGTGGCTGTCGTTCGGGCAGTCGGACATCTCCTTCCTCGGCCACGCCGTGGAGGCGCGGATCTGCGCGGAGGACCCGGCCAGGGACTTCCTGCCGACCGGCGGCCGGGTCCTGCTGCTCGGCGAGCCCGAGGGCGAGGGAATCCGGGTGGACTCCGGCCTCACCACCGGTACCGAGATCACCAGTGCGTACGACCCGATGCTGGCCAAGGTCATCGCCTACGGACCCGACCGGGACACCGCGCTGCTGCGGCTGCGCGCTGCCCTGGCGGACACCCGGATCCTGGGACTGACCACCAACACCGGCTTCCTGCGCCGACTGCTCACCCACCCGGACGTGGTCGCCGGGCGGCTGGACACCGGGCTGGTCGAACGGGCCGTCCAGCAACACCCCGAACTGCTGGACGACCACCACGACCGTTACGCGCTGCGCGAGCCCCTCGCCGCTCCCGCCTCCGGAGCAGCCACTGCTGTCACCACCGAGCCGGCCGGCGCCGAAGCGCCGCCCACTGGTTCACCGTCGCGCGGCTCCGCCGTCCCGGATGCCGTCTACCTCGCCGCAGCCCTCGTGCGGCACCTGCGGCTCACCCCTGCCGCCTCCGGCGGGTGGGCCGATCCGTTCGCGCTCCCTTCTGCCTGGCGCCTGGCCGGCGAGCCGGCCTGGACCACGCACCGGCTCCGTGCCCCCGGGCAGGACCCGGTTTCGGTGCGAGTACGACCTGTCAGTGCCGAGAGGGTAATCCAGGGATCTGAGGATCCGTCAAGGGGGTTGCCGGAACTACTGGTCCGTCTGGGTGAAGGACCGGTCCGCCGGGCCCGTGCCGCCCTCGGCGCGACCGGCATCTCGCTGACCCTGGACGGCCTGCGCTCCGGCTTCGCCCTCGCCACCGACGACGCGCCCGCGACCGGCAGCGGCCCGGTGATCTGGCTCGGTGCGGACGGCGACAGCTGGGCGCTGCACCCGTACGACCCGGTGGCCGACCGCGGTGCCGCCGACGCCGCCCACCACGGCGCGCTGACCGCGCCGATGCCGGGCACCGTCACGGTGGTGAAGACCGCGGTCGGCGACACCGTCCGCCGCGGCCAGGCGCTCCTGGTGCTGGAGGCGATGAAGATGGAGCACGTGATCTCCGCGCCGCACGACGGCACGGTGAGCGAGTTGCACGCCGCAGCGGGCGGCACCGTCGCCATGGACCAACTGCTCGCGGTCGTCCTGCCCGAGGAGTCGGCCGACGCTGCCCACACTCAGCAGAAGGTGGCTTCCTGATGACCAGTCAGACCCCCGAAGCAGCCGACTCCACCCGTTCGGCGCAGTCCGCCGATCCCGGTGTGCTCGAACTGGGCCTGCCCGAGGTGGTCCACGACCCGGCGCTGCCGGCCCGGGTACGGATCCACGAGGTGGGCGCGCGGGACGGCCTGCAGAACGAGAACGCCCTGGTCCCCGTCGAGGTGAAGGCCGAGTTCATCGCCCGACTCGCCGCCGCCGGGCTGCGCACCGTCGAGGCGACCAGCTTCGTCCACCCCAAGTGGGTGCCGCAGCTGGCTGACGCCGAGGAACTGTTCCCGCGCGTGACGGGGCTGCGCGAGCAGTACCCGGGGCTGCGGCTGCCGGTCCTGGTTCCCAACGAGCGCGGCCTCGACCGGGCGCTGGCCCGCGGCGCGGACGAGGTGGCGGTGTTCGCCTCGGCCACCGAGACCTTCGCCCGCCGCAACCTCAACCGCACCGTGGCCGAGTCCCTGGAGATGTTCCGGCCGGTGGTGTCCGGGGCGCTCGCCGCCGGCGCCACGGTCCGCGGCTACCTCTCGATGTGCTTCGGCGACCCGTGGGAGGGCCCGGTCCCGCCGGCTCAGGTGGTCGAGGCCGGGCTGCGCCTGCTGGAGCTCGGCTGCGCGGAACTCAGCCTCGGCGACACCATCGGCGTAGCCACCGCCGGCCAGGTCAGCGCGCTGCTCGGCGCCTTCGACCGGGCGGGGGTGCCGGTGCAGCGGATCGCCGTGCACTTCCACGACACCTACGGGCAGGCGCTCGCCAACACGCTGACGGCGCTGCGGCACGGCGTGACGGTGGTCGACTCCTCGGCGGGCGGCCTGGGCGGCTGCCCGTTCGCGAAGAGCGCGACCGGCAACCTGGCCACCGAGGACCTGGTCTGGATGCTGCATGGCCTGGGCATCGAGACCGGGGTCGACCTGGCCGGGCTCGCCGCCACCAGCACCTGGATGGCCGGGCAGCTGGGCCGCCCGAGCCCGTCCCGCGCGGTACAGGCGCTGGCGGGCCCCAGCAGCCCGGGCACGACAGCCTCCTGACCGCCCGTCGCGGTGCACCGGCCGCTGCCGGGGCGCACCGCGACGCACCGCATCGGAACGGGCGGTTGCGCCGAGCGTTCCGCACGCTGCTTCTACGCGCCCTGATGCGCCCTCTCACCCCTGCGACCACCGTCGCACCCATTGCGCCCGACTCACCCCATCGGGCGAACCCTGGAGGATCAGATGCTCGACCACCGCCTGGATTCCGAGTACGAGGAACTTCGCCGCACGGTCGCCGAGTTCGCCAACGACGTGGTCGCGCCGACCATCGGCGACTTCTACGAGAGCGGCGAGTTCCCGTACGAGATCGTCAAGGAGATGGGGCGGATGGGCCTGTTCGGCCTGCCGTTCCCGGAGGAGTACGGCGGGATGGGGGGCGACTACTTCGCGCTCTGCCTGGCGCTGGAGGAGCTGGCCCGGGTCGACTCCTCGGTCGCGATCACCCTGGAGGCCGGCGTCTCGCTGGGCGCCATGCCGATCTACCGGTTCGGCACCGAGGAGCAGAAGCGCGAGTGGCTGCCGCGCCTGGCCGGTGGCGAGATGCTCGGCGCCTTCGGTCTGACCGAGCCGGAGGGCGGCTCGGACGCGGGCGCGACCCGGACCACGGCCCGGTTCGACGAGGCGACCCGGGAGTGGGTGATCAACGGGACGAAGTGCTTCATCACCAACTCCGGCACCGACATCACCGGTCTGGTCACCGTCACCGCGCTCACCGAACCGCTCGCTCGTTCGAGTGAAGGGGGTCCCGAAGCCTCGCCCAAGCGCGAAATCTCCTCCATCATCGTTCCCGTCGGCACCCCCGGGTTCACGGTGTCGAAGAAGTACAGCAAGGTCGGGTGGAACGCCTCCGACACCCGAGAGCTGTCCTTCACCGATTGCCGAGTCCCCGAAGCCAACCTCCTCGGCCAGCGCGGCCGGGGCTTCGCCCAGTTCCTGCGGATCCTCGACGAGGGCCGCATCGCCATCGCCGCCCTGGCGACCGGGCTCGCCCAGGGTTGCGTCGACCAGTCGCTCAGCTACGCCGCGACCAGGCGGGCCTTCGGCCGGCCGATCGGGTCCAACCAAGCCATCCAGTTCAAGATCGCCGACATGGAGATGCGCGCACACCTCGCGCGCCTCGCCTGGCGGGACGCGGCCTCCCGGCTGCTGCTCGCCGAGCCGTTCAAGAAGGAGGCCGCCATCGCGAAGCTCTACTCCTCCGAGGCCGCGGTCGACAACGCCCGCGAGGCCACCCAGATCCACGGGGGCTACGGCTTCATGAACGAGTACCCGGTCGCCCGCTTCTGGCGCGACAGCAAGATCCTGGAGATCGGTGAGGGCACCTCCGAGGTCCAGCGGATGCTGATCGCCCGCGAGCTGGGCATGACCTCCTGACCTGACGCCCAGTCCGAGAGACGTCCCATGAGGCACGCTGCCGGTCCGGCCGACCTGGCCCGGTCGGCCGGCAGCACCGCCCCAGCCATCAGGCAGTCCGACTGTCCGAGTCGATCTGGTCGTACCTGACCAGGGCCAGTGAGCAGGCCGTCGGCTGCACTCCCATCACCCCGCTGTACGGGCCGCTGAGCTGCAGCACCATGCCCACCGCGAAGGCCACCGAAGCCCCGACGAAGCACATGACCGCGAGATTCCGGCGGTTGGCCGTCAGGCCGAGCACCGGCGGAGTCGCCACCACCGGCACTGCACCGGCCACCAGCCCGCCGAGCGCCAGCTGCGGGACCACCGCCCTGATGTCAAAGGGGCGAGCGTTCCGCCGAGCACAGACATCCGTCAGGTTCCTCAACATGTCCGCCTTGGCCGCCGTCTCCTCCGGAGTCGTCGGGTGCGCGGCACCAGCCGAGCTGCGTACCTGGTCGGTGGCAGCCCGGGCCCCTGAGCTGCCACCGGCCAAGGGTCACTCGAAGGGGTGCCCGACTCCGATGACGGCAGCGCACCGGTAGTGCCGACGGCTACTCAGCAATGCTGCGGGTAAAGAACTTGGGGGTAGCCGAACAAGATGACGGGCGATTCAGGTGACCACGCTCAATTGTTCGTCCGTCGTAATTCTGGGCGACCCGGGACGCTCTCGATGGGCCCGAGACAACCCGATCAGCGCACGGGCGGCAGGCAACCAATCGGCCGCCGGCCAGCCGTTGGCCGGGCCGGTCCTGCCCTCCGCGAAGGGCGAGCCCGCCCGGAACCGAGAGTAGGGCAGGAGGCAAGATCTGACGGGAGCGCAGCACCGATCGCCGGGAGCAACGCGCCATGACTCCTGGCGCAGGCACCACTCCTGGCTCAGGGCTACTGACTCAGGGCGTACTGATCGAGGATCACTGACCCAGGATCAGGGGATCACGATCACCGGGCGGTTGGCCCGGCGAGCCAGTCGGCCGGAGATCGACCCGAAGAGGCGGCCGAGCAGCCCTTGGGTGGTGCCGACCACGATCGCGTCGGCGGCGTACTCCTTGCCGACCTCCTCGATCTCGTGGCAGATGTCACCGCCACGCTCGACCAGGACCCACGGGACACCGTTCAGGAAGTCCGCGCAGGCTAGCTCCAGACCGAGCACCTCGGTGCGGTAGTCGGGAGCATCGACGAAGACAGGAGGCTCGCAACCCGCCCACACCGTCGTGGGCAACCGGTTGGCCACGTGCACGATCACCAGCCCGCACTGCGAGCGGCGAGCCATGCCGACCGCGTAGGCCAGCGCACGCTCGCTGGAGAGCGAGCCGTCGAAACCGACCACCACGCCGTGCTGGAAGGCCGGGTCACAGGAACGAGCGCGCTCGGTCTGCGACACGGGGATCTCCCCGCCGAGCGCAGCCGGCTGCTTGGGGTGCCGGGACTTCACGTCGCCTCCGCCATCCTCGCCGGCCCCGGGACGGGTGCCGGCACCATCTGAAACCTGGGCCGCCGCCGACTCCGTACGGCGCTGCCACGACATGAACCAACGGCGCCGCTTTGCCTCGGCGCCGACCGGAGACTCGGCCGGACCGGGCCGCGACGACTGGAGTGATCGCGACTCATCGGGCAGCGAATCCGCCGAGGAGATATCCGCAGCGCCGGGAAACCGGAACGGGTCTGCGGATCGGGGAGACTCAAAACCGGCCATGAATCGAGACTCTTCGAGTGAGATGGGCCGACAGGAAGGGCAGTGGGGACAGCGCTGCCCGGGCGGCAGGCCATTCATAGGCACGTGGTCGGTTAAGGCCGAGCTGCACCGTAAGTGACCTGTTCCTTTCAGGGTACGACGAGGGAACCCGCCAGCCCAGCCATTGCACCTGGGGGAGGCAACGATCCCGCTAATGGCGGCGGCGCGGGGTAATCGACGCACGCCCCATAGGGTGAGATGACGCCCCGCCGTGCGCGGGTTCCCTGGAGCTTGCCTGACGGAGTCTGTGGACGCAACAGGTCAGCCACGTACGGCTGCTGCCGAGTTCAACTGAAGATGGGCCCCATGAGGATGGTGTGACAACTGCGATCGGTGAGCTCCGCAGACCGGGCTACTTCGACCGGCTCCCCCCTCGCATGGGCTCCGATCTGCGGTTTCTCTTCCGGCGCAGCCAACCCGCTGGCAGCATGCGGCGCATGCCGCTGCTGCTGCTCGACCTCGACAACACACTGCTGCCCCGCGATTCCGCATTCCGGGCCTGGGCCAAGGACTTCCTGGCAGACCACGGGCTCCCGGCGGCCGAGCTCGGCTGGCTCACCACGATCGACGGCGGCGGCTACATCCCGCGCGAGACCGTACTGAGTGCGGCCAAGCGCAGGTACGGGCTGAATCTGCCCTTGGAGGCCCTGGCCGCCCACTACCGGCGGGGGATCAATTCTCATATTCACTGCCCGACTTCTCACCTGGCAGCGCTGCGGACCGCCCGGGCCGCCGGCTGGACTCTCGCCGTGGTGAGCAACGGGGCGACCGTCCCCCAGCGCGAGAAGATGCGCCGGACCGGGGTCGACGCACTGGTGGACGCCTGGGTGGTGTCCGAAGAGGCCGGCTGCGCCAAACCGGATCCGTTGATCTTCGAGATCGCCGCCCAACGCTGCGGGCTAGCCCCGGACAGCGCCTGGCGGACCGAGACCTGGATGGTGGGAGACCACGGGCCCGCCGACATCGCCGGCGCCCGGCTGGTGGGAATCCGCAGCGTCTGGCTCGGACCACGGGCGCCCGTGGTCCGAGCCCGGATGCCGGCCCACCCTGACCACCTCCGACCTCCCGGGGGCAATCGAGTTGATCCTGGCCGCCGGGGCGGCGGGCCTCGGGTACGCGGAGGGCATTCCGGCGCCGGTTTCAGTCGAACGCACCGCGCGTACCGCAGCTCCCGTCACTCCCGTCACCACCGCTGCCGCCACCCCTGCCCCCACTGTCACTGCTACCGCCGTTACCGCCATCGCTGTCACTGCCACGGGCGCCGCCGAATCCGGAACCGGTGTGCGTTCAGCCTCGGACTGCATTCCAGCCGTGGAGAGGTGGGCGGATACCGGACGGGCTGCTCCCCGGGAGCCGGTCACGATCCCGGAAAAGAGATAACACTGATGAAATTACGACCTGAGGGGTCACGAGCCTTCGAGCGGGCTGCCGAATAGATCATCCGATCGTCCACGTAGCTGTTTTCGGGCTCTTCCCGCCCGGGCTTCACTGACGGCCAGCAGCGGCAAGCGGCGCACCGATTCGCGCACGCTCACAGCTTGGCCAGTTCGAGCCGGCGATACCACGAGCTGTGATCCCCCGGTCACAGTCGCGCCCCCGTCATGGGCCACCACCACGACCACCGCATCGGACCCAGCAACCCCAGCGGTCCCAGCGGACCCAGCCCCCCGCCACCAACCCGCGAGCCGGGGCCCGGGACCCGGGCCCGGACAATCCTCGGCCGACTTCCCGCTCGACTGCCGACCGCTCACCTGACTCACCGCCAGCCGTCTGCCTGACCTACCATCAGCAACTGACCCGATCCGCCGTCAGCTCCAAGGGCGACAGCCAGCGCCTTTGGAGCGCTCATGGGGCGCGCACACTCATCACGCGCCCCTGCTCCGCAACACCGATTTTCAGTCAGTTTTGTGAAGCCCGCCCGAGGTTGGCCATCGGGGCAGGCCAGGGCGCCCGCGCTGGACAGCGGCACTGCGCCACCATCGGTGCGCCGTACCGCAACCAGTCGCCGGCCTACCCGCCCCCTTCCCAGGGGGGTCGACGGGTGCCACGCTTCGTGATCGAATGCATCACGCCAAATTGCCATGTCGACATAGCGTCGGATGGTGAACTTGTCACAACGGCAACGGTCCACCCAGTAGATTCGATCTTGTTGAGCAGTGCCGCACCACCACACCACACCACCGAGGGGGCTTGGGCGCCTTGAACAGGGTGAGCAGGAGCGAGACAGGTCCTGACGGCGGCCCGTCCCCGGTTGCCCGGGTAGGCCGGATCCCGCGAAGTTCCACCACCCTTACCAGCACGGCCCCGTCCTCCGATCTGCTCACCGTTCCGGTCGGTCCCGCCCTGCTCAGCGCCACCGCGCTCTCCGGCGTCGGCACCGGCACCGGTCTCGGCGGCAGCAGCAACTTCGGCAGCACTGGCCTCGGCGCCGCCCTCGGTGGCCCGGCTCCGCTCGGCGCCACGCCGCTCGGTGCCACCCCGCTCGGTTCGGCTCCGCTCGCCGGTCCGCTCAGCCCCGCCGCCCTGGGCGCCGCCGCCCTCGGCGGCCCGGCTCTGGGCAGCGGCGCGCTCGGCGGCGGCAGCCTGGGGCCCGGCGTCAGCAACGCCCCGCGCAAGCTCGCGGGTCGTCGCCGCCGCGAGACGGTGGCCGTCCTGATCTTCAGCGGCGCACCGATCTTCGAGAGCTCGATCCCGCTCTCCGTCTTCGGCGTGGACCGCCAGGACGCGGGGGTGCCGCGCTACCGCCTGCTGGTCTGCGCCGGCGAGGACGGCCCGCTGACCACCACCGGTGGAGTCACCCTCACCGCCCCGTTCGGGCTGGAGGCCCTCTCCCGGGCCGGCACCATCGTGGTCCCGGCCTGGCGGTCGATCTCCCAGCCGCCGCCGGTCGAGGCGATCGCCGCCCTGCGCAAGGCGCACCACGAGGGCGCCCGGATCATCGGCCTGTGCACCGGAGCCTTCGTGCTCGCCGCCGCCGGCCTGCTGGACGGCCGGCCGGCCACCACCCACTGGATGTACGCGCCGACGCTGGCCAAGCGGTACCCCCGGGTGCACGTCGACCCGCGCGAACTCTTCGTGGACGACGGCGATGTCCTCACCTCGGCCGGCACCGCCGCCGGCATCGACCTCTGCCTGCACGTGGTGCGCAGCGACCACGGCGCCGAGGCGGCCAACGCGCTCGCCCGTCGCCTGGTGGTGCCCAACCGGCGCAGCGGGGGCGGGCAGGCCCAGTACATCGATCAGTCTTTACCTGAGGAGATCGGCAACGACCCGCTGGCCGAGGTCGTGACCTGGGCACTGGAGAACCTCAACCAGCAGTTCGACGTCGAGGTACTGGCTGCCCGCGCGTACATGAGCCGACGCACCTTCGACCGTCGGTTCCGCACCCTCACCGGCAGCGCACCACTGCAGTGGCTGATCACTCAGCGGGTGCTGCAGGCGCAGCGGCTGCTGGAGACCTCCGAGCTGTCGGTGGACGATGTGGCGCGCCGCTGCGGGTTCCGCTCACCGGTGGCGCTGCGCGGGCACTTCCGGCGCCAGCTCGGCGTGTCTCCGGCCGCCTACCGGACCAACTACCGCGCCCGGCGCCCGGGTACGGGCAGTACCGGGGGTACGTCGACGACGGGTTCCCTCACGGGGGGTCCCGGGTTCGCCGGGGCCACGGTGGGCGCCGGCGTAGGCATGGGTGCCGGCGCGACGGGGCTGCCCGGGGCGGCTGGTATGCCGTTCGGTGCCGTCTCCAACTCCGGCTCCGGGGCGGCCGCACACTCGGGTGGACCGGTTCCGGTCTCCGCCGCCGGCAGCGGGTCGGGCGGCAGCGGCCTGCTCGGCGTGCCCGGGTCCGGCCCCGGGCACGCACAGGGGCACGGCGCGGGCTCGACGCTCACCGGCGGACCGGGCCAGCCCGGGTCCACCGCCGGGGCGGCCAACCAGACCTTCCCCACCCACCAGGGCAACCCGGGCAACCCGAGTGGTGCCGGACGGCCCCGGGTGGCAGCTCAGGGGCAGCAGGGGCTGCCGAGCCCGGCGAAGAACCGGATCCGTCCGCTGGTCCCGCCGCAGCCCGGTCCGGCTACCCGGCGTGGTCCGGTCCCGGCGGCCCGCCCGGTCGAGCACGCCGTGGCCGAGGACGGGCACTCCCAGCCGGGTGCCCGCGGCGCCGGTGCTGGTCATCGCGCCGCCGAACGGCCCGCGGAGGCACGGTCGGAGGCTCGTCCGGACCGCGCCGGCCGCGTCACGGGCCGCCCGGGAAGCAGCCCGACGGCTACCGGCAGCACCGGCACCGGCAGTGGCGCCGGTACTGGCACCGGGGCTGGGGCCGGAGTCGGGACCGGGACGCCGGCCGTGGCCGGGACGAGCGCCAGCGCCCGTGCCCGCGCCGCCGCCAACGGCCTCGCCGGACGGACGCTCAGCTCACCGTCCCTCGGGAGCCGTCAGACCGGTCCCGGGGCGCCGGCCTCGGCGACGGCAGCGTCCTCGGCAGCGTCAGCCGCGGCCCGCTCCGGCGCACGTGGCACCGGCGCAACGGAGGCGGCGGACCACCCGGCCGAGCCACGCGCCACGGACCGCCGGGCTCCCGAACCGGACCTCGGGAGCTGACGGGGCACCACACGGGGCCCGGCCCTGACTGCCTGCCTGACTGCCTGCCTGCCTGCCTGCCTGCCTGCCTGCCTGCCTGCCTGCCCGACCTTGCCGCCTGCGATGCCGATGACCGGCGCCGCGGGAGTGCGCTGCTCCTTCCGAGCCTTCGCACGCGCCCGGCACGGTCCAGCAGGCAGGCCCAGGCCGGCCGACCCTCGCACACCCCGCACCCTCGCACACCCCGCCCCCCACCGGGCGCCGCAGGGCCCAGGGCCCAGGGCCGCAGGCCGCACGGCCGCCCGGCCGCCCTCCGGGCGCGGACGCCGGCGGCGGAGCGGGGCCCTCGCCCCAAACCCGCAACGCCTCGGCGGCGGCCCGGGCCGCGGCGAAATGTCCGTCTCCACCACCACATGAACGAGTTCGACCCTCCGCCGTGCTGCCGCTGCTTGCTGAGGCGCCGTAGGGTGGGCCGGGTGAATGACCGTTTGGTATGGATCGACTGTGAAATGACCGGCCTCGACCTGGAGCGCGACGCGCTGATCGAGGTAGCCGCGCTGGTCACCGACTCGGAGCTGAACATCCTCGGCGAGGGTGTGGACGTGGTGATCCGTCCGCCTGCGCAGGCCCTGGAGACCATGCCTGAGGTGGTGCGCCAGATGCACACCGCCTCCGGCCTGCTCGAGGAGCTGGCGGCGGGCGTCACCCTGGCCGAGGCCGAGAAGCTGGTGCTGGACTACGTCCGCCAGCACGCACCCGAGGCCGGCAAGACCCCGCTGTGCGGGAACTCGGTGGCCACCGACCGCGGTTTCCTCTCCCGGGACATGCCCGCGCTGGAGGGCCACCTGCACTACCGCATCGTGGACGTCTCCTCGATCAAGGAGCTCTCCCGCCGCTGGTACCCGAAGGCCTACTACAACAGCCCGCAGAAGGGCGGCAACCACCGGGCGCTGGCGGACATTCGGGAGAGCATCGCCGAACTGCGCTACTACCGCGAGACGGTGTTCGTCCCCGCGCCCGGACCGGACGCCGACGACGCCCGCCGGATCGCCGCGAAGCACCAGCTCCCGGCCGACAAGTAGTCCCCTCCGGTACCCGCCCGAGGCCCCGCCCCCGACAGCCGCTCCCGGCACCCGACTCCGACGAATCCGCAGGCCCGGGGACCGGCGGCCCGCCGGAGTCCCGTGCCGGGGGCGGCTGTTGTGACCCCGGTCACCTGGCCGCCCCCGGGGCCTCCGCCGGCGGAAACCCTGGCGCGAGCACTCCGTCGGATCCTGTAGAGTTCTTCCTGTCAGCGCGGGAACGCGCCGGACATGGTGGGCGTAGCTCAGTTGGTAGAGCACCTGGTTGTGGTCCAGGTGGCCGCGGGTTCGAGTCCCGTCGCTCACCCCAGATGATCAAGGTCTGACCAGCAAGTTTGGTCAGACCTTGATCCTTTTCCGAAATATGTCAGCACGACGTCATCACAGACCCCGAATTGGGGGTCTACCGTCATGCCATGGCGACGATCAGAGAGCGCCCCCGCAAGACCGGCGGCATCACCTACACGGTGCTGTGGCGGGCCGGCGGCACGCGCGACGGCAAGCAGGAGTCCGAGAACTTTCCCGACGACCCGAGGGCAGCCGAAGTCTTCAAGGGCCTCGTCGACATGCACGCCCAGCAGTGGCCGCCCGGCTGGGTCCGCGGGCAGGGCTTCGTCCAGGCGATGCCGGCCCGAGGCAAGGACCAGCCCTTCGCCGAGTGGGCGCACCGAGTCGTTGACCGGCTCACCGGCATCGAAGAGCGCACCCGCGGCGACTACCACCGCGACATCGACAACCACTTCGCCGGCGTCCTGGTCCACGCCGAGCCGTCCGGCCGCATCGTGGCGCCGACGGTAGCCAATGTCACTGCTGCGGACGTCACCGACTGGGTGCGCGCCCAGGAGGACGGGAAGGTCCGCGATGGCGACCCCGAGCAGTGGGAACGACAGCCAGCGGCCCCCAAGTCGATCAGCAACCGCCACGGGCTGCTCTACGGCATCTTTCAGGCCGCCATCGAGGCCGAGCCTCCCCTGCGCTCCGCGAACCCGTGCGCCAAGACGAAGCTGCCGCGGATCGATTCGGGGACCGAGGACGAGATGGTGTTCCTGGAGCACACCGAGTGGCAGCGGCTGCGCGCGGAGATCGCAAGCATCAACGGCGGCGACGGCGTCGACATCGCCGACGTCCTCGTTGCCACGGGGCTCCGCTGGGGCGAACTGGCGGCCCTTCAGGTCCGCGATCTGAATTTGGCTGGATCTAACCCCACCTTGCGAGTGGCCCGGGCCTGGAAGCGGCAGCGGGACAACTCGCTGAAGCTCGGGCCGCCGAAGACGAAGAAGAGCCGCCGCACCCTCGCCCTTTCGGCGGGCACGGTGGAGATCCTGCGGCGCAACGTCGTAGCCAAGAGCGGCGAGGACTTCGTCTTCACGACCGCATGGGGCAACCCGTGGCGGCACTCGAACTACTACAACCGCCGCTGGCTGCCAGCAGTCAGGGCCGCGCAGACCAAAGGGCTCCCGAAGGCCCCCCGCCTGCATGACCTGCGGCACACGCACGTCAGCTGGCTGATCGCCAAGAACATCCCGCTGCCTGCCATCCAAGCCAGGCTGGGCCACGAGTCGATCACGACAACCGTGGACCGGTACGGCCACCTGGTTCGGGCGCTCGACGGCGAAATCGTGGCCGCCATCCAGGCCGCGATGGCGGCGGATGACGGCCCTGGGCTGCGGCTCGTGGAGCGCCTCGGCTAAGCGGTGCTGACCTGCTGGGCCGTGGTCATCATCAAGGCCATGGCCCAGTCCCAGTTTTGGCTCCAGCCGCCGGCGTCGAGAGTGTGCTGGATCATCTCTTCCATCTCGGCGGCCGCCTCGGCGCTCATGTCCTTCTCCAGGATCGCCCAGCCGATGAGCCCGTGGCCTTCGACCTTCGCCACCCGGCGCCCGTTCGGCAGGCTCGGCACCCTGATGACCATCGCTCGCATCGTCAATCCGTCCCCTTCGGGCGGGTGACGCGCGGCATGACTCGACAGGCTGTGCGAGGTGGCACGCGAGAAACCGCCGTGAGCGCAGTGTCCCCAGGTGGAGCACACATCATGCCGCGTCCCACGGACAGATGGTAGTACCGGAACGCACTACTCCTGAGGGTCCGCCAGCTCCCGGGCGAACCTGCGCGCGAAGATCTCTGCGACCTCGGCAAGTTCGCGCCGGCCCTCAGCGTCCAACTCGTTCATCCTGGCGACGACGATCTGTACAGAGCCGTCTGACGACCACTCAGGCTCAGCGGACTCGACACCCATGAACTGAGCTGCGGCCGCGCGAGCCACCAGTTGGAAGGGCAGGCGCAAGCCGCGTGCCAGCGCCTCCAGGCGTTGGCGCTTGGGCACCTCCTTCAGCTGGCCGAGTTCCAGGCGGTTGATCCAGGAGCCATTCAGATCCGGGTCTCCGGAAGCCTCGACCACCTGGCTCAGGCTCATGCCGAGTTCAGCGCGCTGGGCCTTCACCAGTCGGGACAGGTCGTCCCGCGTCTCCTTAGCCATAAGGGGCATCATCCCGCACTCCTGTTCACCTGCGTGTCTACCGTTCCCTTAAGTAACTCCAAAAGGTTGCCCAGGTGGGCGGTAGGGCCATATTCCCCCACGGGGACGCATTGTCCATCACAGGGGGAGGCGCACAACAGGGCGCAGCGGAGATGAGTGGCATGCCCCGGCCATTTCATTGGCGGGATGAACGCAGCATCTCAGAGCGATAGACAATCCGTCCCCGCCATGCGATGCTCTGTTCATCACCACACCGGGATGATTCATCGCAGGAGGATTGGTGACAGTCCCACGATTTCAGCTCCACGACCCCGACCTGCTGCGCACCCTCATGCGTCGCACCGGGGACGGAACCCGCACCAGTGTCCGTGATCTCGCCAAGGTCGCCGGCGTCCACGCCAGCCACGTCGGTGAGCTCCTGACGGGCCACCAGAAGACCGCGACCGGCGAAGTTGCCGCCGCCATCTCTGGACGCATCGGCGTCGACCTGCTGGTCCTGTGGACCCCAGCTGAACGCACCGCCAACGCAGTGGAGCAGGAGGTCTCGGTATGAGCACCGACGAGGACTACGACTACGCCAGCCTCGCCGCGGTGCTCAACATCCCGCAGTCGTGGATCGAGAAGCACAAGGCCCAACTGCCGCGCATCGAGTACGGACGTCACGTCCGGTTCTCGCGGGAGCACGCCGCAGAGATCCGCGCCCTCTTCGAGGTCCGTCCGGCTCCCGCGTCGACTCTGATCGACGCCCCGTCGGTGCCGGCCACGTTGCTCGACCTGAAGCCCGGGCGCGCGCCTCGCGGCCGTCGCCGCTCCGCTTAACCACCCCCGGTGGGGTGGGCCGTCCCTTGGCGCCTAACCCGGGACGGCCCGGGCCCACCACACCACCCAGAGGAAGAAAGGCAGGCCGATCATGAAGCCTACCCGCCAGAACCACCCGCAGTCCGGTCCGGCCATCGCGCTGGCCCAGCTGATCACCGAGCACCCCCAGCTGCCCATGCTCAACTGGACGCTCCACAGGAAGGGGAACCTGCGGGGCGCCCTGCACCGCGTGACTCCCGCTGCGGCGATGGAGCCCACGGCTCGGGACGTCCTCGCCGCCTGGGCCGAGACGCTCAACGCCTCGCCCACCCCGCCGATGACGTTCTGGTCCAGCGGCGACGACCAGACGCTCGTTGCGCAGCACGTTCTGACGACGTGGCGCGACGTGGTGGTAGAAATCGCCATCTATGCCCCGCTCAGCGAGTACCCCGAGCTGCTGCCGGCGGTGGCCGCGTGAGCGCCACCCCGCGCGAGGTCATCACCCGCGCCACCGACCTGGTCCGCTCCCTGCTGACCCAGCAGACCACCCCGGCCGGCATCGTCCAGGTCCTCGCGGACGAGCAGCTGCTCAACCCGACCGTCTGGCACGCGTCCCAGGTGCCGGCCGACGACGCGGACGGCCTGGTGGTGTGGCGGGCCGAGCACACCGCCTTCCCGCTCGGCACCTACACAACCCCCGAGGACGCGCGGGCCCACGCCGAGGCGCACTTCCGCAGCGTCTGCCGTACTAGGCCCACCCTCGCCTGGTACGAGGAATTCCCGGACGCCAGCACCGCCATGGCCCTGTACGCCACCTACGGCGACTCCGAGGTGGTCACGGCCTACCGGGTCGTCCCGCTGACGGTGCTGGACCACTACAACCCGGACGGTGAGTCGTGACCGGCACGGGAGCGGTCTGGATGGCAGTCCTCTGCGCCCTGGTCGTCGCGCTGGTGATCGAGGCGTACTGCGAGCAGGTCCGCCACGACCGCCGCGGTGGCACCCCGGCGCCCGCCCGGGCCGCCCGCGCGTCGCGCCTGCGCCGCCCGTCCCGGCTGCGCCTCGCGTTCTGGCTGTCGGCCGCATGGCTGTGGGTGCAGCTGGCCGCCGTTGCCGAGCTCACCGCCCGTCAGCCCGCCCGCCACCGGAGGCCCCAGTGATCCTCTTCTACGCCGTACTGGTCGGCGCCGCCTGCGGCCTGGTCCTCGCCACCGGCCTGCGCTGGCTCGCGGCCGCGATTCAGCTCCTGATCGACCTCACCACCACGAAGCCCAAGGGGGGCACCCGATGACCGCGATCACCTTCGCGCCGGCCAGCCGCGAGCAAGCCCGCGCCCGTATCGGAATCCAGGGCCCGGCGGGCTCCGGCAAGACCAAGACGGCGCTGGTCGTCGGCGAGGCCCTGGCCCAGGGCGGCCAGGTCGGCCTCGTCGACACCGAACGCGGCTCCGCCCTCACCTACGCCCCGGTCCCCGGCCGGCCCGAGCTCGGCGGCCACGAGTTCCTGCACCTGCCGATGGACACCCACGACCCCCGCAGCCTGATCGAGGTCGTCCGCGAGGCCGAGCGCATCAAGCTGCCCGTGCTGATCGTCGACTCCTGGTCGCACTTCTGGAACGGCCGTGGCGGCCTGCTGGAGATCGTGGAGCGCGCCGGCTCGGAGAAGGGCGCGGGCGGCACCTTCGGCGGCTGGCGCACCGGCAACCCGATCGAGCAGGACATGCTGGATGCCCTGCTGAACTTCTCCGGTCACCTGATCGTCACCATGCGCACCAAGGGCGACTACGTGATCGAGGGGAAGAAGGTCACGAAGGTCGGCGTCAAGGCGGTCCAGCGCGAAGGGGCCGAGTACGAGCTCGGCCTGATCCTGGACATGGTGGAGGGCACCGCCACCATCACGAAGACGCGCTACAGCCCCCTCGAGGGGATGACGATCCACCACCCCGGCGAGCAGTTGGCCGAAGTGATCCTGGAGCAGCTCGGCCAGGGCGTCGACCCGGTCAAGGTCATCATGGACGAGCTGGTCAAGCCTGGGCTGACCTACCAGGAGGCGCGCGAGCTGCACGAGCGGGCCCGCCGCCGGCAGCTGCTCGCGGCCGGAGTGCTGGACCCGGCGACCGGCGCCGCGACGACGCTCGGCGAGCTGATCGTGGCTCGTGGCACCGCAGCCAAGCCGGCCGCTGTCCCCGACGCGCCCGCGCCCGGCCCCAGCCCGGCACCGCCGAGTACGCCGCTCGACCCGGGCCCGGCGGCAGCCGAGGTGTCCGGACCGGTGCAGCCCCCGACCGGCCGGGCGACCGCCCCGCAGATGCGGATGATGCACCTCGCCTTCAACCAGCTCGGCGTCACCGACCGGGACGAGCGCCTGTCCGCCACCTCGCTGATCGTCGGCCGCGGCATCCCCAGCGCGAACGACCTGTCGAAGGAGGAGGCGGGCACCCTGCTGGACTCGCTGAACCTGGTCACCCAGCAGCCCGAGCCGCGCGCCGCCTACGACGCGATGCTGCAGCGCCTCGCCCAGTCCGCCGCCTGACCGCCACCGAGCCGCGGGGCCGCGCAGCCTCCCCTCTGCGCGGCCCCGCACCACCCCTTGAAGGAGGTGAACCCACGTGGTCCAGCCCACTCTTGAGCAGCAGGCCGCCCTTGACACCTACGGCGACGGTCTCGACATGGTGCTCCAGGCAGGCGCCGGGTGCGGCAAGAGCTCCACCCTGCGCCTGATCGCCCAGTCCGACCCGCGCCGCCGGATGGCCTACATCGCCTACAACCGCAGCATCGCGGCCGACGCGAAGAAGTCGTTCCCGGCCAACGTGGCCGCGTCGACCGGGCACGGGCTCGCGTTCGACCCCAAGCACCTGCCCCGGCTCCAGCGGCCGCGCCAGACTGCGCTGCAGGCCGCCCAGGCCCTCGGGATCGACGAGCTGACCGGCGGAATCCAGCGGATCCCCACCGACCTCGGCCACGTCAAGGCCATGACCAGCAAGGTCATCATGCGCGCCGCCCTGGACGCGGTCGAGCGGTACTGCCACAGCGCCGACCCCGAGCCGAGCGCCCGTCACATCCCGCGCTACGACGGGCTCACCTCCCCAGACGCGCGTGCAGCCCTGGTCGAACTGGTGCTGCCCGTCGCCCGCCGGGCCTGGGCCGACCTGCGCGCCGCCGACGGCGTACTGAAGCTGTCCCACGACCACTACCTGAAGCTCTGGGCCCTGTCCGAGCCGACCATCCCGGCGGACGTTGTCCTGCTGGACGAGGCCCAGGACACCAACGACGTCCTGGCCAAGGTGCTGCTCGCTCAGGACCACGCGCAGCGGATCGCGGTCGGCGACTCCGCCCAGCAGATCTACGAGTGGCGCGGCGCCAAGGACGCCCTGGCCCAGTTCGAGCGCCAGCTCGGCGCCGAAGTCCGCACCCTGTCGCAGTCGTTCCGCTTCGGGCCGGCCATCGCCGATGCCGCCAACGCCTGGCTCTTCCTTGTCGGCACGCCGCTGCGCCTGACCGGCTGGGACCAGGCCGACAGCACCACCGGCCCGGTCGAGCACCCTGACGCGATCCTGTGCCGCACCAACTCCGGCGCGGTCGGCATCGTCCTGGAGGCGCTGAAGGCCGGGCGCAAGGTGTCGCTGGTCGGCGGCGGGGGCGAGCTGAAGCGCCTCGCGTGGGCCGCCCGCGACCTCCAGCAGGGCCGCGCCACCGACCACCCGGAGCTGCTGGCGTTCCCCAGCTGGTCCGCGGTGCGCGAGTACGCCGAGGAGGAGGACGGCTCGCTGAAGGTGCTCGTCAAGCTGATCGACGACTACGGCGCCGACGAGCTGGCCCGCGCGGCGGATGCCCTCGCGGCCGAGGGCGTGGCCGAGCTGACCGTCTCGACCGCGCACCGGGCCAAGGGCCGCGAGTGGCCGGCCGTGCGGATCCACGACGACTTCCGCCCGCCCAAGCCCGACCCGGCCACGGGCCTGGTGATCCTGCGCCGCGAGGAGGCCCGCCTCGCCTACGTCGCGGTCACCCGGGCACGCCAGCGGCTCGACCACACCGCCCTGGCCTGGGTCGACAGCATCCGCGCAGTAGCCGACTGATGACCATCGCCGCACTGCGCGCCCTGATCGACAGCCAGACCCCCGACACCCCGCACCTGCCAGCACCGCGCACCACACCCAGCAAGGGAGGACCGACCGTGGACACCCGCAGCGCCGCCCACGCGGTCGCCATGTACCGCAACGGCGACACCGTCTCCACCATCGTCAAGGCCACCGGCCTGACGCAGGACCAGATCGCGGCCGCCGTCACGAGTGCCGGCACGGTGTTCACCGTGAACGGCACCACCCCGGTCGCCACCGGCCCGGGCGCAGCGGCCGCCGGACTCATCGCCTGGGGCATGAAGCACCCCAGCGCCCGCATGCAGCGCCTCGCCGAGCAGGCCCGCACCGCGCTCGCCGACCTCCAACAGGCCCAGCGCCAGGAGGCCGCCATCACCGCGGCCGCAGACCGCGTCCAACGACTCAAGGACCAACTGGCAGCAGCCGAGCAGGACTTGCGCGCCGCCAAGGGCACCGCCACGACCAGCCGCCCCAGCAGCACGGCGCCACGCCCCGACCGGACCCAGGGCAGTCGCATACGCGCCTGGGCCCGCGAGAACAACCTCCCGGTCGGCACCGCCGGAGTGATCTCCCGCGACGTGATCACCGCCTACGCCGCAGCCCACCCGCAGGAGTGCACCGATGCCGCGTGAACCCGCCGCACAGCTGCACTGCTGACCCCGGTGGCCGACGGCGACCAACCCCGCCGGCCACCGGCACCACCCGCACCGACCCCGAAGGACTGCCGCACGTGGGAATCCGCCTGATCGTCGAGGTGATGGACCACGCGCCCGCGACGCTCACGCATCGCGAGGCGTGGGTGCTCGGCGTGCTCGCGGAGGACGCGAACGACGCAACCCGGACCTGCTACCCGGGCGTGGAGGACGACCCGCGCACGGTTCGCCGGATGCGGATCCCGGGCCGCTCCAGCCGCTATGCCGTGCTTCAGGCACTGCGGGCCAAGGGGGTCCTGGAGACGGTCGAGGCCGGCCACCGGGGCCGCCGCGCCGTGTACCGGATCGCCCTCTTGACTACCGCCGACAGCAACGCAAAGGGTCCCGAAATCCCGGACGCTACCGGCGGATTGGGTCCGGATCTCCAGGACCCATTCGGCTCGGAAGGGTCCGGATCTCCAGGACCCAATCTCGGGATTGGGTCCGCAGAACCCGGACCCAATCAGGACTTTGGGTCCGGATCTCCAGGACCCATTCCAGGCCGAAAGGGTCCGCAGAACCCGGACCCAACTCCCCGAAAGGGTCCGGATTTGACCCCGAAAGGGTCCGGAAAACCCGGACCCCTACCCCTCAATCCCCTAAAGACAGATAACTCTTCACCCCCACGCGCATCACCACACCACACCGACGACCCGCTGTTCGACGCCTTCTGGTCCGCCTACCCCCGCAAGATCGGCAAGAGCTACGCCCGGGCCGCCTGGGCCAAAGCGATCAAGCGAGGCGCCGACCCGGCCGCCATCGCCGACGCCGTCCCCCGACACGCCGCCTTCTGGCGAGCCGCCGGCACCGACCCGAAGTTCATCCCCTACCCGACCACCTGGCTCAACGGCGACCGCTACGAGGACCAGCTCGACACCCAGCCAGCCATCACCCCGCAGACCCGCCAGCAGACCTACGAGGAGCGAGGGATCTTCTGATGACCACCGCCGAGCTCGCCCCCGCCGAGGACGACCTGGTCCCCGACGACGCACCCACCGAGCCCTGGGCCCGCACCCAGCCCCACGACCTCGCCACCGAACAAGGCCTCATCGGCCGCACCCTCCTGACCCCCGACAGCCGCCGCATCCTGCGCGACCTCGCCCTCAACCCCGCCGCCTTCTACCGGCCGGCCAACGAAACGATCTGGCGCACCATGCTGGCCCTCGCCGACAGCGGCCACCCCATCGACCCGCTCAGCCTCACCGCCGCCCTGGAACGCACCGGCCACCTGTTCAAGGTCGGCGGACCCGCCTACCTGCACACCTGCGTCGCCGTCGGCCAATACGTCTACGACACCGGCTGGCTCGCCGACCGCATCCGCGACCTCGCCCAGCGCCGCGACCTCATCCGCACCGGTCAGCAGATCACCGCCGCCGCCTGGCAACTCGACCAGGACGACGACGCCGCCGAGCTCGCCGAACACGCCGTCGCCGAACTACGCCGCGTCCGCGACGCCGGCCACGCCCAGGCCGACACCGCCGCCCAGGACATCCACGACTTCCTGGCCGTCGACGACGAGCACTACGACTGGGTCCTGCCCGGCCTCCTCGAGCACGGCGACCGCATCATCTGGACCGCTGGTGAAGGCGGCGGCAAGTCCGTCCTCCAGCGCCAGCTCGCCGTCACCGCCGCAGCCGGCGTCCTCCCGTTCTCCAGCCACCCGAGCAAACCCAACGAACCCAACACCGTTGGCCCGGCCCGCGTGCTCGTCCTGGACTGCGAGAACTCCGGCCGCCAGTCCCGCCGGCACTACCGCGCCCTGATGAACATCGCCGCCAACCAGCACACCCCCGTCCGCCGCGGCCAGCTCCACATCGACATCCGCCCCGAGGGCATCGACCTCACCCGCCCCGAAGGCCGCTCCTGGCTGATGCGCCGCGTCGAGTCCGTCATGCCGGACCTGCTCATCGTCGGCCCCGTCTACCGGCTGCACGCCGGCGACCCCAACAGCGAGGAACTCGCCCGCCGCGTCACCGTCGTCCTGGACGAGGCCCGGGCCACCGCCCGGTGCGCGCTCTCCCTCGAAGCCCACTCCCCGCAGGGCAACGGGCTCGGCCCGCGCGCGCTCCGCCCGGTCGGCAGCTCGCTCTGGCTCAGGTGGCCGGAGTTCGGCCTCGGCCTGCGCCCCGTCGAAGACGAGCGGTCCGCGCAGGACGAGCGCGCCCGCCGCGTCCTGCCCTGGCGCGGCAGCCGCGACGAACGGGGGTGGCCCACCTTCATCCGCCAGGGCTGGAGCGGCTGGTGGCCCTGGACCGGCTACACCCCCATCGACGCCGACCACCACACCGGCCACTCGCCCACCGGAGCCATCTCATGACCCACGGCCGCACTGAACCCCGCATCGGCCCAGCCACCAGCCTCACCGGCGAACTCACCATCTGGGTCCGCATCATCCGCGGCCGAACCCTCACCTTCTGGGCATGGCCCGACGACATCGCCGTCTACCGCGTCGACGGCGAGAACAGCCCCGAACTCATCCGCACCTTCACCCGGGAGACCACCTGATGCCCCTGCCCACCCTCACCGGCACCGCCCGACTCGTCGCCGACCCCGAACTCCGCATCACCCCCAACGGCGCCCCCGTCTGCACCATCCGACTCGCCTTCAACAGCCGCAAGCAGGACCCCAACGGCAACTGGATCGACGGAGACACCTTCTGGATCCGCGGCACCGCCTGGAAGCAGCTCGCCGAGAACGCGGCCGAGACCCTCGCCAAGGGCATGGAGGTCATCGTCACCGGCGAACTCCGCACCGAGTCCTGGGACAAGGACGGCCAGAAGCACCAGCAGGCCGCCCTGATGATCCGCTCGATCGGTCCGTCCCTCACCGGCGCCACCGCCCGCGTCACCAAGGCCGACCGCAACAGCCAGCAGCAGCGTCAGCAGCCCCAGCAGCAGCGACCCCAGCAGCCCCAGAACGACCCCTGGGCCAGCGACACCACCCAGAACACCAGCTGGGGCACCGAACCCCCGTTCTAGACCACCAGCAGGCCGCTCAGCGCCCGCAACCGGTCCCGCCCGGCCTCGCGCCCGCACGCGACCTTGATCGCCCGCCACACACCCCCTGGAGCCCCTCGCATGACCGACACCGCCGCCCGGACGCCGTGGCAGATCGCTATCACCCCGGACCCCGCCCGCCCCGCCGCCACCGACCTGCTGGAGACCCCCAGCCTTCCGGAGCTCGCTGCGGTCCTGGATGACCCGGACGCCGAGCAGGTGCTGTACCGCGTGACCTACGAGCGCGTAGGCCGCCGAGGCGGCCGCGACGGCAGCACCCCGCCGCCCCCGCTCACCACCTGGGCCATGACGGCCAATCACCTCGCCGAGCAGGTCTGCGCCGACGTGCGCCAGTACCTGACCTCCAGCGAGATCGATGTCGCAGTGAACCTGGACGCCGGCCGAGGCCAGATCTACGCCGGCTGCAGCAACGGCGGCCGCTTCACGGTCGAGCGGGTGGCGACGGCCACCCTGGAGGGCTGACCGATGCGTTCCACCCTCCCTGCCACCGACGCGGTTTTCCTGTTCGCCGAGGCCGCGCACGCATCCGACCCGCGCACCAGCATCCGACTCCAGGGCGCGGCCGGCGCGCTGTTCGCGTTCGCCGCCAACGACGGCGACCTGACCCAGGTCGTCGCGTACGCCGCCACCGACACCCCGTGGCAGGCCAACCTGCACCCAGCCGATCTCCCGCTCGTCCAGGCCTGGCTGGGCCGCCTCGCCAACTACGACCAGGTCCGCATCGGCACCGCACCCAGCGGCACCGGCACCTCGATAACCCTCCGCTGCGGTCACCGGATGCTGCGCGTCGTCAACCCCGGCCCCCCGGCCGCCGACACGCCCAGCCAGCCGCAGTGCGGAGCCTGCCGGCGTCCGTTTGACCCGAACGACCGCCGCTGGAACGGCCGTGCCCAACACGGCGACAGCCCGTGGTGCCGCAGCTGCATCGACCGCTGCCACGACAACGCGTCCGCTGACCACCGCTGCCTGATCTGCCACTGACCCACCTCGCCGGCCGCCGTCACCCGCGGCGGCCGGCCAACCACCTGGAGACCACCATGCGCGCTTGGACCCGCCTGCTCGCCTGGCTCACCCGCCGCCAGCCGCCCGCCAAGCCGCCGCCGACAACGGGCGAGCACCGCGCCGCCCAATCCGGCCTGTTCGCCATCCCACCCAAGGACGACCGGTGAGCCTCACCCCGACCGACCGCGAGCACCTGAACATCCTCATCCAGCGCGCCGCCCGCAACCTCACCCCACAGGAACGCAGCACCCTGCTGCGGCTCTGGGAACGCAACCGGCCGCCCTGCAGCCCGGTGCACCGCACCGTTCAGCACCTGACCCACCAGCACCTGGAGCCACCGTTGCCCAGCCCCAGCCCCCGCGGCCGCGCCATCGCCGACCTGACCGAACTCGCCGTCAGCTGGCCCGAGCTCCGCGACGCCCTCACCGCCCGCACCACCACCTGGCCACCCGCCGGCCGCATGACCGACTACCAGCGCCAGCTCACCCCCGACGAGGCGGCCGCCGAGCAGTACGCCACCGCCGCCGAGCTCGCCGAGCGCACCGCGCTGGCCCCCGGCGAGCACCCCGCACCGCTGTCGGTCACCGTGCTCGACACGATCAGCGAGATCCAGGACGAGCTGCTCGGCCTGGCCGACGAGATCGCCGGCGCCGTTCAGCGGCCCCCGTTCACCTTCAAGATCCCGTCCGCCAGCCCGCACGACGACATTGCGCGCCGCCTCGCCCTGACCGAGCTCACCGACCGGGCCGACCCGCGCCGCTGGCGCTACAACCTGGCCGGCCGCGACGGCGCCACCGCAGCCAGCTGGCTCGCCGACCGCCTCACCGACCCGGCCGGACCGTTCAAGCCCCTGACGGACACCCAGATCGAGTGGATCGGCGCCGTCGCCGCGGCCTGCCGCCGCCGCGCTGAGCCGCTCCTCGCCAGCCCCACCACGGCCGACGGACAGGCGGTGGATCTGCCGCTCGTCTGCGAGTGCGGCGGCCAGCTCAGCGTCACCAACTCGGTGGATGACTTCCGTGTCCGGTGCGCTGGCTGCGGGATCACCTGGACCGGTAC
This sequence comes from Streptomyces tateyamensis, assembly GCF_003205575.1. Taxonomy (GTDB): domain Bacteria; phylum Actinomycetota; class Actinomycetes; order Streptomycetales; family Streptomycetaceae; genus Kitasatospora; species Kitasatospora tateyamensis. The sequence goes on from NZ_PYBW01000028.1 coordinate 29,848, forward strand.
CTCGCTGCTCGAGCAGCTCCGCGCCACCTGACCCAACCCCACCGTCCAGTGCGCTGGACTCCCACCATCCAGCGCACTGGCCAACCCATGGAGCACTATGTACTGCCCTGGCGACATCGCCTCCACCACACTGCACGGCCTGCCCGGACTCGGCCGCTGGACGCTGGACGCGAGCGCCCTGGTCCTCGCCGCCGAGCCCGGCGACCTGCTGCTGTACGTCTACCAGGCCGCGATCGGTGCCGAGTTCTTCGCTCGTGGCCCGGCCGACACCGCCCTGCACGGCGGCGGCATGCAACTGCACGACCCTGTCACCACTGGGTTGCAGCCGGCCCGGATCCGGCTCGGCGAGATCACCAACCCGGGCGACCCGTCCAGCGCAGTGAACGAGCTTCTGCAGCGCGCTCACGCCGAGCTCGCACCGCAGTGGACCGCCCGTGGCGACGGCCCGCTGACCACCGACGCCCTGCCCGTGCTCGACCAGGCGTGCACCCGGCTGGCCGCTAGCCGGGCCGCGGCCGACGCCGCCGAGGACGCCCGCGACCTCCTCGTCCAGCGCTTCGCCGCTGGCGGGCTCGGCCCCACGGCGCTCGCGCGCCCGGGTCTGTCCGCAAGCCGCGTGTCCCAGCTGACCAAGCACGTTCGCACCGGGGTTGCTTGACGATCAGCCAGTTCGTGATCCACACTGGCCCCACGTCCGGCGTGCCCGGACACAATGCCTCCCCGAGAGCCCCGCAGCCAGCACCACGGCGCGGGGCTCTCGCCATCCCCAGACTCAGGGCTCCCGCCTCACCCAGCAGGCCAACCATCAGGCCAACTGACGGGAGAAGCACTGTGACCTGGACCGTTCACGAGGGCGACGCCCTCTCCATCCTCGACCAGCTACCTGTGACGTCCATCGACGCCGTGATCGCAGACCCGCCGTACAACAGCGGTGGCCGCACCCCCACCGAACGCACCGGCCGCAGCAGTCGCGACAAATACGTCAGCGGCCACAACGGCAACGGCACCGCACACGGCCTGGCCGACTTCGCCGGCGAATCCCGCGACCAGCGCGGCTACGTCGCCTGGCTCGGCGTCATCCTCTCCAAGTGCCTGCACGCCACCCGACCCGGCGGCGCCGCCCTCGTGTTCACCGACTGGCGCCAGCTCAGCGTCACCACCGACGCCCTGCAGGTCGGCGGCTGGACACTGCGCGGCATCGCGGTGTGGCACAAGCCCATCGCCCGCCCGCAGCCCGGCCGGTTGCGCCAAGAGTGCGAGTTCATCGTCTGGGGCAGCAACGGCCCCATGCACCCCGGCGCCGACCCCGTCTACCTGCCCGGCCTGTACAGCGCATCTCAGCCCCGCGGCACCGAGCGTCAGCACATCACCCAGAAGCCCCTGGACGTGATGCGCCAGCTCGTTCGGATCGTGCCCGAGGGCGGCACCGTCCTCGACCCGTTCGCCGGATCCGGCACCACCGGGGTCGCTGCCCTCACCGAGGGCCGCAACTTCGTCGGCTGCGAGATCACACCCCACTACGCAGCCATCGCCCGCCCCCGCCTCGCCGAGGCGGCATAAGACCAGCGGCCCCGCCACCACCCCCCGTGGCGGGGCCGCTCCCTTCCCCGGAGACTGCCATGCAGCCCAGCATCGGACGCATCGTCCACTACGTCAGCCACGGAACCCCCGGCGGCGAGTACACCCAGGAGTGCCGCGCCGCGATCATCACCGAGCTGACCAGCGACCCCAACCACCCCAACCAGGTCGGCCTCGCGGTACTCAACCCGACCGGCATCCACTTGAACCGCGCGGTGCCCTACAACAACGGTGACGGCCAGCCCGGTCACCCGAGCTGTCCCGACGCCCAGTCACACGGTCAGCCGTTCCGATACTGCGGCTGCGGATGGACCGAACCCACCCCCGTCGGCGGCACCTGGCACTGGCCCGAGCGCACCTGACCAGCGCTCGCTACCCGAGCGTGGCAGCGAACCCTCCGCTGCGGGCCTCATCAGCGGGCACGGTGAGCTTCCCGCGATGGCTGATCTCCACTTGGTAGAACTTGGCGCCGCTCGGCACACCAGACACCGCAAGCGGGAACACGCAACCGCTCCGGCTCGGCGAATCCGCCCCAGCACCCAGCGAACCACTCGCCACCACCGCGCCGGCCGCGTCGTAGACCGTTACTGACGTGCCCTCGCGGATGTCCGTGTAGCCGCCCGACGTACTGCACGTGCCCGTCCCCGAGTACGCACTGGTGCCCGGCACCGCGAGCGTGCCGCTCAGGGTGAATGACGGCGCGCCCCCGGACGCCGCCTGACCACCGGACCCGCCCGGCGCCAACAGCAGCGCACTACAAGCGCCCAGCAGTACACCGGCCAACCCGGTAACAGCGGGCAGCAGCCACCGCGGCTGCGCCTTCGGTGGCTCCAGCACGCCGGGCGCGGACGTGGGTACGAACTCGGGCTCGGCTGTCGACTCGTCAAACATGGTCGCGAGCATCCCAGCCACTGCCCGCCCACTGTGCCGTGTTGCCCGGATCGTGACCGAGGAGGTGATCACCGTGGCCAGACGCAGAGCGTACGCAGTGTGCAGCACCCCCGGCTGCCCGGAGTACACCGACAGCGGCAGATGCGACGAGCACCGCCGCCAGGCCGAACAGCGCCGCGGCAGCCCCCGCCAACGCGGCTACGGCGGACCCGACTGGACGCAGGCCCGGGCCGCCGTGATCGCGCGCGACCCGATCTGTGTGCTCTGCCGCACCGAGCCGTCCCGCGTCGCGGACCACTGGCCGGCCAGCCGCCGCCAGCTGCTGCAGCAGGGCGTGCCCGACCCGGACGCCCCCGAGCGCATGCGCGGCATATGCCGCCCCTGCCACAGCCGCGAGACCGCCGAACACCAACCCGGAGGCTGGCACCAGTGAACGACGACCAGGACCAGCCGCTCGGCCCCATCATCGACGGCCTTGGCGTCGCCGCGCACCTCGCGGACGGTGAGCTCGCCGCAGCCGCCGTGGTGCTGCTGAAGGTGCTGCAGGCCGACGGCAGCACGCGCCTGAGCCTGGCCTACTCCGACGGGCTCGGCTGGATCGAGCGCGCCGGCATGCTCCGGGTCGCCGAGCTGATCGAGAGCAGCACCACCTCGGTCGAAGGGGCGAGCTGATGATCCACCTGGGCACGCAGCCGTACGACGGTCCGCTCCCGGTGGCGGAGGGCCACGACCTGACCGCGCGCGGCCTGCAGCACCGCGCTGCAGGCGAGGTGCGTTGGGTCAGCGAAGGCGTCTGGAGCTGGACCCCGGCCGCCGAGGATGGTGCCGCGTGAAGCATTCGCTCAGCATCAGCAGCGACGGCGCCCGCCACACGGTGCACATCGACGGCACCAACTGGTCAGGGGCCCTGCGCTCGGTCTCGCTCGACCTCGCGCCCAACTCGTTGCCGCGCGTGGTGATCGAGCCGTTCATCACCGAGGTCAGGCACATCAACGTGGAGCACGCCGAGGTGGTGATGAGCCCGACGGCTGCCCGGCTGCTGGCGAGCCTCGGCTGGACACCTCCCGCCGGTCACTCGGTGTGAGCAGGACCCAGGGGAGGGACCCCCTGGGGTGATCGTTTTTGGACCGCCGGGGAGGTGGCTCGCCTTGTGTACGGGTCTGGGAGTCCGAAGCCACGCGACCAGTGCCCCCAGCGGTTACTCTCCGCTCTGGCTGGACCAGTCGAGCGCGAGGGCCTGCAGCACCTCTCGCGAGGACGCTTCAGTTCCCAGGTCGTGCTCGTTCGCCAGGTGCCTGAAGGCCTCGCAGAGCGCTGCCGTCAAGGTCGTGAGCTGCGGTTCGAGTTCGCGTACCGCCGCGCGAACTGCTGCTTGCGCCGACGCGCTGCGCGGAGTTGAGACTGCCAGCAGGTCGGTGGTCACCAGGCCGAACTGCTGAAGGAAGTCGGCCTCGGTGAGGCTGTCGTCCAGCACGATCGCCAGAAGCCCCGCCACGCTCTGCTTGATCTCACGCCTCTCCATCGCCCCATGATGCGCCCAACAGGTAAGGGAGGTGGTCAGCGTGGCCGGGATGGGACCGGCGCCCAAGCCTGCTGCTGAGCGGCGCCGGCGCAACGTGGCTGCGAGCTCGACCCGGCTTCCCGCTGCCGGCCGGCCCGGGCCGCCGCCGGCGTGGCCGCTGCTGCCCGACATTGCGAGCAGCGAGCGGCGCGACGCCGCGCAGCGGCTGGCGGACGAGCTGGAGCTGCAGTTGCTGGAGCCCGACCTGACCGGCCGGGCCCGGACCGCAGCCCAGAAGAAGCACGATGCGGCGGTGACCGAGGTCAACATCCTGACGGCACAGTTGGAGTCGGCTGCACGGGTGGAGTCCGAGTTGTGGGCTCAGCTGTGGGCTACGCCACAGGCGGTGGCCTGGGAGCGGCTGCGCTGGGACCGCGAGGTCGCCCAATACGTGCGGTGGAAGGTGCGGGCCGAGCAGGGCGACCTGGACGCGGCCAAGGAAGCCAGGCAACTCGCTGACCGGCTCGGCCTGAACCCGCTGGCGATGCTGCGGCTGCGCTGGGAGGTGGCGGACGATGAGGTCGCCGAGCAGCGCCAGCAGCGGGCGCCGGCCGCCGCGCGGACTCCGCGTCAGCGGCTGAGGGTGGTCGGTACCGATGCCGTGGAGGGGACCTGACTACGCGGGCGAGTTCCCCACGCTGGGCTGGCTGGTCGGGGAGTGGATCGAGGAGCTGTGCGTCGTCCCGGATGGGGACCGGGCGGGTGAGCCGTACCGGCTCACGGACGAGATGTGGCGCTTCCTCGCGCACCACTACCGGCTTCGCCCGGGCGCCCAACCGGGCCAGCGGGCACCGGCGTTCGCCTACCGGCGGTCGCAGTTGGTCAGGCCCCAGAAGTGGGGCAAGGGACCGTTCAGCGCAGCGCTGATCTGCGCGGAGGCCGTCGGGCCCGTGCTGTTCGACGGCTGGGACGCGAACGGGGAGCCGGTTGGCCGGCCGTGGCCGACCCCGCTGATCCAGATCGCCGCCAACTCCGAGGACCAGACCGCCAACGTCTACGCCGCGCTACAGCCGATGATCGAGCTGGGCCCGCTGGCGGACCTGATCCCAGACACCGGCGACACCAGAGTCAACCTGCCGGGCGGCGGCCGGATCGACCCGGTCACCTCCCGCGCGCGGACCCGGCTCGGCCAGCGCGTCACGTTCGTGGTCCAGGACGAAACCGGCCTGTGGACGGTGCAGTCGGGCATGGTCGCGGTCGCGGAGACCCAGCGCCGCGGCCTGGCCGGCATGGGCGGCCGCTCGGTCGAGACCACCAACGCCTGGGACCCGTCCGAGGACAGCGTCGCGCAGCGAACCGCCGAGTCGCGGGTGCGCGACATCTACCGGGACCACACGCTGGCGGACCCGCGCCTGGACTACAAGCTCAAGCGCGATCGGCAGCGCATCCACCGCGCGGTGTACGGCGACTCAGCGAAGCGCCCCGGCGGCTGGGTCGACCTGGCCGCGATCGAGGCCGAGGCCGCTGAGCTCGCCGAAACCGACGTGGCCCAGGCCGAACGGTTCTTCGGCAACCGGATCACCGCCGGCACTGGGACGTGGCTGGAGCGGGCCCGCTGGGACCTGCTCGCCGAGCCGCGCACCGTCCCGGACGGGACCCGGATCGTCCTCGGCTTCGACGGCTCGGACCTGGACGACTGGACCGGCTTCCGGGCCGAGACCCTGGACGGCTACCAGTTCACGCCGGTCTACAGCTCGCTCCAGCTGCCGACGATCTGGAACCCGGCCGAGTGGGGCGGCCAGGTCCCGCGCCTCGAAGTAGCCGCTGCGCTGGACGAGCTGATGCGCCGCTACGACGTGGTGCGGGTGTACTGCGACCCGCCCTACTGGGAGAGCGAAGTCGACGCGTGGGCGGATCGGTACGGCGAGCGGGTGGTCCGGTGGGCGACCTACCGGGCCACCCAGATGCACGCGGCCGCCGAGCGGCTGCTGACCGACGCGACCAAGGCCGACACCACGTTGCGGCACGACGGGTGCCCGATCACCTCGGTGCACGTCGGCAATGCCCGCAGGGCCGCCCGCCCGGGCGGCCGCTACCTGCTCCGCAAGGCCTCACACACACAGAAGATCGACGCCGCCGTGATCTCGATCCTCGCCCATGAGGCGGCCGGCGATGCGATCGCGGCAGGCCTGGCCCGAACCGAACCCGACTCCAGTGTGGTGGTGATGCGCTGATGGCTCTGTCCGACCTGGACGCCGCGGGGTGGCTGCAGCGCCTCGCCCAGGCCCACGACCGGCAGATGACACAGCTGCAGCTGTGGGACGCCTACTACGAGGGCCGCCAGCCGCTCTCGTACATGGCGCCCGAGCTGCTGATGGAGATGGACGACCGGCTGCGGCAGGTCGTGGTGTGCTGGCCGCAGCTGGTGGTTGACGCCCTGGACGAGCGTCTCGACATCGAGGGGTTCCGGCTCGGCGGCGCGGAGCGCGCGGACCGGGACCTGTGGGAGAACATCTGGCAGCCCAACGACCTGGACGAGGATTCGCAGCTCGCGCACGTGGACGCGCTGGCGATGTCGCGGGCGTTCGTGATCGTGGGCGCCGGCGACTCGCGGATCGATCCGCCGGTGGTGACGGCCGAGAGCGCGCTGCAGGTCTTCGCCGAGCGTGACCCGCGTACCCGCAAGGTGCTGGCAGCGCTAAAGCGTTGGGAGGAGGTGCAGCCGGACGGCTCGTCCGAGTTCCACGCCACCGTGTACCTGCCGGACGCCACGGTGTCCTACCGGCGCACCAGCGCGGCCGCGGTGTGGGAGCAGAGCGACCAGGACGAGCACAGGCTCGGTGTCGTGCCGGTGGTGCCGTTGGTGAACCGGTCCCGCCTGGCGGACCGCTCGGGCCGCTCCGAGCTGACGTCGGTGGTGTCGCTGTCGGACGCGGCCTGCAAGATCGCCACCGACATGATGGTCGGCGCAGAGTTCCACGCGATGCCCAGACGCTGGGCGACCGGGATGGCCGACGACGACTTCAAGGACCCGCAGGGCCGCGTCGTCAGCGCGCTGTCCCGGATCGCCGGCCGGGTCTGGGCCAGCCGAAACGAGAAGGTGACGTTCGGGCAGTTCCCCGAGGCGAACCTGACGAACTTCCACGACACGCTGAACGCGCTCGCGCGGATGGTGTCGGCGATGTCCGGACTGCCACCGACCATGCTCGGCCTGGCCAGCGACAGCCCGCCCTCGGCGGACGCGATCCGCGCGGCCGAAGCCCGGCTGATCAAGCGGGCCGAACGCCGCCAGCGCGCCCTCGGCGGCGACTGGGAGCAGGCCATGCGGCTTGCGCTGCTGATCCGTGACGGCGAAGTGCCGCCGGAGGCCCACCGGATGGAGACCCTGTGGCGGGACGCCGCGACCCCCACCTACGCACAGAAGGCCGACGCCGTCACGAAGTTGGTGGTGGCCGGGATCATCCCGCGCGAGCAGGGCTGGGAGGACCTGGGCTACTCGGCCGCGCAGATCGCCCGCATGCAGGCGATGGAGGAGGCGGCGTTGACCCGGCTCACCGCGGCGGACCTGGACGCGCTCTCCGGGGCCCCCGGCGGCACGCTGCCGGGCTCGCCCGCCGCCCGGGCGGCAGTGACCGGCGGCCCGTCAGCCGGCATCGATGGCTGACACCCAGACGCTGACGGACCTGGTCGCCGCCTACGGCGCGAGCCAGCGCCGCGCCGTCGTCCAGGCCACCTCGACCACGGACCGGTTGTGGGCCGCGCTGGGCGCCGCCGCGGACGACCTGTCCGCGGCGTGGCTGGGCGGCATCGGGCCGGCCCTGGTCCGCGCGCTGACGGCCGGCCAGCTCCAGGCCGCGAGCAGCGGGCAGCCGTACGTGGACGCCGTGGTCAGCGCCGACGGCGAGGCCCCGGACTACCTGCCCGGCGCGAGCAGGGTGGTGCCCTCGGCGCTGGCCGGCGTCGCCACCGACGGCCGGGCGCTGGACTCGCTGCTCTACCTGCCGGTGATCCGCACCAAGACCCTGCTGGGCGGCGGGATGACGCTGCAGCAGTCGCTGCTGGGCGGTCTGGTCGACCTGCGCCGGATCGTCACCAGCGAGGTCACCGATGCCGGCTCGGCCGCCGCCCAGGTCGCCATGACCGCCAACCGGACGGTGACCGGCTACATCCGGCAGGTCCGCTCGGGCGCGTGCGCCCGGTGCATCATCCTGGCCGGCCGCTGGTACCGCTGGTCGGCGGACTTCCAACGCCACAAGAACTGCCAGTGCTACGGCGTGCCCGCCACCCGGGCGCGCCCCGGCAGCCCGCAGGACCCCCGCGCCGTGTTCGACCGGCTCAGCGCGGCCGAGCAGGACCGCAGGTTCGGTGCCGGGGACGCGCAAGCGATCCGGGACGGCGCCGACATCTTCCAAGTCGTCAACGCCCGCCGCGGCATGACGACCGTGGACGCCTTCGGGGCGCGCCTGGCCGCGACCCTGGAGGGCACCAGCCGCTTCGGCACCTACTACAAGCGGGCCCGCACGCTGGAGGAGGCGCGTACCGGCATCCGGTACGCCCACTCCCGCGCCGAGCTCGCCGCCGGCCTGCCCCGGTTCACGCTGCAGGCCCCGCGCCTGATGCCCGCGGAGATCTACCGGCTCACCTCCGACCGCGCCCAGCAGGTCCGCCTGCTGCGCCAGTTCGGCTACCTCGCTGCCTGACCCGTGCTCAACGCCGGGCGGGCCCAACCCGCATCGGGAGACCGCCATGAGGACCAGCATCTGGTTCGACCTGCACCGCCACGACGACCCCACCCCGCCCGCACCGCCGACGCCGACCGGTACGGACTCCGGCGCGGACGACGAGGCCGCCCTGGGCGACGCCGGCAAGCGCGCCCTGGAGCGCGTCAAGGCCGAGCGGGCCGCGGCCAAGGCCGAGGCCGCCGCCGAGAAGCAGCGCGCCGACGACCTGGCCGCCAAGGTGGCCGCGTTCGAGGACGAGAAGCGCACCGACCTGGAGAAGGCTCAGGCCGCCGCCGACACCGCCGCCAAGCAGGCCGCGGCCGCCACCGCCCGCGCGGTGCGCGCCGAGGTCAAGGCGATGGCCGCCACCTCGTTCGCGGACCCGAGCGACGCGACCGCCCTGCTCGACCTGACCCAGTACACCTCCAGCACCGGCGAGATCGACGCAGCCCGCATCGCCACCGACCTCGCCGCCTTGCTGCAGGCCAAGCCCCACCTGGCCAAGCCCGCCACCACCCCGGCCGGCCCTCGCCCGGACGCCGGCCAGGGCGCCCGCCCCCCGGCACCGACCGCCGACTTCCGCACCGCCGACCGCACCGCCTTCGCCGCCGAGCTCGCCAAGTACGGCATCCGACTGTGATCCACGTGCGCGCCCGCCTGGGCGCCGGCCGCACCTCCATCGAGGTGACCGGCCACGAGGAACACGAGCGGGGCGGCCGCGTCTGCGCCGCGGTCAGCGCCATCACCCAGACCGCCCTGCTCGGCCTCGACCAGGTGGCCGCGCAGCACCCGGACCTCGTGTCCGTGGAGATCACCCAGGAGAGCACATGACGACCACCCAAGGCCCGGCGCGCGCGCCGTGGTTCGACCTCGCCCGCCACAACGTGCGCTGGGCGCTCCCGGCGAGCTTGCAGGCCATCATGCAGAACGGCCTGCTGGACCGCACGTTCCAGGACTCGCTGGTCCCGCAGTTCCTGTACGCGGCCACCGCCACCGCCGAGGCCTGGGCCGGCGGCCTGGGCGACACCAAGACGTTCACCCGCACCGGCCTGATGGCCCCGGTCCCGACCGCGATCACCGGCAACGACGCGTCGACCGGCACGTACGGCGTCGAGCAGTGGTCCGTGAGCATGGACCAGTACGGCAACGCGATCGACACCAACATGCTGACCTCCAGCATGTCGCTGGCGTCCAAGTGGCTCCAGGACGCCAAGACCCTCGGTGTCAACGCCGGGCAGTCCATCAACCAGCTGGTCCGCGGCCGCCTCTACACCGCCTATGCGGGCGGCCGGACCTGGGCGACCGTCAGCTCGTCGTCCAGCACCAGCCTGACCGTGCAGAACGCGGCCGGGTTCGGAACGGTGCTGTCCAACGGTGTGCAGATCCCGGTGTCCGGCGCGACCCCGCTGAGCATCACGATCGCCGGCGTCGCCAACACGGTGACCGGCGTCAACACCACCACCAACGTGCTGACGCTCGGCACCGCGGCGACCGTCGCTGTCGGCGCCGCCGTCATCGCCTCCACCGCCCCGGTGTCGGTGCGCGCGACCGGTGCGAACACCGCCTACGACCTCACGAGCTCCAACACCGCCACCTTCGCCATGTTCCGCTCGGCGGTCGCCCGCCTCCGGTCCATGAACGTGCCGACCGAGGGCGGCTACTACGTCGCTCACGTCGACGCGACCACCGAGGCCCAGTTGTTCAGCGACGCGGATTTCAAGCAGGCGTTGCAGGGCCGGGTCGACTCCCCGATCTACCGGGACCTGTCCATCGGGCGCTTCGGCGGCATCGACTGGGTGCGCAACATGGAGTCGCCGACCGTGCTGGGCGGGTCCGCCGGGGCGCTGACGGTGCACCGCCCGATCGTCATGGGCGCCGACTGCCTGGTCGCCGCGCCGTTCGAGGGCACCGCGTCCCTGCTGGCCGGCACCGGCGTGGAGGACGTGCCGCTGATCGAGATGATCGACGTGGCGCCCGCCGTCCAGGTCGCCCGGATCGTGCGCCCGCCGCAGGACCGCCTGCAGCAGGTGCTGTCGACCGCCTGGTCCTACGTCGGGGACTTCGGTGTCCCCTCCGACGCCCTGTCCGGCGACAACGCGGTGTTCAAGCGCGCCGTCGTCCTCGAACACGCCTGATCGGGGGTCAGCCATGCGTATTCGACTCCTGAAGTCTCACCGCTTCTGGTGGAACTACGGCATGCACGAGCTCGCCGCCGACACCGAGCACGAGGGCGAGCTGGCCCGTCACCTGGCCACCACTGGCGCGGAGGTCGAGATCCTGGAACACGACCCCGAGCCCGAGACGGCCTCCGAGCCGGACCCGGAGGGCGGCGACGGCCAGCCGCCGGCCGAGCCGGTGGACCCGAGCGGCCTGGACATCGCCGGCACGATCGACACCGTGCTGTCCTGGGTCGGCGAGGACCCGGCCCGGGCCCGGCATGCGCTGGAGGTCGAGCAGGCCCGCGACGGCGCCCGCGCCACCCTGGTCAACCGGCTGCAGCAGCTGGCCGGCCCCGTAGTCGAGTGAGCACCCCGCCGCAGACCGGGCCGCCTCTGGCCCAGGTGGCGGACCTGCAGACCGCGATGCAGCGGCCGGTGGACGCCGCACAGGCCGCACTGGCGATCCGCCGGGCCTCCGCACGGGTGCGCAAGTGGACCCGGCAGACGTTCACGTTCGTGCAGCAGGAGACGATCGTTGTCGACGGCGGGGACCGGATCCTGCGGGTCCCGGACCGGCCCCTGGTGGTCGACGCCAACAACCCGCTCGGCGTGGTCGAGTTGGCCGACCTCGGCGGCGTCCAGCTCACCCTGGTCGAGCAGCGCGACTACATCCGCAACGGCGACGAACTGACCCGCGGCTACCCCTGGTACGCCCCGGGCCGGCTCATGGGCTGGCCCCGCCGCAACCTCGGCATCTGGGCACCCAGAGTCCAGCTCACCTACAGCCACGGGTACGCGACCGTCCCCGACGACGTGATGGACGTCGTGCTGGACCTGGCGTCGATGAACCTGACCAACCCGCAGAACCTGCGGCAGGAGGCGATCGACGACTACAGCCGCACGTTCGCCTCGGAGACCATCGGCAATGCCCAACTCACCGACGCCCACAAGGAAGAGCTGGCCTCATACCGGGTCAACCTGGCCTCGGTGAGGCCGACGTGAGCAGCTCACTCGACCAGGTCCTCGCGGCGGGACGCCTGGCGCACCAGCAGCTGATGGTCGACGCCTGCACCATCACCCGCCCCGGGCCGGCCACGCTGGACCGCACCACCAGCCACCTCACCCCCGGCACCGCAACGGTGCTCTACTCCGGCGCGTGCCGGGTCAAGGCCGAGCGGCTGCCTCGCGATAGGCAGGCCGGCGAGCGGTTGACGGTCGCGGCGCGCTACGAGCTGGCGCTGCCGTTCGCCGCGGTCCCCGCCGCCGAGTTGCGGGTCGGGGACCTGGTCACCGTCACGGCCTCCGGTGACGGGCGGCTGGTCGGCCAGGTCATGGCCGTGATGGCTGTCGACTTCGGGTCCACGGCCACCGCGTGGCGGATCACGATCGAGGACACCACGTGAGCACCCCGGCCGTCCTGCCCCATGTCGACGCGGTCACCGCCGTCCTGACCACCGCCCAGTTGACCGTCTATCTCGGCGGCGCCCCGCAGGGTGTTGCACCCCCGTACGTCGTCCTGTACCCGGATCCGGGCACCCCGGCGCCGGCCAGCCTCGCGGACGACCGCACCCGCTTCGTCGGGGTCCTGCAGGCCACCGCCGTCGGCGCGACCGCCGAGCAGGCCCTGAACGTCATGGACCGCTGCCAACAGGCGCTGTCCGCACCCTTGCAGGTGACGGGCCGCACCAGTTGGCGCCCGCAGGCCCTGGACGGCCAGCCCGTGCGCCGCGACGACGACGTGACCCCGCCCGTGTTCTACGCCGTGGCCCGATGGCGGCTGCGGTCCATGCCCCAGTAAGGAGAGCCCCCATGGCCCTGCTCCCCATCCTGACCATCAAGGCCTCGGGCATCAGCCCCGCCTACGGCGCTGCTTCGGCTGGCGGCGACAAGGTCAGCCTGTCCGCCCCGAACACGTTCCTGCACGTCAAGAACGGGGGCGCGTCCAGCATCACCGTCACGGTGACCACCCAGAACAACGCCTACAAGGGCCTGACGGTGCCCGACCGCATCGTGACCGTCGCCGCCTCCGGTGAGCAGATGATCGGCCCTTTGGACGCCGCCCTGCACGCGGACATCAACCAGCAGGCGTCCGTCGCGTACTCGGCCGTCACGACCGTGACCATCGCCGCGTTCCGGCTCTGACCCCCACCCCCTGAAGGAGGTTCGAACATGTCTGACCTGATCAGCGACGGCAACATCAAGGTCGCCTGGGTGTCGAGCGTCGCGAGCATCACCGCGCCGACCGCCGCCGAGCTCAACGCGGGCAACGACTGGACGACCCGGCTCACCCCGGACGGCCTGAAGACGGACCCGACCACGGCGGACGTCAACACGTCCTCGCTCGGGTCGACGTTCGACACCGCGGTCCCCGGCCGCAAGAGCTACCAGGCGGAGATCACGTTCAAGCGCGGCTCCACCCCGACCGAGGACCAGCCGTACACCACCCTGGGCTACGGGGTGACCGGGTTCTTGGTGGTTCGCCGCGGCACCGCGTTCGCCACCGCGTTCGCCGCCGGTGACCGGGTGGAGGTCTACCCGGTGGCCTGCAAGGAACCGCAGAACATCGCGCCCACCGCGAACGAGATCCTCAAGGTAATGGTGGGTCTGACCGTCACCTCGGACCCGGCGACGCACGCGATCGTGGCCTGATGCCCGACATCACCGAACTGCTGGCCCGGGCCACGCCGCGCGAGCTCACCGTGCCGGTCTGCCTGGACGGCCAGGCCGCCCAGGACGCGGCCGACCTGCAGCTGCAGCTGGAGCAGGCGGCCGGCTGGCAGGCCACCTCGTTGGGCGACGTGCACCCGGGCGCCGCCCTGGCCGCAGACCTCCAGGTGGTCCGGGCCCGGGTGGCGGCCGCCACCGTCCACGTCCGGCTGGTCGCGATCGGCCACACCGCCTACTCGGCGCTGCTGGCCTGCCACCCGGCCCCGGCCGGCAGCAACGAACGGTACGACGCGGCCACGTTCCTGCCCGCGCTGGTCGAGGCCTGCGCGGCCGAGCCGCGCCTGACCGCCGAGCAGGTGGTCCTGCTGCTGGAATCGGTCAACACCGGCACTGCCGAGCAGTTGTTCGGCGCCGCGCTGCTCGTGAACGAGGAGCCCAGCCCGATCCCTTTCTGAGCTCGCGCCTGCAGGACCCGGGGCTGCCGTACCGCAGGGAGCTGGAGGCCGCCCGCGCCTGGGGGGTTCCCCGCTCGATCCTGCTGGGCCGGCCTATGCCAGGCCCGGGTGAGCCGCTGTGGCTGCCAGAGGACCGGTGGTGGGCGCTGGCGCTGCTGGAGGTGGAGGCGAGGGCGTGCCGCGACTGCGGCCACCCCAGCACCGACACCACGGACCCGGCGGGTGAGTACGCCTACGACGCCGAGGTGGTGCGCTGCCACGCCTGCGCGGCGGGCCACCGCCGCGTCACCGCCCTCCAGGAACAGGGCGCCAGCACGGCCGGCCTTCAGGTGCACATCTACCGCAAGGGAGCCGCGAGTTGAGTCTGATCGTCACCGGTCTGACCGAGGTCGTCACCGCGCTGCAGCGCGCCCCCAATGCCCTGCAACGCAACGTGCGCACCGCGGTGGAGCGCACCGCCCGCACCGTGCGCGACGACGCCCGATCCCGCATCCGCGGGCATCGCTACCTGCCCCGCTACCCGGCCTCGATCACCTACGACATCACCGCCACCGCGGCCGGCGTCACGGCCGAGATCGGCCCCGACAAGGGCCGCCCGCAGGGCGCGCTGGGCAACATCGTGGAGTACGGGACCAGCAAGAACGCGCCGATCCCGCACCTGGGACCCGCGCTGGACGCCGCCGAGCCCGATGTCGAGGCCGGCATCAACGCCGCCGTGCAGGACGCACTGGCCTGATCATCCGAGGAACACCATGCCCCGCCCCGCCGCAAAGCCACTGAGCCCCGCCGCCAAGCCGCTGACGTTCGCCCAGATGCGCGAGCGGATCTCGCGGCCGCGCCGCACCGTGCCGCTGGTCCTGGACGCCGAGGCCGCCGCCGAGACCGAGACGCTCGCCACTCTGCTGGAGCGGGCGGTGCTGCACGACCAAGCCACCGGCGCCGGCACCGCCCGCGCGATCGCCGAGCTCCTCCAGGCCGCCGAGCAGCGCGCCCAGGCCTCGCGCGTCGACCTGGTCCTGCAGGCGGTCCCGCACACCGCCTACCGGGATCTGCGCCGCGAGCACCCGCCCACCCGCGAGCAGCTGGAGCGGGCCGCCAAGGCCAACCAGGGCG
This sequence comes from Streptomyces tateyamensis, assembly GCF_003205575.1. Classification (GTDB taxonomy): domain Bacteria; phylum Actinomycetota; class Actinomycetes; order Streptomycetales; family Streptomycetaceae; genus Kitasatospora; species Kitasatospora tateyamensis. The sequence goes on from NZ_PYBW01000028.1 coordinate 44,933, forward strand.
AGCCCGCGTTCGACCCCGACACCTTCGCCCCGGCCCTGGTCCACGCCCAACTGCTCTCCCCGCGGCCCGACAGCGCGCAGGAGTTCGACGCCTGGTGGTCCGAGCTGTCGGACGGCCAGCTCGCCGCCGCATGGTCTGCCGCCCTGGCCGTCCAGCTGCAGTACGCCGAGCCGGTGCCGAGCGTGCTGGCCGCCGACGTGATCGCCAACTCCCCGGGGAGCACACCCGGCACCCACTGATCCGCGCCCGGCCGGGCCCGACCGTGAAGGGAGGCCCTGCAGATGACGGATCGCACGGTCCTGGTCCGCGTCGTCGCGGACACCGCCCAGTTCGGCCCCGAGATGGTCGGCGCCGCCAAGAAGGCCACCGTTCTCGGCGACGCCACCGCAGCCGCCGGGCGCGGCACCCGTGCGATGGCCAAGGAGGCCGGGGGCGCCGAAGCGGCGATGGTGGGCCTGGGTACCGGTGCGCGCGGCGGTGCGGCCGGCGCGGCCGAGGCCGAGGCGCAGGCCGCCAAGACCGGGCGGGCGGTACGCGCGGCCAGCACCGAAGTGGACGCCGGCGCGGCCGCGTTCGGCCGGATCGGCACGGCAGGCCGTGACGGCATGGCCGCCGTCGAGCACGGCGCCGAGGGCGCCCTGGAGATGACCACCCACCTGGGCACCCTGCTGGCCGGCGGCGCGCTGCTGCTGGGCCTGCACGACATCGTCCACCAGGGCAACGAGTACAACGACGCCCTGCAGAAGTACCAGGAAGTCACCCGCGCCTCCGGTGCCCAGATGGCGGTCGCGGGTGCGCAGGCCCAGGCGCTGGGTGCGGACCTGAAGCTGCCGACCGCGACCGCCGCCGAGGCTGCCGACGCGATGGTCGAGCTGGCCAAGGCGGGCTTGTCCGCGCAGGACGCGGTCACCGCGGCACGGGGCACGATCCAGCTCGCGGCCGCCGCCCGCACCGATGTCGCCACCGCCGCGAAGATCCAGGGCGACATCCTGGACGAGTTCAACCTCAAGGCCACCGACTCCACCCGCGTCGCGGACATCCTCGCCAACACGGTGAACAGCACCTCCGGCGAGTTGATGGACCTGTACTACGCGATGAAGTACGTCGGGCCCACCGCCCACAGTCTCAGCATTCCGCTGCAGGACGTCGCCACCGCGGTCGGCCTGCTCGGCAAGTCCGGCATCATCGGCGACACCGCCGGCACCAGCCTGCGCAGCGCCCTGGTCAACATGGCCAAGCCCACCAAGCAGGCCAGGGAGGGCCTGCACGAACTCGGCATCGAGGCCTTCGACAGCCAGGGCCGGTTCAAGGGCCTTGAGTACGTCATCACGCAGCTGCACACCGCCCAGGAGCACCTGAGCGAGCAGCAGTTCACCGCGGCCGCCGCGATGGCGTTCGGCAAGCCAGCGCTCAGCGCGATGACCGCACTGGCTCACCAAGGCGGCGAGGCGTTCCAGCAGTTCGGCGTGCAGGTCGGGCGGGCTGGCGGCGCGGCCGCGCTGGCCTCCGCCGAATCCAAGGGCCTGGGCGGCGCGATGCGCTCCCTCGGCAAGGAGATCTCCAGCGCGTTCCTGCAGGTGTACCTCGGCCTGGCGCCGACCCTGGAGGGCATCACCCGCTGGATGTCGTCCGGCGTGTCGGCGGCGATCCCGCACGTGCAGCGCGGCATCAAGGACGCCACCGACCTGTGGACCATCTACGGCCCCACGGTCGAGCGGATCCTGGCCCAGGACACGAACCGGATCGCCACCGCGGCCGGGCGGTTCGCCGCGCCGGTCGGCCGGGCGCTGCTGACCATCGGCCAGGACTCCATCCCGGTGGCCGTGTCCGGGTTCCACGCGCTGGAGACCGTCGTCCACAACGCCGGGTCCGCGGTCGTCCCGCTGGTCGGCGGCCTGCAGTCCGTGGTCACCTCCGTCTCCTCCGGGGCAGGCGCGGTCAGCGTGCTGACGGGCCGTCTGCAAGTGGGCTTCAGCCTGTTCGGGGGCCTGTCCAGCGAGCTGCGGCCACTGGCCGCAATCGTCGGCGACCTCGGGCACGCGTTCGCCGGGCTGCCCGGGCCGATCCAGCTGTCCATCCTCGGCATGATCGCCATGCGCCCGTTTCGGCCGCAGATCCAGGCCCTGCAGGACACCGTCACCGGCTACGGCCGCTCCGCCACCGCCACCTTCAACGAGGTGCGCGGTTCGATGCAGCTGCAGTCCATCCTGGCCGAGCAGGCCGGCGTGTCCCTGGGCAAGTGGGGGTCCGGTTTCGCCGCGGTCGAGGCGCGGGTGCCGGTCATCGGCGAGATGGCCACTAGCTTCCGCACGACCAGTGCGGCGGTGGAGGAGGGCGGCGGCAAGCTCGCGGGCTTCCGCGGCAACCTGGCCGGTGTCGCCACGGCGGCCGGCGTCGGCGCCAAGGCGGGGCTCAAGGGCGCGCTCAGCGGGGTCGTCAGCCTGCTGGGCGGACCGTGGGGCATCGCGATCGGCGCGGCCATGATCGGCCTGGACATGCTGGCCCAGCACCAGCAGGAGGCCGCGGCCGCGACCGAGGCGCACCGGCAGCGGATCTCCTCGCTCGCCCAGGCGCTGCAGCAGTCCAACGGGCAGATTGACGCGTCGGTGAGGTCGGCCACGGTGCAGACCCTGGCCGACGCCAAGCTCAAGGACGGCAAGACGCAGTTGCTGGACGTGATGCAGCGCGCCGGCGTCTCCACCCTGCAGCTCACCGATGCCTACCTCGGCCAGGGCGACTCCCTGACGGCGCTCCACGATCGCCTGATGGCGGCCGCGGAGGGCTACAAGACCGTCTACAACTTTGACAGCGACGGCAATGTGTTCTACACCTACGACCAGCAGGGCAAGGCGATCCTCAAGGCTGCGGACGCGATCAACTCCCTGACTGGGGAGGCGCCGGCGGCGATCGCCAAGCAGAAGGACCTGGCGGCCGCCATCGCCGGATCCGGTGCCGCGGCGGGCAACGCGACCGACCCGGCGGGCAGGCTCAAGAAGATCATCGGGACGCTGTCCGACACCACCGCCGATGCCGACACCCGGGCCCGCTCGCTGCACGACGCGCTGACCCTGCTGTCCGGCGGCGAGCTGGACGTCCAGGCCGCGACCGCCAAGGCCAACCAGTCCGCGCTCGACCTGGCGGCCACCTACAAGGACAGCGTCGACCACGCCCGGGGGTACGGGGCGGCGCTGCTGCAGGTCGACGGCTCGCTGAACACGACCTCGGAGAACGGTCAGCAGCTGTGGAACAAGCTGCAGGACCTGAACTCGGCGGTGGCCGGCGCGGCGCAGGCCACCTACGACCTGGCGACCGCCAACGGCGCCGACCTGCCGACCGCACTCAAGGCGGCCGAGGCGCCGATGCAGCAGGCGTGGCAGCAGGCCGTCACCGCGGCGCAGCAGTTCGGCCTGACTGCCGACCAGGCCAAGAACCTGGCCGCGCAGATGGGGTTCATTCCGTCGAATCTGGCGATCACCCTCGGCGTCAAGGGCCTCGGGGAGACCCAGGCGCAACTGCTGTACGTGCAGGGCCTGGCCGGCCACCTGCCGCCGGGCGCCACGATCAAGGTGTCGGCGCTGACGGACGACGCGGTGAAGCAGCTGCGGCAGGTCGGGATCGAGGTGACTTCGCTGCCGGGCGGCCGGCAGATGGAGATCACGGCCCCGACCGACAAGGCGGCCGCGGCGCTGGACGCGCTGATCGCCAAGGAGGTGCCCGGCAAGCAGGTGGACGTCACGGCGCAGACCAGGCAGGCCATCGCCGACCTGGACACGGTGGGGCGCACCGTGCAGGCGCTGCCGGGAGCGCACACGGTCACGGTCGCGGCGCTCACCCAGGGCGCGCTGGATGCGCTGCACGCGGTCGGCTACACCACCGAGACCCTGCCGGACGGCCGGGTCAAGGTGACCGTGCCGACCGGGGACCCGCTGCACTCCCTGCAGCAGATCCAGGACCAGATCAACGCCCTGACCGACAAGACGATCCACGTGAAAACGATCAACGATTTCACGATCACCGGAGGCACCGGGCCCTACGGGAACAAGCCCCTGCCGAACGCGGACGGCGGGATCTACAGCCGGGCGATGGCTGCGGGCGGGATCACGACGGCCGCCGACGGTCTGTCAGGCCGTCAGGCCATGGTCGCGTCCCGGCCGATCCTGTGGGCCGAGGCGGGTCCGGAAGCGTACATCCCGCTGTCCCCGTCCAAGCGGCAGCGCTCCACCGCGCTGCTGGGCCAGGTCGCCGGACAGTTCGGCTACCAGCTCGTCCCCGCTCGGGCGATGACGGCTCTGGCCCCGGCCTCGGCCGGCCCGAGCTACGACCAGCGCACCACCAACGTGCACCTGCACGGCGCCCAGCAGAGCGACGCCGAGCAGCGCGCCGACCTGGTGAGGCACCTCCAGTTCGTCAGCTGAGAAGGGGAGGTGCGCGTTGGTGTACACACCCGGGTCCGCGGTCGGGCCGATCCGCGTCGACCTCACCCCGCAGGCCGCCGGCGTCGCGCCGGTCAGCCTCGGGGTGGTCGACGCGGCCGGCGTGGCCTGGGTCCTGACCGGCCTGGACGGCTGGGACAGCCCGGACACCCGCACGATGCAGTACGCGGAGCGGCAGGCCGACCACGGCAGTTGGGCGGGCCCGACCTACCTGACGGCCCGGGTGCTCACCCTGACCGGCACCATCGTGGCGCTCGACCAGGCCACGCTGGAGGCCGCGATGGAGCAGCTGCGGGCCGCTGTCGGGGTCTCCGACGTCGTCCTGACGGTCCGCGAGACGATCCCGAAGCAGTGCACGGCGCGGCGGTCCGGCAAGCTGCTGCTGGAGCGGATCACGGACCGCACGGCCACCTACAGCGTGCTGGTCACGGCCCCGGACCCGCGCCGCTACTCGACCACGCTGCAGCAGGGCTCCACCGGGCTGCCGTCCACCACCGGCGGCCTGGTGCTGCCCCTCACGCTGCCGCTGACGATGTCGTCCACGACCGTGTCCGGCAGCATCACCGCGGCCAACGCCGGGAGCATGGCCACCCGGCCTGTGCTGACCATCACCGGGCCGGTCGTCCAGCCCGTGATCACCGTGCAGGCGGCCGGCGGCGCCGTCACACAGCTCGCCTACGGCGACCAGCTGGGCGCCGGCGACACGCTGGTGCTCGACTGCGACGCCCACACCGCCGTGCTCAACGGCACCGCCAGCCGCCGCCGCTACCTGTCCGGGCCCTGGCCCGAGATCGCCGCCGGCTCGACCGCGACCCTGCTGTTCCGCGCGGCCTCCGGCAGCGCACCCGCGACGCTGAGCGCCTCCTGGCGCTCCGCCTGGATGTAGGAGGCTCCACTTGGCCAGGTCCCCGCTGTGGACGAGCACGCTGTCCTACGACGCGCACACGATGCGGGTCGCCGGCGCGCTCACCGCGATGTCGGACGGCACCAGCCGCGGCGGCCGCCAAGGCACCCGGCCCGGGCCCGACCTGACGGTCAGCATCGCCGGCACCACCCTGACCGTCACCACCGGCAACGCCATCGTCTCCAGCGCGGCCGGCGAAGGGGTCTACCACGCGGAGATCGACACCGCCTGGACCGGCAGCATCAACGCCGCCGACGGCACCTACACCCGCATCGACCTGGTGTACCTGCGCGTGTGGGACCAGGACCTGGACGGCACCGGCCTGCGCAAGGCGGACATCGTCTACCTGGCCGGCACCCCGTCCGGCAGCCCGAGCGCGCCGTCCATCCCCGCCGGCCAGTACGGCGTTGCGCTAGCCACCGTCAACGTTCCGCCGTCCGGCGGCGGCGCGGCCTCCGTCAACAACGCTGCCCGGCCCTACACAGTCGCGCCGGGCGGGATCCTGCCGGTGTCGAGCACGGCCGACCTTGCCGCGGCCGGCCTTTACGTCGGGCAGGCCCGCTACAACACGACCCGCGGCGTAGTGGAGTACTGGACCGGGAGCGCCTGGACCGCACAGGGCGACTGGTCCGCCTACACCCCGACCTGGAGCGGCCTGTCCGCCCTGGGCGCGGCCACCGCCGCCGGCCGATGGACCCGGATCGGACGTACCGTCATGGCCCAGGTCTCCCTCCTATGGGGCGCCAGCTCCACCATCGGCGGCGGCAACATCAGCGTCAGCCTGCCAGTGGCCGCCTCCGCCTCAACGATCAGCGCGGTCGGCGACGGCTACATCATCGACGCAGGCAACCCGTGGAAAGCTGCCCGCTCGATCATCACGAGCGGCTCCAGCACGGCGAACGTCTTCGCCCTCAAGAACTCGGACATCAGCTACTGGCCGCCCGGCAGCGCCATCAACAGCTGGGCCTCCGGAGCCGAGATCCACCTGTCGTTCGCCTACGAGGGCACATGACGCAGCAACCCGTCACCCTGGCCTGGTACGGCTGCAGCCTGCAGACCGGCGCCATCGCCGAGGAACTGCGCGCCCTCACCCCGACCCAGCCGCTGCAGCGCCGCCTGGGCGCCTCCACCAGCACCGCGTTCGGCCTCGCCCTGGCCGGGGCGCCGGCCGCGTGGGAGGCCGCGACCGACCCGGGACGGACTCTGACCGTGGGGGTCGACACCGCGACCGGCCAGATCGTCTGGTCCGGGATCCCGCTGCCGCGCGCTGGCGGCAGCGCCCCCACACTCGACCTGGCCGCAGTCACCCCCGAGTGCTACCTGGACCGCCGCTACCCCGGCAGCTACTCGGCCACCAGCACCGACCTGGCCACGATCGTGCAGCAGCTCGCGACCCCGATCCTCACCCAGGGCCCCGCGATCACCCTGGACACCACCGCCTGCGGCACCCTCGGCAACTACACCGTGGCCGACACCGACGACAAGAGCATCCTGTCCTGTCTCCAAGAGATCGCCGCCATGGATGGCGCCCCCGAGTGGACCATCGACACCGTCTGGGCCAACGCCGCCCAGACCGCCGTCCAGCTGGTCCTGCGAATCAAACCCGCGATCGGCGTCCAATCCACCAACCCCGAGGCGGTGTTCGACATGCCGGGCTGCGTGACCGCCTACACCCTGACCGAGTCGTTCGAAAGGGACAAGGGCGCCACGAGCGTGATCGCCCGCGGTGCGCAGACCGCCGCCGGCCGCGCCAGCTCCACCACCCACCTGGCCACCGCCCAACTCTCCTCCGGCTGGCCACTGTGGGAGACCCGATTCCAACCCGCCGCGGCCATTACCGACCAGGCCTCGCTGGAGGCCCACGCCGCCGCCGCGCTCGCGCTCATGGCCACCGGCAGCCGCGCCTGGACCATCAGCGCAGCCGCCTCGGCCTCGCCCCGCCTCGGCCAGTCCTGGGCGCTCGGCGACTCGGTCCGGCTGCGCGTCACCAGTTCCCCCCGCCACCCGGACGGGGCCGAGACCGTCGCCCGCGCCTACGCCTGGTCCCTCGACGCCGGCGCCGACCAGGTGCAGCCGATCCTGCTGGAGGGTGTGCAGTGACGTGACCCGACGCCTGGACCAACTCCCCGCCACACCAGCCGACCTGGCCGCAACCGTGGCCCGACTGCAACGCGACATCGCCGAGCTGCGTGCCCGCGCCCCGGACCTGTCAGCAGCGGACGCCCTCATGCCGCCGCTACCGACCAATACCAGCGCGTGGCCGGCCACCTCGGCCGCGGCCTGGACCACCGTCGCCTCCTGCTCGAACCTGGCCTGGCACCCCGGCCTGCGCCTGGTCCTGGCCACCATCGCCACCGGCGGGGCCGCCGGCAACGTGCGCGTGCTGATCGGCGGCGTGCAGTGGGGCCCGACCGTGGCCGCCGGTACGACGTTCGACAACACCGGCCTGCTGCCCGGCGTCGCCCTCGGCGCCCAGTACCAGCTCAGCGTCCAGGCCCAGCTCACTTCCGGCAGCGGCAGTGTGGCCGCGCAGCCGCAGCTGATCCGCTCTATCCCCTGACCCCTCGGGAGCACCGTGCGCACCGTCACCACCGTGGTCGCCGCCGATCAGGTCACGCTGACCAACTACCTCGACCAGCTCGCCGCCGCCGAGTACCTCGCCGCACGTGCCGGACAGGCCGGGCCCTCCCAGGCCGGACAGCCCACCGCGTGGGGCGAGTTGTGGCTCCTGGCCCTGGCCCGCACCAGTGCCGCCACCCCCGGGCAGTGGCAGGTGTACGCCCTCACCAGCGAGGACGACCTCCCCGGCTGGCCCTACAGCACCAGCCAGTACACCGGCGGGATCCGCACCCCTGCCGACATCGCCCGCGCCCTGGCGGCCACCGGCGACACCTGCGTCCTGCGGCACTACGCCGGCTTCACCGTCACCTCGGCCACCGCCGAGACCGTCACCTTGAACTGACCGGAGGAACCATGCAGTTCGTCACTCGCGACCAGTGGGGCGCCCAGCCCCCGAAGGCGCAGCTGTCCGACATGCCGACCGCGCGCGGCGTCAAGGTCCACTGGATCGGCGGCCCCTACCAGACCCCGGCCGACCACGCCCAGTGCGCCGCCGAGGTCCGCGCGATCCAGCAGGAGCACCTGTCGGACCCGGTTCAGCACTGGATCGACATTGCGTACAACCTGGTCGTTTGTGGGCACTCGGTGGTCTTCGAGGGCCGCGGCGCCGGCAAGGAGAGCGGGGCCAACGGCAACCAGCCGCTCAACCTCGCGCACTACGCCGTGTGCGCGATCCAGGGCACCAACGAGCCCCTGACCGACGCGCTCAAGTCCGGGCTCCGGGACGCGATCGAGTACCTCCAGGCCAACGGCGCCGGCGGCGAGATCCTCGGCCACCGCGACGGCTACTCGACCGACTGTCCCGGTGACGAGCTGTACGCCTGGGTCCACGCCGGCGCACCGCGTCCGGGCGGCGGCTCGCCGAGCCCAGCCCCCGCACCGCAGCCGGCCCCTGCGCCGCACCTGACCGCGCCGCCGTTCCCGGGCGAGCTCCTCGAGGTCGAGCAGCCGATGCTCCACGACGACAACGTGCGGCGCTGGCAGCAGCGCATGGCCGACCGCGGCTGGCCGATCACCGTCGACGGCTGGTACGGCGGACAGTCCGCCACCATCTGCCGCCAGTTCCAGGAGGACTCCACCGCCCACGGCTGGCCGCTGACCGTGGACGGCGTGGTCGGGCCGCAGACGTGGCGCGCGTCCTGGGAGCGCCCCGTCAGCTGACCGGCAGTCACCCAACCCCAGCAGCAGCCGGCCAGCTCCTCCTGGAGGTTGGCCAGCTGCCCGCCCCACGCTCACGCCACCGATCGGAGAACAACCATGGCCAACGCCCCCATCGAGACCAAGGTGCGCTGGTCCAGCGCTGCCGCGCTGGTCCTCGGCCTCATCATCACCGGGCTCAACTCCGGCGCGGAAAACAGTGCGCTCCTCGCCCCGCTGCCGCAGTGGGCGCAGTCCATCATCACGCTGATGGGGCCGCCGCTGGCGGTGCTGCTGGCGGGCTGGGCCGCCCCGCACTCGCCGCGGCCGGCGCCGGACCCGGCCGCTCCGGCGGCGCCGGCCGCCGTCTCGGTCCCGACCGTTCCCCCGGCGGTGACCGACCCGGGCAGCGGCGCGTGACCGACTCCACCGGGGTCGGCAGCGTGGACCTGCTCGTCGTCTGGGCGGGCGCCGTCGTCGCGCTGGCGGGTGTGCTCGCCCTGGTCTGGCGGGGCACCCGCGGCCTGCGGCTACTCGGCCGCCGCGTCGGCGAGGTGGTCGATGACTGGCAAGGCACCGACGCCCGACCTGGCGTCCCGGCCCACCCCGGGGTGATGGTACGGCTCGGCGCGATCGAGGACCGCCTGGCCGCCGTGGAGCATGAGATGCGGCCCAACAGCGGCAGCAGCCTGCGCGACGCGCTCGACCGCGTTGAAGTCCACATCGGCACCGCGCCGAAGAGCAACACCTGACACCCAAGCGCCCCGCCCGGCTCCGGCCGGGCGGGGCGCTTCGTCGCGTCTACGGCTCGCCGAGGCCGGCGGCCTCCAGGCCCGCGGCGGTGAGCGGCTGGATGGTGGCCGGGTCCCAGCGGACCCAGCCCCATCCGCTGGCCGGGTCCGGGTCTTTGCGCCAGCGGACGAGGCAGACCCAGCCGCTGGGCAGGCGGCGCCATTGGGTGAGCAGGCCTGGTTGCCAGCGGCCCTCGATGTGCAGGATCACGATCTGCCAGGCATCCCGCATAGGCGTCCTGCCGGGGCCGGCCATCTCGGCCGGGTCAGCGCGCACGGCGTCGTCAGGGTGCTGGTGGGGCTGCTGGGACACACGACCAGTATCGCGCACACGTTCGAGTGACCTAGGGGCCCTGCTCAGGCGGTGCGCATGCGATGGAGTAGCAGCAGCGCGGCGACTGCGTTGGCGCTTCGGATCTCGCCCTTGGCGATCAGCTCAGGCACGCTGGCCAGCGGCACCCACTCGCGCCGTTCGGACTCGAAGTCGTCCTCTGGGTGGCCGACGTACTCTGCCCGCTCCGACCAGTAGACGTGGTGGCGCCCGTCGGCCAGGCCGTTCGAGGGCTCCACGGTTAGTAGGTGCTTCAGGGGGCCCGGGCGCCAGCCGGTCTCCTCCAGCATTTCGCGCGCGGCCGCTTCCTCCAGCTCCTCGCCATCCTCGACCACGCCGGCCGCGAGCTCCCAGCCCCAGCTGTCGGTGATGAAGCGGTGCCGCCAGAGCAGCAGCGCCTCGCCGCGCTCGTTGACCGCAGTGGCCAGTGCTACGGGGCGCTGTCGCAGGAGGTAGTGGTCGAGGTGCCGACCATCGGGGAGCTCGACGTCGGCGAGGTTCACCTTCAGCCAACGGTTCTCGTAGACGGTGTGCTCGCCGAGGTTCTTCCACACCGACACGCGCTTCTCCATTCCTGGCCTGTATAGACGGGGTCAGCCTAGTCAGCTACAGCGGCACCGCGAGGGACGCGTCGATCCGCTCGACCGCGTCCCGGGCCGCCGCAGTGCGCTGCGCGCCGAGTTGTCGGCGCAGCGCCACGAAGCGGTCGCGTAGCCGCTGGGACTCCATGCCGACGGCCAGATTGAGCGCGGCAATCGCGTTGCCCGCGGCCTGCTCGACCTCGTTGCGGCCGAGGTCGACTGTCGTCAGGGTGGCCATGCGGTGGACCTGGCCACGTGCGTGGGCCTGGACGCGTACGGCCTCCTCGGCGTAGCTACGGGCCGGGGTCCAGTCGCCGAGACTGATCAGCGCCTCGGCGAGTTGCGCTTCGACGAGCCCGGGCTGCACGTAGCCGGTCTCTGGCGGCTCTTCCTCGGGGCGGATGGTGGCTGCGGCGGCCTCGGCGCGGGCCATGGCCCGATGCGCTCCAGGGATGTCGCCCATCCTCGCGAAGGCCTTGGCCTGCATGGCGTGCAGGTCGGTGGCCAGCGCCGGGCTGATCCGGTCGCCTGCGCTGCGAACGCCAGCCTCGGCGAAGGCCACGGCCTGCCGGTAGTCCTTGAGGAATAGCGCCTGGTTCGTGAGCAGGGCGACGACGTAGCCGCCAAATGCCCGGTCCCCGGACGCCTTCGCCAGGCGCAGTGCGTGGTGGAAGTAGCGCTGCGCGAGGCCCTGGTGGTCCGAGTCGTAGGCGCAGATGCCAGCCACGGCGACCAATCCGCCGGTCGCCCGCAGGAGGTCGCGGCCGACCGCATCCGAGTACGTCCCACGCACCAGCGGCGCCGTGTGGTCGGCAAGGAATCCGACGACACGGCCGCCGGTGGCCACTCCCCCTGAGGCTCGGTACATCTGCTCGTAGCGGCTGCGGGCTGTGCGGAGCATCGCGAGGTCGGACTGGCCGACTCGGCGGGTTCCGGCGTGGGATACGTCTGCGTCGTCGGGCGGGTTCTCCCACTCCCAAACCGGCACGATGGCAGCGGTACCCACTATGGCGGGCGCTGTGGCGTGCTCTACGCGCTGCTGCTGGTCGGAGCGCCACAGGGCAGCGGCGCGGTCCACGAACGCGCCGAGCGCAGTCGGCTGCGGCATGGCGCCTGGCTGCCCCATGCCGATGTCGTCCAGGCTGATCGGCCTACCCAACCGGTGGCTGAGGATGTCGCAGATCAGGTCGGGCGCGGCGCCGCGTGGACGTTGTCCGCGAAGCCAGCGGGTGACGGCGGTGTGGTCATAGCGCGTCTGCTTGCCGGTGCTGGCGCTGGCTTGGTTCACTCGGGCGGCGAAGCCGGCGTGGGACCAGCCGGCCTCTTCGAGGAGTACGTCGAGCTGCGTGTTTGGCCCCATTGGAGCACCTCACAAGGGACTTGGCGGTCCGTCGGACTCTACTCGCCTTGAGTTCACACGGGGTGTGAATCGAGTACTCGACATGGCGCGTTGCACATCCTGTCCGCGGTGGTGGGCGCGCCGGAGCATTGAGTCATGGCAGTGACGTTGAAAAAGGGCGTGGTGCGAATCGCCGCGTATGGACGAACGCCCACGGGCGATCAACTGACTGGGAAGGCCTGCATCGATTGCGGGCGCCGCGGTGTGGAGTTGTCCCCTGCTGGCCAGTACTACACGCGATCGGGGAGGGCCCGGCTCGGTTGGGCGGTTGTGGCCTGCCCCGAGCACGCGCAGGCTGCGGAGGTGACCAGATGACCCCCGAAGAGCAGGTGGCCCGATGGGCCGTCATGCCGCCCGAGATCTGGCTGGCCGGCGCGGACCGCTCGTCCGCCCGCTACGACACGGTGATCCGGTGGGAGCAGGACCGGGCCTACATGGCACCGCTGCCGTGCGGGGTCCGCTGGCACGCCCTGCGGATGCCCGAGGAGTTGGGCCTGGCGGTGCTGCGAGCGCTGCTGGCGACGGCGGCCGCGCAGGCACTCGGCCCCGTCCTCCACGACCGGACCGAAGGCCTGACGGTCTGGCTGCTGCCGGTGGAGCCCGACACCGGTGCGGAGTGGGAGCGGCTGGACCCCGTGCTCGTCCTGCTCACCGCTGGCCATACCCTCCAGGCGCCGGGGCCCGAGGTGCTGGGCGGCGAGCCGGTCCGCTGGGCGCACTGGCCGCAGATCCCGGGCACGCTCACGCCGCCGGACCTGCTCGCGCGAGCGCTGGGCCAGCACCTGGCCCTGGCCGGGCCGCTCCAGGACGGGAGCAGCTGATGGCGGCGGAGCCCACGCCGCCGGTGGTGAAAGGGCACTGCGTGTGCTGCGGGGAGTACGCCGAGGGTCCGCGGTATGAGTCGTCGACGCCGTCGGATCGGTACGACCTGATCGACGCTCACCCGGGCTGCCCGGGGCGGCCGCCAGCTGACAGGTGGCGGCCGCGACTGATGAAGCGGGGCCGGTCGTGATCGCGCTCTGGGCCCTCGTGCGCCGGCCGCGGCGCTGCCTGCTCGGCTGGCCGAGCTGTCCGCTGTGCGCCGGGGCGCTGCGGTGAGCGCGCCGGCCAGCTTGATGACGATCCGCGTCTACTCCGTCGGCGAGGACGGCCGGCGCCATCCTCGGGGGGAGCAGCGCATCGTGCTGCAGGACGGCACCTCGCAGCATGTCCGGCCGCTCACCGGGGAGTGGCCGCCGTGCGCGTGCTCCCGCTGCCAACCCGCCCAGTAGTCACCGTCAGAGAGGACCCCCATGGGCCGCAAAGAGCGACGCCAACCCAGTCAGTCGGTCGTGGACCACACGCTCAGCTACACCGAGGAGGCGCGGATCGCCGTCGAGCACGGGGACAGCCCCGCCGCACAGATCATGATCCGCAAATCCGTCCGGGCCGCGCAGGGCCTGCCCGTCCGCAACTATGCGGACGCCGACGAGGCGCGCGAGATCAGGGAGGCCGGCGACGGCTGACGGCCAGCCGGGCGGCCATCTACTCGTCGCGGTGCAGGCGCGCTGTCGGCACCTCGAGAGCGGTAGCGATGGCGAGGTAGGCGTCGATGCTCAGGCCTCGGCTGCTGAGCTCGATGCGGTAGACGGACTTTCGGTCGATGCCTGCCCTCTCGGCCAGGTCCTCCTGCGACCAGCCACGCTCTGTCCGCAGCGCCCGGACGCGGCGACCGATCGCGGCGCGTTCGTCGAGCTGGGTCGGGGTGAGAGTAAACCTGGCAGACACCTAGATCACGCTGGGCGCCATCAGTGATCATGTCTGCACCCAGCTGGGGCCAGATCGCAGGATTGGCTCACGTCCAACATGGGGACTTCTCGTTGAACATGTGACAGTCTGTGCAGCGCATTCGAACAGTCGTTCGCAGCGGCCCCCACCCCTGCACTCCTCGCCTAGCCACCCCCAGGTGGAGGGCGAGGTAGAACCGAGCCCCGCCAGCAACCAACTGGCGGGGCTCGGCGCGTGAGTGCCGGGACGGACCCCCGATCGCCGCTCAGGCGTGATGACACGTCATCACCACGGACAGCGGAGAGCGCCTGACAGCGCCTCGCGGCGCCTGACAGCGGGAGTGTTTTCCCAGCTAGACGCAAAGCCGCAGGTCAAGTCTGTGTAACAAATCGGGTTCGAGTCCCGTCGCTCACCCCAAGACCTGAGGGCCTGATCTCCTGGAGATCAGGCCCTCAGGCGTTCTCCGCCGACGAGTCGTCTGCCCGCCGTCGCCGACTCGGCATCAGCAGCATCGGGAACCCCTGTGCGATTCACTTACTCGTGAGTAACATGACCGGCATGACGACTACTCCCATTGGCCAACTGCTGGCCGACACCGTCCCGATGGTCCGCACGCTGAACCTGGCCTACCTGGAGACCACCCCGGAGCGGGCTGTGCTCCAGCTGCCGGACCAGCCGGAGTACCGCAACCACGTGGGCGGTCCGCACGCCGGTGCGATGTTCACCCTCGGCGAGTCCGCCAGCGGCGCGATCGTGCTGGCCGCCTTCGGGGACCAGCTCTCGCGCGCGGTGCCGCTGCCGGTGACCGCCGACATCGCGTTCAAGAAGGTGGCCAAGGGCGTGGTGACCGCGACCGCCACGCTGGGCCGCCCGATCGCCGACGTGATCGCCGAGCTGGACGCCGGCCAGCGCCCGGAGTTCCCGGTCACCGTGGAGATCACCCGCGAGGACGGCGCGGTGACCACCGTGATGAACGTGCTCTGGACCCTGCGCCCCAACAGCTGAGTCCACCCGCCACCCGGCGACCAGTACCCGGCGCGCGGTACCCGGCGCGCGGTCCGCCCGCCGCCGCGCGACCGGACCGGTCGGGGACCGACCGGATTCCCCGGTCGAACCTGCCGCTCCGTCAGATCGGCCGAAAATCGTCCCCGGGCGACAGTGCGCGGGCAACGGGCAGACACTGCACCGCGCTCGGGGGCACGGTCCGGACCGACGCGGACCGGACGCCCACAACCCGGACGACCGCGGACCGGACTCCCGCTGACCGGACGTCCACGCCCCGGACGAACGGCTGCGGACCGGAGGTCTGCGTGACCTTGCCCCGGCGCGGCTCGTTCTCCCCTCACGTGCGAGCCAATCACGCGTTTCCCGCGCCCGAACCGCAGCCCGCCGCCCCGGCGGCGTCCGACCGGGCGGGGGGCGAGGGGCCGGCGCACCGGGTGCGACCAGGGCTGCTGGTCGCCGGTGGGGCAGTGCTCGCGCAGGTCTGGGGGCTGGGCGTCGGGGTGAGCCTGGCGCACGCGAGCAGTTCCACCGCCTCATCCGGGCCGGCCGGGGCGGTCGGCCGGACGGTGCGCAGCCTCGGCGTCCCGGCCGCGAACGATGCCGGCAGCAGTGCGCTCGGGGTGGTCGGCGAGGCGGCGGGGGCCGGCAGCGGCGCTGCCGCCGCCGATCCGGCGGCCGGTGACCCGGCGGCCGTGGACCAGTTGCTGCACAGCAGGATCAAGGCGGGCGGACTGCCGCTGCCGGGTCAGGCCACCGCGATGCCGGACGCCTTCTCGATCGCCGCGGTGCTGCTGCCCGCGGTGCCGCCGCAACCGGGCGCGCCGGCGGTGGAGAGTGCGGGGACCGGGTCTGCGGCGGGAGGGCGATCCGCCCACAGCGGCGCCTTCCCGGTGCAGCGTGGACGCTCCGACGAGGGCAGTGCGGTGGCGGCCGCGCCTGCGGCCTGGCTGCCCGGCCCCGGCTGGGAGGGCTCGGCGCCGGCGCACGGTGCGGCAGCAGCACCGGTGGCCGACCAGGATCCGACGGCGGCGCTCGGCGCCCGCTCCACCGGGACCGCCGCTTCCCGGAACGGCGAGCGGCCGCTGGTCGGGATGCCGCATCCGCTCGCCGACAGCGCGTTCGGCCCGGCCGGGCTGCCCGGCGGCGCCAAGGGCCCGCTGGGTGCCGACCTCAGCCGGGGGCAGCAGCCGGTGGCGGCCGCTCCGGCCGCGAGTTCGATGCAGGCCAGCGGAATCGAGACCGCGGTGCTGTTCCCGATCGCGGCCGGCCTCCTGCTCACCGGCGCCGCCATGTACAAGCACCGCGGCCTCCCCCGCGGCCACTGACGGAGGACCGAGTCTCCCGACCGTTGCCCCCGAACGCCGCCCCGGTACGCGCACCGACACCCGGCCCCCGCCCCCGGGCGCACCTGCCCGTGCTCCCCCCACCCCGCCACACCCAGGCGCACCCACCCGCCAGCCCCGCCCGCGGAACCGCGCTACCGCCCGGCGCCTGTGAAGGTCCCAGGCGGCGGGGCCGGCGAGGGCACGGCCGTGGCGTCCGTCAGCGGGCCGGCGCCGCCGGTGAAGGCGGCCAGCGCGGCTCCGTGCTCCAGACGTCCCAGTGCGGCGTCCGTCGCCACCCGGCGGCCCAACTCCGCCAGCGGCAGCGGATCCTGACCGGCCGCCAGGATCAGGTTCCCGAACCGCTTGCCACGCAGCACCGCCGGGTCGGCGACCAGGGCGACCTCCGGGAAGACCGCCAGCAGGGTGGCCACCTCGGCGCGGGCGAAGGCCAGCGCTCCGCCGTCGGTGACGTTGGCCGCGTACCGCCCGCCCGGAGCCAACGCGCGGGCGGCCAGGGCGGCGAACTCCACGGTGGCGCAGTGGGCGGGCACCCGGGCACCGGCGAAGATATCGGCGATCACCAGGTCGACGCTGCCCTCGGGGGTCCGCTCCAGCACCGCCCGGGCGTCGGCGCCGCGCACCTTGATCTGCCAGCCGGTGGGCAGTGGCAGCTCGGCTCGCACCCACTCGGTCAGCCCGGTGTCGATCTCGGCCACCTGCTGGCGGGAGCGCGGGCGGGTGGCCGCGGTGTAGCGGGCCAGGGTCAGGGCGCCGCCGCCCAGGTGCAGGACCTGGATCGGCTTGCCGGGCTCGGCGGCCAGGTCGACCAGGTGGCCGAGCCGGCGCTGGTACTCGAAGCCCAGCCGGGTCGGGTCGGCCAGGTCCACGTGGGACTGCGGGGCCCCGTCCAGCAGCAGCGACCAGGCCCGGGGGTGGTCCCGATCGGGAACCAGTTCGGCCAGGCCGGTCGCGGTGCGCCGGGAGCGCGGGCCGCCGGGCGCGCCGCCGCCCCTGGCTGCCGCCTCGGACCCGGCGTCCGCCTCGAAGCCCTCGTCCGCCGACCGCTTGCGCGGGGCCCGTCGCTCTCGTCCCATACCGTGCAGTATCGCTGGCCCGGAACCGACCGGCTGCGGCCCCCACCCGCACCGGGCCCGACGGCCGCCGGCCCGCGGCACCACCCCGACGGGGCTCGGACCAGCACGAACTGGACCGGGGCGAGGTCATCCAGGAGTCAGAACGGACCCAGCCCGCCCGCCGCCAGGGTGTTGGCGGCCTCGCACAGTGCCGAGCGCAGCACCCAGGGATCCGTGGGGCTGGGCTCCAGGCCGGGGCCGGTGGGCGGCAGCAGCCAGTGCGGATCGGTCGGGGGCAGCACCGTGGCACCGGGGGTGCACGAGGTGCCGGGCAGGTGCCAGCGCTCGGCCGTCCCGGCCGGCACCAGGAAGTCGACGCTGGTACCGGCCGCCCCTTGCAGCACCGAGCCGCAGGCCCGGCGCAGCCGCAGGATGTCCACCGTCTCCAGGCCGTAGCGCAGCGGCACGGTGACGGTGTCGCACGGCTGCGGGCGGGCCCGACCAGCGGCGCGGCCGCCACCGGGGCTGTCGGTGCGCCCGGTGCTCGGGCCGCCCGCGCGTCCGGCCGGCCGCGCGGTGGCCGGGGGGGCGGCCGGAGCGGCCGGGGCGCTCGCGTGGGGTTGCGGCAGACCGGTGACCATCATGCGGGGCCTCCTGGGCTCGGAGTCGGTTCTGCCTCACCGCGGGGGGCGGGGACTCGCCCCAGGACTGCGGATTGCCCACAGTCCGACAGGAAATGACGACCCGTCAGTGAGACAAATGAACTGATGGTATTAATGTGACTGGCACTGCAACGAGGGATCGAGAGTCGAGCGGCACCCACCCCTCCGTTATCAACACAACGGCTCCGGACCACGAATGGCCACGGGGCGCCTTACAGCAAGCCATGGCATTTCATGGCGGATTCCCGAAGAAATGTCTGTTTTGCCATCAAATCGTGGCTATTTGCCCGAGAACCCTTCGTGAGCCTCTGATGACAGCCGGTACTGTCGAGCCCGTCGCCTCGGTCGGGCCCACCCGACCCACGGGCCCCACCCCGCATCACGCTCGGAGCGACCCATGGCAACCCCTGCCCGCCCGGCTGTCCCGGACACCACCCACGGCGCCCTCGACGTCGACGCCCCGCCCCCCGCCCCGTCGACGCCTGCGCCCGCTTCCGCTCCCCCGCCCGGCGCCACCGCCCCCGTCCGGGCCGCCCGGCCCACCCCGAACACCGTCGTGCGCGAGTTGCGCGGCGACCTGTCCCCCGCCGAGTTCGCGACCGTGATCCGGCGCGCCGCCCGGGAGATCGGGGAGCACGTCTCCTGCGACGCCCGCTACATCGGCCGGGTCGAAGCGGGCGAGATCCGCTGCCCCAACTACGCCTACGAGCGCGTGTTCCGCCACCTCTGGCCGGACCGGACGCTGGAAGACCTCGGCTTCGCACCGCGCACCGCGGTCCGCCGCCGCCCGCCGGCCCGCCGTACCCAGCCGGCGGACCTGCTCCTCACCACGCCGCTGCTCTCCGTCCCGCTCCCCGGCGTCCCGCTCCCGCCCAGCCCCCCTCCCGACGAGGAGAACGACGACGTGCGCCGCCGTACGTTCCTGACCGGTCCGCCGACCGCCCTGGCCGCCGCGCTCGGCCTGGACGGCCCGCCCCAGGCCGCCCCGCCCCGGGCCGTCGGGCCGGTCCCGGTGCCCCGCCGGATCGGCGCGGCCGATGTCCGGCTGGTCGAGCAGGCCGTCCGGGACATCCGGCTGGCCGACGACGTGCACGGCGCCGACGCCCTGTTCGAGCGGGCCGGCCAGTCGCTGCGCCACGCCTACCTGCTGCTCAACGAGTGCGACTACACCGCGGAGACGGAGCGTCGGCTCAACGCGAGCGCCGGCGAACTGGCGATCTCGGTCGGCTGGTTGGCCCATGATTCGAACCGGCTGGCGGATGCCAGGTCGTTCTACGCGGAGGCCTTGGCCACCGCGCGGATGTCCAACGACACCGCGCTGGAGGCACACGTCTTCTGCAACAGCGCCTTCCTGGCCAGGGACGCCGGGCGGCCCCGGGAGGCGCTGCGGGCCGCCCAGGCGGGCCAGAGCGCGGCGCGCCGGCTGGACTCCGACCGGCTGCTCTCACTGCTGGCCATGCGCGAGGCGGGCGGCTGGGCCCTGCTGCGCGACCGGGCCGCCTGCGAACGCGCGCTGACCCGGGCGTACACCCTGTTCGACCGGGGCGAGAGCGAGGCCGATCCGGAGTGGATGTCGTTCTACGGCGAGGCGGAGATCGCCGGGCTGGAGGCGCAGTGCTGGGCCGCGCTCGGCGAGTGGGACCTGGCCAGCAGTCGGGCCGGCCTGGCGACGGCGCTGCAGCAGCCCCACTTCGTGCGCAACCGGGCTCTGTACACAGCCGAGTTGGCGCACGACCGGCTCGGCCGCGGCGACCTGCTCGGGGCCGTCGAGCACGGCAGCGCCGCCGTGGCGCTGCTCGACCAGGTGCGCTCCGCCCGGATCCGCGGCATGCTCCGCGCGACCGCGGACCGGCTGCGCCCGCACCGCGCGGTGGGCGAGGTGCGGGTCTTCCTGGCGGGGTACGACCGGGCCCGCGCGGCGGCCTGAACTCCCGGACTCGGGCCGGTCCGGGACTCGGGCCCGCCCCGGGCTCAGTGGCCGAGGCCGTCCAGGTGGCTGTGGTCGTTCCAGATCTCGATCGCCGGCAGCCCGTACTCCCAGGAGAGCACCGAGAGCGCGGCCGTACCGAGCTTGAGCCGCTGCCCGTACTCCGGGGGCAGGCCCAGCCAGCGGGCGGCCAGCACCCGCAGCAGGTGACCGTGCGCGAAGACCATGACGTCGGAGTCGGCCGCGTGCATCGTGGTGGTGTCCGGGTGCGGGGTGCCGTGGTCCTCCTCGACGTCGGCGAGGAAGGCATCGGCCCGGGCGGCGACGTCGGAGAGCTTCTCGCCACCGGGGACCCCGTCGCGCCAGATCAGCCAACCGGGGTGGTCCGACTCGCGGATGTCGGCGCCGGTGCGGCCCTCGTACGCGCCGTAGTCCCACTCCAGCAGCTCCGGCCGGTCCACCGCGCGGTCGCCGAAGCCGGCCAACTCGCAGGTCTCCCGGGCGCGGGAGAGCGGGCTGGTGTAGACCCGGGCGTCCGGCAGGCCGTTCCACGGCGCGCGGTGCAGCCGCGCGCCGGCCAGCCGGGCCATCTCGCGCCCCTCCTCGGTGAGCGGGATGTCGGTCCGGCCGGTGTGCTGGCCGCTCGCCGACCAGGCGGTCTCACCGTGGCGGACGAGGATCAGACGAGCGGGCATCACGGACTCCTGAGGAGGGCGGGCGCCGGCGGGCCGGCGGGGTGGGCACTGCTCATGATTCCCTACCCGGTGGTTACCGAGGGGTACACCCCGGCTGCCGGGCCGCTCCGCTACTGCGCGAAGTCACACCGGAGCCCCGCCGCTGACGCCGGAGGCCGCCACTGACCCCGGGGTGCGCCCGGGTGTCAGCGGCGGGTGGGAGACTGGCCCGCACCATGGATGCCTTGCTCTCCCAACACGGTGGCCGCTCCGAGCAACTCGGCCGCCGCCTCGCCGAGCTGCGCGGGCCGGTCGCACCGCGCGGCCTGGACGCCCGGGCGCTGGCCGCGCTGGCCGCCAACCCGGGGTGCCGCCGCCGCGCGGTGCTGGACGCCGCCGGGGTGGACAAGGGCGCGGTGGCCGCGCGGCTCGGCCGGCCCGCGCCGTTCGGCCGCTCGCCCTTCGCCATCGCCCGCGGCAACATCTTCGAGGCCCGGCTCAAGGCGGACGGCTGCGCCGCGCTGCTGGAGCCGCTGCGCCGCCACCTCGGCCTGCCGCCGGGCGAGGGCGAGCCGCCCGCCGTCCCGGACCTGCTGACCAGCGCGGGCCCGGCGGTGCGTGCCGCGCGGACGGCCGAGGCGCTGGCCGAGGCGGTCGAGGCCTCACAGGCCGACCCGGCCCGCTGGACCTTGCTGGACCACCCGATGCTCAGGCTCAGCGTGGCCGGCGCCCCGGCCTACCTGGAGCCGGATGCGGTGCTGGTGCACGGCGGGCGGTGCACCGTGGTGGAGATCAAGTCCTTCCCGGTGCTGGACGGTTCGGCCGACCCGGCGAAGGTCGGCGCGGCCGCCCGCCAGGCTGCGGTCTACGTGCTGGCGCTCCAGCAGGCCGCCGAGGCCGCGGCCGGCCGGCCCACGGACCAGGCGGACCAGGCGGACCAGGCGGACCAGGCGGACCAGCACCCCAACCCGGCCCCCGGGCCGTACCAGGAGCAGCGGCTGCCCGGCAGTCCGGAGCTGACCGTGCTGCTGGTCTGCCCGCGGGACTTCGGCCAGCGGCCGACCGCCGCAGCCCTCGACGTCCGTCGCGAACTTGCCTCCACTCGCCGCCAACTGGCTCGGATGACCAGGATCGAGGAACTGCTGGCGGCGCTCGCCCCCGGCACCAGCTTCGACCTGGCGCCCGACCAGGCGGGCGAACCCACCCGGCCGGCCGAGGAGTTGGCCGAGGCAGTGGCCTCGGTGCCGGCCGCGTACGGCCCGGAGTGCCTCTCCGCCTGCGAGTTGGGCTTCCTCTGCCGCGCCCAGGCCCGCGCCGCCGACGCGGTGACCCAGCTCGGCCGCAGCGTGCGCGCCGAGTTCGGCGAGTTGACCACGGTCGAGGCGGCGCTGGCCGCCGCCGCGGGCACCCTGGAGTTCGCCGACGAGGCCGCCGACCGGCTGCACCACGCGGCCCGGCTACGGGCCGAGGCACTGGCCGAAGCCCGGACCCGGCCCGAGCCGGCACCCACACCCGCACCCGCACCCGCACCCGCACCCGCGCCCGACGCCGGAGCCGCAGCCACGCCCCCGCCCCCAGCCCCGACCCGGCCCGCCACGCAGGCGGCCGCCGGATGAGCCTGCTGACCACCCTGGCCCGGCTGCAGGCGGTCCGCAGCGGACACGCCGAGCCGCTGGCCACCGTGCGCCACCGCCACCTGGGCGAGCGCCCGCTGGTGCTGGTCCCCCTGGCCACCGCGGTGGAGGACGGCGCCCCGCTGGCCGTCCTGCTGGGCACCGACCGCACCGCCCCCGCACTGCACTTCGTCCCGCAGCCGCTCAACCGGGAGCGCCGGTTCGAGTTCCTGGCCGCGCTGGCCGACGAGTTGCTGCCCTACCTGGAGTCCTTCGGCACCGAGGTCGAGCTGGTCAGCGGCTCGGAGCTGGACCCGCAGACCGGCGAGAAGCTCCCCATAACTCGCGAACTCTGCGCCGATGCACCGCAGTTGATCGTCCCGAACAGCGGTGGGGTGCGCCACCTGGCGCTGCTCGGCCGGGCCACCCGGTTCCGCCGCACCGCCGAGGACCCGGATCCGGGCCCGTACCCCGCCCCGCCCCGGGTCCCGCTGCTCGGCCGCTGGCTCACCCACCTGACCGAGCGCGCCCAGGTCCCGGGCTCCAGCCTGCTGCTGCCGATGACCGGCCTGTTGGCCCGGCACTGGGCCACCGGCCAGAGCCACCTGGAGGACCAGCAGCTGGGCGCCCAACTGGCCTGGCACGCGCCGCCGGCCGGCTGGACCGGGCCGACCGGCGCCGCGGCCGCCGAGTTCGTCGAGACCGCCCGGGACGAGCACGGCCAGTTGCACCACCCGCCGGCCGGCCCCGCCACCGACCCGCGGTTCGACGAGAAGCGGCTGGCCCCGGCGATCGCCCGGTACGACGCCGCACTGACCGCACTGCGGCACGCCGAGGGCACCGCGGCGGCCGCGGCCGCCCAGCAGGCGCTGCAGCGCAGCGTCGCCGCACTGCGCGAACGGCTGCTCGGCGTCCTGCTGCCCACCTGGCACGACGTCTGGCAGGGCCTGGACCTGCTGCGCACCCTGCCCCCGGCCCCGCACGTGGCCGAGCGCTGGGAGAGCGACCGCTGGTCCTACACCGGCCACCGGGACCGGGTGGCGGCCGGCGAGCCCCCGCAGCCCCGGCTGGACGACGCCGTGACGGCCGCCCGCAAGCTGGCGCTGCGCGAGCGCGAGCAGGTCCGCCTGGAGGTCGGCGAGGCGCTGGACGACCCGCTGGCGATGGCCGAACGGCGGCTGGCCGGCGAGGCGTTCAGCGGCCTGGTGACCGAGGTGGTGGCAGCGCAGGACACCTCGGGCAAGACCGCCAAGCCGCGCCCGCTGCTCACCGTGCACACCGCCGACCGGCCGCACGCCGAGCCGGGCCGCGAGGTCCACCGGGCCGGGGCGCCGAAGTCGCAGAAGGCCGAGATCACCGCCGTCGACGCGGCGGCCGGGCTGCTGACGCTGCGGCTGCTGAACGGTATGGGGCGCGGCAAGGAGCCGGAGCCGGGGAGCGTGCCGGCCGTCGGTGACCGGGTCACCTTCACCCTGTTCGAGCTGACGCCTCGTCAGTCAGCTCCGCTGCCCGAGCCGGACGACACTCCGTGGACACACGGCGGCCCTCCCGCCGCCGCCCAGAATTCGACTGCCACCAGTGAAGAGTGGGCATGACCAGCACCGTGAGCCTTCTCGATCCGACCACGACCGACCCCGGCGCCGCCGCCGACGCCGCGGTGGCGGCCATCCTGGACGCGACCGTCCGCCCGGCCCCGGGTGCGCCGCGCGGCGTGGTGGTCGACTCCCCGCCGGGTGCCGGCAAGTCCACCCTGGTGGTCAAGGCCGCCCAGGAGCTGGTCGGCGCGGGCGAGCGGCTGATGATCGTCGCCCAGACCAACGGCCAGGTGGACGACCTGGTGGACCGCCTGGCGAGCAAGGCGCCGGAGTTGACGATCGGTCGGCTGCACAGTGCGGACGCCCGGCCGGCCGCCGAGGCACTGCGCCACCCGAACGTGCTGGCCGGCGCCAAGGTGGGCGAGCTGCTGGGGCAGAGCGTAGTGGTCTCCACCGCCGCCAAGTGGCAGTGGGTCAAGGAGGTCGAGCCCTGGCGGCACGCGATCGTCGACGAGGCCTACCAGATGCGCTCGGACGCGCTGCTCGCGGTGGCCCGGCTGTTCGAGCGGGCGCTGTTCGTCGGCGACCCGGGCCAGCTGGACCCGTTCACCGTGGTCGGCACCGAGCAGTGGAGCGGGCAGAGCTACGACCCGTCGAACAGCGCGGTGGTCACCCTGCTGGCGCACAACCCGGCGATCGTGCCGCACCGGCTGCCGGTCTCCTGGCGGCTGCCCGCCTCGGCCGCACCGCTGATCTCCGCGGCCTTCTACCCGTACACCCCGTTCCGCTCCGGTACCGGCCCGGGCGACCGGCTGCTGTTCCCGACCCTGGCGCCGGACGGCACCCCGGTGGACGCGGCGATCGACGAGGCGGCCGAGAGCGGCTGGGCCCTGCTGGAGCTGCCCGCCCGGCACACCGTGCGCACCGATCCGCAGGCGGTGGCCACGGTCGCCGAGACGGTGCGCCGACTGCTGGAGCGCCGGCTGGTGGCCCGGTCCGAGCAGGGGCGCGCGCCGCTGACCGCGGACCGGATCGCGGTCGGCACCGCGCACCGCGACCAGGCGGCGGCGGTCCGGGCCGCGCTGGCCGCGGCCGGTGTCCCGGTGGACGGGGCGGCCGGTCCCGCGGTCACCGTGGACACCGCCAACCGGCTGCAGGGCCGCGAGTACGACGTCACGGTGGTGCTGCACCCGCTCTCCGGCCGACCGGACGCCACCGCCTTCCACCTGGAGACCGGCCGGTTGTGCGTGCTGGCCTCCCGTCACCGGCACGCCTGCATCGTGGTGGCCCGGGGCGGCATCGCGGAGCTGCTGGACGACCACCCGGCGACCGACCCGGTGCAGTTGGGCGCCGCGGTGCGGATCCCGCCGGGCTGGCCGGAGGAGGTCGGCACTCGGCTGATCCCGCTGCTGGAGCGGGTCGGCGCCCAGTTCCCGGACGGTTGGGAGGCCAACCACCGAGTCCTGCAGGAGCTGGCCGAGCACCGGGTGCGCTTCCGCTAGCACCCGCCCGCCCCGGCGGGCGCGAGCGGCGCACTCCCGGCGTGCAGGCGGTTCGTGCGCACCGTTCCGCTGGCAGTGGGGGGCGAGTGACAATGGACGACGGCCGTTCGGTCGGCGGCCCACCGGTCGCCGGCCATCCCCCGTTCCGAAGGTGCGTCTCGATGCCCGATCGCCAGGATCCGCCCCGCCGGCTGCGCCCGGCGCCCCTGCTCTTCGAGCCCGACGCCCTGGTGGCCGAGCCGGAGCGGTTCTTCCAGTTGGAGAGCATCGCGGACCCGGGCGAACTGCTGCGGCGGTCCACCGAGTTGGCGCTGGCCTTCCGGGGCGCGGCGGAGCGGGCCACCGACTACCAGGCGATGGCCGCCGCCCAGCTCGCCGACCCGCGCCGGTTCGACGCCCTCTCGGTCGCGGAGCTGGCCGCCCGGGCCGACTGGACCACCGACTACGCGGCGCGGATGGTCGACTACGGCCGCGGCCTGCTGCGGCAGCGGGGCGCGGCGGAGTAGCGCACCCCGACCGGCGTCCTGGCACGGCCGCTGGCATATGCGCCGGGAAAGCCTACGCCGTGCACCCGGCCGCTGTCCGGCGAATCGCCCTTTCCCTGCGCCGCGGCCCCGCACCGGCGCACCCTGCTGGGCGTGGACATCTGGACCGAACTCTCTGTGGCGAACCTCACGCCCGACGGCGAGGCCTGGCTGGCCTCGGCCAGCGACTACCCCCGCAGCATGCGCGCCCTCTGGCAGGCCCGCCCATGGGCCCCGGTGGTGTTGCCCTGCGGTCGGACCTTCGACGTGGTCAGCATGCCGGCGCTCTTCGGCCGCCGGGTGCTGGACGAGCTCTGGGCCTCGGGCCCGGGCTGCGGGCCGGTGGCCGGCTACCGCGGGCGCACCCTGCTCTTCGTCCAGCCGGGGGCTGCGGCCCGGCTACGGACCCTGCTGGCCTGGGAGGAGTGGGCCCGGGACGTGCCGCCGCTGCTCTGCCACGGCCGGGGCGATGCGGTCACCGTCCCGGCGGTGCACCCCCGCGCCGAGCATCCGGCGGGCGGTTCTCACACCGAGGCAGCGGGGCGCTGGATCGTGGCACCCGACTCCCGCGAGCCCTGGCTGCCGAGCGCCGGGGTGCTGCTCTGGGCCTGCGTCCGGGCCGCCCGCGAGGCCGAGCCGGGCCGCCCGGAGCCGGTGCGCGGTGCGGCCGGCCCGCCGCCGAGCACCCTGCGCACCCCGCTGACCGCGCGGCCGGCCCAGCTGCTCCCGATGTTCCCGGCGTGAGCCGGACGGCAGCGCACCGCGAGCGGTATTCGATTTGGGCTCCGTCTGAACCCGCTGCTAGAGTCTTGCCTGTCAGCAGGCGCCGCTAGCTCAGTTGGTTAGAGCAGCTGACTCTTAATCAGCGGGTCCGGGGTTCGAGTCCCTGGCGGCGCACCGACAACCGAAGGCCCCTCGCGAGAGCGAGGGGCCTTCGGCGTTCCCGAACAGATCCCGAGCAGCACCCGAACGGTCCCCGGGCCGTGCCGGGGCGGCCCCGAACCAGCCCGGGCCCGACCCGGCACGGCCCCGCGGCACACCGACCGCGGGGCCCGCCCTCCCCTGCTCCGTTACTGGCGCCCGCGCAGCTCGCGGTACTTGGCCACCAGGGCCGCGCTGGAGCTGTCCAGGTGCTCGCCGCCCTCACCGGTCAGCAGCACCGGCTCGATCTTCCTGGCCAGCACCTTGCCGAGCTCCACGCCCCACTGGTCGAAGGAGTCGATGTTCCACACCGCGCCCTGCACGAAGACCTTGTGCTCGTAGAGCGCGACCAGCTGGCCGAGCACCGAGGGGGTCAGCTCCTGGGCCAGCACCACGGTGGTCGGGTGGTTGCCGCGGAAGGTCTTGTGCGGGATCAGCTCGGCCGGCACGCCCTCGGCGGCGACCTCCTCGGGGGTCTTGCCGAAGGCGAAGGCCTGGGCCTGGGCGAAGAAGTTGGCCATCAGCAGGTCGTGCTGGGCGACCAGGCCGGGGGCCAGGTCGGCGACCGGCTGGGCGAAGCCGATCAGGTCGGCCGGGATCATCTTGGTGCCCTGGTGCAGCAGCTGGTAGTAGGCGTGCTGGCCGTTGGTCCCGGGGGTGCCCCAGACCACCGGGCCGGTGGTCCAGTCGACCGGCTTGCCGTCGCGCTGCACCGACTTGCCGTTGGACTCCATGTCCAGCTGCTGCAGGTAGGCGGTGAACTTGGACAGGTAGTGCGAGTAGGGCAGCACCGCGTGCGACTGGGCGTCGAAGAACTGGCCGTACCAGATGCCCAGCAGGCCCAGCAGCAGTGGCACGTTCTCGGCCGCGGGGGCGGTGCGGAAGTGCTCGTCCACCAGGCGGAAGCCGTCCAGCATCTGCTGGAACTGCTCCGGGCCGATGGCGACCATCAGCGACAGGCCGATCGCCGAGTCGTAGGAGTAGCGGCCGCCGACCCAGTCCCAGAACTCGAACATGTTCTCGACGTCGATGCCGAAGTCGGCCACGCCGTGGGCGTTGGTGGACAGCGCCACGAAGTGCTTGGCCACCGCCTCCTGGCCGGCGCCCAGCCGGCCGAGCAGCCACTCACGCGCCGAGGTGGCGTTGGTGACGGTCTCGATCGTGGTGAAGGTCTTGGAGGCGACGATGAACAGGGTCTCGGCCGCGTCCAGGTCGCGCACCGCCTCGTGCAGGTCGGCGCCGTCCACGTTGGAGACGAAGCGGACCGTCAGGTCCCGCTGGGCGTAGGAGCGCAGCACCTCGTAGGCCATCGCCGGGCCCAGGTCGGAGCCGCCGATGCCGATGTTGACGATGTTGCGGATCCGCTTGCCGGTGTGGCCGGTCCAGGCGCCGCTGCGCACCCGGTTCGAGAAGTCGGCCATCTTGTCCAGGACCGCGTGCACCTCGGGGACCACGTTGACGCCGTCCACCTCGACCACCGCACCGCGCGGGGCGCGCAGCGCGGTGTGCAGCACCGCGCGGTCCTCGGTGACGTTGATCTTGTCGCCGCGGAACATCGCGTCGCGCAGCCCGGCCACGTCCGTCGCCTCGGCCAGCTCGCGCAGCAGGTCCAGGGTGCGGTCGGTCACCAGGTGCTTGGAGTAGTCCAGGTACAGGTCGCCCACCTGGAGGGTGTAACGGCTGCCGCGCTGCGGGTCCTGCTCGAACAGCTCGCGCAGGTGCAGCTCGCCGAGCTCCGCCCGGTGCTTCCCGAGCGCCGCCCACTGCGGAGTGCGGTCCAGGGGGGTACGGCCGGTGGCGGGGGTCTGCGGCATCGGTATCTCCTCGATTCGGTCTGTGTGCGGTGCGGGGCCCGGAGGGAGGGGTGCCCTGGCGCCGACGCGGTTGGCGGCTTGACCGCGACCAGCCTACGGAACAGTCAGGGCCCCTGACGCCACCACCACCTGACGCAGTGGGTCACTTGCGTTGCGAGCGCAGGTCCAGGCCGCGCAGCACCTGGTCCACCAGCTCCGGGTCGGCGCCCGGCTCGCCGCGCGCGTCGACCATCTCGCGCCGCGAGGCGGCCAGCAACTCCTCCTCCAGGGACCGGAATCTGCGCAGCTGGCCGACCCGCCACCGGGCCTCGGCGGCCTCCTCCTCCTCGAACTGCTCGGGGCAGAGCCGGGCCATCCGGTCATGCTGGCGTTCCCGGAGCTTCTCGACGAGTTCAATCGGCAGCTCCTCCTGCTCCTCCAGCTCGCCCAACCGGACCAGCGCGGCCTTGCCCGCGCGCCACCAGAGCATCCGCTGCTGCTGCTCGCGCAGGTCCAGGTGCGGGTCGATGCCCAGCCGCTTGACCAGCCAGGGCAGCGAGAGGCCCTGGACCAGCAGGGTGAAGAGCACCACGCTGAAGGCCACGAAGACCAGTCGCCCGCGCCCGGGGAACGGCTCGCCGTTGTGCGTGGTCAGCGGCAGCGCCAGGGCCAGCGCCACGGTGGCCACCCCGCGCATCCCCGACCACCAGAGCACCACGGTCTCCCGCCAGCTGATCGGCACGTCCCCCTCGCCCGGGCTGAGCCGCTTGGAGAGCCAGGCGGCCGGCAGCAGCCAGAGCAGGCGCAACCCCACCACGACGGCGATCACCACGGCCGCGTCGCCCAGCATCGAGGTCCAGCCGGCTCCGGCGTCCTTGAGCACGGTGGCCAGTTCCAGGCCGATCAGCCCGAAGGCGACCCCGGTGATCAGCGACTCCACGATGTCCCAGAAGGCGGTGCCGACCAGCCGGTAGGAGACGTCGTCGGCGTCGGCCGCCCGGTCGGCCAGGTAGAGGCCGACCACCACCACGGCCAGCACCCCGGAGCCCTCCACCTCCTCGGCCAGCGCGTAGGCGGCGAAGGGCACCAGCAGGTTGAGGGCCACCTGCTGGGTGGGGTCGTCCAGCAGCCCGGCCACCTTCGTGGTCAGCCAGCCCAGCGCGATCCCGACCGCCACCGCGACCACCGCGGAGAGCACGAACCGCAGCAGCGCGTGCGGGACCGAGAGGTCGCCGTCCACCACCGCCTCGACGGCCAGCGAGTAGATGACGATCGCGGTCACGTCGTTGAACAGGCCCTCGCTCTCCAGCACCGCGATCAGCCGGCGCGGCAGCCCCACGCTGCCGGCCACCGCGACCGCGGCCACCGGGTCGGGCGGCGAGACCAGCGCGCCCAGCGCCATCGCGGCCGCGATCGGGACCAGCGGCGCCAGCAGGTGGAAGGTGACCGCCACCGCCGTGGTGGTCACCACCACCAGCGCCACCGCGAGCAGCAGGATCGAGCGCAGGTTGGCCCGGAAGTAGGCGAGCGAGGAGCGCCGGGCGACCGCGAAGATCAGCGGCGGCAGCACCAGCGGCAGGATCAGCTCCGGCTCCACGGTGACGTTCGGGATCTGCGGCACGATCGCCATCACCAGGCCCAGCACGGTCATCAGCACCGGCTGCGGGATCCCGGTCCGCCGGGCCACCGGCATGGTGACCACCGAGGCGAGCAGCACAAGGAACAGCAGGGACAGCTGGCCCACGGCAGGAATCCTCTCCAATCGGACAGGTCGAGTGTAGATATGACAAACCATGGCAGGCCTCGGGCGCGCCGAGGCCACCGCCCTGTCCGATTGGTCAGCCGCCCCGGCGACCCGGTAAGGTCTTGCACGTCAGCAGGCGCCGCTAGCTCAGTTGGTTAGAGCAGCTGACTCTTAATCAGCGGGTCCGGGGTTCGAGTCCCTGGCGGCGCACCGACAACCGAAGGCCCCTCGCGAGAGCGAGGGGCCTTCGGCGTCTACGCTGGCCGACGGCACGGCCCGAACGAAGGGCGGATGGCGCATGCGCGTCGGGATCACGGGACACCAGGGGCTCTCGGAGCTGAGCGAGATCCTGGTCCGGGGCGACCTGTGGCGGCTGGTCACCACGTACGGACCGTACGAGCTGGTCGGGGTCACACCACTGCGGCCCGGGCCGGAGACCTGGTTCGCCGAGGCGGTGCGCGAGCACGGCGGCAAGGTGGAGATCCTGCTGCCCGCGGGCGCGGGGCCGCTGCCGCGCACGGAGATCACCGCCGAGGCGACCGCGGTGCACCGGCTGGCGCCGACCGCGGCCGGAGGCCTCGGGGACGACCTCGGGCGGGCTCTGGTCGGCATGATCGACGAGCTGATCGCGGTCTGGGACGGCAGCCCGGACTGCGAGCCGGCCGAGGTCGCCGCGCTGACCCGCACGGCGGGCCTGTGGGTGCACGAGGTCTGGCCGGCCGGCTGCGAGCGGTAGCCACCCACGGCGCCGGCCGGCTGCGAGCGGTAGCCACCCGCACTGCGCCGGCCGGCGGCGAGCACCAGCTGCCGGGACCTCGCCAGGGTGCCCGCGGCTCCGGTTGCCGGTCGTCGCGGGCCCCCGAACGATGGGAGGGTGAGCGAGCAGCGCGGCTACCTGCGATTCCCCCACCTGACGGGCCCTTGGCTGACCCTGACCGCCGAGGACGACGTCTGGCTGGCCCCGCTGGCACCGGACGGTGCGTCAGACCGGGCCTGGCGGCTGACCGCCGACCGCACCCGGGTCAGCCACCCCCGGCTGTCCCCCGACGGCGCCACCGTCGCCTGGACCAGTTGGGCCGCGCTCACCCCCGAGGTGTGGACCGCCCCGGCCGCCGGCGGCCCGGCCACCCGGCTGACCTACTGGGGCAGCCAGGACACCCGGGTGCGCGGCTGGCTGCCCGGCGGCGAGGTGCTCGCGGTCACCTCGTACCACGAGCCGTTCGCGCACTACACCTGGGCGCACGCGCTGCCGCTGGACGGCGCGCCGGGGCGCCGCGAGCCCTGGGGCCCGGTGCGCGACGTCCAGGTCACCGACCGGCACACCCTGCTGCTCACCGGCGCCGCCCCGCACGAGCCCGCCGCCTGGAAGCGCTACCGCGGCGGTGCCACCGGCCGGCTCTGGCTGGACGGCGCCCAACTGCTGCCCGACCTGCCGGGCCACCTGGCCTCCCCGATGCTGGTCGACGGCCGGGTGGCCTTCCTCAGCGACCACGAGGGCATCGGCAACCTCTACTCCTGCCGGCCGGACGGCACCGACCTGCGCCGGCACACCGACCACGCCAGCTACTACGCCCGCGAGGCCGCCACCGACGGCCACCGGATCGTCTACCAGCACGCCGGCGACATCTGGCTGCTGGACGACCTGGCCGCCACCGCCCCGCGCCGCCTGGAGCTGCGGCTGGGCGGGGCCCGGGCCGGCCGGCGCCCGTACCAGGTGACCGCCGCCCGCAACCTGAACGACCTGGTCTGCGACACCACCGGCCGCTCCGGCGTGGTCGGGGTGCGCGGCAGCCTGTACTGGCTGACCCACCGGGACGGCCCGGCCCGGGCACTGGCCGACACCCCTGGGGTGCGGGCCCGGCTGCCGGTGGTGCTCGGCCGCACCGGCCAGGTGGCCTGGGTCAGCGACGCCGAGGGCGAGGACGCGGTCGAGCTGGCCCCGCTGCCCGGCGCCGCGCAGCCGGGCCCGCACCCCGCCCGCCGGCTGGCCGCCGGCGCGCTGGGCCGGGTGCTGGAACTGGTGGCCGCCGCCGACGGCACCCGGCTGGCCTGCGCCGCCTCCGACGGCCGACTGCTGCTGCTGCACACCGCCGACGGCACGGTGCGCGAGCTGGCCCGCTCCAGCCACGGCCCGATCCGCGGGCTGGCCTTCTCCCCCGACTCGCACTGGCTGGCCTGGTCGCAGCCGGCCGCCGGGCGCTCGCTGCGCCGGATCCGGCTGCTGCGGCTGGACGGCGAGGCCCTGCCGCTGGACGTGACCGACGGCCGGTTCGAGGACGAGCAGCCGGTCTTCACCCGGGACGGCCGCTACCTGGTCTTCCTCTCCTGGCGCGGCTTCGACCCGGTGCACGACGTCCACACCGGCGACCTCTCCTTCCCGCTCGGCTGCCGCCCGTACCTGGTGCCGCTGGCCGCTGACACCCCGTCACCGTTCGCCGCCCCGGTCGGCGACGAGGGCGACCCGGCCCCGGGCGACGGCACCGTGCTGGTGGACCCGGACGGGATCGGCGAGCGCCTGGTGCCCTTCCCGGTGATCGCCTCCAAGTACTCCTCCCCCGCCCCGGTGCGCGGCGGGCTGGTCTGGCTGCGCTGGCCGATCTCCGGCGCGCTCGGCCAGACCTTCGCCAGCCCCACCGACACCTCGGGCCGCCCCGCGCTGGAGCACTTCGACCTGGCCACCGCCACCCGCTCGACCCTGCAGGAGCAGGTGGACGGCTTCGCGGTCTCCGGCGACGGCGGCGCGCTCACCACGTTCAGCTCGGGCCTGATGAAACTGCTGTCGCTGAGCGGCAGTGCGATCCCGGTGGAGCTGCGCCGGATCACCCACACGGTGCACCCGGCCGCGGAGTGGCGCCAGTCGTACCACGAGGCGGCCCGGCTGGTCCGGGACCAGTTCTGGGACGAGGGGCTGGGCGGCCTGGACTGGCCGGCCCTGGTCGCTCAGTACGAGCCGCTGCTGGAACGGATCGCCTCCCCCGACGACTTCGCCGACCTGCTGCGCGAGCTGCTCGGCGAGCTGGGCACCTCGCACGCCTACGTC
>NZ_PYBW01000028.1:78357-78695 GCF_003205575.1 Streptomyces tateyamensis
TCCGACCCCCGGGCCCGCTCGCCGCTGGCCGGGCACGGGCTGCGCGAGGGCGACGAGCTGGTGGCCGTCGCCGGCCGGGCGCCGGACCCGGTACGCGGGCCGGCCCCACTGCTGGCCGGAAACGGCGGGGCGACCGTGGAGCTGGCGGTACGGCGCGGCCCGGACGGCCCGGTGCGCCGGGTCGCGGTCACCCCACTGACCGACGAGCGGCCGATCCGCTACCAGGACTGGCTGGCCCGCCGCCGGGCGCTGGTGCGCGAGTTCAGCGACGGGCTCTGCGGCTACCTGCACATCCCGGACCTGGGCGGGTCCGGCTGGGCCCAGTTCAACCGCGACCT
>NZ_PYBW01000269.1 GCF_003205575.1 Streptomyces tateyamensis
CGGCCGCCGGGCTGACCCGGCAGTGGGTGTACACGGCGTTCGGGCGGGCCGAACGGCACCTGTCGGTGGTGCACGCGGCCGGCCCCGCGCTGGCCCAGGCGGTGGCCGAGCGCCCCGGTGCGCCCCGCACCACCCGGCTGCGCGGGCTGCTCACGGAGGAGTGAGCCGAGCCGAGGCGCCGGCGGCGCGTAGAACGGCGGCGGGGGGCCGGGGGGGGGGCCCCCCCGCCCCCCCCCCTTTTTGTGCCCCCCCCCCTTTTTCCCCCCCCCCTTCCCTGCCCCTCCGGGCGCGTCCCCCCGCCTCTCTCCCCCCCCCCGGGCGCTACACCCCCCCTCCCCCCCCCGCGCCCCCCCCCTCTCTGTGGTCTCCCCCCGGGTCTCCGCCCCCTCCCTCTCCGTCATACCCCTCTCCCCCCGCACCCG
>NZ_PYBW01000270.1 GCF_003205575.1 Streptomyces tateyamensis
CCCCCGCCCCCCCCGCCCCGCCAGGGGCGGGGCGCCCCCCGCCACGGCGCGCCCCGCGGCGGCCCCGCCCCCCCGCACCGCCCGCGCCCCTGCCTGCTCCTCCCCGTCGTTTGGGTGGGCGGTGTGGGGGGGGGGGGGTGGGTTGGGGGGGGGTCGGGGGTGGGGGTTGGGGGGGGGCGGCGGCAGCCGCCACCCCCCGCCCGGCCCCGC
>NZ_PYBW01000271.1:0-246 GCF_003205575.1 Streptomyces tateyamensis
GTGCCCGGGGCCACGATGTTGGCGGTGATCCCGGACGGGCCCAGCTGGGCGGCCAGGAAGTGGTTCCAGGCGTGCAGCGAAGCCTTGGCCGCGCCGAACGAGCCCGCCCCGCGCAGGGCCGCGATCGAACTGATCGTCACCACCCGCCCCTCGCCCGGGGTCAGCCGGTCGCGCACCGACTCGGTGAGCAGCACCGCGGTCAGCACGTTGCGCTCGAAGTCGCCGCGCCAGCGGGCCAGCAGCGCG
>NZ_PYBW01000271.1:434-938 GCF_003205575.1 Streptomyces tateyamensis
GCGGGCGATCTCCAGGCCGATCCCGGTGCCACCTCCGGTGACGACAACGTTCCTGGCCATCGCTACATCTCCCGCCCTGTCCGTCCTGGAATGACACGATTCCTATCACGCTGGGTCGCCAAGGCTGCGGGGAGGGTGACGTAGATCGTCCGCAGGGGTGTGGTATGGCCGGGTGAACGGCGGTGAGCGGACCGTAGCGAGAGCCAACTCACACCCGGTGGACGTAACTTTGCCGGCTGCGGTACGTCTTACCTTGTAAGTGCGGCCGATCCTGCGGAACGGCGTGCGCGTGCCACCCCGTCCCCCCTGGGGTGGCCCGGGCACCCGCGGTGACCGGTCGCCGACGGGGCTCCGGCGGGCCCCGGGAGGCGGTCGCCCCGCGACCGCCCTCGCGCACGGCGTCAGGACGCGGCGGAGTCGGCTCGGAACGCTTTGAGCGGCCGTTCCCGGCCGATCCGCCCCCGGGCGCCGTGCGTCGCGCAGGAAACGGCAGGGCCCCGCCGA
>NZ_PYBW01000272.1 GCF_003205575.1 Streptomyces tateyamensis
CGGTGGACACCCCCGCGAGCGGGTTGGCACGGTCCACCGGCCAGAGACCACAGCACCCCGCAGGCGGGGCGTGCAGAACCTCCAGCGTAGACGAGACGCCACCTGCCTCGAAACACCGTCCCGGGGGGTTGGTCGCGCCGTTGGCGCGGCGGTGTTGTCGGGGCGGCGTTGCCGCCGGCCGCCTTCGGCGGCGGATGCGGGAGCGCCTTCGGCGCTGCGTTCCTCTTTCCGGGCGCCCCGCTGCGCGGGTCCCCCGGCCCCCCTCCCGCGGCCCAGTATCCGGAGCCG
>NZ_PYBW01000273.1 GCF_003205575.1 Streptomyces tateyamensis
CCTCGGGTATTCAGCGGGTCAGGCCGGTCTGATGTCGGGTTAGGCAAAAGGTGCCCGCGGCCTGCAAGGATGCGAGTGTCGACGTCGAATCCAGCACAGAGCCAGGGGCACCTTTCTGGTGGCAGAGCGTACAGGGTGGGACCGGCGGCTGTCTGTGGCCGCCGACGGGAAAGGGCTGGTCGGGCACGCCGGAGTGGTGCTGCTGCACCAGGTCGCGGACCGTGTGGG
>NZ_PYBW01000274.1 GCF_003205575.1 Streptomyces tateyamensis
CGGCGGGTAACTGTCGGCCGGCGGGGCGGACGCCCTCAACATGTACCTCGACCGCGACATCGACGCGGGGATGACCCGCACCCAGAAGCGGGCGCTCGTGAACGGGGTGGGCGGGCCCCGCGAGGGGGGGGGCCTCGGGCTAGCCGTTGGGGGGGGCTCCACGCCCTTGCTGGGGCTGCTGGGTCACCGGGCCTCGAGATCGGGAGAGAGTCGTGTAGAGAAAGGGGG
>NZ_PYBW01000275.1 GCF_003205575.1 Streptomyces tateyamensis
GCCCAGGCCCCGGGTCATGTTCACCATGCCGCCGCCGGCCCCGGCGTCGCACTGCGGCAGCGCCCGCATCACCAGCGTGTTGTTGGCCGGTACGAACACCCCGAGCGCCAGGCCGAGCAGCCCCAGCGGGAGCGTCAGCAGCGCGTCGTGCACCGGCCGCGCCAGCAGCAGGGCCATCGCCGCCACGCAGCCGCCCGCCCCCGCCCCGCTGCGCCGCCGGTCGCCCCAGCGCTGCGGCAGCAGCCTCTCG
>NZ_PYBW01000276.1 GCF_003205575.1 Streptomyces tateyamensis
CGCCGGTTGTACCTGCCCGCTGCATGGACGGACGACCGGGCGCGCTGCCGAGAGGCCGGCGTGCCCGATGAGGTCGCGTTCGCCACGAAACCGCAGCTCGCGGTCGGCATGCTCGAACGGGCACTGGCGGACGGAGTGCTGTTCGCCTGGGTCGTGGCCGACTCCGGCTACGGCCGCGACACCGACCTGCGGGCGTTCCTGCACCGCGAACGCCTGTCCTATGTGCTCGCGGTCCCGGTCAGCCTGCCGATCGCCGGCCCACCGGGC
>NZ_PYBW01000277.1 GCF_003205575.1 Streptomyces tateyamensis
GAAGCGGGCGAGGCGCTGGTGGCGGGCGGGCATAAGGCGCAGCCAGGAGTGACGCGGTGGCAGTGAGCGGACGGAGGAGTGCGGGTGGCGGTCAGGGCGGCGGTCCGGGTGGAGCAGGTGGGACGGGTGCGGACCGTGATCCTGTCGCGGCCCGAGGTGCGGAACGCGGTGGACGGCCCGACGGCGGGGGAGTTGCTGCGGGCGTTCGAGGAGTTCGAGACGGATGACGGAGCGTCAGTGGCGGTGGTCTGGGGGGGGGGGGGGGACTTCTGTGGCGGGGGGGGCCTGGAGGGGGGGGGGACCGGGGGGGGGGAGCGGCTGGCGGCGGGGGGGGGGGGGGCGGAGGGGGCGG
>NZ_PYBW01000029.1:0-48024 GCF_003205575.1 Streptomyces tateyamensis
GGCGCACGAGGTGCTGGGCTTCCGGGTGCTGCTGTCACCGGTGCACGGGCAGTGGCTGGCGGAGCTGGGGCAGGTGTACGAGCTGTGCTGGGCCACCACCTGGGAGCAGGACGCGAACACCCACCTGGCCCCGCTGCTGGGCCTGCCGCCGCTGCCGGTGGTGCGGTTCGCCGGGTACCGGCCGCAGCCGGAGGACCCGAGGGTCCGGCTGATGGAGCTGCTCTCGGGCGCGAAGTGGGCCCCGCTGCTGCGGTACGCGGGCGGTCGGCCGTTCGCCTGGGTGGATGACGTGATGCCGTTCCGGCTGGTGCGCAACTCGCTGCTGCGGCGGGACCGGCTGCTGTTGCCGATCGACCCGGAAGCCGGTCTGGAACGCCACCACGTGGACCGGCTGCTGGTCCGCCCGCCGCGCGCCCGGTGGGGGCGGGTCGGGGCCGGCCGCTGAAGCCGGCGGGCCTTGCCCCCCTTCGGGCACACAGAGAGGCCCGTACCGGCATGTAACGCGGTACGGGCCTCTCTCAGTCCTCGGCGGGCGCCGGGGCAGAAGAACTACAGCGGGCGAATGTTCTCAGCCTGCGGGCCCTTCTGGCCCTGGGTGACATCGAACTCGACCTTCTGGCCCTCGAGCAGCTCGCGGAAGCCGTTGGCGACGATGTTCGAGTAGTGGGCGAAGACGTCCGGGCCGCCACCCTCCTGCTCGATGAAGCCGAAGCCCTTCTCCGAGTTGAACCACTTCACAGTGCCATTAGCCATAAAAAACTCCTTCAAAGGGCTGTCCGAAGCACGCACAGCGCGGGCATCAGTCGCCGCATGGAGTGCCCACCCGGAGAGGACCCGGGAAACAAAAATGCGCCTGCAGTTCATTCGCAGGCGCACACAAAGTTCAATGGGAACTACACAACTGCAACGAAGTTGACTGTAGCAGGCCGCGGCCCGCAGTGGGGGGATCCGGGCCGGTAGATTTCGCGCGGCCCGGCGCGGGAGTGTCCGCCCGATCCGGGTGGGTTGTCAACTTCGCAGCCCGGCAGGGAAGTTGGCTGAGCGGTCGGCGCCGGCCGAAGTCGACCGATTTCCGCCGCGCCCAGGAGGTGCCCAAGGCGGGGCTCGCGGCGCATACTGGCAGTAATGTCGAAATCAGCAGCAGGTCCCCGTCCCCTGCCCACCAGCCCCTTCAAGCCTCGTCGGGAGGCCCCGCCCAAGCACTTCGCCGTGGGTGACCGGGTCACCCACGACGGTTACGGCCTCGGCCGGGTCATCAGTGTCGAAGGCGACGGCAACACCGCTGTCCTCGTCGACTTCGGATCACGACAGGAGCGCATCAGTCACCCGTACACCGCGATGTTCAAGCTCTGACCCGCGGCGCCCGACGCCCGCCGACACCGTTCAGCTGGCATCGGGCGCCGAACGCTGCCCGGGGGCCCCACCGGGCCAGTGGCGGGCGGCGTGGCTCAGGGCGGGGTCGGCCAGGGCCGCGGCGAGGCGTTCGAACAGGTGGACGGCGGCCGGGCCGCTCCAGTCCTCGGTCAGCACCTCCATGGGGAGGCCGGGGTCGCGGAACGGCAGTTTGCGCCAGTGGTCGATCACTGAGAGGTACTGGACGAACGCGTGCTGTCCGTCGGGCGTGGGGCCGGCTGCGAAGCCGTCCAGTACGGCCTGGTGGTCCGCGATGAAGTCCCGGTAGCGCCGGTCGATCTCGGCGAGGTCCCAGCCGTTGCGGACCATCGCGGTGAGCTGCTGCCCGCCGCGGTAGTCGCCGACGAAGACGGCGCACTGCTCGGTGAGGTCGAGTTCGGCGATGGCGCGCCGAGCGGCCGGGAGCATCCGGGCCGGGGCGATCCACACGGCCGAGCCGGTGTTGCCGAAGCCCAGTGCGGCCAGGTGCGCGGTCAGCCGGTGGCGCACCGCGCGGGCGGACTCCGGTATCGAGAAGTTGACCAGGCACCAGCCGTCGCCGAGGTCGGCGGGCTGCCGGGCGTGCCAGATCACCTCGTCACCGGCCGCGAGCGCCTCCAGGGCGGCCGGGGTCAGCGCGTAGCCGCGCTGGCCGGAGCGGGTCTGCGAGTCCAGCCAGCCGCGCTTCTTGAGCCGGAAGACCGCGGTGCGCACGCCGGCCGCGTCCAGGCCCGCCTGGGCCAGCAGCTCGACCGTGCCGGCGATCGGCATCCAGTCGCCCATCGGGCGCACGACGGCGCCCAGGAAGCTCACCAGCAGGGTGCGGGACCGGCGGGCCGCCGCCGGGGGCCGGGCGCTGTTCGTCTCGCTCATCCCGTTCAGTATCGCCGACCCGGCCGTTCATGATCTCATCGGCCCGGTCACCCCGAGCCCTCGTCAGATCCGGGCTGCCAGCGCAGGTGCACCCGGTCGGCGGTGCCCGCGCGCAGCAGGTCCAGCCGCGGCGGGATCCGGTCGGTGCGCGAGGTCGGCGGTCGGCGCCGGCCGGCCTCCCAGGGGAGCGGCCAGCGGGCCCCCGCGCCGCGGTACTCCTGTTCGGCGGCCGCCTGCAGGGTCCACTGCGGGTTGTAGAGGTGGGTGCGGCCCAGCGCGCAGAGGTCGGCCCGGCCGGCCAGCAGGATCGAGTTGACGTCGTCGTAGGAGGAGATGGCGCCGACCGCGATCACCTTGACGCCGGCGGGCGCGGCCACCTCGTGGCGGATCCGGTCGGCGAACGGGGTCTGGTACGAGCGTCCGTAGGCCGGCTTCTCGTCCTTGGTGACCTGCCCCGAGGAGACGTCGATCGCGGCCGCGCCGTGCTCGACGAAGGCGCGGGCGATCGCCACGGCCTCGTCCTCGGTGGTGCCGTCCGGCACCCAGTCGCTGGCCGAGATGCGGACGGTGACCGGGATCGCGGCCGGCACGGTGGCGCGCACGGCGTCGAAGACCTCCAGCGGGAACCGCAGGCGGGCGGCCAGCGAGCCGCCGTACTCGTCGGTGCGGTGGTTGGCCACCGGGGAGAGGAAGGAGGAGAGCAGGTAGCCGTGGGCGGCGTGCACCTCGATCAGGTCGAAGCCGGCCCGGACCCCGCGCTCGGCGGCGGCGGTGAAGTCGGCGACCACCTGGTCCAGGTCCGCGCGGGTGGCCTCGCGCGGGAGGTGGCAGCCGGCGCCGTAGGGGATCGGGGACGGGCCGATCACCTCCCAGTTGCCCTCCGCCAGCGGCTGGTCGATGCCCTCCCACATCAGCCTGGTCGATCCCTTGCGGCCGGAGTGGCCCAGCTGCAGGCCGATCCGGGCGCCGCTGCGCTGGTGCACGAACTCGGTGACCCGGCGCCAGGCGGCGCCCTGCTCCTCGGTCCACAGCCCCGCGCAGCCCGGGGTGATCCGGCCCTCGGGCGAGACGCAGACCATCTCGGTCATCACCAGGCCCGCGCCGCCGAGCGCCTTGGCGCCGAGGTGCACCAGGTGGAAGTCCCCGGGGACCCCGTCCACCGCGGAGTACATGTCCATGGGGGAGACCACGACGCGGTTGGGCAGTTCGAGCGGACCGATCCGCACCGGCTGGAACATCGCCGGGGCGACCTCGGCGGCCTGCTCCTGGCGGGCGAACTCACGTTCCATCAGGTCGGCGAACCCGGCGTCGCGCTCGCGCAGGTTCTCGAAGGTGATCCGCCGGGACCGGGTCAGCAGGTTGAACGCGAACTGGGCCGGGGCCTGGCCCGCGTACCGGCCGATGTTCTCGAACCACTCCAGCGAGGCCTGCGCGGCCCGCTGGGTCGACTCGACCACCGGCCGGCGCTCGACCTGGTAGGCCGTCAGCGCCTGGTTCACCGTAGGGTGCTCGTGCAGGCAGGCGGCCAGCGCGAGGGCGTCCTCCATGGCCAGCTTGGTGCCCGAGCCGATCGAGAAGTGGGCGGTGTGGGCGGCGTCGCCGAGCAGCACCACGTTGCCGTCGTGCCACCGCTCGTTGCGCACGGTGGTGAAGGCCAGCCACTGCGAGTTGTTGGTCAGGACCCGGTGGCCGCGCAGCTCGTCGGCGAACAGCTCGCGGATCCGGTCGGCGGCGTACTCGTCCGAGACGCCCGGGGGGAGGTCCTGGTCCTCGGTGCGGTCGAAGCCGGCCCGGCGCCAGACCTCCTCGTGCATCTCGACGATGAAGGTCGAACCGGCCGCGGAGTAGGGGTAGCCGTGGATCTGCATGGTGCCCCACGGCGTCTGCTTGACGAAGAACTGGAACGCCTCGAAGACCAGGTCGGTGCCGAGCCAGATGTACCGGTTGCGCCGCCGGTCCAGCGAGGGGGCGAAGACGTCGGCGTACTTGGTGCGGATCGCGGAGCCCACGCCGTCGGCGGCCACCACCAGGTCGTGGCCGGCCCGCAGCTCGTCCGCGTCGGGCGCCGGGGTGCGGTAGTGGACGGTGACACCCAGCTCGGCGGCCCGCCGTTGCAGGATCCCGAGCAGCTCCTTGCGGCCCATCGCGGCGAAGCCCTGCCCGCCTACGGTGAACCGGTGGCCGTCGAAGTCGATGTCGATGTCGCTCCAGCGGGCGAAGCGGCGCTCCATCGCCGCGTGCACGACCTGGTCGGCGTTGTCGATGCCGCTCAGGGTCTCCTCGGAGAAGACG
Source organism: Streptomyces tateyamensis (assembly GCF_003205575.1). Lineage (GTDB taxonomy): Bacteria > Actinomycetota > Actinomycetes > Streptomycetales > Streptomycetaceae > Kitasatospora > Kitasatospora tateyamensis. Next base: position 4,558 of record NZ_PYBW01000029.1, read on the forward strand.
ACGCCGAAGCCGAAGGTGTCGTTTGGCGCGTTGCGCTCCCAGACGGTGACCTGGTGCGCCGGGTCCAGCTGCTTCAGCAGGGCGGCCAGGTACAGGCCCCCCGGGCCGCCGCCGGCGATGGCGATCCTCATGCCTGGTCCTCCTCGGCCGGCCGGCCGGCCACCAGCCGGCGCAGCCTGAAGTGCTGGAGCTTGCCGCTGGCGTTGCGCGGCAGCGCGTCGGTGAAGCGCACCTGGCGCGGGTACTTGTAGGGGGCGATCGACTGCTTGACGTGGTCCTGGAGTTCGGCGGCCTTGGCCGCGTCGCCCACCAGGCCCTCGCGCAGCACCACGAAGGCGCAGACCACCGAGCCGCGTTCGGGGTCGGGGGCGGCGACCACCGCCGTCTCCAGCACGTCCGGATGGGTGGCCAGCGCGGCCTCGACCTCGGGGCCGGCGATGTTGTAGCCGGAGGAGACGATCATGCCGTCCTCGCGTGCCTGGTACCAGAAGTAGCCGTCCTCGTCGCGCACGAAGGTGTCGCCGGTGACGTTCCAACCGTTCACCACGTAGGCCGCCTGCCGCTCGTCGTCCAGGTAGCGGCAGCCGACCGGGCCGATCACGCCGAGGCGGCCGGCGACGCCGGGTGCGGCCTCGGTGCCGTCCGGGCCCAGCACGGTGGCGCGGTAGCCGGGGACCGGCCGCCCCGTCGCGCCCGGGCGGATGTCCGTGCCGGTGGCCGAGATGAAGATGTGCAGCAGCTCGGTGGCGCCGATCCCGTCGATGACCTCCAGGCCGAGCTCCGCGCGCAGCCGCTCCCACAGTGCGCGGGGCAGGTGCTCGCCCGCGCTGACCGCCCGGCGCAGGCCCGAGAGCTGCTGCACCGCCCCGGACTTGACGATCTGCTGGTAGGCGGTGGGTGCGGTGGCCAGCACCGTCACTCCGTGGTCGGCGACCAGCCGGGCCAGTTGCACCGGGGTGGCGGTCTCGGTGAGGAAGGCGCAGGCGCCGGCCCGCAGGGTGAAGACGACCAGCATGCCGAGGCCGAAGGTGAAGGCGAACGGCGCGGTGCAGGCGACCAGGTCGTCGGGGAGCAGCCGCAGCGTGCTCCGGCCGAAGGTGTTGTCGATCGACAGCAGGTCGCGGTGGAAGTGCACGGTGATCTTCGGGATGCCGGTGGTGCCCGAGGTCGGCCCGAACAGCGCGACGTCGGCCGCGGCGGTGTCCACGGCCGTGAACCGCCCGGACTTCGCCGCGGCCAGCCGGCTCAGGTCCCCGGCCGCGGCGCCGCCGTGCGCCAGCACGGACAACTCCGGTGCCACGGTGTCCCGCACGGCGAACACCTCGTCGAGGTAGCGGTGGTCGACCAGGGCCGCGGCCGGCCTGGTCTTGGCCACGATCGGCGCCAGCTCGCGGGCCCGCAGCGCGGCCATGGTGCTGACCGCGATGCCGCCGGCCTTCAGCACGCCCAGCCAGGCGGCCACGGCCCACGGGTTGTTGGGGGAGCGCAGCAGCACCCGGTTGCCGGGTTGCAGGCCGAGCTCCTCGGTGAGTACTTGGGCGACCTGGTCGGCCCGCTGCCGCAGCTCCCCGTACGTCCAGACCTCGCCCTCCGGAGTGCGCAGCGCGGGCCGCTGCGCACCGAAGGCCGCCGCCGGACGGTCGATCAGCTCGACGGCGGCGTTCAGGCGTTCGGGGTACTGGAGCAGCTCGGTGGTGAACTCCAGCACCGGCCACTGCCCGGGCGGGGGCAGGTGGTCGCGGGCAAAGGTGTCGGTGTGGCCCGAGGGCGGCAGGGTCATGGCCGGCCTGCCCCAGCCGACCGGATCATCCCTTCCTGCACGACCGTGGCCAGGTGGGTGCCGTCGGGGGCGAAGAAGCGGCCGGAGCCCAGGCCGCGCCCGGCCTCGGCGGCGCCGGCCTGCTGGGCGTAGAGCAGCCAGCCGTCCGCCACGCCCGGGCGCGGCGGGCGGTGGAACCACATCGCGTGGTCGAGGCTGGCGGTGACCAGGCCCTCCTGCGCCCAGTGCAGGCCGAGCACCCGCAGCACCGGCTCGAGGATCGTGTAGTCGCAGACGTAGGCCAGGGCCGCGGTGTCCCGCTGCGCGTCGGTGAGCCCCTCGACCGGGCGCAGCGCGTCGAACGGCTTGACCCAGAGCGCCTGGTGGGGAACCCGCGCGCCCTCGACACGGAGGTAGACCGGGCCCGGCACGTGCCGCAGGTCGAAGCTGCGCCCGGTGGACCAGTATGCCTTCGAGCCCGCGGTCATCGTCCCGCCGCTGCGGTCCGCGAGGTACTCGGCGGAGCTGGGCAGCTCCTCCGGCCCGGGCACCTCCGGTGGGTCGGCCCGGTAGCTGGCGCCGGGCTCGCCGGCCGCGAAGTTGGCCAGGCAGACGTAGAGCGCCCTGCCCTGCTGGTAGCCGCGCACCTGCCGGGTCGCGTAGCCGCGGCCGTCGCGCAGCAGTTCCACCTCGTAGTGCACCTCGGCGCCGATCTCGGCCGGGCGCATGAAGTAGGAGTGCATGGAGTGCAGCGCCTTGCCGTCCTCGACCGAGCGCATCGCGGCCGCGGCCGCCTGGGCGACCAGGTCGCCGCCGTAGGCCTTCGGCCACGGGCAGGGCTGGGTGACGGCGGTGAACGCGAGGTCGAACCGGTCGGCCGGCGCGGGGCGCAGGGTGACCGCGGCGGTGAAGGCCTCGGAGGTGGTGTCGGCCATCAGGGGCGCTCCAGCCAGTCGCGCAGCTCCGCGTCCGCGACCTCGGGCAGGTTGACCACGATGTTCTCCGGTGTACGGGTGGTCAGCCAGGTCAGCGGCCGGTCGCGGTCCAGGTTGCACTCGACGTGCGGCATGAAGGGCGGGACGAAGACCCAGTCGCCCTCCGCCAGGTCGACGTAGTCCGCGAACCCGTGGCCGAAGTAGATCCGGCCCCGCCCGGCCAGCACGTAGCCGCCGGTCTCGGCCTCGCCGTGGTGGTGCGGCACCGAGCGGTAGCCGCCCTCGTTGCGGACCTTGCCGAACCAGAGCCGGGTGGCCGGGGTGTGCTGGATGCTGACGCCCGAGATCCGGGTGGCGCCGGCGGACTGGCCGGTGTCCCCGGGCTCGGTGCCGGCCCGGGTCACCACCGGTACCACCAGGCCGCTCGCCGTGGTGCGGATCGGGTGGTCGCCGTCGAGGAGGTGGTCGCCGGGCGTTGGGTCCATCGGAGCTCCCTTGGTGGAGGAGAGGGATCGTCAGTTGGTGAACCGCACGGTGTTGCACAGCCGGCCGATGCCGGGGATCTCGGTCTCGACGAGGTCGCCGTCGGCGAGGAAGCGCGGCGGCTGCCGGGCCGCTCCGATGCCGCCGGGCGTGCCGGTCAGCACCAGGTCGCCCGGGCGCAGCACGGTGAAGGTCGAGATGTAGGCGAGCAGGTCGGCCGGGTCGAAGACCAGCGTGCGGGTGTTGTCGCGCTGGACCTGCTCGCCGTTGACCCGGCAGATCACCTCGAGGCCGGCAGCGGGGTCGACCTCCTCCGGCGTCACGACCACCGGTCCGACCGGGGTGGCGGCGTCCCAGGCCTTGCCCTGGAACCACTCCAGGGTGCGGTACTGCCAGTCGCGCACCGAGATGTCGTTCGCCACGGTGTAGCCGGCGATGCCGGCCAGCGCGGTCGACCGGTCGGCCCGGCGCAGGGTGGCGCCCACCACGACGGCGAGCTCGGCCTCCCAGTCGACCTGCAGGCCCGGCGGCAGCACCAGGTCGGCCTCGGGGCCGGCGAGGCTGTCGGCGAACTTGGTGAACAGCGTGGGGTGGGTGGGCAGTTCGCGCCCGGTCTCGCGGATGTGCTCGGCGTAGTTCAGGCCGCAGCAGATCACCTTGCGGGGCGCGGGCAGCGGGAGCACCGGGACGGCGCCGGGGAGCGCGGGACCGGCCGCGGCGAGCGCCGAGGCCGGCGGGCCGGCCGCCAGGTACGCCGACAGGTCGGGGGCCGGCAGCGCCCGCCAGGTCTGCCCGTCGAGCACGGCGGCGCTGGTGCCGGCCGGATGGGCGACGGTCGCGAGCTGCATGACGGTGGCTCCTCCCTCGCACTGCTGATATTTCATTATTTCTACGACCGTCATAAAACTGTCAATAGATGCTACGGTGACGGCGCCCCAGCTGCCGTCCCGACAGGAGCTCGCCATGGCGGCCGATCTGACGCCGGTTCCGGTCAACCCCCCGTCGCTGCCGAAGCCCAGCGGCTACTCGCACGGGACGCTCAGCGGCAACACGCTGTACCTGGGCGGGCAGACCGCCCTCGACGAGCGGATGCGGATCGTGCCGGGCGGGATCGTCGAGCAGTTCCGGCAGGCCTTCGCCAACGTGCTCACCACCCTGGCCGCGGTGGGCGGCCGGCCGCAGGACCTGGTGAGCGTGACGCTGTACCTGACCGACATCGCCGACTACCAGGCGCACGGCAAGGAGATCGGGCAGGTCTGGCGGGAGCTGGCCGGCCCGGTCTACCCCGCGATGGCCGGCATCGGCACCACCGGGCTGTGGCAGCCCGAGGCCATGATCGAGATCCTCGGCGTCGCGGTCGTCCCGGACGAGCGGCTGGTGCGGCCCGCCACCGGTTGACGGCACCACCACAATCGGACTGTCCACCAAGCACGTTCGCCGTCGAGCCGTCGGAGGCCGCCGTGTCCTGGTCCACCCCGCCGTTCGCGGACCTGCTGCTGCGCGCGGGCCGCATCCACACCCTGGTTCCCGGGCTGCCGCCGCAGCGCTCGCTCGCGGTGCGCGGCGAGCGGGTGCTCGCCCTCGCGGAGTCGGCGCACGGGCTCGACGGCCTGGCCGGTCCGGCCACCACGCTGCTGGACCTGCCCGCAGCGAGCGTGCTGCCGGCCTTCGACGACACCCACACCCACCTGATCGCGGCCGCCGACAGCGCCCATGACGTGGCCGTGGACAGCGCCCGCTCCATCGCGGAGCTGGTGGCGCTGGTCCGGGCCCGGGCCGAGCGGACCCCGCCGGGGGAGTGGATTCGCACCGCCGGGCACTGGCAGGAACTCAACCTCGCCGAGCGCCGCTTCCCCACCGCGGCCGAGCTCGACCGGGCCACCGAGCGGCACCCGGTGCTGGTGCTGCGCGGGGTGCACAACCAGGCGCTCAACAGCCTTGCGCTGCGCCGCTGCGGGATCGACGCCGACACCCCCGACCCGGTGGGCGGCCGGATCGTACGCGACGCGGCCGGCCGCCCCGTCGGCCACCTGCAGGGCGGCCTGGCGCTGATCCGGCCGCAGCTGCCCGTGCCCGATCCGGCGACCAGGCTGGAGGGCCTGCGGCTGGCCTCGCACGCCTTCGCGGCCACCGGGATCGGCACCGTGCGCGACGCCAACTGCTCGCCCGCCGACCTGGCCGCCCTCCAGCAGCTCCGGGACCGCGGCGAACTCGGCTGCCGGGTGCGGGTGCTGCTCGGCACCCTCGGCTTCAGCACGCTCCGTCAGGTCGACCGGTTGCTGGACGAGATGGCGGCGTGGGAGGGCGCCGAGGACGACTGGCTGCGGGTGTGGGGAGTGAAGTTCTGGCTGGACGGCGGGATCGAGTCCGCCGCGCTGGACGCCCCCTACTGCCCCGCGCACTGCCCGACGCCCGGTTACACCGGGCAGTTCGCCTGGGACCCGGCGGAGTTGGAGGCCGCGGTGGAGCGGGTGGTGCGGCGCGGCCGGCGGGTCGGGGTGCACGCCTACGGGGACCGCGGCGTGCGGTCCCTGCTCGACCTGTTCGAGCGCGTGCAGCAGCGCGTCCCCGGTCTGCCGCCCGGCACCCTGGTGATGGAGCACGGCGGCCTCGCCGACCCGCAGCAGCGCCGGCGAGCCGTCCGGCTGGGCGTGCCGGTGACCGTCCAGCAGCCGCTGCTGCACGACGTGGCCGCCGTCCAGGCGCAGTACTGGGGCAGGGAACGGGTGGCCGCGCTCTTCCCCGTCCGGGGGTGGCTGGAGGCGGGCGCGGAGGTCTCGGCCGGCTCGGACTACCCCGTCGGCGCGTTCGGCGCCACGCACTCGCTGTACGGCCTGACCACCAGGGCCACGGTCGACGGCGTGCTCGGCCCGGAACAGGCCGTCGACCGGGCGGCGGCGATCGCCCTGCACACCACCGCCGCCGCCCGGTTGAACGGGGAGAGCCGGCTGCGCGGGCAGCTCGCCCCCGGCCGGCTCGCCGACCTCACGATCTGGCCCGAGGACCCGACGACCGTGCCCGAGCAGCGCCTCGACGGGCTGCTTCCCAGCCACACCCTGCTGGGCGGGCGCCTGGTCCACCGGCCCGCCTGACGGACCCGGTCGCCGCCGCCGGGCCGGCGGACTTCCCGACGCAGTCCTTCAGGCCGGGTCAGGCTGACGGCACCAACAGCAGCTTGCCCGTGGTGCGGCGTCCCTCCAGGTCGGCGTGGGCGGCGGCAGCCCGGGCCAGCGGATAGCGTCCACCGGGCTCGGCCGACAGCGTGCCGTCCCGCAGCCAGGCGAACACCTCGCCGGCGCGCTCGGCGAGTTCGGCCGGCTCGGTGGCGTGGTCGACCAGCGTGGGGCGGGTCAGGAAGAGCGAGCCGGCCGCGGCGAGCAGCTGCGGGTCGAACGGGGGAACCGGGCCGGAGGCGGCGCCGACCAGCACGAAGGTGCCGCGCCGGCGCAGCGCGGCCAGCCCGGTGCGGAAGGTGTCGCGGCCGACGCCGTCGTAGACCACGTCGACGCCGCGCCCGCCGGTCAGCTCGCGGACCCGGGCGGCGACCTGCTCGCCGTCACCGAAGCCGCCGGGCGGGACCACCAGGACGTCGCGCACGCCTGCGGCGGTGGCGACGGCGGCCTTGGCCTCGGTGGAGACCGTGCCGATCACGTGCACCCCGCGGCGTGCGAGGACCCGGGCCAGCTGCTGCCCCAGGCCGCCGGCGGCCGCGGGGACCAGGGCGCACTCGCCGGCCGCGGCCCGGTAGGTGCTGGTGGTCAGGTAGTGCGCGGTCAGACCCTGCAGCAGGACCGCGGCTGCGGCCTCCTCGGTGATGTCCGCGGGCAGCGGGACGGCGGCCCGTGCGGGCACCACGACCTGCTCGGCGTAGCTGCCGGGGGCCGCCCACCAGGCGACCCGGTCGCCGGGCGCGATGGCGCTCACCCCCGGGCCGGTGGCCAGCACGGTGCCGGCGCCCTCGCAGCCGACCACCAGCGGGGCCGGCAGCGGCCCGCGGCCCTCGCGCTCGTAGACGTCCTTGTAGTTGACCCCGGCGGCCGCGAGCCGCACCACCAGCTCGCCGGGCCCGGGCCGCGGGTCCGCCCGCTCGGCCAGCGCCAGGACCTCGGGGCCGCCGAACCGCTCGGCGATGACTGCTCGCATGTCGACCTCTCGTCGGATCGTCGGACTGTCGAATGAAGATGAACGCGGGCCTGCCGGCTGACGTGCCGTCAGTCGACGTACTTGTCCGCCGCGTCCAGCGCCGCGTCGAGGATCTCCAGGCCCTGGCGGGCCTCGTCGTCCGTGATGGTGCACGGCGGGACCAGGTGGATCCGGTTGAAGTTGTACACCGGCCACATGCCGCGCTCCTTGCACCCGGCGACCACCTCGTCCACCGGCCCGGTCTGGCCGGCCCCGGCGGCGTAGGGCACCAGCATCTCGCGGGTCTCCCGGTTGCGGACCAGCTCGACGGCCCAGAAGACGCCGAGCCCGCGCACCTCGCCGATGCTCGGGTGCCGCTCGGCCAGCTCGCGCAGGCCGGGGCCGAGCACGTCCTCGCCGATCCGGGCGGCGTTCTCCACGATGCCCTCCTCCTTCATCGCCGTGATGGTGGCGACGGCGGCGGCGCAGGCCAGCGGGTGGCCCGAGTAGGTGAGGCCGCCGGGGTAGACGACCTCCCGGAAGGTCTCGTGGATCGCGTCCGAGACGATCACGCCGCCGAGCGGGACGTAGCCGGAGTTGACGCCCTTCGCGAAGGTGATCAGGTCGGGGGTGACGCCCCAGTGGTCGACGGCGAACCACTCGCCGGCCCGTCCGAAGCCGGACATCACCTCGTCGGCGATGAAGACGATGCCGTACGTGTCGCACAGCGCCCGCACGCCCGCCAGGTAGCCGGGTGGCGGGACCAGGATGCCGGCGGTGCCGACGACGGTCTCCAGCAGGATCGCGGCGATCGTCGCGGGGCCCTCGAACTCGATCACCTCGGCGAGGTGGGCGAGCGCCCGGGCGCTCTCCTCGGCCTCGGTCGTGGCGTGGAAGTGCGAGCGGTACAGGTAGGGGCCGAAGAAGTGCGCGATGTTGCCGGTCGCGCTGCCGGAGCGCTCGTTGGCCCAGCGGCGCGGGTCGCCGGTGAGGCTGATCGCGGTGGCGGTGCCGCCGTGGTAGGAGCGGTAGGTGGAGAGCACCTTGGGGCGGCCGGTGTGCATCCGGGCCATCCGCACGGCGTGCTCGTTGGCGTCGGCGCCGCCGTTGGTGAAGAAGACGTGGTTCAGGTCGCCGGGGGCCAGCTCGGTGATCAGCCTGGCCGCCTCGCCGCGCTTGTCGTTGGCGAAGGTGGAGGCGATCATGCAGATCCGGTCGGCCTGCTCCTTGATCGCCGCGACCACCTTGGGGTGCGCGTGGCCGATGTTGAGGTTGATGAACTGCGAGGAGAAGTCGAGGTAGCGCTTGCCCTCGTAGTCCCAGAAGTGCCGGCCGGCGGCGCCCGCCACCGGGATCGGGTTGACCGCGCCCTGGGCGGCCCAGGAGTGGAAGAGGTGCGCGCGGTCCTCGGCGAAGACCCGCCGGCCCTCGGCCGGGTCGGGGGCGGGCAGCTGGGGGGCGGACGGCTGAGTAGTCATCAGAACCTCTGCGGGGGCTCGGACCGCGTGCGGTGCGGCGTGCTGGAGTGGAACCGGTCCTCGTTGTCGAGGAAGTAGCGGATGTCGGCGGTGGCCGCCTCGAAGGGGGAGCGCTCGCGGGCGCCGGGTGCCGGGGCGAGCAGGTCGGCGTGCCGGCGCAGTACGGCGGCGGAGAACGGCAGCGCACCGACGCCGGCGTAGCGGATGGCGCCGCAGGCGTCGCGCCGCGGGACGACGCGCGAGTGGGCGTGGACGCTGGCGCTGAACGGGATGTCCAGGCGCCCGGCGGCGAAGGCGGCCTCGATCGCGGGCAGCAGCGCGGGCTCGTTCAGCACCGGGTCGACCAGTTCGGCGACCTCGCGCTCGATCCAGTGCTGCTCCTCGGAGACCCGGTCCTCGTCGATCCGGACGAAGTCGAGCAGCTCGCAGGCGCCCAGCGCGGCAGTGCGGATGCCGTCGGCGTTCGCCTCGGCGTCGGGGATGCCGTACGCCTCCTGGTGGGTCTTGCTGATCACCTTGGTGGCGCCGCCGAGCCGGGCGAGCAGGCCGCCGTGCAGGATCAGCAGGTCGGCGTAGGAGCGGGTCCGCGGGAAGACGCCCATGAACTCGTGCAGCACCGGGTGGACTTCGATGCCCGGGTCGAGGTAGCGCGCGGCCAGGGTGCGCACCGCGCGCAGCGCGGCCACGTCCTGGTGGATCTCGCCGCCCTGCGGGTAGGCGATGGACAGGCAGCGCACGCCCTCGCGGGCCGCGGCCACCGCCTCCAGCACGGTGACGGCGAGGCTGACCGAGGGCGGGACCAGCACCGCGGTGAGTGTGCCGAACAGCTCCCGGTCGATCAGCACGCCCTCGGCGGCGAGCACTCCGCACACCGCGTCGACCTGCTGCCAGGCGCGCAGCGAGTGGCCGAGCGGCACGTTCTTGGAGTACGGCAAGTTGTAGCCGATGCCGCCGCCCTCGTAGGAGGTCAGGCCGGCGGCCAGGGCGACGGCGAACAGCTCGCGTCCGTCGGGCGAGCCGTGCCGCACCTCCAGCGGGACGTCGACGGCGGCGGCCAGCTCCCGTCCGCGCTGCCAGCCGTGCGCGACCAGCGGGTAGCCGTTCAGGTCGGCGGGGTTGCGGGCGAGCAGTTCGGCGGCGGTGTCGAAGTGCCGCAGCCGGGTGTGCGAGTCGATGGTGACCGAGAGCACGCCCGGTCCGGCCGGCTCCAGGGCGCGCAGCAGCTCGACCATCTCCCGGTGGCCGCCGACGCCGCAGCGCGGCTGCACCAGCGGACGGCCGCCGGCGGCGGCCTGGCGCAGCACCTCGGCCACCGGGCGGCGGGTGCGCAGGTGCGCCACGATCGCCTCCCAGTCGGGCAGTTCGGCGGCGATCCGGTCGTCGAGCTGCAGGCCGTGCAGTTCAGCCATGCTGCAGCTCGGCCGCCCGGGCGGCGTGCAGCATGTCGAGCAGCAGGACCAGGCCGCCCGCGTCCGCCAGCAGGTGGTCCACGCCCAGGTCGAGCAGCCGCTGCCGGTCGGTGCCGGCCTTGCGGCTGCCGACCGACAGATTGCCGCCGACGATCACCGGGCAGCGCAGCCGGCCGGCGGCACGCAGCTCGGGCAGGGTGCGCAGGTCCTGGTGGGCGTGGCCGTTGAGGGATCCGATCAGCACCGCCTCGGCGTGCGGGTGGCGGTCGTGGGCGTCGGCGAAGTCGGACAGCGGGGTGCACACGCCGAGGTTGAGCACGGTGAAGCCGTGCGACTGCAGTTGCATGGTGATCAGCTGGTTGGCGACGGCGTGCGCGTCGCTCTCGGCCACGCCCAGGATGACCAGGCGGTCGGCCGGCCCGGCCGGCGTGTTCATAGGGGGAGCCCTTTCGGCGGGGGACTGGGGGAGCGGGGGAGGGGCGGGGGTGTCAGTCCTCGAAGGCCGAGAACAGCTCGCGGTGGTTGACCGCGGCCAGCCGGTCCGGGTCGTACTCGGCGGGGTCGGCGGCCCGCAGCGAGTCGAAGACCAGGTCGATCGCGGCTACCAGGCCCCAGACGTGGCGGTAGGGCGGCCAGCCCGGGTGGCCGAGCCGGTGGTCGTCCTCGCGGGCGTAGAGGTAGTTGGCCCAGTCGCGGCTCATCGGGGCCCGGTGGTGGAAGTCGTGCACCACGGTGTCGCCGGTGAGCACCAGGTAGCGGGCCGGGAAGTGCACCAGCAGCATCCGGGTCCACCAGCGGGCCCAGGCGAGCAGCCGATGCCCGGCGGGCAGGCCCGGCGGCGGGGCGGCCTCGCCGAGGAAGATCGCGTTGGTCAGGCCCGCGAAGTAGTCCCGCCCGCGCCGCACCGGCGCGTCGGGCGCGGGGAAGGTGTGCTTGACGCACAGTCGGAAGGTGTTGCTCACCTGGTACAGCACGCTCATCGGGACCACCCAGGCGACCAGCACGAAGAGCCACAGGTGCAGCCAGGTCGCCAGCGCCGCGACGGCGGCCAGCGCCACCAGGGTGCCGGCGCGCCAGGCCGGAGCGGCGGCGTGGAAGTAGGAGCGGATCCGGGCCGTCAGGAAGCGGGCGTGGAAGAGCGGTGAGACGGTCCGGCCGAGCATGCGGCGCCACATCTGACGACGGCTCATGCCGGGGCGCAGGCCGAGGCTGACCAGGAACGCCTGCACGGTGGGGTCGCGCAGCGTCATGTGGTGCAGCGCGTGGTGGTCCGCGACGTGCTCGGCGCTGTAGCGGCCGAAGTCCTGGATCATCAGCAGCGCCGCGATGGCCCGGCCGAGCAGCACGTCGTGCCGCTTGTGGCCCCACATGTTGAGGTGGGCGCACTGGTGGTAGACCATCATCCGCAGGTTCCGGGCGCTGTGCAGGGTCATCGCCCAGCCGGCCGGGACCAGCAGCAGCCACCAGCCGCCGGCCGCCAGGGCCAGCGCCCCGGCGGCCAGGCCGGCGGTCATGGACGCCAGGGCGTTGAGCAGGTGCCGGGTCGGGGTGTACGCCGTCCGGTGCCGGCCGTCGAGCGGGCGGCCGGTCAGCAGCGTCAGCGGCCGGTCGAACAGCCGCGGCAGGCGGCCCATCGACGCGCGGACGGGGTCGTCCGCCTGCCGGCCAGCGGCCGGCGCGGACGGGCGGTGCACCTCGGATCTCACCGAATCTCTCTTCCCGGGCGTGGTTGTGCGGTGGGGCGGCGGTCAGACCGCTACGGCCGCGGCCTCCTGCTCCGCGGCGAGCGCGAGCAGGTCGTCGACGAGCCGGTCCAGCTGCTCCGGGGCGGTCTGCGGGTTGAGCAGCATCAGCTTGAGGAAGACCCGGCTGCTGCCGTCGGGCTGCGTGATGTGGGTGCGGGCGAGCAGGGCCCGGCCGTCCTCCATCACCCGGCGGCGCAGCTTGCCGTTGAAGGCGTCGGCGTCCAGGCCGTGGCCGGGCAGGTAGCGGAAGAGCACGGCGGTGAGCGGGGGTTCGGTGCCCAGTTCGAGCCGGGGCTCGGCGGCGATCCGGGCGGCCGCGTGCCGGGCCAGGTCATGGCAGGTGTCGACCATCTGCGCCACCGCGTCGCGGCCCAGGGTGCGCATGGAAACGGCGATCTTCAGCGCGTCGGCCCGCCGGGTGGTCTGCAGCGAGGTGTTCTGCGAGCCGATGTAGCCGGCGCAGGTGTCGTCGTCGGCGCTCAGGCAGGTGGTGGGCTGCAGGCCGAAGGAGTTCATGGTCTCGGCGCGGCGCACCAGCAGGGCCGCGGAGGAGGCCGGGGTCCAGCCGAACTTGTGCAGGTCCATGGTGACCGAGTCGGCCTCGGCCAGGCCGTCCAGCATCGGGCGCAGCCGCGGGGAGAAGAGCGCGCCGGCCCCGTAGGCGGCATCGGCGTGCAGCCACAGGCCGTGCGCACGGGCGATCGCGGCCAGTTCCGGCAGCGGGTCGACGATGCCCAGGTCGGTGGAGCCGGCGACGGCGACCAGCGCGACGGGCACCTCGTGCGCGGGCAGTCCGGCCAGGATCCGCTCGGCCTCCTTCGGGATCATCCGGCCGTGCTCGTCGATCGGGACGGTGCGGATGTTCGCCTCACCGATGCCGAGCAGGCGCACCGCGCGCTCGATCGAGAAGTGCACGCCCTGCGGGGCCAGCACCACGGGCTGCACGCCCAGGTTCAGCAGGCCCTCCTGGAAGGCGAGCCGGCCGGTCTTCGCGGCGAGCACGGTGTCGCGGGCCATGGTCATGGCCATCAGGTTGGAGACGCTGCCGCCGGAGGTGAGGGTGCCGCCCGCCTCGGCGGGGTCGTAGCCGACCAGCTCGGCGAGCTGGGCGATCACCCAGCGGTCCAGCTCCAGCGCGAACGGGCCGCTCTCCCAGGCGTGCAGCGACTGGTTGAGGACGGCGCCGACCAGCTCGGCGGCGGCGGCCACGTCGGTGGGCGGCGGCTGCATCCGGGCCACCGCGGCCGGGTGGGTGATGTCCACCGACCACTGGGCGTAGGGCCGCACCAGCTCGGCCAGCACCTGGGCGGGCTCGCTCGCCCGCTCGGGCAGCAGCGGGGCGGTGAGCGCCGCCTCGGCCGCGGCTCGAGCCGCCGCCGGGCCACCGGGGGCGACCGGGCCGGTGCGGGCGGCGGCGGCCTCCTGCAGGATGTCCAGGGCGGTGTTGACCAGGCTGCGCACGCTCTCCAGGCCCTCGGCGGTGCCGGCGGGCTGGTAGAGCTGACCGGGCGCGGTGCTGCTCACGTGCGGTTCTCCTCGTGGGTGGGGTACGGGTGCCGGCCGCGCGGGGCGGCCGGCAGCGGGGGCTGACGGTCCGGCAGGGCTGACCGGCGGGGCGTCAGGACGGCGTGGGCACGGCGGTGCCGGTCTCGGCGGCATCGCGCTGGTGGGGCAGGTCGGTCGGGAAGTCCCGCAGCCGCACCACCGGCGACAGGGCCACCCAGAGCAGGGCGAACAGGAAGGTCCCCGCGGTGATCCAGAGCGTGGGGCGCAGCCCCAGCGTGTCGCCGAGCCGGCCGCCGATCAGCGCGCCCAGCGGCAGCGGTCCCCAGGCGATGAACCGGCAGCCGGCGTTGACCCGGCCCAGCAGCTGCGGCGGGGTGATCACCTGACGCAGGCTCACCGCGTGGATGGTCGCCATGGTCGAGCCCAGCCCGCACAGGCCGAAGGCGGTGACGTACAGCGCGTAGGAGAGCGCGCCCCGACCCGGGGCGAGCGGGATCAGCAGCGGCGCGCAGCAGCAGAGCAGCAGCTCGGCGAGCACCGCCCGGCCCAGACCGAGGCGCTCCTTGAGCCGCGCGGCGCCGACCGCACCCAGCAGCGAGCCGACCGCGCCCACGCCCAGCACCAGGCCGATGGTGCCCGGCCTCATGCCGAGCCGGGACGCGTACAGCACGAAGACGGTCTGCAGCGACATCCAGCACAGGTTGTAGGTGCCGGCCTGCAGGGCGATCGCCCGGATCGAGGCGTTGCCGAGCACCACCTTCAGGCCCTCGGCGATGCTGCGGACGGTGGAGACGCGCTCGGCGGGCTGCTCCGGGGCCGGCTCGCGGCGCCGGATCGTGCTGAGCGTGCCCACCGAGACCAGGTAGGAGGCGCAGTTGACCAGCAGGGCGAGCGGCGCGGTGAGCCAGCCGATCAGCAGGCCGGCCAGGCCGGGGCCGCCGATCTGCGCGACCGAGTTGCTGACGGAGAGTTTGCTGTTGCCCTCCACCAGCTGCTCGGTGTTGATCAGCGAGGGCAGGTAGGACTGGTAGGAGACGTCGAAGACCACGGTCAGCACGCCGATGGCGAGCGCGGCCAGGTACAGGTACCAGACGGTCAGCGCGCCCATCGCCGCGCACAGCGGGACGGTGCCCACCAGCAGCGCGCGCCCCAGGTTGGCACCGATCATCAGCGGCCTGCGGCGCCGCCGGTCGGCCCAGACCCCGATGAACAGGGTCAGGCCCAGGAACGGCGCGTAGCTGGCGGCGTTCAGCAGGCCGAGCTGGGTGGAGTTGGCGTGCAGCTGGTACACCGCGGCCAGCGGCAGCGCCAGCTGGGTGACCTGGGCGCCGAGCTGCGAGACGCTCTCTCCCGCCCAGAGCCGCAGGAAGTCGCGGTCCTGCCACAGCCCGCCGGGGGAGGGCCGCTTCACGCCGGGCTCCCGGCGGGGTCCTCGACGTGGAAGCAGCAGCCGATCTGCGCACCGTTGGACATGCTGACGATGCCGACCTGCGCGTCCGGGGTGCCGCGTACCAGCATCCCGGCGTAGGCCGAGCCGACCATCAGCACGCCGTAGGCGACGACCATCTGCTCGAAGCCCTGCCCGTCCTCGCGCACGAACCGCTCGGCGACCGGCAGTACCCGCTCCTGCACCACGTAGGGCCCGTCCACCGCGCCGCGCAGGTGGGCCTCCCACTCGGCCTGACCGACCGACCAGCCGGGGACCACACCCACCCCGCCGTACAGCAGGGTCGGCTTGAGGGCGAGGCGGTCCTTGTTGGCCAGGGCGAACGGCAGCAGGTCGATGCGCTCGCCGGCCCGCTCGACCCGCTCCTCGCGCAGGAACCGGGTCCACGGCAGGATCCGGTCCACCAGTTCCTGCTCGCCGGTGCCGAAGGCCGCCCGGTTCCGCTCGTCGCTGAGCATCGCCAGGCTGCCCTTGTTGCCGTACAGCTCGCAGTCCAGGCCGGCGAACAGGAAGGTCTCGCCGCGCTCGACGGCGTCCAGCAGGGGGTCGACCAGGTCGCGGCTGCGCTGCTCGTCGGCCATCTCGCCGGGCAGGAAGATCCGGTAGACCACGTCGACCTTGCGGCCATGGACGTGCGGCACCCCGTCGCGGTACTCGAACTCGCCGAGGTGGCAGACCACGGTGTCGAAGCCGTTCCGCAGCCAGTCCGGGACCACGAAGTCCAGCCAGGGCTTGGTCTTGACGTAGCCGTCCGGCCACTCGGTCAGGGCCAGCACCGGGCGCTCGGGCAGCTCGTAACCGGCCGCGGCGGCCTCGCCGCGCAGCACCTCGGCGATCCGCCCGATCGGGTCGGGGTGCACCAGGCGCTCGGCGGCCGCGAACTCGCGGAACACCTCGTTCTCGCGGACCGTGCGGGCGAACTCGCCCATCTGCCAGCCGCCCAGCGAACTGCCGGTGTTGAGCTCCATCAGCTTGAAGCCGGCCGGCTCGCGGTACATGTCGGCACGCGACATCGCGGGCATCCGCAGGCCGGCGCCGCGCATCACCAGGTCGATCTGGGTGGGCGTCATGCCGACCGCCTTGGCGAAGGCGCGCCGGTCGCCGGCGAAGAGCCGCTCCGGGATCGTGGTGAGCAGCTCGAACAGGCCGTTGAGGTCGGCCTCCAGCCGGCGGCGGTCGGCGGCGTCCAGCAGCACCGGCCGGTTGAGCGACTGACCGCCGCCGGCGCCGTAGCGGATCCAGTCGTTGCGCACCCCGGGGACGGTCATCCGCTCCAGGCCGCGCTCGGCGGCCAGGTAGCGGCGGGTGACCGGGTTCTCCAGCAGCGCGCCGAGCCCGTCCAGCGGGGAGCCGGCCAGCACCGGGCGGATCTCGGCCTCGGCGGCGTCCAGCGCGGCGGTGCAGCCTGACGGATCGTCGGCGACCGCCAGCACGGCGGCGGTGCGCGGGGTGAGCGCCTTGGGGGGCAGCAGCAGCTCGGCGCCCGGCTCGGCCAGCGCGACCACCTCGGCGATGCCGGGCAGCTCGGCGGAGCCGCCCAGGTCGAGCGAGGCCAGCGTGCCGTCGTGCGGCGGGTAGAGGAAACGGATCTCCGCCCAGCGCTGGTCGGGGGCAGGGGCCGCGGGTCGCTCGCCGAAGGCCAGCGCGGCGCCGGCCAGCGGCAGGTCGATCCCGGTGGCGAGCGCGCCGACCCGCGGGATCAGGTCGCCGCCCAGGCGCCCGTTGAGCTCGATCAGCCGCGGCCCGTCCGCGGTGAGCCGCAGCTCCGTGTGGGTGGTGCCCTGCGCGATGCCCAGCGCCCGGTGGGCGGCCTTGACCAGCTCCTCGACCGGGCCTGCCCAGGGCTCCTGGCGCCAGGGGCCGACCAGGTGGCCGACCTCCTCGCAGGCCGGATCGAAGCCCAGGCGCTTGCGGGCGACGAAGACCGGCTCGGCCTCGCCCGCCACCACCAGGCTGTCGATGCTGATCTCGGGGCCGGCCAGGAACTCCTCGACGAGCACGCCGTCGGCCGCGTCCAGCGGTCCCATCACGGTGCCGGCGGCCAACCGGTAGGCGTCGGCGAACCGCTGCGCCTCGCGGACCACGGTGACGCCCAGGCTGCCGGCCAGGCCGCGCGGCTTGAGCACCAGCGGGAAGCCGATCTCGGCAGCCGCCTGCTCGGCCTCGGCCGCGCTGTGCACCAGCCGGTGGCGCACGCCGGGCAGCCCGGCGGCGTCCAGCAGGGTGCGGGTGGTGAACTTGTCCCGGCAGGCCCGCGCGGCGGCGGCCGACATGTGGGGCAGGCCGAGCTGCTCGGCGACCTCGGCGGTGGCGATCAGCGACAGCTCGTCCCAGGTGTAGAGCCCGGTGCGCGGGTGGCCGGCGGCAGCCGACTCGGCGAGCAGTTCCTCGACGGTGGCGCGCAGCGCGACCGGGTCGGTGGTGTCGGCGGTGCGGTAGGACCCGACGTACTCCTGCTCCCAGGTCAGCGGGGCGGCGGAGACGAGCGCGAGGTCGTAGGCGCCGGCCAGCGAGGCCATCGCGTACTCGCGGTAGGTCCGCAGCCTGCTGCCCACCAGTATCAGTCGGTTCCTGTCGCCCATCCGTGCTCTCCGCTTTCGTTTCGTCGTTCATCAGGCCGCGGCGCGTGCCGCCAGGCCGTGCCGGGGCCGGCGGATCCCGCCGGGAGGCCTAGGGGGTGGTCGCCGCGCAGCGCACCCGGACCGCGCCGGCGGTGCGCAGGATCGCGGCCTCCACCTCGTGGCTGGACTCGCCGCGGAACCGGAACCGGCCGGCCACGTGTTCGTAGCCGCCCACCGCGGGGATCGCCGTGCCGGGCGGCGGCAGGTGGCCGGCGTAGGGGCCGAGCCCACCGGCCGGCGCGGCAGCCGCCTCCAGCACCGTGCAGGGCGGCGGGACGGGCAGCGGCAGCAGCAGCCAGCCCGCGGTGCGCCCCGCCGGGATGCGCGGGGCGGTCGGGGTGCGGCCGAGCTGGATGTCCACGGCGGCGGCCATCAGGTCGACGCCGTGCACCTCGCGCCAGACGAACGGGATCTCCGCGCCCCCGACCCGGGCGCCGGCTTCCAGGAAGGTGAGCCGCGGCGCGCCGTTGCCGTCGACGCCGGCGAACGCCTCCAGGTGGAACACCCAGGGCTGCCCGGCACCCAGCGCCGCACCTACCTGGGCGGTGAACTCCTCTACCGCGGAGAGAAGTTCGGGATCGTCGAGCTCGACCGAGCCGAGGAAGACGCCGGCACCGAACTCGCGGCAGCTGTTGACGTAGCGCGAGGCCCGCCACGGACCCAGCCGCTCCCCGGTCCACAGCCCGTCGATGTGCAGCACCGGCTCGGGCACGAAGCTCTCCACCAGGAACGGCTCCTGGCCGAGGCCGGCCGCCGCCGACAGGTCCTCCGGGCCGTGCAGCACGGCGACGCCCCGGCTGGCGGTGCCGCGCCGCGGCTTGACCACCACCGGCCAGCCGTGCGCGGCGGCGAAGGCCCGCACGGCGCCGGCGTCCGGCGCGTCCGCGTAGGCGGGCACCCGCACCCCGCCCGCCTCGGCGGCGACCACCATCGCCAGCTTGTCGCGGAACCGCTCGAGGTCCGCGCCGCGCTGGCCCGGCAGGTCGAGCTCCTCACGCAGCCGGGCGGCGGTGTCCAGGTCGCCCTCGTTCAGCGCCACCAGCCGGCGCACCGGCCCCAGGCGGTCGGCGAGTCCGGCGATCGCCGCGCGGACCTCGGCCAGCCGGTCGGTCGCGGACACCACGGCGACCGCGGCGGCCGCCTCGGGCGCCGAAGCCCGGCTCAGTTCCGTGGTCACGTAACTGACCTGCTGGGCCCGGTGGTCGAGGTAGTCGGCGTAGCGGGCGTACTCGTCGCGCCAGCGGTGCAGCACCACGACGTGCTCACGGACCGCGCTCACCGCTGTCCCTCGCGCAGCCGGGCGTCGGCCACCATGATCTGGCCGAGCGCGATGCCGCCGTCGTTGGTCGGCACCTGCTGCTGGCAGTACGCCGCGAAGCCCGCCCTGCGCAGCTCGACCAGGCAGTTGACCAGCAGGAACTCGTTGAGGAACACCCCGCCGGAGAGCACGACCTGACGGGTCGCCGACTCACTCTCCCGCAGGATCGCCAGGCACTGGGTCACCACCAGGTCGACCACCGCGCCGTGGAACCGCCGACTGAGCTCGGCCGGCGGCAGGTCGGCCGCGAGGTCCGCAGCCAGCGCCCGGACCACCGGGCGCGGGTCGAGCTCGGTCCCGCCCGGCTGCCCGCTCGCCGCGAAACGGTACCGCTCCTCGGGCGCGGCCATCGTCAGGTCGCGGCCCAGCAGGCCCTCCAGCTCGATCGGGCCCTGCGCCTCGTACTCGGCGCGGGTGGTGACCGCGAGCAGCGCGGCGACGCCGTCGAAGAGCCGGCCCATGCTGGAGGCGAGCGGGGAGTTGATGCCGCGCTGCGCCATGGTGGCGAACACGTGGCGCTGCTGCTCGTCCAGCTGGGCCAGCACCGGGAAGGCGGCCACCGCCGCCTGTGCACCGCCCAGGGCGTCCAGGGCCAGCGCGAAGCCGGTGCGGATGGGCTCCTTGACCGCGCGGTCGCCGCCGAGCAGCGGCACCGTGCGCAGGTGCGCCACCCGCCGCACCGCGCGGTAGTCGCCGAGCAAAAACTCCCCGCCCCACGTGGTGCCGTCCTCGCCGTAGCCGGCACCGTCGAAGACCACACCGATGGTGGTGCCCTCCAGCCGGTGCTCGGCCATGCAGGAGGCCATGTGCGCGTGGTGGTGCTGGACCTGGACCACCTCGCCGAACGCGCCGCCCTGCTCCTTGAGCGCGAACCGGGTGGCCCTGAACTGCGGGTGCAGGTCGACCGCGGCGTGCCGGGGCGTCAGGCTGTGCAGCGTGGCGAGGTGACGGACCGTCTCCTTGTGCGACTCGAAGGTCTCGTCGTTCTTGAGGTCGCCGATGTGCTGGCTGAGGTAGACCCGGCTGCCGCCGCTGAGTGCGACGGTGGTCTTCAGCTCCGCGCCGTAGGCGACCAGCGGCGCCAGCTCGCGGCCCACCTCGACCGGGTAGGGCGCGTAGCCGCGGGCCCGACGCAGGAACCCCACCACCGGCTCGGCGAGTTCGGGGTGTTCGGAGTAGCGCACCAGCGAGTCGTCGACCCGCACCTCGATGTCCCGGTCGTTGGACAGGATCAGGTCGGCGACCTCGAAGAGCTGCGCCAGCGCGTCCTCGTTGCGGTGCACGATCGGGTAGCCGGAGAGGTTGCCGCTGGTCATCACCAGCATGTCCAGTCCCTCGTGGTCCACCAGGAGGTGGTGCTGGGGCGCCGAGGGCAGCATCACGCCGAGGTTGGGGTTGCGCGGCGCGATCTCCTCGGGCAGCGCGCCGGCCAGCTTGCGCAGCAGCACGATCGGGCGGGCCGTGGACTCGAGCAACCCGGCCTCGGCCGAGCGGACTTCGGCGATCCGCCGGACCGTCGCCAGGTCCCGGGCCAGCACCGCGAACGGCTTGGAGTCGCGCCGCTTGCGCTTGCGCAGCAGCGCCACCGCCGCGGCGTCCCGGGCATTGACGGCCAGGTGGAAGCCCCCGACGCTCTTGACCGCCACGATCCGGCCGGCCGCGAGCGCCTCGGCAGCCAGCGCGAGCGCCTGCCCGCCCTCGGCCGACTCACCCGAGGGGCCGTTCAGCAGCAGCCGCGGCCCGCACTGCGGGCAGGCGTTGGGCTGCGCGTGGTAGCGCCGGTCCAGCGGGTCGCGGTACTCCGCCTCGCACAGCGCGCACATGGTGAACGCGGCCATGGTGGTGGTCGCCCGGTCGTACGGCAGGGCCCGCACGATGGAGTACCGCGGGCCGCAGTTGGTGCAGTTGATGAAGGGGTAGCGGTACCGCCGGTCGGCCGGGTCGCGCAGTTCGGCCAGGCAGTCGGCGCACACGTGGGCGTCGGCGGGTACCACGGTGACCTTGCGGCCGGTGTGCGCGCTCTCGCGGATCTCGAAGCCGGTCGCCGCCCACTCGCCCGCCCCGCCCTGCCCCGCCTGCGCCTCCCGCTCCACCCGGACCTGGTCGACCCGGGCCTGCGGCGGTGCCTGGGTGCGCAGTTGCGCGGTGAAGCGGTGCACGGCGTCGGCCGGTCCGCACACCTCGGTGAGCACGCCCTCAGGGTCGTTGAGCACCCAGCCCGACAGCTCGTGGGCGAGCGCGAGCTTGTAGACGAAGGGGCGGTAGCCCACGCCCTGCACCACCCCGGTGACCCGGATCAGCCGCCCCAGCGGCGCCTCGCCCTGCTTCATCGTCCGTTGCCGTCCGTCCTCGTCCGTTGCCCGTCCGCGGGCTGTTGCCCCCGGCGGCCCCACCCGCGCCTGCGCGGTCCTGCTCCCTGGCTCAGCAGAGCCGGGGCAGCTCGGCGCCCTGCAACTCGTCCACCACGGCGTCCCGGCCGTCCGCGCCGCGCATCAGCACCAGCGGCTCGGCCGCCTCGGTGACCTCGCCGATCACCACGGCGCCGGTGCCGTAGCGGTGCGCCCGCAGCGCGGCGAGCACCTCCTGTTCGGCCTGCGGGGCGACGAACAGGCACACGCAGCCCTCGTTGGCGGCATGGATCGCGTTGACGCCCAGCATGTCGGTGGCCATCGCGGTCTCGAACTGGATCGGCAGCGCCTCCCGCTCGATCCGGATGGTGTGCCCGCTGGAGGCCGCGTACTCGTGCAGCACGGCCGCCAGGCCGCCGCGGGTGACGTCGCGCACCGAGTGCACCCGGCCCTCGCCGACGGTGGCGAGCAGCTCGTCCAGCATGCCGTTCAGCGGCGCGCAGTCGCTCAGCACGCGCTGCTCGAAGCCCAGGCCCTCGCGGATCGAGAGCAGGTGGACGGTGTGGTTGCCGATGGGGCCGCTGAGGATCACCCGGTCGCCGGGGCGCACGTCGCGCATCCGCATCGGGGTGCGCTCGAAGACGCCCACCCCGGCGGTGTTGAGGTAGATCTGGTCGGCCTCGCCCTTGCGGACCACCTTGGTGTCACCGCAGACGATCTTGACCCCGGCCTCCCTCGCGGTCTCCCGGATCGAGGTCAGCACCTGGACCAGCCGGGCGATCGGCAGCCCGGTCTCCAGGATCATGCCGAGGGTGAGGTAGAGCGGCCGGGCACCGACCACCGCGAGGTCGTTGACGGTGCCGCAGACCGCGATCTTGCCGATGTCGCCGTTGCCGAAGAAAGGCGGGTCCACCACGAACGAGTCGGTGGTCATCGCGATCTGCCCGGAGGAGATGGGCAGCATCGCGCTGTCCTCCATCTCACCGATGTACACGTCGCCGAGCGTTTCGACGATCAGGGAGATCAGCTCGTGGCTGAGCTGCGCCCCGCTGCCGTGGTCGAGCTCGACTACGCCGAGGTCGGTCGCCTGGCTTGTCATCTGATGGTCCTTCAGCTTGATCTGGATCTTGGGAGCGGCAACGGCCGGGCGGGCGCCCCGCGGGCGCAATGGGGAGGCGGCCCGGGGAGGCGTCACGGGGAGGCGGCCCGGCGCCGTGCGGTGTCGAAGACGGTCCACGGCGCCGGAGTTGTCCGCCTCGTGCAGTGGCGCGGGGCGCCTCAGGGGAGGATCTTCACGACCTTGCGCGGCAGCTCGCCCTCGGCGTCGAGGACGTCGAAGATCTCCTTGGAGTCGGCCACGGTGGCGCAGTAGCCGGCGAGCCACTCCAGGGAGCGGTCGCGGTCCGCGGGGTTGCCGGAGACGACGCAGTCCGAGGGCACCCAGACGTTGTAGCCGCGGAAGAACGCGTCGGCGGCGGTGGTCTGCACGCAGATCTGCGTCTGCAGGCCGGTGACCAGCACGGTGTCGACACCGGCGGCCTGCAGGCGGTCGTGCAGCTCGGTCTCGTAGAAGCCGCTGTCCTTGTTCTTCTCGACGGTCTCGTCCCCGTCGGCGAGGAAGTCGGCCAGGATGGCCGCGCCCTGCGAGCCGCGCTGCAGCGGCAGCGTGCCGTCCAAGTCGCGCTCGACGTTGGGGTCGTCGGGCAGGTTCACCAGCTGCAGGTGGTAGATCCCATGGCCGCGGCGGCGCATCTCGTCGAGGAAGGCCGAGAAGCGCGGCTGCGCCTCGGCCATCGCCGCGGTCCGCTCGGGAGTCTTGTGGACGACGTCGGCCTGCAGGTCGTTGGTGAGAACGGCGATCTTGCCCATGGGGTCCTTGGGTTCCTTGCGATGTGGTTGGGAACGCGGTGGCGCACGGCACGCCTCGGTGGCTCCCGGCACGCACGACGGCGTTCGCCTGAGGGCAGGCGGAGGCGGCAGCGCGTGAGGCAGCGCACGGGTGGGGTGACGCGGTGACAAGCGTGGGAGTGCGGGCGAACCGGCGGTGAAGCGGAACGCCGATAACTGAAAGTGACGATTGCTCAGAGTGCGGAAGCGGTGCAGAAGAGAGCCGATGCGCGTCCGGCAGGCTGGCGGAAGCGCCCCCCGACGCGACGCCGCCGACTTTGGCACAGCTGATCAAACGCCGTCAAGATCAACAACCGGTGGATCCTGGCGCGTTCGGCGTCCTGGCGCACCATCAACCATGGGTCGTCCACGGTGATTCAGAGCATCGCATTCCGCTTTCCGCATGCCGGAAAAGGGCAGGTGGTGGCAGTCGGAATGGAATTCCCGGGTACCTGGAACGCTGCCGGGCGCGCTGTCCGGCGCCGCCGGCCGAACTGCTCCGCCGGCGGTACGGCAAATCCGAACGCGGGACGGTTCGGCTGCGGAGCACTGAGTCGGCCCGTGCGGTCGGAACGTACCGGAACGCGAGCATCCGAGTGCCGGGAGAGGCTAGGGTGATAGTCCCAATGATAGCTCTGCGTAACAAAGTTGACGTATGATCAGTGCCCTGTTGTCCGCGAGGGCGGTGGGGAGGCCTCGACCTCCGGGTCGGCGAGCTGCCCGCGCCGCAGTGCGCCGAGCCGCTGCCGCAGCACCCCGCCGACGGGAAGCGGATCCCCATTCCCGGCGGCATTGCCGATGGCCGTCCGGCCGTTCGTCCGAACCGTCAGCGGGTCGCCCTCACGCCCTCACCTGCCCGGTCGGCGGCAATCATTTGTATGCCGATGCAGTTGCACCCCTTGGTCTGCGCGCAGCCGTCACCGGCCCCCCATTCGGCCGCCACAAACTCGTCGGCGCCCGGCCCACCGCACCCGCGGCCGGCGCGGACGGAGACCGTACCGCCGGGCGTACCTGATCAGGGTCGGTGGTGGCCGACAGGGGGCGGGGCAAGGCCTTCGGGGAGGTCGGTGGCTGCATGCCGCCTGAACACGTGATGCAGTATCACCGGCACCGAACGGCCCGACGAAGGACGAGCAAGCATGAAGATCGCGACAGACGACCTCTCCGGACCCGAGATCGCCGGGTTTCTGGACGACCACGTCCAGCAGATGCGGTCCCTCTCGCCGCCGGAGAGCAAGCACGCGCTCGATCTCGATGCCCTCCGTAGGCCCGAGATCACGTTCTGGTCGGTGCGGGACGGTGACACCCTGGTGGGCTGCGGTGCGCTCAAGCAGTTGGACGCAGGCCACGCCGAGCTGAAGTCGATGCGCACGATGCCGACACGCGCGCGGACCGGGATCGCCTCCGTGCTGCTGGAGCACATCATCACCGAGGCCAGGCGGATGGGTTTCACGCGGCTGAGCCTGGAGACCGGCACCGCCGAGTTCTTCCTGCCCGCCAGGAAGCTGTACGAGAAGTTCGGATTCGTCCACTGCGATCCGTTCGCGGACTACCGGCCGGACCCGAACAGCACATTCATGACACGAAGGCTCTGACGGTTACTCGCTGACCACCGAGCGCGCAGGATCAGCCGCTGCCGCGAGGTTCGACGGCCGCGAGGAGTCCTGGAGCAGTGTCGATCAGTGGAACCCGATGCGGCAGGGCCGGGCGCAGGATCGGTTGTCGTCTCCTCAGGAGAGGCGGTTGACCAGGGCGGAGAAGAGCGACGGCAGGTGAGCCGCGGTCGGGACCACGAAGGGTGCGAGCGCGGGTTGCCCCCGGGTCCACAGCAGGGCGTGGGTGAGGGTGCGGTGGCGGCGGGTGACGCTGCGCCAGATCCGCTCGTAGCGCTCGGGCCGGTCCGCCCGGACGCAGTCCACCAGGGCTGCCGCGCCCGCCAGGCCGAGGGTGAGGCCTTCGCCGGTCAGCGCGTCGACGTAGCCGGCCGCGTCGCCCACCAGCAGCACCCGGCCGGCCACTCGGGTCCGCACCCGCTGGCGCATCGGGCCCGCTCCACGGACCGGCCCGCCCGCGACGCCAGGCAGCCGGGACAGCAGGGCGGGGAAGGCGGCGAGATGGTGCTCGAAGGAGCCCCGGTGCGAGGTCAGCACGGCGACGCCGACCAGGTCCGGCGCGAGCGGCGTGACGTACGCCTCGGCCGTGGGCGACCAGTGGACCTCGACGCAGTCGGACCACGGGGTGACGGCGAAGTGCCTGCGCAGCCCGTGCCGTCGTGGCCCGGTCGCCGGCCGGTCGAGCCCGAGCCCGCGTCTGATCGGTGAGTGCAGTCCGTCGGCGGCGGCGAGGTACCGGGCCCGCAGCCCCGCCGCGGACACCGACCAGCTGTCCTGGCGCACGTCGTCGACCCGCACCGGCAGTACCCGGACCCCGAGTTGCCGGGCTCGCTCGGCGAGCGCGGCGTGCAGGTCGGTGCGGCGCACTCCCAGGCCCGGTGCGCCGCGGAACCTGGCTTCGGCCTGGTGGCGGTGGTCGAGGTAGCGGATGCCGTGCAGCGGCCGTCCCGCGACCGGCACGCCGAGCCCGGCCAGGGCCTGCGCGCCGTGCGGCATCAGTCCCTCTCCGCAGGCCTTGTCGATCGGCCCCGGGCGCGGTTCGGCGACCACGGCCTCCAGACCGGCGCGCGCGGCGTGGATCGCCGTGGCCAGACCGGCCGGACCGCCCCCGACCACGAGCAGGTCGATCACCCCGGTGCCGCCATGGCCAGGGCGGCGTTCTCGCAGCGCAGCCGGGTGACCAGCAGGGGGGTGTTGAGCGCGGTGAACAGGCCTGCGGTGAGCCAGGCGCCGTGCACCAGCGGCAGGGCGAGCCCTTCGAGGACCACGGCGAGGTAGTTCGGGTGCCGCAGCCACCGGTACGGGCCCCGGTCCACCAGGGGCAGGCCGGGCACCACGATCACCCGGGTGTTCCACCGGGGCCCGAGCGTCCCGATGCACCACCAGCGAAGGGCCTGGGCCAGCAGCACGGCCGCGAGTGCGGGCCAGCCGAGCCAGGGCAGGAACGCCCGCCGCAGCAGCGAGGTCTCCACCAGGCACCCGGCGAGCAGGGCGGTGTGCAGGGCGACCATGGCCCCGTAGTGGCCGGCGCCGTGCTCCACGGCGCCGCGGGCATGGCTCCAGCGGCCGTTGCGCCGGGCGACGGCCAGCTCCGCGAGGCGTTCCAGAGCGACCAGCAGGATCAGGAATGCGTACGGGGTCATCGGCGGTCACCAGCGCAGGAGGACGAGTTCGACGCAGAATCCGGGCCCCATCGCCAGCAACAGGCCCGGTGTGCCGGGCAGCGGGCGCTCCCCGGCGAGGGTGTCACGCAGAATGTGCAATACGGAGGCGGAGGACAGGTTGCCCACCTCGGCCAGCGAGCGCCAGGTCGCCTCCAGTGCGCGGGCGGGCAGGTCCAGGGCCTCGCGTACCGCGTCCAGGACCTTGGGGCCGCCCGGGTGGCAGATCCAGCTGGCCAGGTCGGTGGTCTTGAGGTCGTGGTCGGCGAGGAACTCCGTCACCACACCGCCGAGCTGACCACGGACCAGGTCGGGCAGGTCGGCGCCGAGCATGATGTGGAAGCCGGTGTCCCCGATGGTCCAGCCCAGCATCTCCTCCGTCCCGGGGAACAGGTGGCTGCGGGTCGCGACGATGTGGGGCCCTTCGGAAGCCGGGTCCTCGTCGGGGGCGCGGCCGTACCGGGAGCCGACGGCGACAGCAGCGGCGGCGCCGTCGCCGAAGAGCGCGGAGGCGACCAGATTCTGCATCGACGTGTCCGAGCGCTGGAGCGTGAGGGAGCACAGCTCGACCGAGAGCAGCAGCGCCGCCTCGTCGGGGTGGCCGACCAGGTAGTCGTGCAGCCTGGCCAGACCCGCGGCCCCCGCGACGCAGCCCAGGCCGAAGACGGGCACCCGCTTCACGTCCGGCCGCAGGCCCAGCTCTCCTGCCAGGCGCGCCTCCAACGACGGGGCGGCGATGCCGGTGACCGAGGTGGAGACCACCAGGTCGATGTCGCGGGCGGCGAGGCCCGCCTGATCGAGAGCGCCCTGGACGGCCTCCCGCCCGAGCTCCAGCGCTGCGGCCAGGAACGCGTCGTTGCGCACTCCGAACCCGCCGATCGCCGTGTACCGCTCCAGCGGCAGCACCAGGTGACGCCCCGTCACCGTGCTGGCCGAGTGCAGGCGTTCCAGCACCGCCAGATCCTCGCGCGGCAGCCGGCAGGACGCGGCGACCATCCCCGTGATCTGCTCCTGCGGGTACCGATACGACGGCAGGACACCGTGAACCGCGACAATCCGGGTCATTCCGACATGCTAGGTGCCGGGGGCCGCGATCCCGGGCACACCCGCGGCCCCGGCGTGGCTGACGGACCGTCAGCGGCCCGGCTCCTACCATCGAGCGGTGCCCATCGAAGCCGTGCCGCGCCGCGCCGGCTCGCCCGTCGCCCTGCTGCTGGCCGCGCACCCCGTCCCCGCGCTCGCCGTCACCGGCCTGGCCACGGCACTCGCCGCCGCCGTCGGACGCGGACCGGCCGGCTGCCTGCTGGTGGGCCTCGCCGTGCTCAGCGGGCAGCTCTGTGTCGGCTGGAGCAACGACCTCATCGACGTCGGCCGGGACGTCCGCGCCGGCCGGCCCGACAAGCCGCTGGCCACCGGTTCCCTGGCGCCCGCGTCCGCCGCCGTCGCGGCCTGTTCGGCGGGCCTGTCCTGTGTACCGCTCTCCCTCGCCTGCGGACCCGCGGCCGGCGGCGCGCACCTGGTCGCGGTGGCAGCGGCGCTGGCCTACAACGCGGCCCTGAAGAGCACCCCCTGGTCCTGGGCGCCCTACGCCCTGGCGTTCGCGCTGCTGCCCGCCTTCGTCACCCTCGGCCTGCCGCCCGACCACCCGTGGCCACCCGCCTGGCTGCTCGCCGCCGGCGCCCTGCTCGGCGTCGGCGCCCACCTCACGAACGTGCTGCCCGACCTGGAGGCCGACCTGGCCTGCGGGATCCGCGGACTGCCGCACCGGCTGGGACGCGCGCGCAGCCGCGGGCTCGCGGCCCTCACCCTGCTCGCGGCCTCCGCCATCCTCGCCCTCGGCCCGCCCGGACCACCGGGCGCGGTGGGCTGGACCGGACTGGCCGCGGCCACCGTACTCGCCGCAGCCACCGCACTGCCCCGCCCCCGGCACCCGGACAGCCGCCTGCCGTTCCTGCTCACCATCGCCCTGAGCGCCCTCGACCTGGCCCTCCTGCTGCTCCGCGGCACGACCCTGCGCTGAACGCGGCTCAGCTCCGGCGCGCGCACTCGGGCGAGGGCCTGGCCCTGGGGACCGGTCTGTGCTGATGCTCGGCTCTACTGGGACGACGGGTCGGTCAAGCGCACCCGCAGGTGTTGCAAGCTGCGGGTGAAGGCTGACTGGACATAGGTGACGGACTCGTCCACAAGGCTGGGCCTGCAGCGGAGCAAGGCGGCGAGCGCGAGTCGGGCTTCCAAGCGGGCGAGTGGTGCGCCCAGGCAGAAGTGCGACCCCAAGCCGAAGGAGAGGTGCGGAGTGTCGCGGGTGACGTCCAGGTCGTGCGGGCGATCGTAGACGTCGGGATCGCGGTTGGCCGCGCCGAACGCCAGGACGGTGACGGTGCCTTCGGGCACCGGTCGTCCACCCACGGTGGTGGGGGCGAGCGCAATGCGCACGGTCATCTGGACAGGAGGCTCGTAGCGCAGGATTTCCTCCACGGCCCGGTGCATGGCCTGATCCTCGGGGCCGGCGGCGGCGAGGCGGTTGAGCTGGGAGGGGTGCGTCAGGAGGGCGTACAGTCCGTTGCTGATCAGTCCGACAGTGGTCTCGTATCCGGCGGCCAGGAGCTGGGCCGCGGTGGCGATGGCCTCGGTGACAGGGATCGGGTCCGTGTCCGGTGAGACGGGTTCCGCCAGCCTGGCCAGCACCGTGGAGGCGACCGCGGAGCCGTTCCCGTCGGCTTGGCGCAGGTGCAGGCGCAGGAGTTGCACCAGCGTGATGCGAGCTTGGGCGGCGTGGCGCCGCTGCTGGTCATCGACCAGGCTGTTGGGATCCATGCCGTTGATGACCACGCCGGCGGACTGCCGGAACCGCTCCTGCTCCTCGGTGGGGATCCCCAGCAGGTGGCTGATGACCCCCATGGCCAGGGGCTGGGCGATGTCGGTGACGACGTCCACCTGCCCACCTCGGCAAGCCGTGTCGAGCAGTGCGTCCAGGTGCCGGCTGATCAGAGGGGCACGTCCACCGGCGTGGCACTGGCCGGGGCTGGAGGCGTGCGGTTGGCGAGTGCAGGGGGAGGGAGCGTGCTCTCCACGGGACTAGCCGGCCGAAGCCTGGGCTGCGGTGAGCGCGGAGTTCAGGGTGCGGTGCGCCTCGACGATGGTGGTGGCCGGAGTGAAGTCCAGCCCGAAGCCGATGTGGCCGCCGGTCTCGTTCTCGACGGCGACCAGCAGTTCCGCCAGGGCGAGAGAGTCCAGCTCCAAGGATTCGAAGGTGACTGTGTCGTCGATGTCCGCCGCGGAGACGGTGGTGATTTCCGCGAGGATCTCCACCAGGCGTTCCCGGCTGATCGGCTCTTGGGATGTTGAGATCATCTTTCCTTCTCCGGTAGCGGTGGCTGCCTCACGGGTCAGTGTGCCGAGGCGCCCGCTATGTACCTTTGACGGTCGGGAAGGGCGCGAGTGGATGACACGCGCTCGCTTCACTCTTCCTGGTGGATGTCGGACGGGACGGTGGATCCCGGTTGACGGGTCCGGCGATCGAGGTATGGCCTTCACAGGGGACATCGTGATCGCCGCTTGGCGTGTCGTGGGCGTCATGTGCACGGAAGTGCTTCCATGGCGGTGCGTCAACTGGCCTGGCCGGCCTTCGCTTCGAGCGACGGCCGGGTTGTCGCTCATTGGGCACACGGCCTGCTCGGTGTACGAAGCCGCTCCATGACGGAACAGCGCGCCACCGGGCGTTCCCGCTGCTACCCCCAGCCTTTGGAGGGCACCTGTCGTGCCGCAACTCTCCCAAGCCGCGATCACCGGCATCGGACTGATCACCCCGGCGGGCCAGGACCTTGATGCGGTCTGGGCCACCATGTGCGCCGGTCGAAGCCTCGCGCAGAAGGATCCGGAGCTGGCCGGCCTTCCCGTCGACATCGCCTGCCGCGTCAAGGACTTCGACGCCGTTGCTGCTCACGGACCGCGGCTGGCACGCCGAATGGACCGGTTCTGCCACCTCGCGCTGAGCGCGGCCCGCCTGGCGGTCGTCGACGCCAAGCTCGACCCCACGAGCTGGCCGTCCAGTCGCGTCGGCGTCGTTCTCGGTGTCAGCAGCAACAGCCTGGACACCTACGCCCGGCAGTTCGCCCTCCTCGATCAGGGCCGTTCCACGCTCGTCTCTCCGCTGGCGCTGCCGCGCAGCCTTCCCAGCACGGCCGCTGCGGAGATCGCCATTGACCTGGGAGTCCGAGGTCCCAGCTTCAGCATCGTCAACGCCTGCGCCTCGGGCGCCACCGCTCTTGGCATCGGCCGCGACCTGATCGCTGCCGGAGCTTGCGACATCGTCCTCGCGGGCGGCAGTGAGTCCGGCTGCGCCCGGATGAACGCCACCTGCTTGACCCAGCTCCAGGCCCTGTCCCGCTGCACCGACGCCCCGCACCGCGCCTCCCGCCCGTTCGACGCGGACCGAGACGGGTTCGTTCTGTCCGAGGGCGCTGCCGTCCTGGTGCTCGAGCATCCCGACCACGCGCTCCGCCGGGGCGCCCATGTTCGCGCCCGCCTGCGCGGCTACGCCAGTACCAGCGATGCCTACCACCCCGTCGCTCCCCATCCCGAGGGCACCGGCGCGGAGGAGGCCCTGCGAGCCGCACTCACCAATGCCGGCCTCACCCCGCGCGACATCGGCCACGTCAACGCGCACGGCATCCTGACGGTGGCAATCCCTCCGGTCGGCGGACCGTAGTCGTCGCACTGACCGGCCAGCACCCCAACGAGTCGTGGCCGCACGGCTTTCTGGCGGAGGCGGCTGCGTGGGGGTCAGCCGGCCGGTCCGCTGACCAAGGTGACGGTGGTGCGCCGCGCCGTCGGTCCACTGGACGGTCACGTGGGAGCCGACGCTGCGGCTCGCCATGATCGTGGTGAGCGCGAGGCCGTGGCTTTCGCCTGCCGTTAGCCCACATTGGTCAACGGCGTTTCTCCGAGATCATCGGATCGTTGGTCTGGTTGTGTCGTTGAGCGATGCCCTGTGGGCATGGACCGACGACACCCTGTGTGGCGGCGGTACCTCCCGGCGTAGCCGACGGCCGCCACCTGGCGCTCAAACTTGTCCGCCCCCGCCCTGTCTGAGTCCTGGGGGCATGCGAACGGAGACTTCGTGCGAGTGACCGACATCCAGCGTTGCGAGATCCGGCCCGGACGTCTCGTCGAGTGGACGCTGCATCCGACGGCCGTCGAGGCCGCGAGTGGTCTGCCGGACGATGCCCGCCCGCCCGCGTACGTGCAGGAGGCGCACGTGCGAACGGCGCGGGCGGTACGCCAAGGCGGCTTGTTCGTGCCGACCTGGCTCGGCACCGCGTTCGACGTGCCGGGACGGGTCGATCTCGGCGTCCTCGAAGGCGCGCTGCGGGACTGGACGCTTCGACACGAGACGTTGCGCAGCGGATTGCGCTGGGTCGGCGACGAGTTGCGACGCTTCACGCTGGATGCCGATCGGGTCGTGCTGCACCGCGAGGACATCGGCGATTTTCCCGACGCGGCGACATTGACCCGGTACCTGCAGGACCGCTTCGATCTCGCGGCGGACGCGCTCGCCTGGCCGAACTTCATTTTCACCGCTGTCGTCAGGGATGACAGCACAAGTGTCTACATGGCGTTCGACCACACCAATGTCGACGCGTACTCGATCCAGCGCATCGCCGCGGAGATCCACGAACTCTATGCGGCGGGTCTTGACGGCCGCGCGCTGGACAGGGCGCCAGCCGCCAGTTATGTCGATTTCTGCGCGACCGAGCGCGGGAGTGCTGATCAGATCGACGACACGCACGCGATCGTCGCTCGCTGGCGGGAGTTCATCAACCGGTGCGACGGGAAGCTGCCGAACTTCCCCGTCGACCTCGGTCTCGATCCCGAAGGGCCGCTGCCGACCCAGAAGTTCATGTGCGAGATGCTCGTGGACGCTTCGGACGCGGCGGCTTTCGAGGCGTACTGCCGCCCGTACGGCGGGAGCCTGACCGGCATCCTCGCGGCCACCGCTCTCATCGTCGGTGAGGGCAGCGGGCAGCACGTGTACCGCACCGTCGTGCCGTTCCACACCAGGGCGCATTCCCAGTGGGCGGACTCGGTGGGCTGGTACGTGGGCGGTGCGCCGATCGAGATTCCCGTGGCGCGTGCGCCGGATTTCGACAGCGCATTGGAGATGGTGCGCGCGGAACTGCGGGAGAGTCGGCCGCTGTCGAGGATGCCCATCGCTCGTGTGCTCCAGCTGCTGGGCTCCGACTTCCGGCCCACGTCTCCGGACCTGTACTCGATCGTGTCGTTCGTCGACACGCGCGGCATCCCGGGCGCGGAGCGCTGGCAGGACCTCAGAGCGTACGCGCTGCTGCGGGTCTCGTACGGCGACCAGGTGTGCGCGTGGATCACAAGGCTCCACGAGGGCCTGCAGTTCGCCAGCCGCTATCCGGACACCGGCGTCGCGGCAAAGAACATGCGGCTGTATGTCGAGCGGCTGCGGGAACTCATCGTCTCGGTGGCGCGGGAAGGCGTGGCCGCGCGCGCCACCGCGGTGGCGGACGACATGTCGCGGTCCCGACCCGGTCCAGTGCGCATCCCGCAGCCCGGTGAACCCCTCACCACCAGCGGCAACCACGCAAAGGGCGACACCCGGGCGACCTTGCCCGGGTGAGGGGCCCGGGCGCGCCCGGTGCGGCCCGACCACCCGCGCGAGAGCCGTCAAGGCCGGTCTCCGGGGATGTTCTCGCCGCCGGCACTACCTGCGACCGATATCCCGGATCGGCCGCCGTCTACCCGCGCACGCCACCTCCCTGGGCAAGGCGCTCCTGGCCGAACGGACCGAAGCCGAGGTCCACAAGCTGCTCGGCGCCCCGCTCACCGCGCTGACCGAACACACCCTGACCGACTACGACGCGCTCACAGCCGACCTGGCCCGCACACGAGAGCGCGGATATGCCGTCGACCACGAAGAGAACACGCTGGGCCTGCGCTGCTTCGGAGTGGCGATCCGCACCGAGTTCCCGGCCCGCGACGCACTGAGCTGCTCCCTACCGATTGCCCGGCTGACCGAGGTTGGCGAGGCCACAATCGTCCACGCCCTGCTCGCCGCGCGCGAACGGCTCGAGGCGTCCACCAGCCGCCGCTGACATTCACGAAAGGCACATCATGGCAAGAGTTCTGATCACCGGAGCCGCCGGAGCTGTCGGGGGCTATCTGCGGGCGGGTCTGCCCGGCCTGGGCTGGCAGATCCGCGGCTTCGACCGGGTGCCTGGCGAGGGCCTCGCTACCGAGGACTGGCACGTCGGCGACATCCGCGACGCGGAAGCCCTGGACGCCGCGTGCGACGGTGTGGACGCGATCATCCACCTGGCCGGCATCCCGGTCGAGGCCCCCTTCGCCGACATCCTGTCCACCAATATCGACGGCACCTACCAGGTCTTCGAAGCAGCCCGGCGCTGCGGCGTCCGGCGAGTCGTCTACGCCAGCTCCAACCACGCGGTGGGGTTCACGCCGCGAACGGAACTGGCCGGCGTCGACACCCGGCAACGTCCCGACACCTACTACGGGCTTTCCAAAGTCTTCGGAGAGGGGATCGGCAGCCTGTACGCCGACAAGTACGGCCTGGAAGTCGTCGCAGTACGGATCGGCTCGTGCTTCCCAGTCCCGCGCACGGTCCGGATGTTGGAGAGCTGGTTGAGCCCGGCCGACGCCGTGGATCTGTTCCGGGCGTGCCTGACCACGCCGGGCCTGCGCTATGAGGTCGTCTACGGAATCTCGGCGAACTCTCGCGCCTGGTGGGACCTGGCACCGGCCCGCAAGCTCGGATACGACCCGCAGGACGACGCGGAGGCGTTTGCTGCGGATGTACTCATGGCCTGCGGCCCACTGGACGAGTCCGATCCTGAATACCGTTACCTGGGAGGGGCGTTCACCACGCACGAGCCTTGATGCCTCGGCGAGCAGCACGTGGATGGCGGCACCGGTCGGGGAGTGCGCGCGATCACAGCCCGGTGGCCGGCCAGACGGTCACGGCCGCGGTGGCGGTGAGCCCGACGGTGAGTGTGATCCGGCGGTCTTCGCCGGTCAGGTGGACGGCGATCGCACCAGTCTGCAGGAGCACGAAGCCGATGGCCGTGGCCGGCGCCAGGGAGGGGGGCGAGCCCGGTCAGTGGCGGCAGGATCAAGCCGGTCGCGCCGAGTTGGAACAGTACGGTTGGCCTGGCCCCGCAGGGACACGACCTGCCTGCGGCAGTTGGCCATGGTACCGCTGATCGACATGAAAGGGCTGGTTGAGATGAATCTCAACCAGCGTCCGGACGACTGCCCGCCGCCGCCTGGTGGCGGGGCGGGCAGTGCCAGGGGTCCGGTCAGCCGTTGGCGAGGCTGATCTGGTCGTTGAAGACCACCCAGTGCTGACCCGGGTCCTTGACATCGCACGGCTTGGTCGAGATGTTCGGGGTGCCCCAGGCGTTGGCCAGGCAGTACGCAGGGCCGAAGGCGAGGGAGATCTGCTGGCCCGTGACCGTCCAGTACTGGCCCTGGTCCTTGGCGTCGCAGGGCTTGGTGGAGATGTCCTGGGCGTTCCACGTGTTGGCCAGGCAATAGGCCCGCGCGTTGGTGAGGGAGACCTGCTGGCCCGAGAGGGTCCAGTGCTGGCCCTGGTCCTTGGCGTCGCAGGGCTTCGTGGAGGTGCTCGGAGTGCTCCAGGCGTTGGCCAGGCAGTACAGGCCCGGCGTGCGCAGGGACCGGGCACCGGCGTCCGTGGCCCCCGCCCCTGCGCCCGGCAGGAAGGAAGCGGTCAGAGCCAGTGCGGCAACGGCCAGCGTCTTACGGAACGCGACTGCCATGGAACCCGTCCTTGCGGTAGACGTGCGGCTGCGCGCACGATCAGGAAGCGCCCTCCCGGTACGGAAGGGGCGCGCAGGGCCATTGGTAGCAGTAATAGTTTGTCAACGAACATCTCCGCTGGACTCGTTCACCCCAACGGGCCAGCCAAAGATGATGATCCAACCGCCACCAGTGCCGCCGCTTCTGCCCGAGTCGGGGCCGAAGCTCAGGCCGGGGCGGCCTCGTGTGCCGGACCGTCAGGCGCTGTGCGGGATCCTGTTCGTGCTGCACACGGGCATCCAGTGGGAGTACCTGCCGCAGGAGCTCGGCTTCGGCTCGGGCATGACCTGCTCGCGGCGCCTTGCGGCCTGGAACGAGGCCGGCGTGTGGGACCGGCTCCACCTGCCTGACCACCTACCGACACGTCCAACCCGTTTGTTAGGACCTCAAAGCCCCGAGCAATCGTCAAGACTTGTTGATGGGGGGTGTCTGGGCTGCGGTGCGTCAGTTCGCTTCCGGCCATGAGGGGCAGCGCCAGGTGGAGCCGTCCCATTCGATGAGGAAGGGCTGAGCGTGGGGCAGGGGTGTTCCCCAGACGGCGGCTCCGAGGGTGCAGAGCTGGCCGAGTGCGACGGTGAGGCTGGCGACGTGGCCGACGACGGCGACGGTCTCGCCCCGGTGCTGCTCGGCGATGACCTGGAACACTCTGCCCATGCGTGCTGTGACCGCGAAGCCCGTCTCGCCGTCCGCGACCTGCTGCGCCAGGTCGTTGTCGACCACCCAGGAGCGGAGCACGTCGGCGGTCTGCCGTCGGACGGCTGGGTCGTTGCTTCCCTCGTGCCTGCCGATGCCGACCTCCACGAGGTCGGGCAGGGCGTGGACCTCGACGCCGGCAGCGGTGGCCAGCATTTGGGCCGTCTGCCGTGCGCGCAAGGCCGTGCTGGAGTAGACCGCGCCGATCCGCTCGCCGACCAGGGTCCGGGCCGCGAGAGCAGCCTGCTCGTGGCCTCGCTCGGTCAGCGCAGCGCTCGGCACGGACCCGGCGATGTTGTCGGTGACGTTCTGCGACTCGCCGTGTCGCAGGCACCACACCCGAACCCGTTCGCTCATGCCACCAGTTCCCCTCGCTCGACCAGGACGCCGTTCTCGAACTTCGCGCCGGCCCGGACCAGGGGAACCAGGTGGGCCCCGGTGATCGCGCGCCAGCGGGCCTGATCGGACCCGACGAGCTCTGGTCAGGCGAGGCGCAGGTCGACGTAGGCGATGGTGTCGCCCGGGAGGACGTAGCGGTCGATCTCGACGAAGCCGTGGGTCTCGGCGAACCGCAGGCCGTCCTCGTTGGAGGCCAGGACGACGGTCTCGATGGTGGTGGCGCCCAATGCGCGGGCACGCTCCAGTGCGCGCTGGTAGAGCTGCTCGCCGAAGCCCTGGTGACGGAGGGCGGGGAGGACCCGGGCAATCACGGTGGCGGTGGACGGGCTGTCGCTGGCCGGCGGGCGTACGGTCGTGCAGCCCACCGGCTCGCCTTCGAGGTACGCGACCTCCAAGCAGTTACGCCCGGCCCGCTCGCGCACCTCGTCAAGTGACAGGGTGTCGGTCGCGATGATCACGTTATGGACGTGTTGCCAGTCGGCGAGCATGGCATCGCCTACCGGCTCTGCGAAGCTGAGCTTGGTCATCGCAGTAGGAGAACCGCTCACCCCGCGAGCCGTCAACCGGATAACCCAGTCACGCGCGCCGGGGATCCCTTGGCATCACTCATCTAGCGCCAGAGGCAGACCGCCGCCACTGCCAGAGCTGAGCGG
This sequence comes from Streptomyces tateyamensis, assembly GCF_003205575.1. Lineage (GTDB taxonomy): Bacteria > Actinomycetota > Actinomycetes > Streptomycetales > Streptomycetaceae > Kitasatospora > Kitasatospora tateyamensis. The sequence goes on from NZ_PYBW01000029.1 coordinate 41,497, forward strand.
TCGCCTCAGGTTCGGCTTCCAGCCGCGCGTGACCGACTCTGCCGGCCGCTGCCTGCGGAGCACTGGGCTCCGCACTTCCGTCGCGCCGCTCGGGCCCGGCCCGCATGCCCGGCTCCCCACCCTCGCTGGTGACGGTCCGCGCACTGTCACCAGCGGGGGTGGACCTGCTCCCGCAGCCGGGTGTCGTACAGCTCCCTGACGGCCGCCAGTGTGCTCGCGGGCAGCGGGGCCAGATCGGCCGCCCGCGCGTTGTCGCGGGCCTGGGCGGGGTTGCGGGCGCCAGGGATCACCGTGCTGACGCCAGGCTGTTGGATGATCCAGCGCAGTGCGGTCTGAGCCGCGGTGGCGCCTTCCGGGGCCAGGCCGCCGAATTCGGCGGCTGCCTCGACTCCGGTGGCGTAGTCCACCCCGGAGAAGGTCTCGCCCTGGTCGAAGGCCTCGCCCTGCCGGTTGTAGGTGCGGTGGTCCTCGGGCGCGAACCGCGTCTGCGCGGTGTACCGGCCGCTGAGCAGGCCGGAGGCGAGCGGGACCCGGGCGATGATGCCCACCCCGGCCTGCAGTGCCGCGGGCAGCACCTGCTCCAACGGCTTCAGCCGGAACGCGTTCAGGATGATCTGCACGCTCGCCACACCTGGACGCGCGATGGCGGTCAGGGCTTCCGAGCAGGTCTCCACGCTGACTCCGTAGGCGCCGATCCGCTCCTCGGCGACCAGGGTGTCGAGCGCGTCGAAGACCTCGTCGGAGGAGTAGACCGGGGTGGGCGGGCAGTGCAGCTGCACCAGATCGAGTTGGTCCGTTCCGAGGTTCTCGCGGGAACGGTCGGCCCAGAGGCGGAAGTTGTCGAGGGTGTAGTTCGCCGGCCGCTGCTCGACCCGGCGGCCGAACTTGGTGGCGACGAACACGCCGCTGTCCGGACGTTCCTTCAGGAAACGCCCGATCAACCGCTCGCTCCGGCCGTCGCCGTACACGTCGGCTGTGTCGAAAAAGGTGACCCCGGCCTCCACCGAGGCCTCAAGGACGGCGAGGGCGTCGCTCTCGCGGACATCTCCCCAGTCGGCACCGAGCTGCCAGGTGCCCAGGCCGACGACGGAGACCGGACGGCCAGTACGGCCGAGTACGCGCTGTTCCATACCCCGATCGTCCCACCTCAGCCAGCCGGGCGCAGACCAGGCCCGCCACTCGCGTGTGTCCGATCCACGCCGCCGCCTCGGACGGTCAGTCAAGGCCCGTCCTCAGCCCGGCCGGGGACAGGAGGCGATCTTCGTGGGATCGGTGATGCTGCGGCGGGCCAGGACCCAGTGCTTGCGGTCTACGACAAGGACCAGGTCAGCCATCCTTGTGAAGCCGTGCTGGAGGACTACCGGGCCCGGCGCGGGTGCGGTGATGTGCGCGTAGGCCTGGCGGGCGGCTTCGGTGACCTGTTCGTCGACGCGCAGCTCGCGGTCCTCGTCGCCGATGTACATCGGCAACCGCACCTGACGGTCAATCACCTCACGCAGGGCGGGCAAAGCGGGGCGGCTGCCGGGCCAGGTCAGTCAGCAGCGCGCAGGCGTACGGGCCGAACACGTCGTCGCCCAGGTAGTGCGGAACGGTGGCGAGGATGAGGTCGGCTGCCGCGGGCCTGGCGTGCTTTCTGCCCGAGCCTGGTCGGTCGACGCGAGTCCATTTCGCGCTTCGTGGCTTCCTTCCCCCGTTCCTGTAGCCGCGTGCCGCCGAGCCTGCTGCTAGCGTCCCCGCCATGACAGGCCGCGACCGTGCCCTCCAGCTCCTGCGCCGACGCCCCGATCTGGCGGACTGCGCGGCATACCCGTTCGACGTCGACCTCGCGCGCGCCGAGCACGGCGAGGCCGTCCGCCTGGCCTCCGGTGCGGCGCTGGAGGCGGTGGCGGGGGACGACACCGGGGGGACGTTCTTCGTGTGCGCGGGTGGGCAGGTTTTGTACGCGAGCTCGGAAGGCGAGGCTGGGCTGATCGCCGACAGTGTGGACGAGGCCCTGGAAGTGCTTATCGGCCTTCCGGGCTGGCACGACTACACCGGCCTAGCCCCCGACGTCGACGACACCGCACTGGCGGCCGCGGTGGCTGAGACCGAGGGGAACCTCCGTGAGTACTACGGCCCGGATCTCGACGCCGACCGCAGTGCCCTGTTGACCGCACTGGGCCTGCGCGAGGTCCCGCAACCTCAGCTGATCCGGCGTCTGCACCGGGCGCTGCTGCGCACCGAGCCGGACTTCCTGCTCCTCAACGCCGAGGAGGGGTGCGCGTACACGCTGCTGGACCGGCTGCCGCGCCCGCCGCTGTGGCAGACCGTCCTCGAGCCCGGTCAGGCGGATCTGGCCCTGCTGCGCGCCGATCGAACCCGCTGGCCCGAGGTGGCGGCCGACGCGGCGCGACGGGCGACGGCCCTGCGCGCGGCCCAGTACGACCGGCGCGACACTGACCTGTCGTTCCTGCGCGTTCTGCTCCAGCACGAGGCCCAGCACGGCGCCACGGAGGAGCTGCGCCTGGCCGCCGTGCTCGTGGGCCTGCACGGGCAGCAGCAGGACCATCAGCTCCTGCACTCGCTCCGCGCGGCGAGCTACGACGTCCTCTGCCACCTCGGCGGTTTCCCCGACATCGCAGCGGAGTTGAGCACGTGGGCGGCCGAGTTCGACGAGTCCAACCACGGTGCGGACCCGGAGGACGAGCCTGAGTTCACCTGGGCCGAGCTGGCACGCCGTCAGGGGCGGACCGAGTTGGCCAGAGCCGCGCTGCTGCGCCTGCTCGACGACGCCGGACCGCGTGATGCCGCCCTGCTCGCAGGCCTTGCCGACGAACTCACGCAGCTCGGGGACTTCACCCAAGCCGCTCGCGCCCGACACTTGTACGCGTCCCTCCAGGACGACCCAACGCGGCGCGGTGCGGCCCTGACCGATCTTGCCTCGCTGCAGCGGCGCGCAGGCGACGTCGAGGCAGCCGGGCGCTCCGTACAGCGGGCCGTCGCAGTCCTCGACGGCCCGCAACCAGCGGCGGCCACAGACCAACTGGCACTCGACCTCAACCTCCCGGAACCACAGCCCACTACTCTCGCTTGGCGCACACTGGGTCTCGGCCTGAGCGTCACCGAGGAGCACTTCCGCATCGCCCAGGAAGCCACGACGGTCGGCCTGCATGCCGTCGCGCGGGCCTCGCTCGCGGCTGGGACCGCGTTGCTGCTCGAGCTGCCCCGTCCGACAGAGGCGCTGCACCAGCTGGCCCGGGAGACAACGCAGATGCTGGACGGCGCTCTATCGCCCATTGCCGATCAGCGCGACAGCGCGGGTGGCTGACGGCTCCTTCGGGCGAGCCAGGTGCGGGGCGCCCTGGGAAGTTGGACGGCTGAGAGCCAGCAAGGAGCCCGGTAGCCTGACGATATGATTGACGATCAGCGTGCGGCCGGAGCCGTGGTCGGCTCTGCCGTGGGGGACGCGTTGGGAGCCCCGTTCGAGTTCGGCCCTGCCGGGGCGTTCTCGAGCCGCTTCGCTGTGTCGGCGCCCGGCGGCGAGATGTGTGGGGGCGGTGGCTGGGATGCTGGCGAGGCTACGGACGACACGCAGATGGCCGTCATGGTCGCCGAGTCGCTGCTGGAGCGCGGCGGGTTGGACCTGCCGGACATCTTCGCGCGCTTCCAGCGCTGGGCGGCGTCCGAGCCCAAGGACATCGGGGTGCAGACGGAGGACGTCCTGACCAACGGCATGCCGTGGGACCTCGCCTCGGCCGTCCACTTCCAGGTCAACCTGCGCGCCGCCGGCAACGGTTCGCTGATGAGGGCCGCGACCTCGGCGGTGTACTTCGCCCGCGACGGCAGGCAGGCGACGATGGATGCCGCCCGCCGGATCTCGGCCTTGACCCACGGCGATGGCGCGGCCTGGGAAGGCACCGTCATCTTCCACGAGCTGGTCCGCCTCGCCCTGGCCGGCGACGACCCGCTGGCCGCCCTCCCGGAGATCCTCACCCACGTCGACGCGCACCACCGCGAGCGCTACGAAGCCGTCCTCGCGCCCACCTGGCATCCCGACGACGCCACCGAGTTCAACGGCGCGGTCTGGCCCTGCCTGGGCTCCGCCGTCTGGGCGGTACGCACCACGACCTCGTTCGAGGCGGCGGTGCGGGCGGCAGTCGACCTCGGCGGCGACACCGACACGGTCGCTGCCGTCACCGGCGGCCTGGCCGGCGCGATCCACGGACTCGACGCCATCCCCACCCGCTGGACCGAGCCCCTCCACATTCCGCTACCCGGCCACGCCGGGCGCGTCCTGCGCCTGCCGGAGATGCTCGACCTCACGCGCCGTCTCACTGCCTGAACAGCCGTGCTCCAATCCGGAGGCTCGACCCCAGTGCCACAGTGTGGTGCTGATGGCGGACCCGAACTTCAGGTGACCGTTGGGGCTGGCCGGGACTCGTAGAAGGTCCCGTCGCGGAGCATGGCGAACGGGACGTCGACCCGGCATCCGGCCAGGCAGAGCAGACCCGGCGTGGGTCGTTCACTCGCGAGGCTCTGTCAGGGTCGGCGAGTACGGTGCGGCGCAATGTGAGCTTCCGCTGTAGGGAGGATCCTTGGGAGCCAAGACCGGTCTGCTCGTGTACGCCGACGGGGAGGTGCCGGGCCTGTTGAAGCAGGTCGGCGTCGCGGACGTGGAACGGACGGCCGCGATGATGCGACGCCTGTATCCGGGCTGGGCGGTCGAAGCGGCTGTTGGCTCGAACCTGTGGGAGGCGGTCTACCCTCCGGTCGGTCGGGCTTATGCGGGAAGTTGGCCGGGTGTGGAGCTGCTCTGCGATCGACGTGTGATGGTCGATCGTCCCTCGCAACTTCCTGAGGAGCTGGTGGCGGCGAGCGCGGGGCGGCGGCTGGTTCTGCATGCCATGCACAGCGTGGTCGACTGGCTGTCCTTCGCCGTCTGGGAGGACGGACGTCTCCTCCGGTCGCTGAGCCTGTCCCCGGACAGCGGGATCGTCGAGAACATCGGCGAGCCGCTTCCCTTCGAGCTGCCCTACTGGAAGGGGGAGCGCCCGGCCCAGATCATTCCGTGGCCGGATGTGGAGGAGAAGCCGTACCCGCTGCCCTTCCATCCGCTGGTGATGGGCGAAGATGCGCTGCGCGCTCTCTGCGGGTTCGTTGCGGAGGGCCGCCCGGATCCCAGTGACGTCGACGCCGAAGCCATCGACCTTCATGGCTTCCTCGTCCGGGATCCGAACGCTCCGGATCCCGCCGTGAGGGAGGCCGCGCTCCGGGCAGCCGTGGCGGCCATGGGTCCGCCGCGTACCTATGTGCTCGGCCCCGACGGCACGTTGACCAGGCGGGAGGTCTTGTAGCTCGTGAGCTTCACGGTGACCGAGGTGCACGGGCACGCAGCCGCTCAGCGTGCTCCTCGATCCCGATGTTCGCGGGACAGCGGCATGCGTGGAGGCACAGGGGATCGTTGTTGGGCCGTGGACCGGTCTGGGGGTCGGTAGTCAGGAAGCGTCGACAGTCAGGGCGGTCTGCGGTGATCCGCTCGTGATCGATCCGCCTCGGAACTACATCAACCCCGTCATCGCCCCCGTAGCCTCATCGTGGCGCCGCATCGACGCCTGTCTCGCTCCGCTGCTGTCCGGCCCGGATGCCTGACACCTGACGCGACGTGATCGGCTCTGGCCAGGCCCTGTGCATCGCGACGAACCGGGCCGGACTCACCCGCCCCGTCAGCCCGCCAGTCACAGCCGTCTCCCACCCTCGTCCGCTTGAGATGCCCCTGACGCCGTCACTGGCCAAGGGCCGCACGGCCTCTGCCCTGGCGGGACATGCGAGCCCCTTCGGCTTTGGTGACCTCGTCCTCAGGGGCTGCGTCACGGCATCGGGCTGCCGTCCGCCCTCAGGCCTGCCGCCACGATCATTCCGCAGGGCGGTCAGACCATGAGTGCCGCGACGACCTGGCGGATGCGCTCGCGCGGCTCGGGGCCACCGGGCCACGCGGTCATGAGCAGGTGGTGAGTGGTGCCGGCCACGGCGAGCGCCAGGGCACCGCAGTCGCGCGCGGCGGGCACCCGCCCGAGCTGCTGTTCGGCCCGCAGGTACGCGGCGAGGGAGTCCTCGAAGGTGTCGAAGCTCGGCGCTCCCCGCTCCCAGGCTTCGCGGATCCGCGCCGAGGCCGCGGGGCGGGTCAGGGCGAGGGCGGCCAGTGCGGGCCCGGGGGAGTCGAGCAGCAGCAGGGCGGCGGCAGTCAGGTGCTCACCGACGACGCCCTCCCCGGCCAGGGCCGGCAGAGCGGCGACCGCTTCCCCGAGCTGCTGGAAGCGGCGCAGCACCAACTGGGCCACGAAGTCGTCCAGGTCGGTGAAGTGGCTGTGCAGGATGCCCTTCGCGCAGCCGGCCTCACTGGTGACGGCCCGGCTGGTGAGAGCCCCGGGGCCGTCGCGGCCCAGGATGCGTTCGGCCGCGTCGAAAAGCCGCTCCCGCACTCCGGCGATCGCCACACCTCGCGGAGACATTCGGCTCCTCCTCCATTGCCAGTATGGGCGCTTGCCCATA
>NZ_PYBW01000029.1:48060-51319 GCF_003205575.1 Streptomyces tateyamensis
TATGGGCAAGCGCCCATACTAGAAGGTGGGCCGACCGAACCGCCAGGAGGCGATCTCCATGCGCGCGATAGTCAACGACCAGCAGGACCAGGCCTGGAACGGGGACGAGGGCCGGCACTGGGCCGACCACCACGACCGATGGAACGCGGTCAACGGCGAGTTCAACGAGCCGCTGCTCAGCGCCGCGGCCATCGCCCCCGGCGAGCGGGTGCTCGACATCGGATGCGGCGCGGGCCAGACCACGCGCCTGGCCGCCCGGCACAGCCGGACCGGCGATGTACTGGGCCTGGACCTGTCAGCGCCCGAGCTGGAGCGCGCCCGCGAGCTGGCGGCACGGGAGCACCTCGCCAACGCGCGATTCGAACGGGGCGACGCCCAGGTCCACCCGTTGCCCGCGGACGGCTTCGATGTCGCCATCAGCCGCTTCGGCATCATGTTCTTCGCCGACCCGGTGGCCGCGTTCGCGAACATCGCTCGCGCCCTGCGGCCGGGCGGCCGCCTCGCCCTGCTGAGCCTCGCCGACCCGGACCGTGTCGACTGGGTCCGGGTCTTCGCTGCCCTGCGCCCCTTCGGCCCGGTGCCGGACTTCGCGATCGGCGAGCCGGGGATGTTCTCGCTCGCCGACCCGATGACTTTCCGTCAGATCCTCACCGACGCCGGCTTCACCCAGGTGGAGACCACCCTCGTCGAGGCACCGATGACCTTCGGCCGCGATGCGGACGACGCCGCGAACTTCCTCCTCGGGTCCGGCCCGATCCGGTCCCTGCTGAGCCGGAGCGATGCGGCGACCGCAGACCGCGTGCGCTTTGCGATGGCCGAGGCGCTTCGCCCGTTCGAGCAGTCAGGCGGGGTGCGTCTCGGCGGCGCCGCCTGGCTGGCCACGGCCACCCGACCGAGGTCGTAGGTCGGGGGCAGGGCCACCGCCCGGCCCGTCGCGCCCGCTGCGGGACACAACGATGCTGGACGTACCTGGCGCAGGCGGCCTGGGACGAAGGCTGCGGCGCCGGTGGCGAGCAGTGCGGGGCGAGGAGTGTACGACCGGCGCGGGCCCGGGCTCACCGTCATCGGGGCGCGCTGGTGGTTCCTGTCGTACCGGTGGCTTGTCGTCAGCGGTAGGAGTAGTGGGTCTGCTCGATCCCGACGTGTACGGGGCGTGGAGCTGGGCCCGTGATCCCGGACCGTCGCGTGGACGGGCGGGGTGGGCGACTCACAGGGTGACAAGGCGGAAACGGGATACCACCGCACGGGCGACGGCACAGGGCGGGTCAGCCACGTGCGCGACTGTGTGGTCGGTCGCAGGCTGCGGATCCGCGGATCCGCGGATCCTGCTGTACGGAGACGGTCGGTGTCGCTGTCAGTTGTCGACAGAGCTGCGGTCGGTCTTCACCGCGGCCACCTGGCCGGGCCGGGCCAGGACGGCGGATGTGGCGGCGAGGAGGACGGCGAGTGCTGCATAGCCGCTGGTCAGGGTGGCGGCTGTGGCGATGGCGCCGACGAGAAGGGGGCCGCCGGCGTCGCCGAGTTCGCGGCCGAGCTCGGCGGCTCCCATGGTCTGGCCGAGGTGCTCGGTCGGGGTGGTCGAGGCCAGCGCGGCGAAGCCGATCGGGGTGATCACGCCGGTCCCGGTGCCGATCAGCGCGGCGGCCGCCAGAACGCCGGTCAGGCCGGGGAGCATGGCGCAGGCCAGTCCGGCTGCGGTGATCAGCAGTCCGGCTGCCAAGCCGGTCCGGCTGGTCAGGCGTCCGTTGTCCAGGGCTCGTCCCGTGCGAGGTTGGACGACGGCGGCACAGGCGGCCAGGACCGAGACTGCGGCGCCGGTGGCGACTGGTCCCAGGCCGGCTGCCGCTCCGGAGACGGGCAGGAAGCCGACGCCGACCGAGAGCGCGGCGGTGGCGCAGGCCAGGGCGGTGGTTGGCCGCAGGAAGCTGCCCTGGCTCAGACGGCGAGCGAGGTCGAGGACGGTCTGTCGGGCGCGGGGCAGCGGGAGGACTGCGGGCACGGCGAGCGCGGCCCAGCAGGCGACCAGCGCGGCGAGGGCGGTCATGACGCCGAACAGCAGGGGCAGGCCGCCGGCGTAGACGAGGGCGCCGCCGAGCAGGGGGCCCGCGGTGTAGCCGAGGCTCTTGTAGAAGCCGTAGGAGCCGAAGGCGCGGCCGTGCTTGGCAGCCGGGTTGAGGCGGGCGACCAGGGTGGAGGCGGCGGGGGAGAAGGCGGAGGCGGCGGCGCCCTGGCCCAGGCGGGCGAGCCACAGCAGGCCGGTGTTGTGGGCGAGGACGAAGGCAGCTGAGGCCGCAGCGAAGCCGATCAGGCCGCCGAGCAGGACCGGGCGGGCGCCGATGCGGTCGGCGAGGGTGCCGAAGACGGGCTTGAGGAGTACCTCGGCGCCGTCGTAGAGGGCGAGGAGGCCGCCGAGGACGAGCAGGGATTCGGCGCGGTGAGAGGTGAAGTTGCCGAGGTTGGCGGCGATGCCGTGGGCGCCGAAGGCGGTGGTGAAGCCTGCTGCGTACAGCGGCCAGAGCCGCCAGCGGGCAGCGGGCTCGTTGGTGGAGCCGTCGGGCGCACTCATCGAACGCATCCTTTCGGTCCAGCCCTGAAGCCTCGTAGGGGTGTCGGCGGGCGGGCGTGGCTGGTTGGCACCGTACCGGACGGCCCGAGGCGCACGCCGGGCGGCGGCGCGGGTCCGGGGAGATCCGCGCCGCCACCCTGTCCTAGGGGATGCGCTACGCGGCGGCGATGGCGGTCAGGACCGCGAGGCTCACTGCCTGACCGGCGTGCTGCCGTTCATGCGGAAGTGGGGGGAGCACGGCTCGTCGGACGAGTTGTTCGCGTTCCTGACGCAGATCCACATCGTGTATCCGGTGTCCGGAACGGAGCTCGTCTTCGCGGCGCCCCAGGAGGCGCGGAGGGTGTAGGCCATGCCGTCGCTGCGGTGGAGTTCGGCGATGCAGGACTGGCCCAGAGAGGTATTGAGTACGCCGGCGAGCGCGCCGGAGCCGTTGTCGTCCAGCCAGGCGGAGCAGGCGGCGTCGGAGCCGACCCAGCTGGTATCCACCTCGGAGCCCTTGACCTGTGCCGGGTCGTCGCCGCCGTTGACGCCGCCGATCGCTGACGAGGTCGGCGCGGCAGCAGGCGGTGAGGACGGGGCGGCCACGACCGCGGTCGGGGTCGGGGTCGGACCGGTGGTGGGTGCAACCGGGGAAGTGGTGGGGAACGTTGATCGGGCGTTTGAGGCCGGGGGAGACCCTGTTGCCCATTCGTG
>NZ_PYBW01000278.1 GCF_003205575.1 Streptomyces tateyamensis
ATGTTCACGCAGTTCGCCGGGGTGCCGAGGGCCGCGGTCCAGACTTCCATGAAGCGCAGTACGGAGGTGTGGTCGAAGGTTTCGGAGTTGACCCAGCCGCCGCGTGTCCAGGGGGAGATGGCGATCAGCGGGACCCGGAAGCCCAGGCCGCTGTTGGTGTTGCTGTAGACCTCGCCCCGGGTGCCGGGCGGGGCGGCCGGTGGCGGCCCGCGGTCGACGAAGCCGTCGTGCTCGTCGTGCTCGCGCAGCAGCACGGTGGAGTTGAAGCGGCCGGGCTCGGCTTGTAAGGCGTCCATGACCGGGTGG
>NZ_PYBW01000279.1 GCF_003205575.1 Streptomyces tateyamensis
TGGCCAGGCCGATGGTCTGCGAGGTGTCGGGCAGGGCGGGCATGCCGTACACCGGGTTGGCGAAGTCGAAGACGCCGGTCAGGTCGCCGCACACCGAGCGGCGCCAGGCGCTGATGTTCACGCAGTTCGCCGGGGTGCCGAGGGCCGCGGTCCAGACTTCCATGAAGCGCAGTACGGAGGTGTGGTCGAAGGTTTCGGAGTTGACCCAGCCGCCGCGTGTCCAGGGGGAGATGGCGATCAGCGGGACCCG
>NZ_PYBW01000280.1 GCF_003205575.1 Streptomyces tateyamensis
ACATCACACCAGGTCACTACCACTGGGGTATGTAAGTCGTGCCACTAGGCGATTCAGAGGTTTCGCACTAGGTCCAACCGCCTGACCTGCATCAATGCCCTGCCGCACCCCCGAGAACCCCGCTCAACTGTGGAACGCAGGTAAGCGGCGGATCTGTTTTCCATCGAGCAAACCTCCTGCGTCTGCTAAAACCCTTTGCTGGGTAACGAGTTCACGAGCTGCCAGGCGCACCGAGAGTCAAGATGTGAGACGCATCACATGCCGTTTTCGGAGTCCCTTGGTTCGTCGAGGGAGCAGTTTGCAGACTTTCCCCGGCCGCACCAAACGCGGATCGAAAACCCCCGCGAATGGGGCCCGTCGGCGCGTCGCGGAAGCAGTGTGCACCCCACTCCCGTCTTGGTGCGGCCGGAAAAACCTGATAGGGCACGCAGCCCTTTCCGCCCCGCACGACCAACTCTGAGCCCTCGCCGGCCGGACGCGTACGGCCGATCTTGTGGTAGGCCGCTGTCTCGCCGCGAGAGTCGATCACATGCCGAGCGGAAGCGAGGCCACCGGGGCGCCACCATTGCCCTCCCTTCGTCCCGCGTCGTCCCGGTCGCCCTTACGGGAACCACTCTCCGGATGAAGCGGCCGTTTTAAAACGGCCGGGTGCCGTGGTATGGGGCGCCACGGGCACTGCCAGGACCGGCTCCGGCGCCACATTGACCGCAGCAGACAGCCCGGTCAACGGACAACGCCCGGGCAGGCGCCGCTGGTTTGCGGGGCCTCGATGACGATCTGGGCGCTTTTATTTCGCAGGTCCGCCTGATGTTCGGGCTGACAGGATCGGGTCATGTCGATAGATCCCTTGCTGATCAGGGCCCGTGGGCTGTGGGAGAACCTGGCTTCGGTGCCGGTGTCGTTTGCGCCGACGGGAGGTGTGAGCGTGGTGGTGTCACCGGAGTCGGGGATGTGCCCGTCGGGTTGGGTCGGCGTGGTGGTGCTGGGAGGTTCGGCGATCGTGACCGCGCCCAGCGAAGATGCGGCCGTGACGGTGCGCAACGCGTTGGCGAACCTGCCGGTTGGGGCTGTCGCTGGTGCCGATTCGGTCCGCGGGGTGCTGTCGGTGGCCCGGGTGCTCGGCCCGGCGGCGCTGGCGTATGTGTCCGCTGAGGGGTTCCGGCCGGTGTCGGCTGGCGGGCTGACGGTAGAACAGTTGCCAGGCGAGCACCCCGACCTGCGGGCCTTGGAGAAACTGGCGGGCGGTCAGGACGCGGATGAGGCCGGGCTCGGCGAGATCACCTCGCCCGCGTTCGTGGTTCGTGAGGTTGGCGAGGTGGTCGCCGCTGCCGGATACCGGGCCTGGCCGAGCCGGACCGCTCACGTCGGCGTGCTGACCGCGCCGCAGTGGCGGGGGCAGGGGCTGGCCCAGCTGACCGGCTCCGGGGCGGTAGCGCACGCGCTGGCGGCCGGGTTGCTCCCGCAGTGGCGGGCCCGGGGGCCCGCATCCCGGCGGGTCGCGCTCGCGCTGGGTTTCCGCGAGCTGGGTGCCCAGCTCAGCATCGAGCTCGCGTAGGCGGGGCGTTCGCCGGGGAGGCGGGTCTCCGCTACCCCGGCGAACACCCCGGTTCACACCGGCGTCGGTGCCGAAGCGGCCGAGGTGAGAGAGTCCAGGTGGGCTTAGAGCATGACCACACGGCCGGATGCAGGGCACACCCATGCCTGAGCCCGAATCCACCGAT
>NZ_PYBW01000281.1 GCF_003205575.1 Streptomyces tateyamensis
GGGACACCTGCAGGTCGGCGAGGACCAGGTCGTTGTCGTGCGAGCGGCCGATCCGTACCGTGCGGGCGCCGACCAGCGGGTGGACCTTGGTGGGCGGGCGCAGCGAGCCGGTGATCGCGGTCAGCCCGGTGCGGCGGGGCCGGTCCCTCGATCGGGGGCGGGCGCCGGGGGCAGGCGCGGCGGCCGGGGGGGCGGCGGCCGCCGGCGGGGCGGGGCCCGGCGGGGGGGGGGCGGCCGGGGGGGGGGGGGT
>NZ_PYBW01000282.1 GCF_003205575.1 Streptomyces tateyamensis
GACCCGGAGGCGGTCCGGCGACTGCGCGGACGCCGGATGGCCATGGTCTTCCAGGACGCGCTGACCGCGCTGCACCCGTACTTCAGCATCGGCGACCAGATCGCCGAGGCGCACCGCGAGCACTTCGGCTCCAGCCGCAAGCAGTCCTGGGCCCGCGCGGTCGAGGTGCTGGGCGAGGTCGGCATCCCCGAACCGGCGCGCCGTGCCGGGGAGTTCCC
>NZ_PYBW01000283.1 GCF_003205575.1 Streptomyces tateyamensis
GTGTGGTGGGGCGGCCCAGGTCAGTCGGTGTCATGGCGGTCCTTCGAATCGGTGTGTGCGGTCATGCCCTCCATGGCGGCGACCAGGTGTTCGTCGCGCCAGCCGGGGGTGAATTCGGCGACGATCCGGCCGTGGAACATGGCGATGACGCGGTCGCAGGCGCGCAGGTCGTCGAGTTCGTCGGAGACGATGAGTGCGGTGCGTCCGCGGTCGGCGACCTGGCGGATGGTGGCGAGCAGGGATTCTTTGGATTTGACGTCGACTCCGTTGGTGGGGCGGATGGCGACCAGGACGTGGGGTTCGGTGGCGAGGGCGCGGGCGATGACGAC
>NZ_PYBW01000284.1 GCF_003205575.1 Streptomyces tateyamensis
ATCAACTGCGGAACGCAGGGTCATGCCCTCCATGGCGGCGACCAGGTGTTCGTCGCGCCAGCCGGGGGTGAATTCGGCGACGATCCGGCCGTGGAACATGGCGATGACGCGGTCGCAGGCGCGCAGGTCGTCGAGTTCGTCGGAGACGATGAGTGCGGTGCGTCCGCGGTCGGCGACCTGGCGGATGGTGGCGAGCAGGGATTCTTTGGATTTGACGTCGACTCCGTTGGTGGGGCGGATGGCGACCAGGACGTGCGGTTCGGTGGCCAGGGCGCGGGCGATGACGAC
>NZ_PYBW01000285.1 GCF_003205575.1 Streptomyces tateyamensis
TGTGTCGGTGTGTTGCTGGTGGGTCAGCCCTTGCGGGTCTTGACCTCGGTGGTCAGCTGGGGCAGGACGTCGAACAGGTCGCCCACGACGCCGAAGTCGACGAGCTCGAAGATCGGCGCCTCCTCGTCCTTGTTGACGGCCACGATCGTCTTCGAGGTCTGCATGCCCGCCCGGTGCTGGATCGCACCCGAGATACCCGCAGCCACGTACAACTGCGGCGAGACCTGCTTGCCCGTCTGGCCGACCTGGTTGGTGTGCGGGTACCAGCCCGCGTCCACCGCGGCGCGCGAAGCACCCACCGCCGCGCCCAGCGCGTCCGCCAACTCCTCCACCACACCGAAACCCTCGGCCGCACCCACACCACGACCGCCCGAGACCACGATCGCGGCCTCCGTCAGCTCCGGACGCCCCGAGGAGACCCGCGGCGTGCGGGACGTCACCTTCGCCGCGTTGCCCGTGAACGCCACGCTCACGCTCTCCACAGCCTGCTCCACCGGCGCGGCCTCGGCGCCCGCCGAGTTCGACTTGACCGTGTCTACCGGCGCGACCT
>NZ_PYBW01000286.1 GCF_003205575.1 Streptomyces tateyamensis
CCCACACCACGACCGCCCGAAACCACGATCGCGGCCTCCGTCAGCTCCGGACGCCCCGAGGACACCCGCGGCGTGCGGGACGTCACCTTCGCCGCGTTGCCCGTGAACGCCACGCTCACGCTCTCCACGGCCTGCTCGACCGGCGCGGCCTCGGGGGCCGCGGAGTTCGGCTTGACCGTGATGACCGGCGCGCCCTTGGTCACCGTCGACTTGACCTGGAACGAGGCCGCGAACACCGACTGGGTGGCCACCGGGGCACCGCCCTCGCCGGCCTCCAGGTCCACCGCATCGGTGATCACACCCGAACCCAGGCGCAGCGCCGTACGCGCGGCGACCTCCTTGCCCTCACCGGAGGAGGTGACCAGCACCGCCGCGGCGCCGGCGGCCTGCGCGATCTGGGTCAGGGCGTCGACCTTGGGCACCACCAGGAAGTCGGCGAACTCGGCGCCGTCGGCCACATACGCCTTGACGGCGCCGTACTCGGCGGCCTTGGCCGCGATCGCGGCCGCGTTCTCACCGGCGCCCAGCACCACCGCGGAAGGGGTGCCGATGCGGCGGGCCAAGGTCAGCAGCTCCAGGGCGGGCTTGCGCACCACACCGTCGGCGTGGTCGACCAGGACAAGGATCTCACTCATGTTCACAAGCTCCTAGAAAGGGATACGCGGACGGCGGGTCAGATGAACTTCTGCTCGGCCAGGAACCCGGCGAGCGCCTTGCCGCCCTCACCCTCGTCCGTGACGATCGTGCCCTTGGTACGGGCCGCACGCTCGGTCACCGAGCTCACCGCGGTCCACGCGTTCTCCAGACCCACCTGGCCGGCCTCCAGGCCCAGGTCGTCCAGGTCCCACTCGGCGACCGGCTTCTTCTTCGCCGCCATGATCCCCTTGAACGACGGGTACCGCGCCTCACCCGACTGGTCGGTCACCGACACCACCGCCGGCAGCGACGCCTCCACCAGCTCACTGGCCGCATCACCGTCGCGACGACCCGTCACCACACCACCCGCGACCGCCACCTCCGACAAGAGCGTC
>NZ_PYBW01000287.1:0-676 GCF_003205575.1 Streptomyces tateyamensis
CTCCACCAGCACCCGGTGCGCCACCGCCAGGTAGCGGACCACGAACGGCAGCAGCGGCCAGCCGACCACCAGGAAGGCCAGGGTGACGGTGAAGCTGAGGACTCCCCAGGGCAGCAGCAGCACGCAGTAGAGCGCCGAGCGCCAGTTCAGCCCGGAGGTCAGTGCGGCGATCACCCGGCCCGCGGTGCCCGGGCGGGAGGCCACCAGCGGATCCGGCTCCTCCAGCCGGGCGCCCAGGTCGGCCCGGGCCCGGCGCCTGGCCACCGCCCCCAGCGCACGGCAGCCGCGCAACCCCAGGGCCAGCAGCGGCAGGCCGATCACGGTCACGCTCAGCGCGGTGCCGACCGAGAGCACCGTCACGGTGAAGACGAAGGCGGCGATGCCGAACGGCAGGCTCATGAGGTGGTGGCGGACCTCGCGCCACATCTGCGCGCCGTACAGCGGCCGGGCTTTCATCAGGCTCACTCCCCCTCGACGGTAGGGCCCGGGGTGCCGGGCGTCCCCCAGCTTGGCGGGTCCGGCCCCCGGTGCGCACTACGGGTGGGCCCAGTCCCGATCGGGGGTTAACCCCACCCCCGTGAGTCCATAACCTGTCTTGCGGGTCGGGCGGGGTTCCTGAGCGGAACTGCGGTGGTCATAGACTCAGCGCCATAAACGAGGTCATGGATAGGTAAAC
>NZ_PYBW01000287.1:830-1078 GCF_003205575.1 Streptomyces tateyamensis
GGTGGTCGGCGTGCTCTTCGTGGCGGTGGCCTTCACCGTCAACCGGTTGCTGCGGCCGGTCATCTTCTCGCCGGAGAAGCTGCTCACCTACGAGTGCGGGGTCGACCCGGTCGGCGAGGACTGGGCGCACACCCAGGTCCGCTACTACGTCTACGCCTTCCTGTACGTGATCTTCGCGGTCGACGCGATCTACCTGTTCCCGTGGGCGACCGTGTTCGCCGCGGCGGGGTTCGGGGCGGCGACGCTGG
>NZ_PYBW01000287.1:1098-2191 GCF_003205575.1 Streptomyces tateyamensis
GGAGATGTTCGTCTTCCTCGGCTTCCTCGCGGTCGGGTTGCTCTACGCCTGGAAGAAGGGGGTCCTGGAATGGACGTGACCCACGAGCACGGCAGCGGCGGCCCGGTCCCGCTCGGCCTGCCCGATCCGGCCAAGCCCGGCGCGCCGGCCCGGCACCCGCTGGGCCCGCTGGCCCGGCTGGCCCCGGACCCGGTCAAGGTGGTGCTGAACTGGGGGCGCCGGTACAGCCTCTGGTGCTTCAACTTCGGCCTGGCCTGCTGCGCGATCGAGTTCATCGCCGCCTCGATGGCCAAGCACGACTTCATCCGGATGGGCGTGATCCCGTTCGCCCCCGGCCCCCGGCAGGCCGACCTGATGATCGTCTCGGGCACCGTGACCGACAAGATGGCCCCCGCGGTCAGGCGGCTCTACGAGCAGATGCCCGAGCCCAAGTACGTCATCTCGTTCGGCGCCTGCTCCAACTCCGGCGGCCCGTACTGGGACTCGTACTCGGTCACCAAGGGCGTGGACCAGATCATCCCGGTCGACGTCTACGTGCCCGGTTGCCCGCCGCGGCCCGAGGCGCTGCTGCAGGGCATCCTCAAGCTGCAGGAGAAGATCGCCGCCGAGTCGCTGCCCGAGCGGTACGCCGGCCCCTCCGCCGCCGCGCTGCGCCGCCCGCTGCTGCCCGGCCCCGGGGGCGCCCAGTGACCGCCGCCGAGCTCACCCCCGAGGCGGCCGCCGCCGCGATCGGCCCCTGGGCCACCGCGGCCGAGGCCTACCAACTGGTCACCGTGGACGTGCCCGCCGAGCACTGGACCGAGGCGCTCACCGCGGCCCGGGACACGCTGAGCCTGGCCTTCTTCGACTGGCTCAGTGCGGTCGACGAGCTGGCCGAGGGCTTCGCGGTCTGCGCCCACCTGGCCGCCGTCGGCGACGCCCGCACCGTTCGCCACCTGCTGCTGCGCACCAGGGTGGCGCGCGAGGGCGCCGCGCTGCCCAGCGCCGCCGGGGTGTACCCGGGCGCCGGGTGGCACGAGCGGGAGACCGCCGAGATGTTCGGCATCGACTTCACCGGCCATCCGCACCTGGTCCCGCTGCTGCTGCCGGACGG
>NZ_PYBW01000003.1 GCF_003205575.1 Streptomyces tateyamensis
GGTCACGCCGCTGAAGTCGGTCACGGCGTACAGGCTCAGGTAGTGGTACCCGGGCTCCGGGTTGGTGACGGTGACGGTCTGGGCGGTACCGGAGTTGGTGCCCGAGGCGGTGAACGCGTCGGGGGAGGCCCAGGTGTCGTCGTTGTAGTACAGGTAGGCCAGCCCGGTGCCGCCCGAGGTGGAGACGGTCAGCTTGCTGGTGCCGGCGGGCACGTAGACGTACTTGTAGACCAGGTGGCCCGCGGTGGCGGACTGCCCGGCCCGGGAGCAGTTCTGGCCCAGCGCCTCGGCCCGGGGGTCGGTGCAGGCGGGGGGGGGGGCCTGGCC
>NZ_PYBW01000030.1:0-37983 GCF_003205575.1 Streptomyces tateyamensis
TGAGGCCCCCGGCCTTCTGTGGTTCGGGCAAGCAGCCGATCGGGCGGCTGGCGCTTCGGCCAGCCGCCCGATCGGCTGACGCTGCCTCAACGAGCGTTGCGGATGCGAGGCCACAGCAGCAGAAGCACGATCGCAATCACCGCTTGGACGCCGCTGAGCGGCAGGCTGATGGTGCGGTACTCGGGCAGGGTCCATGCCACGAGCGCGCTGATGGTGGCACCCGCTACCCACGCGACCCAGGTGGCACTCCGGTCGGCCCGGTAGGCGAGCGCCGTGGAGCTGACGAGCATCCCGATGGCCGGCATTACCAGCCAGTGTGAGCCGGTGGCTGCGGCCAGCAGGACGAGTGCTGCGGCCCCGCCCGCGAACCCTGCGGCGGAGCGCACCGTCTCGGACTGGTCGTGCTTCTGCATTGGTCTTCGATCTCGGCTCTTCGGCGATCAGCTGGGGGGATAACTACGTCAGGACGGGACGATCCGGCGGAAGGCCACGGCTTCGTTGTCCCAGTATCCGCCAGTGAAACTGGTGATCTGGATATTTTTGCCTGTCCGCGGCGCATCAAGGACGAGGTTCGAGCCCAGGTACATGCCGACGTGGCCGGGGTTGGTGGGCGTGCCGTCGGAGCCGGCCAGGAAGATCAGGTCCCCAGGCTTCAGCTGGCTGGCGGAGTATATGGGCGTTCCGTCGTACACCTGCTCGTACGTGGTGCGGTGGATCGTGAGCCCGGCTGCTTCGTAGGCCCGCATCATCAGGCCGGAGCAGTCGTAGCTTGGATCTCCGGTGCCACCCCACTGGTAGGGCATGCCCAGCTTGCTGATGCCGAACTGGATTGCCGTGACCACCTGCACTGGAGTCCCGGCTGGGAGTGAGAATCCAGCTGGGAGGGCGACGGGGTTGGTGATCGTCTGGCCGTCGCCGTCCCCGTTGGTACCGGCACAGTTCGCGGCGCCACCGCTTACGGTTCCGACCAGCCTTTTCGCCAGGTCCTCCCACTTCGCGTATGCGTCCGGGTAGGCGCTTCCCTGAACGCGCTGGGCGGCCTGTGCAACAGAGAGAGCTTCCCAGCCGGGGACCTTCGCCAAGGCGGCGTAGAACGCTTTCGACGCGTAGACCGGATCGACGAGCTGGGCAGGCGAGCCCCAGCCCTGCGACGGGCGCTGCTGGAAGAGGCCGACGGAATCCAAGTCGCCGTCTGGCCTGTTGATCAAGCTGCTCTCCTGCATGGCGGTGGCGATGGCGATCACCGCCGCCTGCGGGGGCAACCCCAAGCCGCCGGAGACCTGGTAGATGATCGCGGCGTTGTTGATCTGCTCGCTGGTCAGCGACTGCCCGTCCGCAGTAATCGTTCCCGGTGCTACCGGTGTCACGCAGCCTGTTCCCCCCACGTTGAGAGCGGGGGTCACGGCGGAAGCGCCGCCGGCCGTCAGGGCGATGCAGATCACGAGGCCGAACGGGACAGCCACGCCAGCAGTGCAAGCCTGGACGAGTTTCTTCATGAGCCACCCCTACGAACCAGGCCCAAGAAGCAGCTGCTCGATGCGAGAAGCAGGCTGCCTGGCCCATCAGATTTACTACAGCTAATCCTTAGCTGGCCAACAATAGGCTCATGTCAATCAGATGGGTCAACTGGAATCACTGTGATTCCTGATACACGACAACTGAAGTGAAGGTCAGGCGAACCGCGACCGGTCAGCGGGTTGCCGAGGCTGGGCTGCTGCGGTGAACGCCGTTCAGTGGCGCACTGAGCTGGTTGAGAGGAGCGGGGTCTGCCCCTGGCGTTGTTCGAGGGCTGCCAAGGCATTGCGAACCGCTGCGGACTTTCGGGCAGCGGCAACTTGTCGAAGCCACCGTGCCTCGTCCGCGAGTTCGGCAGCTCCGTGAGCAGGTAGGTCGGCGGGGCCGCACTGCGGGGTGGTGCCGCGTTCCCGTGCCCGCAACCCGAACCCGATCCAAACGGCCTGCGCCGCAGCCTCCAGGTCGCCTCCGCGCAGGCCGGCCGCTGACAGGCTCGACCTGATCTCTCGCCAGTCCTCGCAGCTGACGTACTGGCGAAGCAGCAGTGCCGCGTCTCTGATTTCGATCGTCCGTCGCAAGAGGCGGATGCTGAGATACCGGACCCCCGTGAGGTCATCGAGCAGAGTCGGGGGTGCGCCGAGGACGACGCCGGGAACCGCCGTGGTCAGCTCGCGCCACAGGGGCCGCAGAGCGAGCAGGTTCCGGATCTTGCTCAGGTTGTGTCGTCCGGCTTCCACCGTCGGTACCGAAATGCCGAGCACCATCAGCAGGACCGCGAGGATCAGGGGCGCTCGTGTGACGAAGAGCGCGAGGTTGTTGCCGCCGGGGACTCGAAGCCCGACCATCCAGGCCACGAAGAGCGCGCACCGCCCCACCGCGAAGAGCGAGCCGGCCAGGGTGCCAGCCATCATCAGCCAGACGCCCACGTTCAGGCACCGGGAGGTGGCCTTGCCGACTGCGGCCCACAGCATGCGGCTCGCGGCGATCATGGCGTACCCGAAGTAGACCTCGAAGGTCCCTACCGCGATGATCGCGGCCTTGTCGCCCTCGGCGGCCACGACGAACTCGCGGGCCTCCGGACACGGGGCGGCGATGAACAGCACAGCAAGCAGTCCGATCGCGGCAGCCGCGAACGGCCGGCGAAAGCGGAGCATGCCGCCTGCGGTCGCTGGCGGGCTCACGGCAGCCACCCAGTCCAGCAAGGCCGCACCGGAACAGATCCCGAGGCTGTAGAAGATCAAGCCCGACAAGTTGGCGATGCCGGCGAACCTGTCGGTGGCTGCGATTGCGGGCGGCAGGTGGGTGGTCAGTGCCAGGCCGAGCCAGAGCAGCGCCCACCAGAGTGAGCGCTTGATCGGCGAGCGCCGAGCGCACGGCAGTCGCCAGATCACCACCAGCCAGAGGAGGGCAATGGCGACCTGCTCAACCACAGCGTTCGTCCCGGAGAGGATGGCCGAGCGCCTCGCCCAGGCGGTCGATGAGCTTGAAGGGCCTGCCATCCACGCGGGCGTGCCCAAGACCGGCTCGCTCGATCAGGAGCGAAGCAACCATCTCGGCTTCGCGCTCCTCGATCTTTGAGTAGCTGTGCCGAGTCGCGAACATGTGCGCCAGGGCCGCTGGCTCCAGATCCGGGAGAGCCTGGCGCAGTGCCGTGGTGTCGAGGACTTCGTCGGGGTAGTGGTCGCAGAGCATGTGACCGACCTCGTGAAGCGCGATGGCATCGCGGTGGAGCGGTGAGGTGTCCTGCTCGACGTAGATCTGGTCCTCGTTGTCCAGCTTGGTCCACCATCCGCTGGCGAAGCCGTCGCCCGCTGCCAGCCCAGGCACGAGGATGAGCTTGATACGTCGGCCGCGGTGTTCGCCGACCGACGCCAGAAACTGCGGCAGATCAAAGGGCTGGGGAACCGGAACCCCTCGCACCCGCTCGTAGCAGGACGCGCGCAACCGCCTCAACTCGCGCATACAAGCCCTCCTGATACACCCGGGGCTCCAGGTCGCTGCAATGGCACAGCACCCGGCATCTCGCCCGGCCGTCAATCAGCGTATGCGAACGATTGCGAAGGGTTGGCCGACGGTATCGAATTGTGACGGTTCTGTGGACGTGGTGGTTGTCACTCGCCGGGCGTCTCGGATTCATCGTCGCCGTCGGGGAGCCCCTCGACAGCTCGCGCCGCCTCGATCATCTGCGCGATGCCAGCCAGGCCACGCGCTGAGAGGCCGTCCGCGCGCAGGACCAGCTGCCGCACCCCCTCATCGCGCAGTGCTGAGAGGACCCTCAGCTGCTCGTTGGCCCGCTCGGCTGCCTCGTCCTCGTAGAAGTACATCGGCGAGACGCCGAAGAACTTGGCGATGGCAGTGAGCCTGCTGTGCGTCGGATCGGTGCGCTTGCCGGTCTTCAGTTGCCACAGGTAGGTGGCCGACAGCACCTGCTCGCCGGCATCGGCGTTGATCCGCTCTGCGACCTCGGCGTTGCTGTACGGGCCTCGGCCGGCAGGGTGGACGACCTTGAACAGGTGGTCGAGCCGGGCGGCGATCGTGCTCGGCTGCTCCTGTGTCGGCGTTCCTTCGTCGGTCATGGTGCCGGTGGACCCCCTCTGTGGACGCATGTGACGACCCCTCATGGTCGCGCACAGTGACACTTATTAGCCAGTGTAAACGGAGAGTGTCGGCGTGAGGCTGATCACAGTGATTCTGGTTGACGAGGTGCATTCACTCCTGCCTATCTTTACTCATCACCTCGTTAGCCAGAGTAAATCGCAGCCGTTCAGTGCGCGTACCTCGAAGCAAGCGGGCGATCCCTCACCGTCCGCCCGTCCGCTACTGCGGAGGCGACTTCCCGCAGCCGAGCCGGCCCCGCCGAGCGACGGCGCGCCCGCACTAGGAGCCCGGATTGTCCACCTACCTGCACCTTGCCCAGTCGGCGCACACCTTGCTCGCTGATATCCAGAATCCCGCACCGGCTGACCCGACCAACGGCTCGAAGGGCGCGAACCTGCTGCTTTCGTACGCGAAGTGGGGGGCGCTGATCGCGTGCGCCGTGGCCGCCGTCGTCTCCGGTGGCCTCATGGGCGTCGGTCACCTCAGCAACCGGCCGGACAGCGCGGAGAAGGGCAAGCGGGCTCTGGTCTGGTCCCTGGGCGGCGTCATCGTCACTGCCTGCGCGATCCCGGTGGTCAACACCGTCTTCGGCGCAGCGGCATAGCAGAAACGATCCTGCGAGCACCCCATGAGCAACCAGTTTCTCGACCGCCGCCCGCGTCGCAGGCTCCTCCCGCTCCTCCTTCTCGCGGTCGTCGGCCTCCTGGCCTTCGTCGCCGTCGGCGTGGCGATCGAGTCCGGCGGTGCGCCACGTGGGCCCAAGATCTACACGCCGCCAGCCGCCATCCCACCGCCCGGCTCGGTGACCGGAGTCGGTCCGAGCGGGTCGCCCGCACCTGGCAACACCGGCCCACTCCAACTCGTCCAGGGCGACAAGCTGATCAACGGCGTCTCCGTCGGATACCCCCACTCCATGATCGGCGCGGTCTCCGCCGCCGTCGAGTACTGGCGCCAGATCGGTTCCACGCTCGACCCCGACCGAGCCGCCACCGTCGGCCGACTGGTCGCCGATCCCTCGTGGTCCGATGCTCCACAGCAGTTGGCCGCCGGACCCACTAGCGCTCGCAAGGCCCTCGGCGTGACGACGGATGGCCCCGCCCCGGCAGGTGCAGCGGTGATCCTCGCGCCCGTCGAGTACCAGCTGCGCTCGGTCTCCGCCGACAACGTCCAGGTGCTGCTGCTGGCCACCTACACCACCAGTTCGCCCGCCCAGGGGCCGCAGACGCGCATGGGCGTCTACCCGCTCGACCTGCACTGGGCGGCCTCTGGCGACTGGAAAATCCCGGCCCCGTCCGGCACCGACACCACCGACTACAGCAGCCTCGTCGCCGAGCCAGGGTCCGTCCAGGCATCGGCGAAGGGCTGGCAGGAGTTGAAGCGATGACCCCGGCCCACACAAGCACCAGCAGCCGGGAGACGACATGCCTTGCGGTCTGAGCGACCCGGTCAGCTGCGCCCTCGGCCCCGTCCTCAACACAGTCGCTGGAGACGCAGCGAGCAGCCTTGCGTCCTCAGCGTGGAACTCCATCTGCAAGTCCTTCGCTGACGCGTGCACCGAAGTCCTCAAGGCGTTCGCGAACGCCTTCGTGAAGATCCCGCCCATCGACCTCTCGGGCCACGGCATCCGCAGCGTCTACGCGATATCCCTCGGCCTCGCGAGCCTCATCGCGGCGCTGCTCCTCATCGGTCAGGTGATCCGGACCGCCATCACGCATGACGGCTCCGCCCTGGCCACCGCCTTCGTTGGCGTCGGCAAGGCCGCCCTCGCGTTCATGCTCACCCTCACCGTCGCCTCCACAGCACTTCTCGCAAGCGACGAAGTCACCAAGTTCATCGTCGAGAGCACCTTCGACAGCCAGCAGGCGTTCAGCGACAAGATCTCCAAGCTGATCGCATGGAGCCCCGGCAACAGCGCATCGCTCCTACTGATCTTCGCGATCCTCGGCATCCTGCTCACCATCGTCCTGTGGTTCGAGATGTTGATGCGCAACGCCGCCATCGCCGTCCTGATCGCCACCTCGCCGATCTCAGCAGCCGGCCAAGTCTCGAAGTCCACGAAGTCCTGGTGGACCAAGCTGGTCAGCTCCACCGTCCAGCTGATTATCCTCAAGCCCATCGTGGCCTTGGTGTTCGCGCTCGGCTTCGGCTTGGCAGGCGACTCGCAGGACCTGTCCAGCACGCTCTCCGGCATGCTCGTGCTGCTGCTCGCAGCTCTGGCCTGGCCGTCCATCGCCAGGTTCTTCACCTTCGCCAGCGTGCAGGTCGGCGGGGGTGCCGGTCTGGCCGGGCTGCTCGGCTTCGCCGGTGGTCGTCTCAGCGCGGGCGGTGGTCCGGCGTCCGGTCCCTCTCCGGATACGTTCGGCCAGGAGAGCGCCAGTCGCACGATGAGCAGCTTCGCCAGCAAGGGCGGAGCAGCTTCCGGCGGTGCGGGGGCGGCGGCTGGAGGTGCCGGCGGTGCGGGGGCGGCGGCCGGAGGCGCTGCTGCTGCTGCCGGTCCGATCGGCATGGCCGCTGCTGCCGGTGTGAAGCTCGCCCAGCAGGCCGTCAATTCGTTGGCGGGCGGCATGGAGAAGATGGCCGGACACGCGGGTGCGCAAGGCGCGAACCCGTACGCGGCGCAGCCGGCCGGGTACGTCAACCGCCACGCGGGCTCGCCGCTGCCAACCAGCGGATTCCTTCCGGACCAGCCCAAGCCGGACTGGTCCGGCCAGCAGGAGTCGCAGGCCGAACCGGTGGAGCCGGCCGGGCAACAGACGGACCACCAGCAGGCACTCCAGGACACCACCCCGGATCTGCCGGTCACCAGTGCTCCGCGCAGCGACCCGCCCACGATCGAGATGCCCCCGGTGTCCGCAGGCCCGCCCGCCGGTGCCGCAGCCGCCAGCGCCGCGCCCCCGGCAGGTCCCGCACCGCAGAGCGCGACCGTACCGGGCCCCCCGCTCAGGGCACCCCAGCCCGGCAGCCCCGGCATCGCGCCGACCGCGTCCGGCACGGCGGCACCCGCACCGGCCCAGGCTCCCAGGACCGGGCCGACCTCTGGTGCAGCCCCGCTGAACGCCACTCGGCCAGCACCCAGCGCGCGGCCCGCCGCGATCCAGGACCATGCGGCACCCGCACCCGCACCCGCACCGGCCCCGTCGGAGCGCCCCAGTGCGCCCCGACCCGAGGCTGCCCCCGTCGAGCGCCCCGCCGCGCCGTCTGCCGTCACCAACCCTGACCAGCCCGAAGGAGGCGACAAGTCATGACCACCGAGACGGTCCCCACCCGCACGTACTTCGGGTGGCAGCAGGAGAAGGTCGCCTTCCTCTTCGGACTCAGCGTCCAGCGAGCCGCCATGGTCGGCGGCGCCGTCCTCGCGACGATCTGGCCGTTCGCCATCTCGTACGTGCGGGCCGGCATCGTGACTTGGCCCCTCTCCCTTCTCCTCTTTCTACTCGCGTTCGTCCGGATCGCCGGCCGCACAGTTGACGAATGGGCGGTCGCCTTCGTGTCCTTCGAAATCCTTCGCTTCCGAGGGCAGAATCGTTTTCTCTCCGGCGCCTTCGCACCACGCAAGGCCGGGACGGGCGAGCCGAAGATGGACCTGCCCGGCATCCTTGCCCCGCTGACAATCCTCGAAGCGGACGGCGGCAGCGGCGACCCGATCGCAGTGATCCACCACCAGCTCGACCGCACGTTCACGGCGGTCGCCCGGGTTCGCTTCCCCGGCATCGGCCTGGTCGATTCCCAGCGCCGCGAGCAGCGAGTGGCCAGCTGGGGCGAGCTGCTCAACAGCCAGTGCACGGAGGGCAATCTGATCATCCGGATTCAGGCGCTCCAGCGCCTGGTCCCGGAGTCCGGCGCCGCGCTCCAGCGCTGGCACACCGACCACGTCGCCACCGACGCTCCCACCATCGCGGTGGATATCACCAAGTCGCTGCTGTCCACCGCAACCCTGGCCACCAGCCAGCGGGAGGCGTACCTCGCGTTCACGATGGACGCCACCCGCGCCGCCGGCCCCATCAAGGCAGCCGGTGGCGGCAACGCCGGAGCTGCCGCCGTCCTGGTTCGCCACCTGCGGGCCCTGACCTCCTCGATCGCCTCCGCGGACCTCCAAGTCGAGAGCTGGCTCAACCCGCGCGAGCTGGCCGAGGTCCTGCGGACCGCCTTCGACCCGGACTCCAGCCGGATGCTCGCAGAGCGACGGGCAGCGGCCACGGCAGCCGCGTTCCGCGGGCACGAGGTCCCCTTCGAAGCAGGGGTGGACCCGGCAGCGGCAGGCCCGTCCGCCGCCGAGAGCTGGCGCGGCCGGTATGAGCACGACGGCGCCGTGTCGGTCACCTACGCCGTCCTCAACTGGCCCAAGAACAAGGTCTACTCGACCGCACTGGCCCCACTGTTGGGCGAAGGTCAGTACCGCCGAGCGTTCAACCTGCACATCGAGCCCCGCGGCCCCCGCGCTGCAGAGCGCGAAGTGATGCAGGAACGCACCGCCCGCGAGGTCGCAGTCAGCATGCGGCACAAGACCGGCCAGATCATCCCGGAGCACGAGAAGCAGGCCCTCCGCCGTGCCGAGGCCCAGGACGCTGAACGGGCCGCCGGCCACGGCCTGGTCCGCTACACCGCCTACTGCACCGTCACCGTCACCAATCCCGCCGACCTCGAAGACGCCTGCGCCGCGCTGGAGGCCGACGCCAACCAGGGCCGGATCGAACTCCAGCGCATGTGGATGGCCCAAGACGTGGGCTTCGCTCTCGGAGCGCTGCCGGTCGGCATGGGTCTGCCCAAGAAGCGGGTGGCGTGATGTTCCGCCGACGTACCGCCGACCTCCCCGTTCTCGACCTGACCGAAGTGCTCGGCCGACCCGCCCCGGTCGTACTCAAGTCTGCGGCGGGGAAGAAGCCGAAGCAGCGCCGGGAACCGGTCGCGCCCCGGCGCGGCTATGCCCGCCCGTACGCCGGTCGCGCGCCCAGGATGCCAGCCGCCCCGGTGTTCAGGGGCAGCACCGGTCAGGTCCAGGGCCTGTACCCATGGCTGTACGGGGCCTCTATGCCCCCGGCCGGCGCCTACATCGGCGTGGACTGCCTCGCTGGCGGCGCCTTCTCCTGCCATCCGATCGAGTGGCTGCACCGCGGACTGATCACCAACCCGAACCTGCTGGTGACCGGCGTGCCCGGCACTGGCAAGTCAGCCACGGTCAAGGTTCTCGCGACCCGGCTCGCCGCCTACGGCGTGCGCACCTTCGTTCTGGGCGACATCAAGAACGAGTACGCGCCGCTGGCCAGGGCATTCGGCGTGGAGCCGGTCGAACTCGGACCCGGGCTCAGGAACAGGCTCAACCCGCTGGACGCTGGGCCGCTCGGCAGCAACCTGCCCACCGACCCGGAGGAACTGCGGGAGCGCCTGGACGAAGTCCACCGCCGCCGGATCACCCTGCTCTCCTCCCTGCTGGTCATGCGGCTCGGCCGCAACCTGACGCCTACCGAGGAAGCTGCTCTCTCCCTCGCCATCCAGCACGCCTCCGGCCAGGCCACCGGCGCCAGCCACCTCGTAGACCCGACGATCCCGCAGGTCTGGGCCCTTCTGCGCGACCCGCTGCCCGAGATGGCCGAGGACCTGCGAGTCCGCGACGCCGACGTGACCGAACTGCGGGAGATGATCCGTCCGGCCGCCGACGCGCTCGGCAACATGGTCCGTGGCAGCCTCTCCGGCCTGTTCGACGGGCCGACCACCGTCCGACCCGACTTCGACGCGCCGATCCAGACCGTTGACCTGTCCCGGATCGACGGCCGCGGCGACGAGACCGTGGCCATGACCCTTGCGTGCGTGTCGAGTTGGGGCCAGGCCGCGATTGACGAGCCCGGCGGCCCCGTGCGCCTGGTCGTCCGCGACGAGCTGTGGCGCGCGATGCGCGTCCCGGCGATGATCCGCAAGCTGGACTCAGACCTGCGACTCTCCCGTGCTCAGGGCACGATCCAGGTCCTAAGTACCCACCGCCTGGCGGACTTTGAGGCTGTCGGCGCCCAGGGTTCAGAGGAAGTCAGCATCGCCAAGAACCTGATCGCATCCTGCGACGTGCGGATCTGCCTGCGCCAGGACACCGCGCCCCTCGCGATGACGCGCGACGCGATCGGCCTCACTGACACGGAGTGCGCACACATCGCCAGCTGGTCAGGCGAACAGATCGGCCGCGCGATCTGGAAGATCGGCAGGAACTCCAGCCATGTGGTCCAGACCATTCTGAGCCCGGCCGAGCGCCAGCTGTACTACACCAACGAGCGGATGGCTGTGTGAGATGGCCGCCTCGAACTCCACCGTCGCCCGGCGGCCGGTGCTGGACGGCCCGTCGGACTACCTGATCGTCCTGCTGATCATCGTAGCGGTCACGGTCACCGCGGGGACCTGGGCTACCGGCCAGGTCGCCGGGCTGATCACCCACGCAGCCTGGCCCGCCGTCCCGTTCGGCGACGCCTTCGCCGTCGCCAAGCAGCTCCCTCACCACCTGGACGATCCGAGGTCGGCCTGGCCCGAGCCGGTCCGCCGTGACCTGCCTGGTCCGGTCGGCTTCGCCGTCGCCAGCGTCATCGTCGCCTCCGCGATGGCCACGGCGGGCGCCTTCGCCCTTCGCCGTCTGAACCGCAGCCGGTCGGTGCGCGGCTTCGCGTCCGCCACGCAGCTGTCGAAGACCCTTTCCACCGCGGCCGTCGTGAAGCGCGGGACCATCGTCCGGCCCTCCCTCAAGGGCCGCCGGTTCACCGCCGACGACGTCGCGGTGCAGCTCGGCCGAACCATGGCCGGAATGCTGCTGTGGGTCTGCGTCGAGAACTCCGTGCTGATGCTGGCCGCCCCGCGACAGGGAAAGACGAGCCAGGTGATCATCCCCTGGATTCGGGCCTGGCACGGCCCGATGCTGGTCACCAGCGTCCGCGGCGACGTGCTCGACGCGACCGCGCTGATCCGACGCGGACTCGGCCCGACGCTCACGATGGCGCCGACCGGCATGGTCGATTGGCCGGACCAGGTGCAGTGGTCACCTACCAGCGGCTGCGAGAACTTCGGCAAGGCCATGCAGCGGGCCGACCTCATGGTCAAGATCGGCAAGAGCGAGACCACCGACTCAAGCGGCGCCGGTTTCTTCGGTGCCACCGCGACAAGCTTGTTGGCCGGCTGGCTGCATGCCGCAGCGATCACCGGCCGCAGCATGGCGGATGTCCTGCGCTGGGGCTTCAACGCCCACGTGGAGGAGCCGATCAAGCTGCTCGCCGAGTCTCGCCACGCAGAGCCAGGTGTCGCCGAGATGCTCGATAGCCTCTACCGAAACCCCGGCGACACCCGAGCGAACCTGTTCGCGACCGTCCAGACAGCCCTCACCCCGCTGTTCTCGCCGCTGGCCCGCGCGACCTTCGTCCCCAACGCCGGCAACGGCATCGACATCGAGGACTGGCTGCGCAGCAACGGCACCATCTACCTGCTGGTGGACAAGGAAGAGGCCACCGCACTCGCCCCGCTGATCTCCGCCTTCGTCTCCGAGGTCTTCGGCACCGCCAAGCGCCTCGCCGACCGCTCACCCGGAGGCCGACTCGACCCGCCGCTGGGAGCGCTGCTGGACGAGGTCGCCAACATGTCGCCGCTGCCCAACCTCCCCGATCTGATGAGCTTCGCGGGCGGTTCGGGCATCTACGTTGTCGCCGTCCTCCAGAACATGGCGCAGGCCCGCAAGACCTGGGGACGCGACGGGGCGGAGATGCTCTGGGGCAGCTCCACCGTCAAGATCGCCCTCGGCGGTCTGGGCGGCGACGAGCTCGAAGAGTTCTCCAAGCTCGCCGGGATCTACCGCGAGTCCCTGACGACCTACCAGAGCGGCAGCCACGGAACCACCATGCAGACCACCCTCCAGGACCGTAAGACCGTCACCCCGGACGAGATCCGCACCCTGGACGAGGAGCGGCGCGAGGCCCTGGTCATTCACGCCACCACCCCCATCACCAAGGTCCGCATGCTGCGTCACTACGAAGGACCCGACCGCAAGGCGTACGAGGAGAGCATCGAGTGGTCGCGGCGCTACCGCGCTGGCGAACTCGACCCCCACGAGGTCGCCGCGTGACCCCGCGACCCGCATGGAGCGGGCGTCACATCGAGCCGCGCTCCGACGCCGACCGGCGCTGGGAATCCCGCTTCGACCGGCGCCACCACCAGGGCCTGCTCCGCCGCCCCGAGCCACCGATCGACTGCACCCTGCGGTGGAGCGGGCCGGTGCGCGGGATCGACGGCGCGCTCTACCACGCCGGCGAGGACCACACCGGCGCCCCGGTGGTCGTCGTGTTCAGCCCCGGCTACCAGGAAACCGTCCCCGCGCTGTGGCCGACGGACGACTGGGCCGACCACCGCGCCCTCACCGAGGGCCGATTCCTCCCCGTGAGCACCTGGCGGCCCTCGCGGGCCGACCACGAGGACCTGGTGCTGGCCTACCTCGTTCAACGCCCGCGCGAACTGACCGATCTCGGCGGGTGGGTGCCCGATGACACGTTCACCACCCATGCCCGCTACGGCATCTACGAGGCGATGCTGGCACTGCACGCAGACGCCGAACCGGTGACCCCCACGACGATCGTGGACCGCGTCCGCCGGAGCACCGACGAGCTGTCCCCCCACCTTGCGCGGCTGGCCGCCGACACGATGGACACTGCCGCCTACCTGCGTCGGCTCAAAGTCACCCCGAGCACGTCGATCGAGGCACTCGACGCCGCCGTGCACCTCGTGATGGCCGACTGGAACGCGGCCTCGTCCGCCGGCCATACGAACACGGCGCACCAGCCTGCGAGATGCCCGGACACCCTCTTCCATGCCCCCCGCACCCTGCCCGCCCAGCTCCAGGACCAGACATGACCGAGACCGCGATCACGCCCATCGGCAGAGTCAAGCACCGCCCGCACGCCCGGATTCGCCGTCTCCGCGGGCGCCGCGCTGACAGTGCGCCGACCACCAGCACCGACTCTGCCGCGGCCGAGGCGAACCCTCGCACCCGGCTGGTCGAGTGGCACACCATGACCGGCCCCGAGCGCATCGCAGCTTGGGGCGGCCTCTGTGACTGGGTGACCTGGCTCCACGACCGCTACGAGCTGGCCGTCGAGTCGAGGTTGCCGCAGTGCTGGGCGGAGCACCCCGGGCTGATCGAGGAACTGTGGGCGCTCAAGGTCTGGCGGGAAGAGATCTACGGGGCCGCCCCTGAGCAGCAGGTCGGTCAGGCCGCCCGCTACTGGCATGCCGAACTGCGCACGGTGGTCGCCAACGCGTCCACCGTCTACGCCACGGCCTGCCGCACCGGGCACCGCGGCCCCGAGTTCCGGGCCGCTGAGTCCCCGGAGCTTCAGCAACGCTGGACCGACGCCGACCCCTGGGCCGGGATTCCCGGCCGACTGCTGGCCGCCCACGCAAACACCGCCGAAGCTGGCAGCCCGGACCGCCTCACCGCAGCCCAGATGGACGACGCGCGCGCCCGCGGCCTCGCAACGCCGATCAGCCCCGGCATCCCCGAGTACGTGAGGTTCGCCGACGCCTGGTGGGCCGTCGAGATCGGCGGTGACTGGCTGCGCATCGTCAACGAGGAGCTGCTGGAGCGGCTCGAAGACGCGGCTGCCCGGATGGCCGCCGCCGATGATGCTGCCCGCCGCTACAGGGAAGCGACCACCGGAACGAGGACAACCCGATGACCCACCCCGATCTCGTGCTCCGCGCCGAGCAGGCCGTCATCGGTTCAGCACTGCGCGACCGCCAGCGCCTTGACGACATCGCTTACCTCACCCCGGACCGCCTGGCCCACCCCACCCACCGTGCCGTTCTGACCGCGTTGATCGAGTCGCGTACCAGCGACCCGACGATGTCGGCCGCCCGGCTGCCCGAGCTGATCGAGCAGCGCACAGCTATCAGCGGAGTCAACGCTGACTACCTGCGTCGGCTCGCCGACGCCGCGCCGCAGCCTCGCAACATTGCCAGCTACGCCCGCATGGTTCAGGAAGCCGCTGTCCGCCGAGACCTCGCACTCCACGTTGACCGACTCCGGACGACCAGTTCGAGCCTGCGCGGTCCGGACCCGGTGCTCGACCGGCTCACCCAGGCGATGCGGCGCACCGAGCAGGCGGTTCCGGTGGCCATGCTCAACGAGCCGGCCCCCGCGTCGTACGAGCCCCGGCCGCAGCTGGCCGGGGAGCAAGACGTCCGGGTCGAGGTTCGCCTTGAGCGTCAGGACACCGTGCTCGCGGATCTTCTGCAGCATCCCGAGCAGGTCCGGGAGGTCAGCGGCTGGCTGTACCCGGAGGTGTTCGAGGAGGGTCCGCGCCGCGAGGTCTACGAGGCCATCGTGGTCGTCGCCGAGCGGGGAGAGCCTGTCGATCAGCTGACCGTCGAGTGGGAGGTCTACCGGCAGGACCCGCAGACATACGAGGTCAAGGTGGAGGTGAGCGTTGAGGAGCGCCCCGACTACCTCACCCGCCTCGCCACCACGGCTGTTGTCGTTGGTGCCGCAGTCGAACTCTCGGGCGAGATCATGGCTGAGGACATTCGGGCGAAGCTTGCCACCGACTTCGGCAACATCGACGCCACCACCCGCATGCCCGGGGTGGAACCCAAAGCAAGCTTGGACGTCAGGGCGACGGCGGTGGCCCCGCGAGTGGAGCCGGCACCGCTCCTGCAACCGCCGCCAGTTCAGCAGACTCCCACCATCCAGCCGAACATCCGGCCGTGAGGGGGTCTGCCATGATCAACGCTAAGAAGCCGGGCCTGCTGGCCGACCTCAGCCACGTGGCGATGGACGCCGCACTTGGCGATGGCACCGCGGAGTACCTCAGCGAGACGATCCGCGACTTTGTTCGGCTCCGGGGGAGCTGGTGGATGTTCGACCGGGCCGGCTGGTGGGAGGTCACCCGAGCCGACGTCGCTGATGGGCTGGACCTCATGGCGGAGAACATGCGTCTCGCTGACCTAGCCGTGCGGCGCAACACCGGCTGATCAGAGCCGCAGTCATCAGCCCGGCGAACAGCGCGTCACACGAGCACTGGTCGCCGGGCGCGACGTGTGCTTCCCGTTGCCAGCAGCCCGGTGGAACTTCACTCGTCAGATGTAGTCGATGAAGTCGCTCCCGGCGTGCTCGATGTAGGCCGTTGAGCCGGTCTGTGCCGCGCGAGCAACCTCGCGGAGCCGGTCCATGCTGCGGGGGTTGAGGACAGTGGCCCACTGCTCGACCGGGCGGGCGTCCCACTCGCTGTGCTCGTCGGGGTCGAGCCGGATGGACGCGAGCTGCTCGGGGCGGAGAGCGCCGCCATCGAAGATCAGCCCGAACTTGTTCGCCGGCCAGGTCGGCTCGGGTGGGAGGAAGTGGACAGCGAGCAGCCGACCGCACGCCAGTGTGAGGCCCGTCTCCTGCTCGGTCTCGCGCACCGCGGTTCCGCGCGGGGTCTCGCCGGGGTCCATCTGGCCGCCCGGGTACTGCCAGATCTGTCCCTTGTCGGGTTTGTAAACCGAGGAGTTGAGCAGGACCGGCTGGCCCTGCTCGTCAGTGATGTAGAGGGAGGCGTACGCGGTCGCCCGGGGAAGGGTGGCGATGAACTCTTCGGGCGGGAGCCAGTTGCCGCGCTCCGGGTCGGGTTCGGGCAGGAAGCTCTCCATCAGTCCCTCCAGCTGATCGGGGTGTTGAGGACGTCGGCGGCCCACTGGTAGTGGCCGGTGTCGCGGATGTCCTTGTCCTGCTCGGGGTAGAGGTCGCAGCTCAGCAGGGCGATCGTGTGCAGGTAGTCGGCGAGGTCGTCGCGCCGGTCGGCGGGGAGGTCCTCGGCGGCGGCGGCGAGAAGGCGGTTGCGGACGTCGACGCGGTCTTCGTCGTACATCCGGTAGTAGGCGCAGGCGCCGGCGAGGTCGTAGAGCGGGTCTCCGAGCAGCGTGAAGGTGCCGAAGTCGATGATGCCGGAGACCTTGCCGTCGGCGACGAGGATGTTGTCCGGGTAGAGGTCGCCGTGGATGACGCCTTCGGGCCCGTTGTAGGGGCGGGCGAGTCGCGCGGTGAGGCGGTCGGTGATGTGGTCGACGGCGGGGACGTCGAGCCGCAGGTGGGTCAGCACCTTGGGGAGCTTCTGTGCGAGGAGGCGGCGCAGGAAGGCGTGCCAGTCTTCGCCCTGGTGGGCCGGGTCGGGGTCGAGTAGCATCCGCCGGTCGAGCGGGGTGGTCAGGCGCAGGCCGGTGAAGTCGCGGACAGCGGTCAGGTAGGCGTGTTCGGTGGCCGGGTCGGTGAGGTCGAGGGCGTCGCCCATCGGGGTGCCGGGCAGGCGGGTCTCGGTGACGGCCAGCAGGGGGCCGTGCTGCTCGATGTTCTGGATCTCGGGCAGGGCGAAGGGGACGGTGTTGCGGGCGAAGCGCCGGTAGAGGTCGGCGATGGTCTCCAGTGCCTGGCGCTGGTCGGGGTCGGCGTAGACCTTGAGGACCTGGTCGTGGCCGAGGGCGTAGACGCGGGCCTCGGTGCCGGCGGCGATCAGGTCGGCGGGGGTGAGTCCGTGGGCGACGAGGAGCTGGTGTTCGGCGTCGGCGGTGATGCTGCTGGCGTCTCGGCGGGTGATCACGGCGTGCTCCGGGTGATGGCGGTGACGACGGTGCGGTTCTCAGGGCGGACGGGGCCGCCGGTGAAGTCCCCGGCGAAGGAGACGACGGCGAATCCGGCCTGGTGCAGGGCGTCTTCGAGTTCGGGTCGGGAGTACATGCGGGTGCGGCAGGTCGCGGACCAGCCGGGCCGGGTGTAGGTGACGTGGGCGTGCTTGGCCTCCCAGTCGTACCAGGCGCTCTCGGTGACCCCGTTGTACGTAACGGTTTTGGTGCTGATGGGTTCCGTGCCGTGCCGGTTCTCGTGTTCGGCGCGCTCGCGGGTGGTCAGTTCCATGACGAGGTGGCCGCCGGGCTTGAGGACGCCTGCCCAGGCGGTGAGGGCGGCGAGGTCGTCTTCGGGGGTGTCGAGGTAGCCGAAGCTGGTCCACAGGTTGAGGATGACGTCGAACTCCCCGGGCGGCGGGTTGCGCATGTCGGCCTGGTGGAAGTCGGCGCCGGGGTGGAGGGCGCGGGCGCGGGCGATCTGGTGGGGCGAGGCGTCGATGCCGGTGACGTGGAGTCCGCGGGCGGTGAGGGGGCCGGTGTGCCGGCCGAAGCCGCAGGGGACGTCGAGGACCCGGGTGCCGGGGGTCATGAAGTCCTTCGCGCAGAGGGCGTCGAGGTCGGCTTCGGTGCTGTCGTACTTGCCGAGGGCGCGGAAGGTCTCCTCGAAGCCGGGGTCGAAGAAGGCGTCGGCCCAGTCGTCGGGGGCGGTCACGAGGGCGGTGTCGTTCACGGCGTGGGCTCCAGGGTGGTCAGCAGGAGGGAGTGCAGGTCGCGGGTGTCGGCGGCGACGAGGTAGCGGGCGGTGACGTCGGGGCCGTCGAGGCGGACCGGGCGGCCGTGCTCGTCGGTGATGTGGCGGCCGGTGGCGGTCAGGAGATGGCACAGGGCGGCGATGTCCCAGGCCCGGTGGCCGCACATCTCAGCGACGGCTCCGGCGGCGGTGCCCCGGGCCACTTCGGTGAGTGCCCGGGTGGACTCGAAGGCGTCGACCAGCAGCGGGTTCCCGGCGGGCAGCTGCCCCCGCAGTGCGGCCGGTTCGAAGTAGCAGGCGTGGACGGGTCGCTGGTCGGGCGGTTGAGGGGTGGGCCGGAACGTCGCCTGGTCTTGGTCGGCGATGGCGAGGACGCCTGCGGCGGGGAAGGAGGCGACGGAGAATTCGGGTACCTGGCCGCGCCAGGCGCTGACGAGGACGGCGAAGTCGGTGGAGCCGTCGAGGTACTGGCGGGTTCCGTCGAGGGGGTCGATGTACCAGGTCAGCACGCGGTGGTTCGTGTTGGCCTGGTGGGTGGCGGGGTCTTCCTCGGTGACGATCACTCCGGTGGGGTCGAGGTGGGTGATCGACTTGACGAGGAGCTGTTCGGCGTCGGTGTCGGCGGCGGAGACGAGCGTGCCGTCCGCCTTGCGGCGCACGTCCTCCGGGCCGGCCATGCTGGCGCCCGGCCAGGTGCTCAGGAGGCGGGCGGCGGCCTGGTCCACGGCGGCGACCAGGCTGCGTGACCAGTACGCGGGCTGGGTCAGGGGCGTCACGCCGCCGCTCCCGTCAGCGCTGTGGCGATGTGCTCGCCCCACCCCTTCCAGGAGAACGCGGGGTCGTAGGCGGGTGGGGTGCGCGGCCGGTGGTACTGGGTGCGCATCGCGTCGATCAGCTCGGCGCTCTCGCGCTCGCCCTGGCCGACGGTCAGGTGGATCTCCTCGGGGCGGCGCGGGTGCATGCCGGGGATGTCGCTGAGGATGGTCGGGCGCCGGTGCGCGATCAGCGCGCTGGCCGGGCCGGAGGTCTCGCCCAGCCAGGGGCCGCGCAGCTGGATGCCGCAGTCCGCGGCGAGTAGCAGGGCGTCGAACTCGGCGTCGGGGAGGTAGCCGGTGTGGCGGATGGTGGGGTCGGCCGGGACGGTGAGGCCGTCGCGGGCCTCACCGGCGAGCAGGAGCAGGGCGTCGTCGGGTCGGTCGGGCCAGTTCCGCCAGGCGTCGAGCAGGGTGGGGATGCGCTTGTAGGCGCCGAGGAAGCCGAAGGTGGCGAAGATGAACGCTTGCTCGGGGAGGCCGTGGCGGGCGCGGGTGCCGGCCACGGGGGTGAGCGGTTCGACGGGGAAGGGCAGGTGGCGGATGTCGGCTGCGGGGTGGCGGTCGGCGAGGTGCTCGGCCAGCAGTGGGGAGTGGACCAGGACGCGGGTGGCCGCTTCGATCGCCAGGTCCTCGATGTCGGCGTTGAGGCTGTAGCGGTCGATGTGCGGGTGGTCGGCGAAGTACCGCTCCATGGCGGCCCGGGTGTCCAGGCGGGTGCCGACCGCGGCGGAGATCCGGGTCAGGACGGCCTGCTGCTCGGCGGTGGGCAGTTGGTCCCACGCCTCGTAGTAGTAGTCCAGGTTGTTGTACTCGTGGAGGAGGACCGTGCCGGGCCGGGCGGCGAGGGCGCGGAAGGCGCCGTGGTGGAGGGTGTTGTTGCCCAGGTGGTAGAGGACGTGGTCGAAGCCGCTCGGATCGTAGCCGGGCCCGGCGATCCGGCGGGTGGTGAAGTGCCGGGCGAGGTGGGGCAGGGATTGGGTGATGTACGCGGCGACGCCGCTCTTGTCGCGTTCGCCGGGGCCCCAGATGCCGAGGGTGGGCAGCTGCTCAGACACGGGCCGCTCCGACGGCGGGGCGGGCGGCGTTGATCGCCTCGATGTAGGCGGAGGTGGTGTTGGCGATGCTGCGGGCGATGCCGAAGTACCGGGTGGCGCGGTCGGCGGCGGCCCGGCCAGCGTGGGCCCGCAGGGTGGCAGAGGCGGCGAGTTCGTCCAGCGCGGCGGCGTAGGCGGCGGGGTCGGCGGTGTCGACGAGTCGGCCACTGTCCTGAGTGACCACCTCATTGAGGCCGTCGATGTCGCTGACAACCGCCGGGGCGCCGTGCTGCATGAACTCGATGACGGCCAGTCCCAGCCCTTCGGCGGTGCTGGGCTGGGTAACCAGGTCGGCGGCCTCGGCGAGCAGGTCGCGCACCGCATCGTCCTGGTCGGTCAGGAGCGTGACCTGGTCACCGTGCCCGGCGGCCCGCTCAACCAAGTACTGGAGGTAGGCGTTGTCTGAGCCGTTGGTGGAGCCGAGCAGGACCACTCGGCAGTCGGCGCGGGTGGCCATCAGCTTGTAGGCGTCCAGCAGCCGGTGCTGGGCCTTGCGGGGGGTGTAGCGGCCGGTGAGGGCGATCAGCAGGCCGTCGGTGGGCACGCCTGCGGCGTGCGCGAGGAAGTGCCGGGCGGCCCGGCGGTCGTGGACGCGCGGCCGGTGGGGAACGCCGAGGTGGACGGTGCGGATGCGCTCGGCCGGGTACCCGAAGCCGGCGGCTTGCCGGGCGAACGTGCGGCTGCCCGCGAGGACCAGCGTAGGCGTGCAGGTCCTCGCGACGAAGCGGCTGCGGGCCTCGCCGCCGGGCTCCGTCTGCGGCCGGGTCTCGTGGAACGAGGCGACGACGGGCACCGTCTCGGCGAGCCCGGACATGTGCGTCAGGAGCAGCGCGGCCTGGGTGTGGGTGTGGACGACGTCCACCTGGGCGTCGGCCAGCGGCGCGAAGTCGTCCAGGGCGGCGAACAGGCCGCGCTCCCACGGCACCGCGTTGGGGTCGGGCGGCTGGAGGAGCGCGCCGCCGCGCAGCACCCGCGCCCCGTTCTCCCAGGTCTGGGCGGGCTGGTCCGGGGAGTCTCGGTTGGTGAGGACGGTCACCTCGTGGCCGGCTGCGGCGAGGTGTTCGGCGAGGGTGGTGACGTGGGTCTCCATGCCACCCCGGCGCGGGCGGTAGGTGGTGCTGACCAGTCCGACGTGCATGCTGTTCCTCCTTCTCCGGTCCCGGAGGCGGTCAGGCGGTAGCGGGCAGGTGGTCCAGGAGCTGGGGCAGGGCGGTGATCACGGGCACCGGCAGTTCCCGGTAGACCTGGTGGCGGTCGTAGAGGACGGTGTCGGTGATGCCGGCGCGAAACGCGCCGAAGATATCGTTGATCAGGCCGTCCCCGACGAACAGCGCGTCCGCGGGCGCACAGCCGAGCTGGCCGAGGGCGGAGGCGAAGATCCCGGGCTCCGGCTTCTCGACTCCGGCGAGGGTCGAGTCCGCGACCACGTCGAAGAACTCGATCAGCCCGAAGCGGGTCAGCTCCTCCACCAAGGTGCCGTCCGAGTTGGAGACTGCGGCCACCGCCAGGCCCCGCCGACAGATCTCGCCGAGCACCGCGACCGCGTCCGGGTCGAGGTCGCGGTACAGGTCGGTGCGGTCCGTGCAGCGCTGCCAGGCACGGCGGCCGGTCTCCGACCCGACACCCAGCAGCTGACCCCACACGGCGCCGACCTTCTCGGGCCGGGTCAGGCCCTGTGGGAAGTCGAGGTGGTGGACCTCGGCGGCGGCGGCCAGCGCGGCCTCCGCGGTCTTCGCGCCGATGCCGGGTGCGCCGACGGCAGCGAGTTCCTCGCGCATCACCTCCCCGCTGGGGTGGATGAAGGTCATCCCGATGTCGAACAGCACCGCCTTCCGGGGCTTCACGCGATCACCGCCAGGAAGGAGGCGTCGAGCGCGGGCCGGGTGCCGGCGCACATCGCCAGGTACTCCTCGCGGAGCGCGCTGCCGATCGGGTGGTCACCGTGGCGGGGGCTGTGGCCGTTGACCTGGCCGACGATGCGGACTTCGTCCAGCGTGCCGGTGACGAAGACCTCGTCGGCGCCGTGCAGGTCGCCGGGGGTCAGCGGCTGCTCGGCGGCCGGGATACCGAGGCGCTCCGCGAGGGCCAGCACGGTGGCGCGGGTGATGCTGGCCAGGATGCCGTCCGTGAGCGGTGGCGTGGTGATCCGGCCGTGCCGCACGGCGAACACTGCGGCGCCCCCGGTCTCGGCGACGTTCCCGTGCTGGTTCAGCAGGATCGCCTCGTCCGCCCCCTTCTCCAGCGCCTCCAGCCGGGCCAGGCGGAACCCGGAGTACGCGGCGCCGGTCTTCGCGGCGGTCGGCAGCGCGTCGTCCGCGATCCGCCGTCGGCTGCTGACGATGCACCGCATCGGCTCCATCGGCCGCACCGGCGCCGGGAAGCACGTGACGATCGTGCCGGTGGTCATCTCCGTGCGCTCCGCGGTGTACCGGCCGGTGTCCACGTACACCGACGGGCGCACGTACACGTCGCCCTGCGGGTCGAGCGCGGCCAGCAACTGCGTGATGCCGTCGTGCAGTTCGGCGGCGAGGCCGGGGTGGGGGATGTGCATCAGGGCGGCGGAGGTCTCCAGGCGCTCCAGGTGGGCGGTCAGCCGCACGATGGCGAGGCGGCCGTCCGGCTGCCGGTAGGCGCGCAGGCCCTCGAAGACGTTCACCGCCCGCATCGCGGTCTCGGTGGTGACGTGGACCGTGGCTTCCGCCCACGGCCGCACCTTCCCGTTGTGCCAGATCAGTTCAGGGACGTTGGTGTTCATCGTCCTTCTCTCTTCCGGGTCGGGGTGGTGCCGGGAGGCCGACCGGCTTGGTCGGCCTCCCGGCACCGCGTAGGGAGCGCGGTCAGGCGGCGGGCGGCACCTTGACGTCCAGGTGGGCGGCGAGTTCGAGCAGTGCGGGGGTCGCCTCGCGGCGGCACATGAAGTCCTCGTCCCGCGCACCCTCGACCAGGTACGGGTGGAACACCGAGCCCTGCTCGAAGCCCTCGGGGTCCAGGAAGAACACCTTCATGCCGCGCTCGCGGGCCCGGGCCTGCACCCGGCGGCGGTCGGCGTGGCTGCCGATCACCAGCAGCGACTTCGCCCCCGGGAGGAAGGGGACGTCCGGGATCTGCTCGTGGTAGCGGCGGACGTAGTGCTCGTCCAGACCGGCCCTGGCCATCAGGCCGTCGAAGTTGTTGGTGATCACGGGCCCCACGAGGTGCCCCGCGTCCGCCAGGCCGCGCAGGGTCCGGTGGCCGATGGTCGGCTCCGCCTGGAGGCACGCCCGGGTCATCTCGGTCAGCTCCGGCATCTTCGACTCCGGCGCACCGAGGATCTCGGGCAGGAAGGTGTCCTCCCCGGGCGACAGCACGAACCGGTGATCGCTCATGTCCGTGACCCGGTAGACCTCGTGCAGCCGGTGCAGCGGCGGCACTCCCGCCTCCACCGACATGCCGCACCCGACCTCGACCTGGAACGGCAGGAAGTCCGCGATCATGGACAGGTCCGGGATCAGCGTCGGGTTGCCCCGCTCCTCCTTGATCCGCATGCCGGCCGCCATCACCTTCCACGGCATGTTCTGGTCGTGCAGCGCGGGTATGTGTCCGGCGGAGGTGATCGTCACGTCCAGGCTCTCGTACCCGGCCGGGAGCGTCCGGGCAGCGAGCTCGTCCTGCGGGTGCACGCGGTGCGGCATCACCGTGCACTCCAGGTCCCCGCGCCGCCACAGGCCACGCTGCCCCGGCTGCCAGCCGCCGTCCGCGAGCGCCTTGCGGACCCGGTCGAAGTGGTGGGCCAGCTCGGCCTCCGGGTACGAGGCGCTGTGGAAGACGTACAGCTCGGGGACGGTGAGCACCGTCCCGCCGCCGGTCCTCTTGGTGTCGTAGCGGTAGCGGTAGTGCAGGATGCGGCGGCGGCCGTCCTCCGGGCCGGTCCAGCCCGATTCCGCCGTGTTGCGGGGGTCCTGGGTGCGCCGCCACAGGCCCTCTTCCAGGTCGCGGGGCCGGTCGCGCCGGCTGACGTACTGCTCCCACCGCTTCGCCAGGGTCGGCGAGAGTTCCTGTGCCTCGTACGGGAAGTGCATGGTGCTCTCCCTGTTGTCGATGTCCGCGCCGCGAGGGCGCCCAGCCGGTTCGTGATCAGGTCCCCGCACCTGCGGGAGGCACGCGCTGTACCGCGCGGGCAGGGTGGTGCAGCAAGATCACGAGACTCAGGAGCTGGCAGTGCGCCTCGGCGTGAAGATGAAGTGGGATTCCTGGCGCTGGACCAACAGGGTCAACCAGCCTTCCGTGCAGGCGAGTTGCCAAGACCAAGCGACCAGGATGAGAGCATGCCGAAGAGGAGGCGCACTACCGGCCATTGCAGTCCGTGCCGCAACGGACACTGACCGCACGCAGAATGATGACCTGCCGTCAGGGCGCTGGCAAGGGTTCGCGATTGGAAAACTTTTCCTGTGAGCCAAGTTGTATGGGCTCGGCGCGGCCAAGCCACTACGATCAACCTGACCTGGGAGGTGACGATGTCCGGAGACCCCAACCCCCGACGCCGGAGGCTGGGCGCCGAAGTGCGCCACCGCCGCGTGGAGCTCGGGTGGTCCCTGGAGACGTCGGCCAAGCAGCTCGGGTACGGATCAGCGGGTACCGCCCACAAGATCGAGTCTGGGCGCCAGAAGATCACCCTCCAGCAGCTCCCCCACTTCCTCAGCGTCCTTGGCGTCACCGAGCCTGCCGCTCAGGCGTTCTGGCGGGAGCTGGTGGTCAGTGCGAACAGCGACGACTGGGAAGCGCGCTTCCCCGGTGACGCGGACGACCCCTTCGGCAGCTACGCCACTGACATCGAACTTGCCAGATCCGCGTTCCTCTGGTCCCCGACCGCGCCCCACGGCTTGCTCCAGCATCCGCTCACCGAACGGGCGATCATCGAGGCGGACCTGGCGTGGAGCACCCCGGACGACGTTGACCGGTTTGTCGGCGTGCGTGCCGACCTGCGTGAGCGCGTCCTCTCCCGGCAGCCGCCACCAGCGATCACCTCCGTCCTCACCGAAGGACAGCTTCGGCAGGAGATCGGCGGGCGAGCCGGCGTGCGCCGACAGGCCGCACACCTCGCAGAGCTGGCGAGGAGCGTGCCGGGCATCACGATCTTGGTGATCCCGTTCTCAGTCGGCGCGCACGCGGGGATCGACGGCCCCTTCATGCTGATGGAGTTCCCGACAGGCCGCAGCAGCGTCACCATTGAGGGTAGGCGGGCGGCTCTCCAGATCCACGAGGCCGACGTCGTCGCCGAGTACAAGCGCGTCAGCGAGCACATGGTGGACGATGCCCTCTCCGCCGAGGACTCCCTGACCTTCCTAGATCAACTCGCTGAGGAATACGCATGACCCTGCACGTCGGCGGCCCTGTCCCCAACGTACGGCGCATCGACGCCGATCCCGTGTGGCTGGCCCTACAGCTTGCCCAGGCTGAGTGGCGGTCCGCCAGCACCGGCGGGTCGAACTGCGCCGAAGTCGCTCTCCTGCCACGCGAGATCACCGCCGTGCGCGATTCCGTCAACCCCGACCTGCCCCCCTTGGTCGTGTCCGATGCAGGGTTCGGGCAGTTCACGGACGCGGTCACCACGAACCTCCTGAACAGGCCCCTTCACCTCGACGCAGACCCGGTCACGGCGATCGGCAAGAACTCCCTTTCCACCGAGTGGCTGACGGCTCAACTCGACTTCTCTCCCTGGCGGTTCGGCGGCACGGAGAGCCTCGGCGTGGCCTTCCTGCCCCGCGGGGTCACGGCGCTTTGCAGCCCGCGCACCGAGGACGGGCGATTCCTGATCTTCGCGCAGTCCGAGATCGCCGACTTCTTCACGGGTATCAGAGCTGGACTCTTTCGCCGCTGATGAGACGCCAGTTGCTGGGGGCGAGGCCGGCTGCTCTCGTCACCGCATTGCGTCGTCAAGGTAAGCCTGTACCGGCTCGAACAGGCCGTACGGAACGTACTCCGGGATCTGGGCGGAAGTGATCCACGCGAGAGCGGCCAGTTCCTCGGTGTCGACCACCGTGGCCGGGCCGGTCACGACCTCGCACGCGGTGTACGACATCTGGCGACCAGTCTTCGGGTGGACGCGCTCGCCGAGCAGAAGTACGGCTTTGACA
Source organism: Streptomyces tateyamensis (assembly GCF_003205575.1). Lineage (GTDB taxonomy): Bacteria > Actinomycetota > Actinomycetes > Streptomycetales > Streptomycetaceae > Kitasatospora > Kitasatospora tateyamensis. The sequence continues at coordinate 25,496 of NZ_PYBW01000030.1, forward strand.
GTCAGGCCGACCTCTTCCGCGGTCTCCCGGACGGCGGCCTTTTCCGGGGTTTCGCCCGTCTCGATCTCACCGGCCGGGAACTGCCACGACAGCTCGCCTTCGGCGACGCGGCGCTGAACCATGAGGACTCGGCCCTCGTGGACGATGATGGCGGCGGCGATGCCCGGCTTAGTGCTGCTCGGCTCGGTCATTCTGGGGCTCCTCCAGGGCGGCCAGGATGGGCGGGAAGATCGTATCGACAGGGATGAAGCGGGGCACCGCGTTTCTCGGAACCCACATCACGTCCGCGTTCTCGATCATGTCCTGATTCTGGGCGTCACCAGCGAGATACTCAGTGAGGTAGTACTGGCACCACACTCCGGTGGCAGGGTGGAGCCGCCCGCCTAGGTCTTCGCGGATCGCGCAGTGGACACCGGTCTCAGCGAGCGTCTCGCGGACGGCTGCCGACTCCGGGCTTCCGCCCGGCTTGATGACGCCAGCCGGGAACTGCCAGCGGATGCCGGCGGTCTCGTCGTCGCGGCGGCAGACGAGCAGAACTTCGGACTCGCGCACCACGACCGCGATAGCGACCCGCAATGCCTGGGCGGCCTGGCTGCTGGGTTCGGCGCTCTGGAGCGCGAACCGCTTCTGCACGGCGGGCGGTGCCGTCTCCAAGGTCTTGTCGAGGAGCTGGCGCATCTCGGGGCGCGGGACCAGATCCGGGTTCTGGTGCCAGGCGGCCACCGTCCGCAGGCCGATGCCGAGGCGGGTGGAGAACGCCTCATTGGTGTCGCGCAGGGCTTCTTGGAGTTGGCAGGCGGACGCCCCCGTCCAGGTCACGACCACGTCCACCTGCTGCCCCCTCCTAGAAACCGATGGTTGGCTACGCCTTGCTCTTCGCTTCGAGCACCGGGCGCAGGAGTCGCAGCGGGGTGCTCCAGTCGTACTGGTCCCGGCCGCCGCCGGCCTTCGGCTTGTGGGGGACGTAGTCGCCGAACAACACGCCCATCGCCTTGAGGCGCTCCACGTTGGCCCCGTAGGCGGGGTGGGCAGCCTGGGCGGAGTTGACGTAGGGCTGCGCGGCGACGGGGATGCCCAGGCCGTAGGACTCGGTGAGGATGCCCAGCAGCAGGGTGTCTGCGTGGCCGTCGGCCCACTTGTTGATCGTGTTGAAGGTGGCGGGGGCGACGGCGATGGCGTCGGCCGGCGGTAGCGAGGCCGGGACGTCGGGGGTGCGCCAGGCCGAGCGGATCGGGTAGCCGGTCTGCTGCTCGATGGCGGCCTGGTCGACGAACTCCATGGCGTTCGGGGTGGCCACCACTCCGACCCGCCACCCTTCTGCTTGGGCCGCCGTGATCAGCGTGCCGACGTCGTCGGCGACGCCGGAGGCGCAGACGGCGACGTACAGGAAGGGCTGGCTGTTCAAGGTCGGACTCCCAACTCGCGGCTGAACTGGCGGAGCTCCGGCAGCGCACCGCGGCGGTCGCGGGCCGTCATGTCGGCCACCAGCTCCCGGATGTCGGGGCGGCGCCGGATGTCCTCGGCCGCGTGCCGTTCGGCGATGCGCAGGGCGCGGTAGCCCTCGAACAGTTTGCCTTGTTGGTTGAACGCTCGTGCGAGGTCCACCCACAGTGCTGCCTGCCGCTCGGGGGCGGGGATGCGGCGGCGGAGGAGCGGCCGGGCGGCCTCGACGGCCGTGCCGGCGTCGCCGAGGGCGACGGCGGCCGACACCCGGTGCAGGGCAACGTTGGTGGGGCTGAAGTTCGCCCAGGCGTCGGGGCGGTCGCGGTCGACGTACCGGGCGACTTCGTCGGCCTGGTCCAGCAGCTCGGTGGTGGTGGAACGGTCTCCGCCGGTACTGGCGGCCGTCACCCCTCGCAGCAGCATCAGGCCGAAGGCGGCAAGATCGCCGGGCTCGCGCTGGTCGTAGTGGCCGCCGAGCTGGTCGGCGGTGTGGCGGACCATCGTGACGGCCGGGAGGTGGTGGCGCTCGCGGGCCATCAGGTGGGTCTGCACCCGGACGCTGGAAGCCAGGACTGTCGGGTTGCCACTGCGTTCGGCCTCGCTCATCGCCCGTCCCACCGCGAGCCAGGCGCTGCCGGTGTCGCCGAGCTTGATCAGCATGCTGACAGCGGTCTGGTAGGCGGTAGCAGTGAGGCCGGCCAAGGTCAGGTCGTCGGGGCTCTCGTGCTGGGCACGGCGGAGGTCGGCGAGCAGGGTGGGCAATAGGGCTTCGAGTTCGGTGTAGCGGCAGCTGTAGAGGTGGCGGCGGGCTTTGGCCAGCTCGTGGCGCAGGGTGGCCTGGGTGAGCGGCTGCCGGTCAGGCAGCGGGGTGACCGTGGGCAGGAGGGCCTGGACGAGTTCCAGGCTGGTGGTGAGCGAGCGGGCCGGGGTTGCAAGGGCGGCCACTCCGGCCGCCACGAAGCCTCGCCGATACATGTCGTCCGTCCTGGTGTCCGCGCTGCTGGGGGAGGCGGTCAGGCCCAAGCTCTCCAGGGGGATGTCGAGTTCCGCCGCGACGGCCCGTAGGACTCGTACGTCGTCGGTTCCGCTTCCCCTCTCCAGTCGGCTCAGCTTCGACTGGTGGTAGCCCAGCGCGGAAGCCACGTTCTCCTGCGACCGGCCGGCGGCCCTGCGGGCACGCCGGATCACCGATCCGATCTGGCGTGCGTCGATGGGCGCGCGGACGGCCTCCGACATAGCTCCTCCTGCCGCTTTCACCCTGCCTGGTGCGGGCTTCGCTGGCCGATCTGGATCAAGACGTTATGCACGTTCTGCATGATCCATGCGGAACATGCGACTGAGCGAACCGGACTGCTTCTTCATGGAGTTGACTAGTCGTCGACCACGTCGTCCGTGAAGAGGAGCAGTGCCCATGTCGCCGAGCCGGTCGCAGTCCTCCACCCCGACTGCTGCACCGTAGGTGCACCACCGCCGCACTGCGGCGGCATGGTGCCGGACCGGCGGTGACTCCAGACTGGGGACTGCGGCGAGAACTCGGGCCCACACAGACAGTTGAGAGTTCGGTCGTGCCCGAGTCTAGGTCAGTGTCGACCCCCGCGAGGGGTGATCGCCAAGAGGGCCACCTGGCTCCTCGGCTGGCCAACTCGACGTATCGAAAACTGGCGAGTCCGCGCCGGTAACCTCGTGTCCAGACGTGCCCCGATGCACCGTCAGTTCGTGATTCTGGTAGGGGAAAGGGAACACATGACCGAGGAGACCCAGAGCCAGATTGAGCGCACGCTTGTGCTGCTCAAGCCCGATGCGATGGCCCGTGGTCTGGCCGGCCAGATCCTGGCGCGGTTCGAGACCACCGCGCTCAAGGTCGTCGGTACGAAGATGAAGTGGATGGACGCCGAGTTCACCCGAAAGCACTACGCGGACCTGGAGGAGCGCCTGGGCTCCGAGGTCTACAACATGACCGCCACCTTCATGCAGCAGGGCCCGGTCATGGCCCTGGTCCTGGAGGGCTACGACGCCATCGCCACGGTGCGCAAGATCGTGGGCAGCACCTACCCGGACCAGGCTCCGGCCGGCACCATCCGCGGCGACTTCTCGCACATGAGTCGGGGCGCCAGCGTGGCCGTCGGCAAGGCGGTCGCCAACCTGGTCCACGCCTCCGGCAACCGCGAGGAGGCCGCGCAGGAAGTCGATCTCTGGTTCGCCAAGGACGAGCTGTTCGACTACAAGACGCTCGCCGAAACGTACAACTGCTGAGACGTCGGGCGTCACTCCGGTGGCGCTGCCCGAGTTCAACACGACGGAACGACTGGCACGACGAGAGGGCGCATCATGACGAGCACGACCCGCACGGCTTCTGCGGCTGAGCTGGAAGCGGCGTTCCAGCAGGAGCTGACGACGGACCGCTGGACGGCGGCCGAGACGGCGTACGCGCTGGCGCTGCTGCTGCGCGACGCGGGCGCGTGGGACACCTCGCGCGAGTGGGTTCGGCAGTGCCTCCAGCTGTTGGAGGGCTTCCCGTCCGACACCGAGGAGCAGGTGGCCACCCGGCGGATCAGCGTCGGCGGCGTGCCGCTGCCGACCTACCTGCACGAAGGCGTGGTCCGCGAGCGGTTCGGCGAGCTGGCCTGACACACAGGCTGCCGGTGGTGCGGTCAGGGGAACACTGACCGGCCGCACCACCGGCGCACCATCAACTTCATACCGCTCACCGGGCCGGCCAGGGGTACCTGCTGCCGATCCGGCCCCATCAGCCATGCCCGAATCAGGAAGGACGACTGCCTTGGCCGTCGAGATCGAGATGCGTACCAGGTTCGACAAGAGCGCCCACGACGCGCTGGTGGAGCGGCTGGTCCGCGACGGTGAGGACCTGGGTCAGGACAACAAGCTGATCCACTTCTTCGTGCTGCCGGACCAGCTGCTGAAGGTGACCGACAACCAGTCCACCGGCACCGCCAAGATCACGCTCAAGGACAGCAAGATCGGGCAGGGCGCGGCGTTCGGTGAGACCGAGTTCCCGATCGCGCAGGAGGACGTGCCTGCGGCCGTCCGGCTGTTCGGCGCGCTCGGCTTCGAGGGCGCCCGGCACGAGGCGTTCAACTTCCGCCGCAACTTCCGCTTCCAGGGCGTGGAGATCGCGGTCAAGTGGAGCGAGGCGTGGGGATACCACGCCGAGTTCGAGGTGCTGTTGCCCGACGGCGCTTCGGACGCGGCCAAGGCCGAGGCCACCGCCACGATCACCGACGCCGCCGCCGAACTGGGCGTCGCTCTGATGAGCGAGGAGGAGCTGGCCGCCTTCACCGCCGCCTTCGAGGCCGAGGAGGCCGCGCGCAAGGCCGCCCAGTCCGCCGAGATTCGGTAGGGCATCCAACCGTCCTAACCACCGAGGGGGTGGGCCGCACCATGAGCACGACCCAGACGGACAGCCTGGTCGAGTTGGCTGCCCGCAAGGAACTGCCGAACCACCAGTTCACCGACTCCGCCACCGTCGAGTGGATCAAGGCCAACCGGCCCGACTTCACCCCGGGGTGGCCGCAGCCGCTGCGCGACACCACGAAGGCCCTGATCGAGCAGGCCGCGATCCCCACCCGATGGCTCGCGGAACCACGTCTCGCCGACTCCATCCACGGCCACCGGCACGGCCTGCGTACTGCGGTCCTCGCCGCACTGCTGGCCGACTTGCACCGGCTGGACGAGTCGGACACGGCCACCACGGTCATCGCGGCGGCCGTCCACGACTGCCAACGCCAGCACGACAAGGACGACCCCGGCCACGGCAGCCGGGCCGCCGTCTGGCTCGGCGCCAACGCCGATCTGGTCTGGACGCACTTCCACCTGCGGCCCACCCCCACCGACGTGATCAAGGCTGCTACCGCAGTGCGGCTGCACGAGGTGCCGTACGAGAAGTTCACCGCCGACGACCGCGCCGACCACGCCCGCAGCGCGCAGATCTGCGACATCGTGAAGGCCGCGGACGCCCTCGACCGGTACCGGCTGCCCAAGCTCTCCTGGTGGCCGAACAGCCGCTACGTCCGCGAGCCGGCCTTCGACCAGCTGCTGCCCCTGGCCTACGACCTCGTCGTCACCTCCGAGGAGGCGTTCCTCTCCGGCGCCTCCAGCACGGCGGCCGTCCGGTTCGCCGTGGCGGAGAAGGGACTGGTGTAGGCCCCGTGGACTTCACCGACTCCTACGAGAGCTGGGCCGACGCGCACGCGTTCTACGGCGCCAGCCTCGTCCCGGCGATGCCGAACCCGGACGACCCGCTCGGCCCCCAGAAGGCCGCATGGACCGACCGCCTTGCCCTCGGTACCCCCAACGGCCACCTGCTCCGCCGCAACGGATTGTTCGACTCCCTCGCCACTGGCGGCAAGCTCCACCTGCTGCACGTCACCCACGCTCTGGAGAAGATCAGCCAGGACGGTGCGCTCTACCCCTCCGGCGGATGCCTGGTCGGCAGCATCTACTGCGCGCCACTCACCGCGACCGACCACGGCTTCCGCCCGCACAACCTTGGCTCCTACATCCTCAACCGCGAAGCCCCCGCCTTCCTCGCGAAGATCGGCCGCCCCGACCACCAGCCCACCCCGCTGGTCTTCGAACTGGACCTCCCCCCGCAGGCGTACCAGGGCCTGGCCGGCGTGGACTACCTGCGACTCGGCTCGATCCACCTCGCGATCTACACCCACCTCGAATACCTGCTCTCCAAGGCGGAGCGGAACCAGCTGCGGGAGACCGTGGTCAGCAGGGTGAAGAACTCCACCGCCTTCCTGGCCCTGGCCGCTGCTGTCGCCTACCAGGGCGCGACCGTAGAACCAGCGGCTTTCCTACGGCAGCTGGACGAGACGATCCCGCGCCTGCCGATCCTCGGCTACATCTTCTTCGAGGCCCTGTCCGAGTACGCCATGCTGCACTCCACCAGCTCGCGCACCCGGCGGCTGGCCGAGATCGGAGAGTTCGACAACTGGCTGTACAAGCAGCTGCTGTTCGCCGTCCCCGGCATGATCGGCCGCTTCGACCTGGCCAGGTTCCGCGTGCCCGACCTCGCCGCCGCACTGAGCGCGGTGGACCCCACCCTCGACGCGGACGCGGCGGCGCTCTACCTCACCGACCGGGTCAGCCACCTCGTGGCCGCCCGCCTCTTCACCCCCGGGCAAGTCCCGGACCGCTGGCGCTACACCAAGTGGGAGTTCGACTCCCTCGCCGCCCAGCTCGGCCCGCTACTCGGCCACCTCATCCACCGCGAACTGCGCACCTTCGGCCGCTCGCCGGACTTCTACTTTTACTTCGACCAGGTCAAGGCGCTCCAAGCCTGGAACTACTGGAACCACCTCGACATTCCGGTGCCGTTCAACGGCACCATCCCCAAGGGGGAGATCGGCATCAACCCGGCCTACCCCGACCTGAAATACCGCGCGTGGCGAGCCGATACCGACGAGGCCGGCAACCTGCACCCCACTGAGGAACTCGACCTCACCGTCACCCCGCGGCTGGTCGACCTCCGCTCCACCCTGATGCGCAACAACCAGTGGGCCCCGGCCGCAGCCTGAGCCCGCGCGCCCGGCCGCCGCCCCCGCACCGTTCCCTCCCGACAGCGCACACCTTCTTGAGGAGAGGTCTGTCATGCCCATGGAAACTACAGGCATATCGTCGTCCAACGACCTGCTCGGCGAGCAGCTCACCACGGCGCTCGCCGACCCGGCCACCGGCCACGGCTTGGCCCGCACACTCCGCGCCGCCCTGCGGGAGGTAGAGCTGAGCCGCTACCACCGGGCCACCCAGCGCGCCTTCCCCGACAGCCCCGACGAGCAGCCGACCAAGATCCAGATCGGCGGCGGCAGCCACCAGCTGGACGGCTTCTTCAACATCGACCTCGTCCCGCCCGCGGACTTCCTGTGGGACGTGCGCGAAGGCATCCCACTGCGGGACGGCACGGTCGAGCTGCTGTTCAACGAGCACTTCCTGGAGCACATCGACTACCCGCGCTCCGCCAAGGGCTTCGCCCGTGAAGCCTTCCGCGTCCTGGCCCCGGGCGGTCAGATCATCACCGGTGTGCCGGACGCCGCCCACGTCCTGAACCGCTACCCCGCCGCCCCCGCCGAGACCGGCGAGATGGTCGAGCGCTGGTACTCCAAGCGCACCTGCCGCCAGGACGTCAACACCTACCTGGACCTGGTCAACCTCGTCTTCCGCGACCAAGACGACGATCCCAACTACACCCCGCACCTGTGGGCCTACGACTTCGAGAAGCTCGTCCAGCTGTTCACCGAGGCCGGCTTCACCACCGTGAGGCCCTGGGCCTTCGACGCCACCCTGGCCAACCCGAAGCGCGAGTGGGCCAGCGTCTACGTCGTCGCCACCAAGTAGGAACTCCCCCAACCAGCGCGGTGGTCCGGCCGACCCCGGACCCCCGCCCCGCCGGGAGGCGTCCGCAATGCAGCAAGTCCCCACCGTGCTCCACAGCCATCTGAAACTGGCCGACACCCCCAACGCGGCCAGCTGGGCCAGGCTCCACACCCGCGATGTGCTGGGCCGCTGGCAGGTGCCTCCCGACCTGATCGACACCGTCCTGCTGGTGCTGTCGGAACTCGTCACCAACGCGATCCAGCACCCCAATGACGCGAAGCAGCCTGAGCGGCTGACCTCGGCGGTGCTGTCCAAGGTGCAGATCATCGGCCTCGACCTCCAGCTGCGCGGCCCGGCCGTCCTGGTGCAGGTCACGGACAACGACACGCGGCCCCCCGTGCCGAAGACGGTCGACACCGACTCCGAGCGCGGACGTGGCCTCTTCCTGGTCGAGTACATGAGCAGCCGGTGGGGCTACTACCACCCGACGAACGGCAGCAAGACCGTCTGGGCCGAGGTCCGGCCCGGCGCCGCAGCCCCGAAACCAAGGGCCGCCACCGCCAGGGAACCGTCCAACCGTGCGGGTCGGCCTAGGCCGTTCAAGCCCCTCACCGACGAAAAGCTGCCGGTCGACGACCCGCACCTCATGGGCCGACTCCTGGTCGGTCTCCGTCAGATCTGAGGCCGCAGCCCGCAGCGGACCAGCCCACACCGACCACCCACCACTGCGGGCCCTGTTCCACCCTCTCCGCCAAGCACCCCGTCCTACTTCCTTCACGAGGAGCTCCACCATGCAGCCCGCCCTGCCCGCCAAGCCAGACCTGTCCGACGCCGAGGTCTTGCTGCTGCGACAGGTCGCCCGGGGTGACCGCAACGAGATGGTCAGCCGTGCCACCGGCATCGAAGCCTCGACCGTCGGCGACGCCGTCAAAGCGCTGACGTTCAAGCTCGGCACGCCGTACCGTCACCGTGCTGCTGCGCTCGGAGTGGGCTGGGGGTGGGTGCGGGCAGAGGACGTGCCGGCAATCAACCCAAGCGGCCGTCGCCTTCCCGATCAGCGCCGGGAGGTGCACGGCCCGGCGACGCAGCCCGGCGGGGGTAGCTGATGCCACGCAGCCGGCTCGTGGCGGGCTTGCTCGCCGGGGCCGCCTGCCCGCTGCTGGCCCTCGCGGCCGGTGCCGCGACGGCAGCGACCCTCCGGGACGACCACACGGTGCACGAAACGGTTGTGTTGGCCGCCACCACGTACGTCACCGGCCTGGCTCTGTTGGGTGCTGCCCCGCTCGTTGGCACCGGATACCCGGCACCCCGCTTCCTCATCGGCGCGGCGATCAGGAGCACAGCGGCACGGTGAGCACCACCACCGACTTCGATGCCCTGCGCCACGTACGGGCCCCTGCTCTGCCAGAGCCGGGACGCGGACCAATCATGATGCTCACCGGCGCATCCACCGGCCACCCGCACTGGCAGAGCCGAGCCGTCAGCCTCCTGGCCGAATGCGGCTTCACTGGGGTGGTGCTCGACCCGTTCGTGCCCAACGACACCGAACTGCCCTGGCGCACCGGCTGGCTGGACCGCGCGGAAGCGATGGCCGACGTGCTGCTGTCCTGGCGACCGCTCGGACCATGGCCCGTGGTTCGAGCCCACCGCGCCTACCTCGCCGACCGCCTACGTCCCCCGGTCGTCGTTGGCTGCCCGCCCGCCGTCGGATGGCAGGAGGCCACCCGCCGCTGCCTGGCCATGGATGTGCCCGGCCTCACTGTGCACTCCCCCCTCGCCGCCACTGTCGAAGAAGCCGTTGCCCGGAGTGCAGCCCGGACCCGCCGTCGCCGCTGCCCCGCAGCGAACTGACCCGCGACGACCATCCGTGCTCCAGCCCTTTTGCTTCTGCCCCCGTCCACCTCCTTCACGAGGAGCTTCACCATGCAGCCCGCCGATTCGGACCTGCCCGCCGATTCCGCGTTGCGCGACCAGATCGACGCCGCGACTGCCGAGAGCGATGCCTTCCTGACCGCCAGAGGGGCTTCTGCCCCGGTGTTCATGGGCCGGCCAGCCTGGCAGCGCTTAGCCCTGGAAGCCCTCATGGCCGCAGTCTGGTCCGGGACGGTGCGGCTGTGCGTGCACGTCAGGCCGGACCGGCTGGTCTCGACGCCGACCGTGGTCTGGGTCGAGGCACCGGCGACGGTCTGCTGCCCGCCGTGCGATTTGGCCCGCAGGCTGGAGGAGGCGCGTACCTGCCAGGGGTGCGGGACCCGGGGCTCGCTTACCGGCGGTACCGAGTGCGCGGCGCCGGCCGGGCCGATGTCCGTCACCGCGCTCTGGTGCCAAGCATGCCCGCCGCCGACAGCCCCGTCGGATGCAGGCCGCCGCAGCCGTACCGGTAAGAAGCGTTCTCGCAGGCGTGGTCGTTGAAGGCTGCCGTGACGCTGGGCGTTCGCCACCGACACTGCTCAGACCGGATCGGACTACACCGGCAGTGCGTCCTGCACGTTGTCCTGCATCAGCCGTCTCAGCGACTTGCTCTGGAACGAGCTGCTGGTCGGCAGTACCAGTCCCGCCCCGGTACTCGCCGCCACGGCCCTTGCGGCGGGGACCCTATTCCACCGGGCTCCGGCCCTGGGGCCCGCCCCGCCCGCTCCTACCCGGGCCCGGCACCGGCGGCCCGCAGGCGCCCCAAGCTGCTCGGCGCCGCCCTGCCGGGCTGGCTCTCGCGGCTGAGTCGGCGAAGCCGGACCTAGCCCACCTCCCCGTACAACCCCTGACGATCTCTCCTCTCCCCGCCTTCGGCGGCGGTAGTGGAAGCGCCTTCGGCGCTGCGTTCTTTCTGGTCCGGGCGCCCCGCTGCGCGGTTCCCCCGGCCCCCCTCCCGCAGCCCAGTATCCGGAGCCGGCCGCCCGCCTCAAGGGCGCTTCGCGTGGCTGCGCCACCGGCCTGCGGCCGGCCCTTGACCCGGACGACCTCTTTGCCCCGGACCCCAGGCAGCTATCGGGGGGACGGGGGAGGTGCGCCCGCCGATCTGACGGTCCGTCAGCCGAGTGACCGGCGAGCCGAACCATGCCTTCGAGCTTGACCAAAAACCCTTAGCGAGGTAATATTGTCCTTGTTGGGAGGGGGTGGCACCCCCGACCAACAGGCAGAGACCATGCACCTGTTGGAGGATTCGTGACCACCGCACTTGCCCCCGTTGATCTGCTGGCCGACGAGGTGTCCTCGCCGGACCTGGACGAGCTGACCGCCGCTTTTGCTGCCGAGTCGAGCGATAGCCCCGACGGCCTCGCTGGCCAGGCTGAGAGCTCGGCGAAGGTGCTTCTCGAAGACGTCGACCCGACGGAGCTGACGTTCACCCGCAACGTCCGAAAGGCCGAACTGACCGCCGATTTCGTCGCTTCCATCGCGGAGAACGGCCTCTACCAGCCGATCATCGCCACCCCTCATGAGGACGGGATCGCGATCATCCTCGGCAACCGCCGGGCCAAGGGCGCGATCGAGGCCGGTCGGCTGGTCGACGTCATCGTGCGCAACGACCTCACCGCCGAAGAGGCGCGCATCATCGCGCAACTGATCGAGAACATGCACCGGGAGGACATGAAGCAGAGCGAGATCGGCGACGCCTACGCGCAACTGTCCATTGAACTCGGGCTCGACGCGGACCAGATCGCCACTCGGGTCGCCCAGGACCCGAAGAAGGTCCGCGCGTCGATCGCGCTGGCCGGAATGCCGAAGATAGCCCGCGCCGCCGTCGACAAGGGTGAGCTCACCTTCGAGGAGGCGGAGGCCCTGGCCGAGTTCGAAGGTGACCCGAAGGCGTACAAGCGACTCCTGGCCAAGATCGACAACGGTCACGGCCTGAACTGGGCGATCAAGGACGAGCGGCGGAAGGCGGAACGGGCCGCACTGCGGGCGGAGACCGCCCAGGCGCTCGCTGCGGTCAACGTCCGGATGGTCGGCGAGCCCCAAGGGTTCAGTTGGGGATCGTCGCGCGAGGTGAACGTCAACCGCCTCGCCGATGCTGACGGCGTGGTTCTGACCCCAGAGACCCACGCAGCTTGCGCGGGGCACGCAGCGTTCTTCAACGAGCACCAGGACGGAGACCTCAAGGCCACGTTCCTCTGCCGCGACCCCCACCAGTACGGGCACCACGTCTCCGGCTCCTACCACTTCCTCAGCGACGAGGAGACGGCCGCCAAGGCGGCGACAGAGCAGGCCGCCCGCGAGCGCAGGGAGGCGCTGGCCATCTCCCAGGAGGTGCGGGTGGAGTACATCCAGGAGCTCTGTCGCTTGAAGAAGGTGCCCAAGGGGATGACGAAGAAGGTTCTTCGGCTGCTCTACACACTGGGGGCGGATGAGGCCAGCCCCGAGGTGCTGGTCTACCTCAACGCCCCGGGTGACGACGACCGAAGCGACCGATTCGAGCGCTTCACCCGCCGGATGGCTGAGGCGCGTCTGCCGCTGGTGCTGCTGGCCGCCGTTGCGGTTCGGGCGGAGCGTGCGGTCCGGCAAGCTCTCTCCGGCTACGGCGACAAGCGGGCCGCACTGGACTGGTTCGAGTTCCTGGTGGCCTACGGCTACGAACTGACAGACCCCGAGGTCGAGTTGGTGGCGGATCTCTCGGCGAAGATCGCCGAGGCGGAAGCGCGGGCCGCAGAGAAGGCGGCGGCGGACGCTGCCCGGCAGGCTGACGGAGACGAGGACGAGGAGGACGCCGG
>NZ_PYBW01000030.1:38169-236249 GCF_003205575.1 Streptomyces tateyamensis
GAGCTGGCCGCCGAGGAGGAGCTGAGCCGGCACCTGGCGATCATCGCGGGTACCGGGTCGGACGACTCGGAGAAGGACTGGGAAGCGATGTACCCCGAGATCAACGAGGCCATTGCCGCCTAGGCCCAAGGGGACGAGAGTCCCAGGCTGAACCGGCCGGGGGGTCCGATGGCACCGGACCTCCCGGCCCTGCTGACCACACCACCCCGCCGGAGGACCCGTGCACCTGCATCTCGCCACCACCGACCACCGCCCGGCCACCGTCCGCGCCGACCTCGCTGTCCATCTCGCCGGGCACCACGAAGCCCACGCCGTGCTGATCGCTCGCACCATCCTGCTGACCATGCCGTCCGTCCGCGTCCGCCTGGCCCACCCGCAGCCCTCGTATGAGGCGTACAAGGCGTGGACGAGCCTTGCGGACCGCGCCGACCGCGTGTTCGCCGGGACGGGATGTGGCACGGTTCCCGAGCCCGAGGGAGCCGTGTCCGGAAATCTCCGCCTCGACCGTCCGGTGCCTCCGGCGGTCGTGGAGACGCTGCCCGCGAAGTTGAGCCCGACCCGCGCGCCGCAACTGCGGGTCAGCGTCGGCGGCCTGCTGACCGTGGTCACCGACAAGGCGGCGTTCGCCAGCCAGCTCAACCTCTGGACCACCGCCTACCGCCACGCCGCGCGCCGGTGGGACAACCTCCCCTCCGTCGAGGAGCTGGCGGCCGGATCGCTGCCCCGCTTCGACGACATCGCGGCTCCGGTGCTCGCCAAGGCGGCGGCATGAGTGACACCCGGCCGACCGGCCCGCAGTACGTCGCTCTGGTCACCGAAGGCGGCTACCGGATTCACGCCACGATCACCCTGGACTGGGAGATCGGTGCCGCCCTGTATCGAATCCCGGAGCTGGGCGGCACGATCACCGTGGGGTGGGAGTCCGGCCACTACTACACGCGATGCTGCGACGGGAACGCGATCCAGATCACCTACGGCAAGCCCGACCGGAGCCCGTTCACCAAGCACTACCAGGACGCGCCGACCGTCTACGGCGTCCGACTCGCCGACCAGGCCGTTTTCCATCCCGAGTCGATGAGCCCCACCAATCACCGGTGGTTGATCGTCCGGCGCGAGATCGGTGGCCACTACAGCCCCAGCGCGCCGGAGGGCACCCAGCGCAGGACAGCCGCCATCGTCCACGCGATCACCCAGCACATGCTGTCCCGCCCGTGGGCCGACGAGCTTCGACGCGCCCACGACGAACAGCAGGCCCCCGCCCGGCACCGTCACCACCAGCGGACCATCACCGAGCTGGAAGACGAAGCGGCCAAGCTCCAGGAGAAGATCACGCAGGAGAAGACCCGGGCGGCCGTCCAAGCCATCGTGATCGAGGAAGCGGCCAGCAGAGCGGGCGGAGCCCAGGCGCCGCCCGCTCTGCTGGCCCAGCACCAGCACCAGCACCAGCACCAGCAGCTCGCTGCCTGAGACCGGCCGCCCGATCCGACGACACGGGTCGGGCGGTCGGGCGGCCGGCACCGCTGGGGAGGGGGCATCGAGCCCCCTCCCCAGCGCCCGCCTCCGCCGTCCGGGGCTGACCCCCTGCCGCGACGGACCCGCCGACCATCCGGGCACCACCGTGCCCACCGCAGGGACGTACGCTGATGAGAGCACCCGCGCCCGCCCGGCGCGAACCCGAGGAGCCAACCCGATGCGCCACCCCGCCCCCTCCCCGGAGGACCGCCGCCGAGCGGTCTCCTCCGCCACTGGCTCGGTCCGAGCCGAGCGCCTCACCCCCAGCGCGGACTACCTCACCGACGCGGAGGAGTACGCGGCCGGGCGGATCACCGCCGACGAGCTGGTGCAGCGCGCCGAAGCCCGTCACCGCGTGCCTGACGTCGAGCAGCCGACCCCCTGACGATGGCCGACCCCTACGCCGACTCAGACAGCGGCGTCCTGCGCAACCGGCTGGGCATCACCGACCACCAGGCCCTCGCCGCCGCCGAAGCCGACATCACCGCTGCCCGCCTCACCCGGATCGCCGAGCAGCCCGTTCCCGGCCGGTACGACCTCGCCCACCTCCAGGCGTTCCACCGCGAGGTCTTCGGCAGCATCTACCCGTGGGCGGGCGAAGTCCGATCCATCGAGATCGCCAAGGGCAACACCCAGTTCTGCCTCGTCCGAATGATCCCCGCCTTCGCTGACGACACCTTCGGCCGCCTTGCCCGCCGCCAGGACCACCTCCGCGGCCTCGACCGCGACCAGTTCCTCACCGGCCTGGCGGACCTCTACGGAGACGTCAACGCCCTGCACCCGTTCCGCGAGGGCAACGGCCGTGCACAACGAGCCTTCCTCGGCCAGCTCGCCGCCGACGCGGGGCACCCGATCGACTGGACCCGACTCGACCCCGACCGCAACGAGCTCGCGTCCATCGCCTCGTTCAACGGCAACACAGGCCCCCTCCGCGCGATGCTCGCTGACCTCACCGTTGAGCAGCCGGCCCCCAGGACCACGCCGACAGCCAGGCCCACCGCACCGGTGCAGCTGATTCAGCCGCCGCCGGTCCAGACGGACATACGGCCGACCATCCGCCCCTGATCCCCAAATGTGGACGGCCGGTGGACACCCCCGCGAGCGGGTTGGCACGGTCCACCGGCCAGAGACCACAGCACCCCGCAGGCGGGGCGTGCAGAACCTCCAGCGTAGACGAGACGCCACCTGCCTCGAAACACCGTCCCGGGGGGTTGGTCGCGCCGTTGGCGCGGCGGTGTTGTCGGGGCGGCGTTGCCGCCGGCCGCCTTCGGCGGCGGATGCGGGAGCGCCTTCGGCGCTGCGTTCCTCTTGCCGGGCGCCCCGCTGCGCGGTTCCCCCGGCCCCCCTCCCGCGGCCCAGTATCCGGAGCCGGCCGCCCGCCTCAAGGGCGCTCCCGTTGGTCGCGTGGCTGCGCCACCGGCCTGCGGCCGGCCCTTGACCCGGACGACCTCTTTGCCCCGGACCCCAGGCAGCTATCGGGGGGACGGGGGAGGTGCGCCCGCTGATCTGACGGTCCGTCAGCCGTCCGACCGGCGTGCCGGACCACGCCTTCAAACTTGACCAGAAACCCCCAGTGAGGTAGTATTGTCATTGTTGGGAGGGGAGGGCAACCCCGACCGGCGCCCACGATGAACCGAACGAAAGGCGTCATCGCATGACGATCACTCTCGACCGCGCCCGACTCGAAGAGATCAACGCGGCCAAGCAGGCCGAGTGCGGCCACAGCGGCGGGTCGGGCTGCGCCTGGTGCTGGCTCACTCCCGACGCCATCGCCGAACTCCCCTACGCCGAACGTCTGGCCGTCGCCGTCGATCTCGACCACCGGCTCACCGGGCTCGGCATCCCCCGCGCGCCCCGCACGGTCGTGATCGTCTCCGCCGCCCACACCTACGCCGTGCAGGTCATGTGCGAGGAGCTCGGCACGTGGGAGCTGCGCATCCCTGCTTCCGGCGAGGAGTACGCCCTGTTCCGGGGCGCGATGTGGGCCGACCCCGACGCCCAGGTCCGCAGCGACGAGGTTCCGACGTGGGTCAGGGGTCAGGACGACCTCGCCGATATCGCCCGCAGCTTCGCGGGTCTGCTCTGGGCCGCTGGCCTCCGTTGAGCCCAGCCCCGGCCTGGCGGTCCGCTGGGCCGGGGCCACTCCTCACTGATGACCCATGCCCAAGGGTTTGACTGAAAACCCCTATTGAGGTAGTATTGTTCTTGTTGGACGGGGAGGGCAACCCCGGCCGGCACCCACGACAGACGAACCCCCGTGCGAAGGACTTCACATGACCATCACCCTGGCCAGGACCTCCACCCGCAACGCAAGCCTGTCCGAGATCGTGGGCATTCTCCGCGAGCAGCACCCCCGCAAGGCGGACGTCGTCGCGCCCGTCCAGAACATCCGAGCGGAGGGCGGCCGACTGATCATCGAGGGCGCGGACCACGACCTCACCCCGGACGGAGTCACCAGCAAGCCTGCGGAGTTCCGGCTCACCGACGTGTGCGAGTCCGGCGTGGCCGAGAAGCTGGGCATCCCCGTCGGCTACCTGCGGAAGACCAGGATCGAGGCCCCGCACCTGTGGGACACCAACGTCAACGGGTGGCTCGGCCACGAGAGCCGCGCCGACAAGTCGTTCATGGTCCGCACGCTGACCCCCGCCCAGGGCGAGGACACCGGCACCGCTCGCGCCTTCCTGAGCCCCAGCTACCGGATCATTGACAATCTGGACATCCTGACCGCCGCGCTCCAGGGCGTGCGGGACGCAGGTGTCGAGGTCCGGCTGGACAAGTGCGACCTGACCGACCGGAAGATGTACGTCAAGATCACCGCCCCGCAGGTCAGCGCCTACGCGCCGGAGCTGTTGAAGGACTACAAGAGCCCGTTCAGCGGCGCGCGCGGCGCGGACAACCCGACCGTGTTCGCCGGATTCGAGATCAGCAACTCCGAGACCGGGTGCGGGGCGTTCACCATCGTGCCCCGGCTGGTCGTCCAGGTCTGCGACAACGGGATGGTGATCACCAAGGACGTGATGCGGTCCGTACACATCGGCGGCCGACAGCAGGACGGGGTGATCCGGTGGAGCGACACCACCCAGGCCCGCACGCTCGAACTCATCGCCTCCCAGACCACCGACGCCGTTTCGACGTTCCTTGACCGTGACTACGTCGTCCGACAGCTGCGGTCCATCCAGGAGACCGCCGCAGCCCGGATCAAGAACCCGGAAGCCACGATCACCACCGTCGCCCAGCGGCTCAAGTTCACCGAGGAGCGCCGGGCCGACATCTTCGCCCACTTCATCCAGGGCGGGGACCTGTCCGCCGGTGGCGTGATGCACGCCGTCACCTCCGTCGCCCAGACTCTCCCCGACGCCGACGACGCCCACGAGGTCGAGGCGCTCGGCATCCGCGCCATGGAGCTGGCCGCCGCTCTGTGACCGGCCCGCCGCCCGGCCCACCCGGGCCGGGCGGACCGGCACAGACCGCCACTGCCGCCAGCCCACCGCGAGGACCGGAAGCCCTTGAACACCACCGTCGAACGCCTGCTCACCCTCGTTGCCGAGGTCACCACCTTCGAAGAGGAGTGGGAGGACAAGTTCCGCGCGGAGCTGCCGTCCTACGACCCGAACCGCGCAGACTTCCCCGTCGGCCCCGACGAGGAGGAGAGCTACTACACGCTCTGCGCCGACCGCGCGGCCGAGGCCCGCGACCAGCTCCACCGGGTGACCATCAGCATCGAAGCCCTCGCCCGCGACCTGACGGACACCGTCGCCGAGGCGGACCAGCCCGGCTGACCGAACCACCGGCCGCCCAGCGCGAAGCTGGGCGGCCCCGGCCGGGAGCGCCGAGCTGCGGGGATCGACCCCGCACCACGGCCCAACCCCTCCCGCAGCCCACCCGCCGAAGCACCATCCGGCCGCACCGCCCGCCGGCCCCTGCCGCCCGCACCCGGGCGGCCCCGGCCGGGAGCGCCGAGCTGCGGGGATCGACCCCGCACCACGGCCCAACCCCGCGCGGCGCCGCCTGCTGCCCACCTTCACCCTTCCCGCACCACCAGGAGAACTACGTGCCGACCCTGCCCCACACCGGGCTCCAGACCCCTGACCAGCCCCGCTACGAGGTCACCAGCTGCCAGGAACTGGTGCTGCTCCGGGCGACTCCGTTCTTGGCCACCCTCAGCTGCGGAGGCCGCAAGATCGGCAGCGCCCAGAACTACGGCGACGGGTACGACACGGAGTTCGTGCCCCACGACGGCTTCGACGTGGCCGACTTCGCCCGCTTCGCCGACGCCTGCCGACGAGACGGCCGAACCATCAGCCTCTCCCTGCTGCTGGACCTGCTGATCGAGGAGTTCAACGTCGGCCGCTCGCTGCGCGCCCACGCGCTCCAGGGCCGCACCCTGCTCCGCGAAGTCGCCCCCGACGGCACCGTCGCCATCAGCGGCACCATCCCGATGCCTGCCACCGCGGACGACCGCCGCCGCGCGCACGCCGCTCTCGGACTGCCGCTTGCCACCGGTGCCGCGACCCAGTTCTGGAACGGCACCTGCTGGGAGCACCTGGCCGGCACCCCCGCGGCCTGACCCGCCCCGGCGCGACCCGGCCAGACCAGACCCCGGCCCACCCCGACGACCGCAGGAGACATCAGCATGCCCAAGTTCATCGTTCCCGTAGACGTCATCACCGTGCACGTGGTGCCCGTCCTCGCACCGACCGCCGACGCGGCCAAGGCAGAGGCCGAACGCATCGTCGCCAGTGACCGACGGACCTGGTACGACCGCACCGAGCCGCTGTGCGTCGGCGACGCGCACACCGAAGCCGAGTGGGACGCCCACCAGGAAGCCTCCAGCCGTGAGGACCTCGGACGGATGACCGTCCCGTTCCGTGCCCGGCCGCCGAAGGAGACCACCCCCGTCGGCCGGTTCCGCGCACCGCGCACCGACCACCACGCCGACGACACCGCGTGCCCGCCCGAGCACCGGCACACCACCTCCGGCAAGCCCCTGACCCCGGGGTGCCCCGGACGCGCCTACTCCAAGGCCGAGTGCAGTTGCGGCGAGTGGTCGGTCAAGCACGCCGCCAAGGGCTACGTGGACGACGCGCGCCGCCAGCACCTGAGCACTGCGCACTGACGGCTCGCTCCAACCCCGACCGATCAACGGGTGCGGCCCGGAGGGCAACCGGGCCGCACCCGCCCACGAAACCCGAGAGAACAAGACCGTGACCCCGACCACCACCGACAGGGACGCGCTCACCGCGGACCTCACCGTCGGCATACTCGGCGTCTGCGCGTTCGCCGTCAGCTTCACCCACGTCGTGCAGACCGCCACCGAGGCCGGCCAGACCGGATGGGTGGCCTACGCCATCGCCGTGTCCGTCGAGCTGATGGCGCTCGGCGCCGTCGCCGAGATCCGCCGCCGCAAGCGGCACGACCAACCCGCCCGCTGGCCTCGCGGGGTCCTCGTGCTCGGCGTGGCGATGAGCCTCGCCGCCAACCTCGCCGTCGCCCGGCCCACACCGTGGGGATACGTGATGGCCGCCTGGCCCTCCCTGGCGTTCCTCGCCGCCGCCGGAATCATCGAGTCCCGCCCCTCCGGCCAGCGGGCCGACCCCGCACTGCCACGGCCCGCCGACGCAGACACCCCCGAGCACCAGGACGTCGCCGCCGACCCGCCGCCGACCGCCCCACTCCCAGCTCAGCCGGACGACCGGTCCCGGACCGAAGACCCCGTCGAAGCAGCCGACGAGACCGCAGCCGATGAGCCCGACGAGCAGCCGGCCACCAAGCCGCTGACGGAGCGGCCGAGCAAGCTGCGCGTCATCACCGACCTGCTCGCCGCGATGCGCGCCGACCCCGACTGGCGCCCCGACTACGACGAGCTGACCACCACCACCGGCTACAGCCGGTCGTGGTGCGAGAAGAGGGTCTCCGACGCCCGCACGCTCCACGGCGGTACGGAGTCCGGCCCCACCCAGGAGCCACCCGTCCACACGGGAGACCCGCAGCCCCGCACCCCGATCCGTACAGCCCGGGACGCCGACGACCAGCCCCTCCCGCCCACCTCCCTACCCGCACCGAACCCGTACGAGGAACCCGCACATGAGCACCACCCTCCACATACCGCCGCAGCTGCATGACGCCGACGCCGTCGTGTGGAACAACAGCGGCGGCAAGGACTCCGCCGCGAGCCTCCACCTGTGGGGCACCACCGCCCCCGAGCACCTGTTGAAGCGCACCGTCGTCCTCCACCTCGACCTCGGTGACGCGGAGTGGGACGGTGTGCCCGCCCTGGCCGCCCGGCAGGCCGCCGCGTACGGACTCCGCTTCGAGGTCCGCCGCCGCGAGCGCGGCGGACTCCTCGACCTGGTCCGCGCCCGGGGCCGCTGGCCCGGGCCCAGCACCCCCTTCTGCCGCAGCTACCTCAAGCGCGACGTCGCCCGGAAGTTCTACACGGAGCTGACCAACGAACTCGGCATCACCGGCCGGCCCGCCCGCATCGTCACCGCGCTCGGCCTGCGCGCCGCCGAGAGCACCGTCCGATCCCGCCGCCCCACCCTGGCCCTGGACCGCGCGGCCAGCTCCGGCCGACGCCAGATCACCACCTGGCTGCCCATCCACCAGTTCAACACCGACACCGTGTGGAAGACCGTACGGGCCAGCGGCATCCCGCCCCACCCCGTCTACCAGCAGCTCGACCGGCTCAGCTGTCGACTGTGCCCGTTCGCCGGACGCCGCTCCCTCATCACCGCCGCACGGATGGCACCCGACACCGCACTCGACTACGCCCTGGTCGAAGAAGAGATCGGCCGGCCCTTCCGCCGCGACCTGTCGATGGCCCAGATCATCGACACAGCCGAGCGTGAGGACCCCGGCCCCGTACAGGCCCTGCGCCCGTGCGGAGCCGCGCTCCGCACGCTCCCGCACGGTACGGGGGCGTGTGCCGCATGACCCGCACCGACTCCGCAGCCCTGCCGGTCGTGCTCAGCTTCGGCATGGGGATCGACAGCGCCGCCGTCGCCGCCCGGTGGTTCACCGAGCCGGCCAGCCGGGACTTCCCGCTCGACCGGCTGACCGTGCTGACCGCGATGACGGGAGACGAGCCGGACGTCACCCGGCGTCTGGTCGAGCAGCACCTTCTGCCGCTGATGCGCGGCAGCGGCGTGCGGTTCGTCCAGATCAGCCGGACCAGCCAGCGCGGCGGGTACACCGTGCTGGACGACTCCCGCAGCCCGCGCCGCCTGATCACCCGCGGACCGTGGCGGCTGTCCGACGAACTCCGCGCCAGCGGCACCGTCCCGCAGATCGCCGCCAAACGGCGCCTGTGCAGCTTGCACGCGAAGGGCGACGTGCTCGACGGGTGGCTGGGCGACGAATTCCGTGGCAGCCCCTTCCGGCACATCCTCGGCTTCGCCGGCGAGGAACTGCGCCGAGCGGAGCGGGACGAGCGCTACACCACCCTCGGCCGCATCCCCGAGTACCCGCTGATCAACGACTGGTGGTGGGACCGCCAACGGTGCGAGCAGTACCTGCTCGACCGCTTCGGCGAGCCGTGGACGCGCTCCGCCTGCGGGTACTGCCCATTCTCCGCCGGGCGGCGCGGGAGAGCCGAACTGGTCGAGCGCTGGCGGGCGGAGCCGGCCATCGGTGCCCAGGCCCTCACGCTGGAGTACACCGCGATGGCCCTCAACCCGCGCTCAAAGCTCTACGGCACCGTCGCCGCCCAGGACCTCGCCCGCACCCACGGCCTGACCGACGTCCTCGCCGCGTTCGAGCACGACCTTCGGCGGCAGCGCTGGAGCGTCTACGAGGTCCGGCGGATCATCCACCCCCGACGCGACGACCCCACCGCCAGGGGGACCGCATGGCGCAGCGTGCGCACGGTGTTCACCGGCAGCCGGACCGACGCCACCGCCGCGCTGGCGGCCATGGCCGCTGGCGGAGCCGTCACCGACCAGTACGGGATCAGCAGGGCCGAGATCATCCCCCGAACCGGCGGGTTCCCCGCGCTCGAGATGACCCTGGCCCTGGCACCGGTCGGCGTTGCCGACAAGGAACGGCCCGCGTTCGCGGCGTGGTGGGAACGTCTGCACCACCAGCCCGATCTCACGCCTCCGGTCGCGCTCGCGGCGTGAACGGAAGACGGGGGCCAGCAGCACGGCCGAAGCCGTGCCGGCCTCGATGGACCGGCTGGGCAAGCCGCTGGCCCCCTCCCACGAAGGCCGATCCCGAAAGACCACGGCTCCGCGCCGGTAGATTAGTCCATGTCGAGCCGGGGAGGGTTCTCCCCCTGAACAACCACCCCAAGGAGACCAGCCGATGGCCCCCGCCCCGACGCTCGCCGAACGGCTGGACGCCGCCCCCTCGGACAGCCTCAGCGTCGCCGACATCGCGACCGCGACCGGCCTGTCCGAGTCCACCGTCCGCCGCCTGGCCAAGGAACCCGGGTGGCCCGCTGATGCGTCCGGGGACCATCGCGAGCAGCGGTACCCGCGCGAGGCCGTCGCCGCGTGGATGCGCGACAACCAGGGCACCCGCGTCAACCCCGAGGAACTGCCCGGCGCCGACGACGACCGCGTCACCCTCACCGAGGTCGCCAACCGGACCGGCCGACTGCGCGAGACCGTCAGCCGCATGCCCTCCACCTACCGCAACAGCGCGGACCCGTTCCCCACCGCCGATCCGCTCGGCACCTACAGCTGGGGCGAGGTCAAAGCCTGGCTCGGCCGACGGTCCAGCCGCACCGGCCCCCGCGGAACGGTCCAGCCGCCCGCCGCCGCTGCCGAGGCCGCCACCCAGCCGGTGCTCGACAAGCTCACCACCGCCATGATCGAGCGCCTGACCGGCAAGAGCAAAGAGGCCGTGAAGACCCTGGTGCGCAGGCCAGAGATCGCCGAACTCAGCACCGCCAAGGTCGGTCGGCTCCGGGTGTGGTCGGCCGACACCCTGCTGCCGCTGCTGTGGCAGCTCGGCTACCTGCCGGCCTCCGGCCCGCTCGGCACCGAGCAGCGCGCCGTCCTGGTCGAGCTCGGCTACCTGCCCGCCACGGGGAAGCCGACCGCCGAGCAGCGCGCCGTGCTGCGCGAGTTCGGCTACGACGAGCAAGGCAGCGTCGAACACCGTGCCTGGCTGCGAGGGCCCCACCGCACCGCGACCGAGCTGGCCAAGTACTACGGCGTCAGCATCAGCGCGATCAGCAAGCGCATCGCCCGCGCCCAGGAAGCCGGCCAGCCCGTACCGCACCCGGCCGACACCGAGGACGGCACGCGCTACGACCCCCGCGCCTTCGACGCCTTCTGGAACCCCCCGGCCGCCGACTAGCGACCGCCGAACACCACGAAGGCGCTGCCGACCAGCTCATGGTCGGCAGCGCCTTCGTCTCTCCAGGAGCGTCCTCGGCTAGCGCGGCACGGCGTCGCTGCTGCCCGCACCGGCAGGCTCCGGGTAGGACTTGAGGAGCACGCGGTGCCTGGCCCCTCCCTCGATCTCCGCAGTCGCCTCCCGGGGGATGACCACGACCCCCTCCAAGAGCCCCACGGCGCGGCGGTAGGCGGTCTGACGCTCGGCGTCGGACGCCCCCTCGCCCAGCGCGGTACGCAACAGGCGCTGAGCCTGCGCGACCGCCGCCCGCTCCCGCTCCGGCAACCGGCCCGTGCCCACCTTGCGAGCGTGGCGATCAGCGACCTGCCAGGCGATCTCCAGGGCCGTCACCGCTCGCCCGTACTCCGCACCACCCTCCGCACCGGCGGCACGGGCGTCGGACGCCGCAGCGAGCGCGTGCACCAGCTCGGCGGTCTCCCGCACGGAGACATCCGTCAGCAGCGGACGCTCCAGCACCGCCAGGATGTCGGAGCAGAACGCGCCGTACTGCTCCAGCACGAGGTCGTGCCGATCCTCGATGCGCTGACGCCGAAGCTGCGCGGCCCGGCCGGCCGCCCGGCGCCTTCTCGCCGCCAGGGTGACCACGACCGCCCCGGCCACCGCCGCGACCCCGACGGCCACCCAGCCGACGACGCCCCAAGGCACCTCGAAGCCGTGGTCTGCCTCCACCGGCTCCGCCTGCCGCGAACCGGCCGAGTCCCAAACAGCCGGAAGCACCTTCGCCAGCAACAACGGGAACCCGGCGACGAACGCGCTCGCAAGGAGGCCGAGAACCGGCGAGGCGTCGCGCCGCCCCGTCAACCCGTTCACGGCTGAGCGGACCAGCGTGACGAGTGCGATCACAGTGCCGAGCATCAGCCCGACCCACTGGACCCACTGACCAAGGTTCTGGCTCATCCGTCACACGTCCAAGGCACTAGTTCGAATACCGTCGCATCTTCTCACGTCACCCCCGCTCGAAGCAGTGGCGAACGACACCGGCACCTGCCTGTCACCCCTGGACCGGCTCACCGCCCGCCCCGCCGTCGGAGCCGGCCACCGCGCGTCCCGGAGCGGCCTCCACGGCCGCCACCGCTACGCTGCCGCCGCCCTCGCTGCCCGCCTTCCCGGCCCCGGCAACTTCCGCCAGGACCGCCCGCACGTCCGGCAGCGACAGCCCGGTCAGCTCCGCGATCTGATCGCGCGGCTCACCCAGATCGGCGAGCGCCGCCACAGCCTCCCGCGCCCTGCGCTCCGGCTCCAACGCCGCCGCCTCCGCGTCCGCCAGGACCTTCTCCGCCCGAGCCCGCGCGGTCGCCCGCAGCTGCTCCGCCCTCCCCGTCTGCTCGTAGAAGTCGACCAACGCCGCCTCCACCTGCCGCTCGCGCCGGAGACGCTCCGCATCCCGCGCTGCCTTCGCCTGCTGCGCCGCTCGAACCGCACTGGCCCGCGACGCTGAAATTCGTCCGCTCATGCATCGAACATAGCCGGAAAAGCCTAGGTCGCAAACCCCTTTGAATCCCTCTCGATAAACGTCGATAAACATTGAGAGAATTCGATAGAGAAACCGAGGCGCACGTCACACTTCCACTCTCACAGACGCTCTGAGCTGCCCATCTGCCAGCATCGCCAAGCCATCCAGACACCTCTTGCAGATATTCTGAGCATGGTCCGCTGCGCGGGGCTAAAGTACTCACATGACATTTGATGAGGTAGGTGAATCGGCGGCTCGAATAGCCGTCGCACCCACCCTCATTCGGGATCGGAAAAGCTGGGGGTGGTCGCGTTGATGACCATCCACAAGCTCACCTCCGGCACCGGCTACACCTACCTGACTCGCCAGGTCGCGGGCGGCGACGTACAGCGTCAGCGGGGACAGTCGGCAGCCGAGTACTACACCCAGAAGGGCAACCCCCCGGGCGTCTGGCTCGGGCGGGGTGCGCCCCTGCTGGGGCTCGACGGCACCACCGTGACCGAGGAGCAGATGAAGCTCCTGTACGGCCTCGGACAGCACCCCGAGGCCGAGCGGATCATCGCCGGGCACCTGGCCGCCAACGTGCGCGCCGACATGAACGACGAGCAGCTCAAGGCGACCCGGGCCGCCGCGGTCAAGGCTGCGACTCTCGGCCGCGCCTTCCCCGAGTACAAGGCCCTCGACCCCTTCGGCGAGCGCGTCGAGAAGCGCCTGGCCGTCATCGAGAAGCAGGCCCGCCGCGAGCCCACCCGCGCGGAGACCAAGAAGATCCAGCGCGAGGAGTCCACCCGGCAGCGTGCCGCCGTCGCCGGCTTCGACGCCGTCTTCGCACCCGTGAAGTCCGCCGCCGTGCTGTGGGCGCTGGACGAGCGCGAGGAAGTGCGCGCCGCCGTGCGCGAGGCCCACGAGGCCGCCCGCGACGCCGCGTTCGCGATGCTCGAAGAGCACGCCGCGTTCACCCGCACCGGCAGCACCGGACAGGCCCAGATCGAGACCAAGGGCCTGATCGCGGTGGCCTTCGACCACTTCGACTCCCGGGCCGGCGACCCCAACCTCCACACCCACGTCGCCATCTCCAACAAGATCCAGGGCATCGACGGGAAGTGGCGCTCGCTGGACGCCCGCGCCCTCTACTCCATGACTGTGGCGGCCTCCGAGTTCTACAACTCCCGCTTCGAGACCGAGCTGTCCGCGCGCCTGGGCGTCACCTTCGAGGCCCGCGAGGACGCCGTCACCAAGCGGCAGCCGGTGCGCGAGATCGTCGGCATCCCGGTCGAGGCGATCACCCACTTCTCCTCCCGCCGGACCGAGATCGAAGCCCGCTACGAGCAGCGGCTGCGCGAGTACCGCCGCGACCACGGCCACGACCCGTCCCGGGGCATGACCCACCAGCTCGCCCGGCAGGCCAACCTCGACACCCGCGAGGGCAAGAAGGCCGCCCGCTCCCTCCAGGAGATGCGCGCCGACTGGACCCAGACCGTCACCGCCGCCCACGGCCAGGACGTCATTGACCGCGTCATGGCGGCCGTCCCGGCCCCCGGAAGCGCCCCCGCCACCGCCGAGAACGAAGAGCAGAAGCCGGTCGAGATCCCGACCCTGGCCGCTGCCGTGATCACCGCTGTCGCCGAGGAGCGGGCGGTGTGGACGGTGTGGAACCTGCGCGCCCACGCCGAGCGCCTTGCCCGCTCCGAGCACCCCACCACCGACACCGCCGAGCACCAGGCCCTGGTCGAGGCGATCGTCACCGAAGCCGTCTCCCCGGTCCACAGCATCCGCGTGGACGCCTCTGCCCTGCTGACCGAGCCCGAGGAACTGCGGCGGTCCAACGGCGACAGCGTGTTCGTCCAGCACGCCTCCGCCCGCTACACCAGCCGCGACATCATCGAGGCCGAACGCCGGCTCGTCGTCGCCGCCACCACCCCCACCACCAGCGGCCTGAACGCAGGCTTCGTCGGGGCCGCGCTCGACGGCTTCGAGGCCCGCAACCGCGCCCTGGACGAGGGGCAGCGGGCCCTGGTCACCGCGTTCGCCACCGACAACCGCCTGCTCGCCGTCGGCCTTGGCCCGGCCGGCTCCGGCAAGACCACTGCCATGCAGGCATACGTCCACGTCGCCGCCCAGGCCGGCCAGCGCGTCGTCCCGCTCGCCACCTCCGCCGCAGCCGCCGCCGTCCTCGCAGCCGACCTCCAGCAGCCCGCCGAGAACCTCCACAAGTTCCTCTGGGAGTACACCGGCGGCAAGCACGCCAACGCGCTGCACACCGGCCAGAACGTGCCCTCCCACCGGGCCTCATTCGCCCTGAACCCCGGCGACGTCGTCCTGGTGGACGAGGCCGGCATGGCGGGCACCTTCAACCTGGACAACCTCACCCGGATCGCCGCCCACCGCGGAGCGACCGTGCGCCTGCTCGGCGACTACCGCCAGCTCGCCTCCGTCGAATCCGGCGGCGCGCTGCGCCTGATCGCCGCCGAAGCCGGCGCCGTCGAACTCACCCAGCTCCACCGGTTCAGCAACAAGGCCGAAGCCGACGCCACCCTCAAGATCCGCGTCGGCGACAACGCCGGACTCGACTTCTACCTCGCCAACCAGCGCGTCGTCGGCGGCTCCCGCACCGCCATGATCGAAGCCGCCTACGACGGCTGGAAGGCCGACATGCTCGCGGGCCGCACCACCCTGATCAGCGCCGCCTCCGGCGCCGACGTCACCGCCCTGTCAGCCCGCGCCCGCGACGAGCGCGTGGCCGCCGGCCAGGTCGAGGCCGACGGCGTCATGCTGCGCGACGGCAACCGCGCCGGCCGGGGTGACTGGATCGTCACCCGCGACAACAACCGCAAGATCACCACCAACCGGGGTCGCGACTTCGTCAAGAACGGCGACGCCTGGCAGGTCCTCAAGCGCCACGAGGACGGCTCACTCAAGGTCCGCCACATGGGCCACCGCGGACGCGTAACCCTGCCCGCCGAGTACGTCGCCGCCAACGTCCAGCTGCTCTACGCCTCCACCGTCATGCGCTCCCAGGGCGGCACCGTGGACACCGCCCACCCGCTCGTCACCGAGGACATGACCCGCGAGGACCTGTACGTCCAGCTCACCCGCGCCCGCCACAAGACCACCATCTACACCGCCACCCACGACCTGCTGCCGTTCGACAACGACGACCAGCTCGCCCAGACCAAGCACGACCCCGACACCTTCGCCGCCCGCGAGGTGCTGGAGCGTGTCTTGAACCGCGAGGGCGCCCAGCTCTCCGCCACCGACACCATCCGCAACGCCCAGGAGGACGCTGTCTCCCTGGCCACCCTGGCGCCCCGCCACCAGCACGCCACCGAGACCCTCACCACGCCCTACTACCAGCAGCTCGTCCACCGACTCCTCGGCCCCGCCCTCGCCGAGCAGATCACCACCGACGACGCCTTCACCGCCGTCACCCGCGCCCTGCGCAACGCCGAAGCCAGCGGCTGGCAGCCCGAGCGGCTCATCGCCGCCGCCACCTGGCGCGGCGACCTGACCACCGCCGACTCCCCAGCCCAAGCCCTCGCCTGGCGCCTCAACACCATCACCGACGACCGCCCCGCCCCCGCCCACCTCAACGCCCCCACCACCGCAGACACCACCCGCTACGCCGCCCTGGTCGCGCAGATCACCAACCTGCCTGCCCACCGATTCGACCCCGAGAGCGCGACCGCCCAACCGGCGGCCCTGCACGTGGCACCCGCCGCTGCTCAGGCCCCCGACGCGCACCCGCGCGTCTCCACCGACACCCTCAACCGCTACGCCACCGCCGCCGCCAACCTGATCACCACCACCACCGACAAGGTCACCGCGCACCCGCAGTGGCCCCACCTCGCCGGAGCCATGGCCGCGGCCGAGCGCACCGGCCGCGACACCACCGCCCTGCTCGCCACCGCCGCCACCCAGGCCACCAACGCCAGCGACCCGGTCACCGCCCTGACCCGCGCCGCCCGCACCACCCTGGCCGCCGACGGCACCCCAGAAGTCCACCAGAACACCCCCGAAGCCCTTCGCCACCAGGCCCTGGCCACCGAGGTCCTCGGCGCCGAGCACGCCACCCGAGCCCGCAACGAGAACACCTGGTCCGCCCTCACCGCCGCCCTGCGCCGCGCCGAGACCGCCGGTCACGAACCCGCCGCCCTGCTGCGCCAAGTCGCCGAAAGCCGCCCGCTCACCGGCGCCGACAGCCTCAGCCAGGTCCTCGCCTGGCGGATCGGCCGCCACCTCGCCACCAACGCCCCGGCCACCACCGCCCAGCAGGGCGACCGCGTCGAAACCGAGCTGTGGCGCACCCTCGCCTGGACCCTGAAGACCATTGAGAACACCGGCGCCACCGTGGAGACCGCCCTCTCCGAGGCGACCGGCGGCCCCGCACTGCCCGAACTGCTCCAGCACGCCCAGCAGCAGGCGCTCGCCCACACCCGAGCCGCCTCCGGCCGGCCCGACCTTCCGGCCTGGATCAGCGCCGTGCCGCGCTCCACCGCGGCCAACCCGCACCACCACGAGTACCTCACCGACAGCGCCGCACTGATCGCCAACCGCTTCGCTGTGCTCGCCGACCGCACCGTGGAGAACCGCCCGGCGTGGAGCCAGACCCTCGGCGAAGCCCCACAGGACCCCACCCAGCGCGCGCAGTGGCAGCACCAGCTCGCCGTCGTCGCCGCCTACCGCGACCAGTACAAGGTCGCCGACGACAACGCCGCCCAGCCCACCGGCCCCTACATCGAGGAAGGCCGCACCGGCCACCACGCCTACTGGCAGGCCACCGCAGCCGCCATCAGCGCCCGGCACATCGCCACCGCACCGAACGCCCCGGCGGTCACCACCGCGGACCCCGACCAGCAGGCCCGCGGCCAGTTCGCTGCCGACATCTACCGGGCCCTGCCCGAGGCCGACCAGGCCGAGATCGTGCGCACCGTCGCCACCCGGACCGGCGCCACCTGGCTCGCCGGCCTCCCGCGCCTGGACGACGCCGCGCTGGCCCAGCAGCACGTCGCCGAGCAGGTCAGCACGGTGCTCACCGAGCGCCGCCAGCTCACCATCGAGGCCGCTCAGCCCGAGCAGCAGCCGCAGGCCGAGGAAGGGCGCCAGCCGACCCTCGCCGAACGCCGCCGAGTCGGCCGCCAGGCCGAACGCCAGGCCCACCGCGAACAGCTCCAGCAGCGCGGCGGACAGCCCACACGCGCCGCTCGGACTGCGCCGACCCGCCGGATCGAGCCCGCCGACCAGCGCCAGAACCAGGCCCCGGCCCAGCGCCCCGCCGGTCCGCAAACGCAGGTTCAGCAGCCGCCGCTGGTCCGCCAAGACCAGCAGGGCCCGCGCATCCGCTGAGGTTCTGTGTCCTGGGCGGCCCTAGCCTGCAAGGCTGAGATCGTTCTCCGCATCTCGTCTGTCGTCGGCGTCTGCTGCAAGTGCCGCAG
Source organism: Streptomyces tateyamensis (assembly GCF_003205575.1). GTDB lineage: Bacteria > Actinomycetota > Actinomycetes > Streptomycetales > Streptomycetaceae > Kitasatospora > Kitasatospora tateyamensis. Next base: position 55,930 of record NZ_PYBW01000030.1, read on the forward strand.
AGGCAGCACCGACCAGCCTTTCGAACTCGGGCCGGTCGAGGAGGACATGGAGGCCGTACAGGATGGCCCAAGCGACCTTGAGCTCCGGGCTCTCGTCCTCATGCTGCTTGAACAGAGCCAGCCCGATGTATCGGATCTGGACCTCTCGGCGGTTGAACCTTGCCCACTTCTCGATGCCTTCTTCGGCGCAGTTGATCAGCTCCGCGTACCGCTCATCGCCGATCAGGTCCCTCAGCTGTTACGGCCCGGCTGCCAGACTCCACCGCCCGCCCGCCGGCCGGTTCCCCTTCTCGCCGGCCGCGCGTTGTAAGTTGTGCTCCGGCCGGGCGGGATCACGGTCCCGACGTGGCCGGGCCGCTCATGGTGCCGTGCGAGGCGCCGAGGAGCGGGATCCGAAGGGGCCGACCGAGACAGTCCCTCCGGCCGACCCCGCGATCGCCGGGAGCCGTTCGGGGTGCAGGGTAGTGCCGGCGACTTCACGGACCGTCCGGCCAGGCGAGGGCAGGCACGGCGCCAAGCGTGAGCGCCGGGTCCTTGCGGAACCCGCCACCCTATTCGGCCAGGCGCCCCCTTTCGGAACGCCCCCGGCGGGCCTCCGGCCGATACCGAGGAGGAGGCACCAGCCTTGTACTGGAGAGGTCCCGCTGAGGTCCCTCGAGGGGCGCGGCGCAGGCGGTGGAGTGCAGGTACATGTGCTTGATGCCGACGGCGGTGAAGTCCTGCTCGGTGGGCACGTCACCCATCCCGCCCGTGCCGGCCGCGCGGGTGAGCGAGTCGATGTGAGGCCGGCTCCGGAGGCGGGCAGCTTCTCCTTGGCGATCACCATCCGGCCGGGCACCGGGACCTTTGCGGCCTGGCCAGCGAACCGGGCAGGCATGCCGCCCCTGGCAGGCGGGAAGCCGGTGCCGGTCACCCTGTCCCCAGCGCCGGGCTGCAGCAGCATCTCCGGGTTGGACGAGTTGCTCGTGGCGGTCTTCTTCGGAGCTTCAGTGAAGGTCGTCTCCAGATGCACGCAGTCGGCGGCCATCACCGGAAGGTCTTGGCCGCGCCCGCCGCCCGGTCGCGGCAGGTGTCGCGTCGCCGGCCGCGACACCTCCGCTGCCACAGGCCGTGGCGAACAGGGTCTCCGCAACCGCGGTACCGCACAACACGCGAGGACGCCTGCCAACTCTCCTGGAAACCCGGGAGCACGGTGAGCCCGCCGCCGCGGACCCCGGAGTTCCAGGAAAGCTGGACCGATCGTCGCAGCAGTTCCCGGGGAGACCGAGATTCTCAAAGGCGGGGCGCCGGCCGGCCGGGCTCTACAAGAGGGTGCGCCAGTATTACCAGACACGCTTGAGGATCATGAGCGCGATCAGCGGGTACCAGACGACGGGGACCACCCAGTGATATCGCACCGCCAACTCGGTGGCGGGACGCCAGCGCGCGGGCAGCGGGATCACCTCGTGCTGGAGGTTGTGCAGGGTGGTGTACCAGAACAGCGGGATCGTGGCGGCCCACACGGCGATGCAGTACGGGCAGAGCGCACCGATCTCGGTGGCGCCGAGCACCTCCAGCAGATCCCCGAGCACACCTTCGCCCCCCAACTCGCCTACCCATACCGCAGCGACTCCGAATCCGTCCACAACCAGTTCGACCAGATCCTGTGGACCCGCCGGATGATCGCAGGAGTCAACCTCCAGAAGATCTTCGTCCTCGGCTTCGCTCTGTCCCAGAACGCCACCAGCCGCCGCGTATTCCAGGAGGACGAGCGGATCTGCCCAGAGCGATCGTCCTCCTGTCAACTTGCGGGCGCCAGAGTGTGAGCACCGAGCTAGTCTGGCGATCGGGGGAGGCTCATGCGGGCGGACTTCGAGGCTCTTGGTTGTTATCTTCCCGCTGCGGTGGTCGGCGGCACGGCGGGACCGGCGGCCATGGGCCCTCGGCTGACGACATCCGAAGGCACGGTTGGCCGCGTCGCCGTACGGTTGGCCCGTCGGCGGATTCCACAAGAGAGAAGAACCGCCATGGAGATCCTCGTCTTCGGCGTGCAGGCGGACGAGAAGCCCCTGCTCGAACAGGCCTTCGCGGCACACCACCAGGTTCGCTGCCTGGACGTCTTCCTCAATGCCGAGACCGCCCCGCTCGCCGCAGGGCACCAGGTCATCAGCACCAGCGTCAACGCTCAGCTCGACGCTGACACCTTGCGTATCCTGGCCGCCGGCGGCACCCGCATGGTGGCCCAGCGCTCCACCGGCTTCAACAACATCGACCTCAACATCGCGGCCGAGCTCGGTCTCACGGTCTCCCGTGTCCTCTCGTACTCCCCGCACTCCGTCGCCGAGTTCGCCTGGGCCCTGGCACTGGCTGTCAATCGCCACGTCATCCGCGCCGCCCACCGCACCCGCGAGTTCGACTTCCGCCTTGACGGGCTCATGGGACGTGACATCCACGGCATGACCGTCGGCGTGATCGGCACCGGCAGGATCGGCGCGTGCTTCACCCGGATCGCGCACGGCTTCGGCACCACCCTCCTCGGCTGGGACATCGCCGAGAACCCGGCCTGCCTGGGCCTCGGCATGACCTACACCGACCTCGACCGGCTGCTCGCCGCCTCTGACCTGATCAGCTTGCACGTCCCGCTGCTGCCCGCCACCCACCACCTCATCGACGCCACGGCACTCGTCCGGATGAAGGACCACGCGATCCTTATCAACTCCAGCCGTGGTGGCCTCATCGACACCGCAGCCCTCGTCGAGACCCTGCGCGCCGGCCGGCTTGGCGGAGTCGGACTGGACGTCTACGAGGAGGAGACCGGGCTCTTCTTCTTCGACCGTTCCCTCGACGTCGTCACCGACGACACCCTCGCCCGGCTGATGACCTTCCCTCAGGTCCTGGTCACCTCACACCAGGCGTACTTCACCAGCACCGCCGTCCATCAGATCATCGACGCGACGTTGCGCAACATCGACGACTACCTCGCCGCCCGGACCAGTGAGAACACCCTGGTGCCCAGGCCGACGATCTGAAGAGTGCGCATTCCACGTCCACGACCGCAGGCGTGGACGCCGATCGGTCTCCACGCCCCTCGCCCCGCCCCGGGGCCCGACGCCGTCCCGGCACGCTGGAGACCATCAGCCGTGGCCGTGCCGCGCGCGGGCTTGTCACCTGAAGAGGACGGGAAGGACTTCTTACGTGCGTACGGAGGAGCAGGTGGGTGGCGTGCCCCGTGGCCGACGTCCGTGGGCGGCAGATGGGCGCCTTCGCGCCACCGGTGACATGCTCGACTGCAGGAGGTGGGCGGTCGTGAATGAGAGCAGGACACCATCCGACGGGTCAGCCGGGGCACCGACGCCCCAGCCCGGCGAGCTTGCCCGCCGCGTCGCGCTGCGGCGTGGGCAGCTCGGGCTCAGCCGCGAGGAGCTGGCGCACCAGGCTGGCATGGCGCCGCGCTACCTCCAGCTTCTGGAGGAACTCGGAGGCGACTTCGACACCGGCGGTCTCCTGCGGCTGGCGGCCGTCCTGGAGACCACGCCCCGGGAACTGCTCGAAGGCAGCACCGATGGCCCTCCCGGCCAAGGCGCAGCTGCTCCCCGGCCCATTCTCTGGAAGCTTGAGCCCGAGGAGTGTCGGGACCGGCTCGGAACGCACGGGGTCGGCCGCGTGGCACTGTCCACGCCCGCAGGGCCCGCTGTACTCCCGGTCAACTACACCGTTCTCGGCGGCGCGATCGTCTACCGCACGGCCCCCGACACCGTGACAGCGGCTGCGGCGGGCAGCGAGGTGGCCTTCGAGGTGGACCAGGTGGACGAGGCCCTGAGGCAGGGATGGAGCGTTCTGGTCGTCGGCAGGGCAGAGCGCGTCACCGAGCCCGACGCAGTTCAGCTGCTCACCGAGCAGGCCGCTGCGGAGCCGTGGGCGGGCGGGAAGCGTGACCTGTGGGTCCGCATCAACCCAACTCGCGTCACCGGCCGCATCATCCGAACCTGAGCCTCGAGACTGCTGAGCCAGTCGCGCCCGGCGGGCAAGGCCGATTCGCGGAGCAGATCGCCTGTTCTGGCAGCCGCGCGTCGGAAGCCGCCGCGCGGCCTGCTCTACCAGCGCCCCCGGCATGCCAAGGCCAGCTCTCGGCGAGGCGGGCCTTGGCAGCGGTGTGTCACTCGTGAGCGGCCGGCCGCTCAGCCGCGGGTACGCCGTTGGCGGCCAGGAGGGCGGTGCCGGTGTGGATGTTGGCCGGGTCTGCCGCGGCCGTCATCAGGCGCTCGGCGATGGATGCTTCGGTGTCGGGTGGAATCACCAGCAGTTCCAGGCGCCGCGGGATGAAGGAGCAGACCATCACCTCGTCCGCGTCCTGCTCCTGCTCGAACCATCCGATCTGGATGACATGGCCGGTGACCGGGACCTCGCGGGGGATGACCGGCCAGTGCGTCGGGTTCACGGTGACGCGGATGATCCGTCCCCAAGTCGGGTCCATCTCCGCTGCGAGCGCCGGAAGTTCGCGTAGGAGGTCGTGCGAGCGGGGCCACCAGGCGCCGTCCAGCCTGCCTGGAGTGACACCGGTGGGTGTCAGCGAGACCCGAGCCGGCAGATCGGGGGGCGCGGGGCGGTTGGTCACCGGGTTGAAGGGCATGGCCATCTCGAATACCTGCCTCGGACTCGTCGCGGACTACCCGGTGCCGCCGATGATCGGCGACACCGCATGTCATGAAGAGGCCACGTGAGCCGACCACGACCTCGTTCCAACGTACTGCGCACCCAGTCGGCGGGCATCCGTACCAGGAGTCTGCCCGGGCCGCACCACCGGATCAGCGCGCAGACTCCTCCACACGGGCAGTCACTCCTCGGTCGGTCGGTGCGGTCGGTGACGGATACGACCCCGTCGACGGAGCGGCACAGGCGCAGCACGATCGGGACCAGCCGGCGTGGTTCGATGGTGCCGCTGAGGACGACACGTCCCTGCGCGACCTCGACCCCGATGGCGGCCGGGCTAACGCCCTCGACCTGTCCGAGTACGCCCTGCACGATGTCGTGCCGGATGACCTGGTCGTCGCGCAGGAACACCTGGATCAGGTCGCTGCGGCTGACCATTCCCGCAAGTCGGCCGTCCCCGTCGACGACGGGCAGTGGCTTGATGTGATGGCGGGCCATCGAGCGGGCAGCGGCCACCACGCTGGCGCTCGGCGTGCTGCACACCGCGGGGCTGGTCATCAGCGCCTGCGCCGTGTCGGCGCCGGTCCGGTCCGGGCCTCCGGCTTGCGCGGGCGTTGGGGGCAGCGGGGAGGACGGGTCCTCCTGGGCTGCCTGGGTGCGCATCAGATCGGCTTCCGAGACGATGCCGACCGGCCGATCGGCATCGTCGACGACCGGGACGGCGGTGATGTCGAACTCGGTGAGCAGGGTCAGGATCTCGTGGAAGCAGGTGGCGGGTGCGACGCGGACCACTTGGCGGGTCATCACGTCCCGGACCGTGCGGTGGCGCATGGCTCACCTCACTCCGAGACGTTCTGACTGCCGCTCAGGTCCAGCGTCTCCGCGACCGGGCGGCGGGGTGTGGCAGGTCCGGGCGGACCGTATCCCAGGCGCAGGACGAGCTGGACGTGGCCGGGTCCCTTGGCCGGGTCGCGCAGTCCCCAGCGGGTGTCGGGCCACTCGACGGCCTGGTGCAGGACCGAGACGCGCACGCCCTGGACCGTCGCCAGCAGCCACACGCGCTCCAGGGCCTGTCCGGCGCGCAGCCAGTCGGCCGGGAGGTCGGCATGGGTGGTGAGGGTGGCCAGTTGGGGCAGCGCCTCGAAGCGTTGGGACCTTGTGGCGTCCGTCGACGGGCGGCCGGTGAAGCTGCGCATGGGCACCCGGGCTTCGTGGTCCTGCGGGCCGAGTGCGGTCGGCGGGATGCCGTCCGTCGCTGGCTGCTCCAGTCGCAGCCAGCTGCGGGTCTCGGCCATCCGGGCCAGGTCGGTGTCGGTGCGCCGTTCGGCCTGGGCGGTCAGTGACAGGACCCGGCGCACTCCGTCCTCCTCCAGCGGGGAGAGCGCAGTGCCTTCGTCGAGCGCCGCCGCCATCAGTTCGCCGAGCACCGTCTCGGGGACGTCACGGTTGGCGAACGGCTGGCGGCTGGAGTGGCGCTGCGTGATCGCCGGGTAGAGGTCCCGCCCGTAGGGGTGCGGGTCGGTGGCGGGCTGGGAGAGGTCCAGTACGGCGACCAGCTGTGGGTCGCCTCCGTCGGGAAGCAGCCGTACGGATGGCTCCCGTCCGAGGTGGAGGGCGGCGAGGCGCAGGTTGAACAGGGCTGCGCCCAGCGAGATGTGCAGGGCCCTGCCGTCGGGGTCGGTGAGGGGTACGGCCCGCTGTGGATCGGCGGACAGGCACAGACCTCGCGCATCGGAGGCCGGTCGGAAGCGCCACGGCTGGCTGTTGTGCAGCGACGGTGCCGCGCCGCCGGCTTCGGCCAGCAGGCGCAGGTCGTCGGGGGTGAGGGCTTGCATGATCATGGTCGTTCGCTCCTGGCCGGCAGGACGTCAGTCGTGCGGGGTGGGGTCGTCCGTCCAGGAGTCGGCCCTGCCGGCGCGCAGCAGTTGCCGGCCGAGGTCGACCAGGGCGCGGCCTGCCGCGTATTCGTCGCCGATCTCGGGGACGGGCGTGTCGTGCGGGTTGCGTCGGGCGGACGTGTGGCTCTGCAGCGTGTTGTCGCCGGTGTCGAGGACGGCGTGGACCTTGGTGGTGTCGCCTTCCTCGAAGAGGTCCAGTCGCAGCGTCCACTGCTTGGTGCGTGTCTCGGTTGCGGTGCGCTCGTTCACGGCCAGGTACATCCTTCCGTCTGCCCTCCAGGGGCACTGCTGTGCGGGCTGGTGCGGATCGGTGCCGGGAACTGGTGGCCCGCGATCGCTGAGGGCCGGTTGGCGGCGGTGCGCCGGCTCTCGTAGGTGACGGGTTGGGAGTGCTCGGGCATCCTGCGTTCGCGCTGCCGCACGATCGTGACTCTCAGGTTCGGCATGACAACCGCCTCCTGCGCTCGCAGTCGCCTCCAGCCTGCCCTGTCGGTGTCCTGCCGGGCTTGGGCCCTTCGGCCCTTCGTCGGGTGCCGGACGGGTCCGTTCGGGCTGTTCGTTCACGGTGCTCGCCGTCCATGTTCGGCGCCGATCCGGCGGGCGTGGGCGACGATGCCGGCGGCCGCGTGTTCGCTCACGCCTAGGGCGCGGGAGAGCTGGCGGGCACTCCAGCCGTGGCGGGCCAGCAGCACGGCCAGCGGGTGGTGGCCGGTGTCGGCCGCGGGTTCGGGGAGGGCCGGCGCGGTTGGAGCGGGCCGCGGCGCGGTGGGTGGGCTTGTGTGGCGGCGCAGCAGGGCCCGGCGCAGTTCGTCCGCGCCCCAGACGACGAACGGGAAGGGCAGCACTGTGGCGAGCTGGAGCGGGGTGAGGGCTGCGGTGCCGAAGACGGAGTGCAGCGGCGGCAGGTAGATGAGGGCGGCGGCGAAGGTGAGCGAGAAGGCGATGCCGCCGAGCAGGTAGTGGTTGCTGAACACTCCCAGGGAGCGCAGCGAGGCGTGCTCGGTCCGTACCGCGAAGGCGGTGCCGATCTGGCAGGCGACGATGCCGAGCCAGGTGACGGTGGTGGCCTGCTGGTAGGTGAGGTGCAGTGCGGTGCCGGCGCCGGTCGGATCGCCTGGGTGCCAGCCGCCGCGGCTGAGGGTGAGGAAGTAGCCGCCCATGACGAGGGCGGTCGAGATCAGTCCGAGGAAGCCCCAGGCGCGGGCGAGCATCACCGGCTGGATGACGCCTTCGCTGCGCGGGCGGGGCGGGCGGTCCATCAGCCCGGGTTCGGCCCTCTCCCGGCCAAGGGCCAGCGCGGGGAGGGTGTCGGTCCCCAGGTCGATGGCGAGGATCTGCATCACCGTCAGCGGCAGCGGGATCATGCCGCCGGCCAGGGCGAACACCAGGAACGGGACGACCTCGGGGACGGCGTGGGTGAAGATGTAGACGATGAACTTGCGGATGTTGTCGTACGTCCGCCGGCCCGCCTCCACGGCGGCGATGATGGTGGCGAAGTTGTCGTCGGTGAGCACCATGGTCGCCGCCTCGCGCGCGACGTCCGTGCCGGATCTGCCCATGGCGATGCCGATGTCCGCGCGGCGCAGCGCCGGTGCGTCGTTGACACCGTCTCCCGTCATGGCGACGGTGTTGCCCGCGGCGCGCAGCGCGTCGGCGATCCGCAGCTTCGCCTCGGGCGAGGAACGGGCGAAGATCACTTCTTCGCCGCGGGCGAGCAGGATGTCCAGTTCGGGCTCGCTCATCGCCTCCAGTTCGGTGCCGGTGACGATGCGCATGCCGCGGTGGCCGATGCCGACCCGGGCGGCGATGGCGGCGGCGGTCAGGCCGTTGTCGCCGGTGACCACGTGCACGGTGATCCCGGCCCGGTGCGCCAGTTCGATCGCGTGGGCGACCTCGGGGCGCGCCGGGTCGGCCATCGCGACCAGCCCGAGGAGGCAGAGGTGCTGCTCGGCATCCTCTCGGCCGCCCGGCGGCGACTGCCCGGGCGCCAGGCGTCGCCGGGCCACGGCGAGCACCCGCAACCCCCGTTGGGCCAGCGAGCCGACGGTGCGAAAGACCTCCGCCCGGTCCGCGGAGGTGAGCGGGCGCTCACCCCCGCGGTCGAGGACGGCATCCGCGTGGACGAGGAGTTCCTCCGGCGCGCCCTTGGTGTGCAGGACCACGGCATCGCCGTTCTCGGCATCGGCGGTGGTCATCAGTTTGATCCGCGGGTCGAAGCGGAACATCGCCCGCCGCTGCCGGTCGCGCTCCTCGGGCGGCCGCTGCTCGCCGAGGCGGGCGGCGAGGTCGATCAGCGCGAGCTCGGTGGGGTCACCGGTGGGGTGCCCGTCCGGGCCGGCGGCCGGCGTCGCGGTGGTGCAGGCAGCAGCCGCTGCGGCCAGCAGGTGGACCTGCTCCGGCACGGCGGCGGGGACGGCATCGCCGAGGTCGCACTCACCCCCGGGAGTCCAGACGGTGGTGACCCGCATCCGGTTCTCGGTCAGAGTCCCGGTCTTGTCCGTGCAGACGACCCTGGTCGAGCCGAGCGTCTCCACGGCGGACAGCCGCTTCACCACCGCGCCGCGCCGCGCCAGCGCGCGGACCCCCGAGGCGAGGGCGAGGGTGACCGTAGGCAGCAGGCCCTCCGGCACGTTGGCGACCAGCAGACCGATCGCGAACGCCACCGTAGCCGTCAGCGACAGCCCGGACGCCAGGCCCAGCGGGACGAACGCCACACCCACACCGACCGCGATCACCGCGATCAGCCTCGCCACCCGCTTGACCTGGTGCTCCAGCGGGCTCTCCTCACGCTGCGTGCGCTGGCTGAGCGCCGCGATCCGACCCAGCTCCGTGTGCATCCCGGTGGCAGTGACGACCGCCCGCGCCTGCCCGCCGGTGCACGTCGTACCCGTGAAGAGCAGCTCGCGGGCCTGGAGCAGCGGGCCGGAGGAGTCGACGAAGTCGGCGGAGCGGAACACCGGGACCGACTCGCCGGTCAGCGCCGACAGGTCCACCTCCACCCCGCCCGACAGCAGCCGGGCATCGGCACAGATCCGGCTGCCCTCCTCCACCACCAGCACGTCACCGGGCACCAGAGCGGTCGCCTCGACCTCCTGACGCACCCCGCCCCGGACCGCCGCCGCCCGGTCGGGCAGGAACGCCGCCAGCGCCTCCACCGCCCGCTCCGCCTGCTGCTCCTGCGCGAAGGCCAGGAGAGCGTTGAGCACGATCACGGCCAGGATCGCCAGCGCGAGCGCCAGTGCGCCGGTGGCCGCGGCGAGGACGGCGGCCAGGGCCAGCAGCAGGGCCAACGGCTGGGTGAACTGCTGGGCCAGTTCCCGGGGCCAGCGCCGCCCGCCACGGCGTGCCAGCGTGTTCGGCCCGTAGACCGTCAGCCGGCGTGCCGCCTCGCGCGCCGCCAGCCCCTGCGGGGAGGTCCGCATGTCGCGCAGGAGCACGGACAGCGGCTCACGCGGGTCGGGAGAACCGGGCTGCTCGGCACTGTCCGTGGAGGCTTGTTGCGGTGGGAGCTGTTCCGTGCCTGCCATGTCCCGCTCACTCCGCCGGCTGTTCCACGGGCCCCGGGTGATCGTCGCGAAGGACGCTCCAGGAGATCGGGCCGAGCAGATCGGCCAGGCGTTGCAGGACGTCGCGGAAGAGGTCGTCGACGGCGAGCAAGCCGACCGGCCGCTCGCCGTCGAGGACGGGCAGGCGTCGCAGGCCGCTGCGCCGGAAGAGTCGGTAGGCGGTCTCCAGGTCGTCGGCGACGTCGAGGGTGACCACGGGCGTGGACATGAACTCGCTGACGGGCGTGTCCGGGGCCAGGCCGCGGCCAAGGGTGAGGATCGCGAGGTCGCGGTCGGTGAGGATGCCGCACAGGTGCTCGCCTTCGGCGACCAGCAGGCATCCGACGGCCTCATCGTCCATCCGCAGGGCCGCCTGCCGGGCCGCGGTTCGGGGAGCGACGACGACCGGCGGAGTGGTCATCAGGGCGGACACCCTCATCGCGGTGCTCCGCCGTTGCGCGTGGTCGCGCTCTGGTCGTCGTCGGCCTGCGGTGTCGGTCCGCCACTGATGAGGGTCCGCACGTCCACGACGCTGGGAACCGCTCGGGCCAGCAGGTCCAGAACGCCGATCGGGGCGGGGTCCGGGACCGTGCCGCGCAGGGTGACCAGGCCCTCCTCGACCTCCACATCGATGCCGGTCGCGTCGGCCGGGAGCGGGTGCGCGAGCAGGGCGCGGCGAACGTCGCCCGCGATGTCCTCGTCCGAGCGCAGGTAGACCTTGAGCAGGTCGCCACGGCTGACGACGCCGATCAGCTGCCCCTCGGCGTCGACCACGGGAAGGCGCTTGACGCGGGCGTGCACCATGGCCCGGGCAGCCTGGGCCAGGGTGGCATCGGGGTGTACGGTGATCGCGGGGAAGGACATCAGCTGCCCTGCCGTCACCACGTGGGCCTGCTGCTGGAGGGTCGCATCCGCTGCCCGGTCGGACGGGGGCAGGACGGCGGCCCTGAGTTCCTCCCGTGCCAGCAGGTCGGCCTCGGACACCACGCCGACCACGCGTCCGTCGCCGCCCAGCACCGGCAGCGCGCTGATCCGCCAGTTGCGCAGGTTCTCCACGATCTCCTCGAACGGTGCATCGCGGCCCACCGCGATCACGGCATGGGTCATGACGTCGCCGACGGTGTGCAGATGCTTCATGGCGTCCTCCGTACGGTGTGGCCGATCACCGGGACCCCTGTGTGGACTGCGCACTGTAGCCGGGGCGCCCGCCGACCCGTGCACGAGATCGCGGTCAGGCGCTTCAGGCGTCTGCGCCCCGGCCGCGCGGACCGCGACATGGCCTGTCCTGAGGCGATACGGTCGGTGCACTCGTCACTCCCATGATCCTCCCGGTGCCGTCCTGCGGCACGCGGGCTCTGCGGTGGCGGCCACGGCGGGCGGCGGCCACGCTTGAGACACCTGATGCCGGCCGCGATCGAGCTACCTTGCCAGGCGGGCTCACCGAGAGGGTGCCGCGCAGTCACAATCAGCCTGTCGGGCTGCCCGAAGCCTCGTCCGCCGACCGCTCTGTCGGTCGGCGCGCCGGTGCGACCCTTGTGGAATGCCGCGTGAACCTGAGGCATGGCGATGGAACTGACCCCTTCGAGCACATCTCTGCCGGCGCCGACCACGGGCGAATCACGACAGGGGGCCCTGCTGGTGGGGCTTCTGGAACATGCCGGGCTCCCGCAGGCCCTGCTCGTCCTTCTGGCCGACGGAAGCCGCGTGGTCACCCAGCCGCTGGAGGAGACCGCGGCCCGGCGTCTGCTTGCCGTCGTCTCGCATCGCCTGCGCGCCGCCCACGGGCAGCACCGCTCACTGGTGCGCTGGCTGGACCCGCCGACGCCGGTGCACGTCGAACTCGCCGCGGTACCCGGCTGTCTGCCCGTCGTCCGCTCCATCAGACGCGCCGCGTTCGCCGGCTTGGGTCGGTAGGTCCGGCGCGAGACGGCCTGCCCCGCGTGATTCGGCGTGCTGTCCGGTGGTGGGACGCAGGGTGTCAGTGGTGGGGTGTGAACGGGCCGACCATGCCGCGGGTGAGGGACTTTCCGAGGTCGAGGTCGGTGTCGTCGGTGGTGTAGCCGAGGGTGTGGTGGACGGCGACGACACCGTCGACCGATCGGCAGAGCCGTTCGACGATCGGGATCAGGCTCTTCTGCTCGACGCTGCCGGCCAGGGTGACGACGCCGTCGTGCACGGTGACCTGCACCGCGGTGGGGGCCAGCCAGAGGGTCTGACCGAGGACGTCGTGAGTGATCTCCTCGCGGATCGCCGAGTCGTGGCGCAGGAATAGCTGCAGCAGGTCGCTCCTGCTGACGATGCCGACCAGCCGCCCGGCCTCGTCGACCACCGGCAGTCGCTTGACCTTCTCACGGTCCATGACCCGGGCCGCCTCGACGATGCTCCAGTCGGGCCGGGCGGTGACGGCGGGGCTGGTCATCAGACCACCGGCGGTTTCGGCTTCGGCGCGGGCTCGGTCGTGCGGGCTCAACCGAAGCCCGGCGGCGTGGCCCTCGGGGTCCGGCTGGACGGCTTCGTTGCGGAGCAGGTCCGCCTCGGAGACCATCCCGAGCGGGTGGTCCCGGTTGTCGACGACGGGGACGGCGGTGATGTCGTTGCGGTGGAACAGTCCGGCGACCTCCTTGAACGGGGTGTCAGGCCGGGCGGTGACGACCCCCTGGGTCATCACGTCGTGGACGGTGCGGTGTTGCATGGCTCTCACGCCTCCTGGGTGCGGATTCCTGCCGGGGGCACGATCGCCCTCCTGCTCCCAGACTGCGCGCATGCCGCCGCTCCGGAACAGGGCCGATCGGTCCCTGCGCAGCTACCGGGCGACCCGGCTTCCTGCGTGGACGGCCACCGGTCAGGACGCGCAGTCCCGGCAGATCGGCTGACCGTTGCCGTCCTCGCCCGCGAGCCGGCTGCGGTGGTGGACCAGGAAGCAGCTCGCGCACGTGAACTCGTCCTGCTGTTTCGGCAGGACACGGACCGTGAGCTCCTCACCGGAGAGGTCTGCCCCTGGAAGCTCCAGGCCCTCGGCGGCTTCGAACTCGTCGACCTCGACCGTGTCGCTCGACTTGTCCTTCCGGCGGCTCTTCAGCTCCTCGATGCTGTCCTCGTTCGAGTCGTCACTGGTCTGGCGTGGGGCGTCGTAATCGGTTGCCACAGCGGTACCTTCTCGTCGGGTGAGGATTCGGTGCACCAGACTGCCCTGCCGCTTCGGCGGAAGAGCCAGGCAACCCGCGCCCATTCGGATGACGTACACCGACCAGCCCTGGAGTGGCTGCATGCCGCTGCTCCGGGCAGGGTGGGAGGCGGGTTTCCGAGCGCCGGAGGCGGTGGACGATGAGTGACGACCTGATGGCCGCGCCGCGGATCGTGGTGGGGGTCGACGGGTCCGACCCGTCGAAGGCGGCGCTGTGGTGGGCGGTGCGGGAGGCGGGACTGATCGGCGGCGTGGTCGAGGCCGTCGCCGTCTGGGAGTACCCGTCCGCCTGGTACGGCTGGACGCCTCCGCAGGCGGAGGTCTTCGACTACGAGAAGATCACGAGTAAGACCCTCGTCGAGAGCATCGACCGGGCCATCGGCCCCGACCGGCCGGTGGAGATCCGCACCCGGGTGGTCCGGGGCCACCCCGCCGCCGTGCTGCTGGATGCCGCTCAAGGGGCACGGCTCCTGGTGGTGGGCAACCGCGGCCACGGCGGGTTCACGCAGGCGCTGCTCGGCTCGGTCGCGCAGCACTGTGTGCAACACGCCCCCTGCCCGGTCGTCGTCATCCGCGGTCCGGGAGACGGCAAGGACGACTGAGGCCTGACCCGCCCGGGGCACCGCCTCGGACGCAGGTCGGGGCGGTGCCCCGTCCCGAGCGCAGAGAGGATGTCAGTGGACCGTCCATCCGAAGCCGATTCCCCGCACGTGCCGCAACTGGAGCTGGACGACCTGTTGGAGGAACTGCAGGCGAAGCTGGACGTGGCGCGCGGGACTCGGGACCGGGTGCACGGCCTGCTGGAAGCGGTGCTGTCGGTGGGCCGGGACCTGGAGCTGGGCCAGGTGCTCCAGCACATCGTGGAGGCCGCGGTGGAGCTGGTGGACGCCGAGTACGGGGCGCTGGGGGTGATCGGCGAGGACCAGTGGCTGTCGCAGTTCATCCCCGTGGGCCTGAGCGAGGAGCAGATCCGACGGATCGGCCCGCTGCCGGCCGGGCACGGTCTGCTGGGCGAGCTGATCCGCCACCCCGAGGCGCTGCGCCTGGCAGAGCTGTCCGAACATCCGTCCTCCTACGGAATTCCGGCCCATCACCCGCCGATGCACAGCTTCCTGGGGGTGCCGATCCGGGTTCGGGACAAGGTCTTCGGCAATCTCTACCTCACCGAGAAGCGCGGGGGTGGGGCGTTCGAAGCCGAGGACGAGTCGGTGCTCGCGACCCTGGCGGTGGCAGCCGGGGTGGCGATCGACAACGCCCGGCTGTACGCCCAGGCGCGGTTGCGCGAGCGGTGGCTGCTGGCGACCGGCGAGCTCACCAACAGCCTCATGTCGGGGCATTCGCAGGAGGAGGTGCTGGATCTGCTGGTCGCGCGGGCCGGTGAGATCGCCGGCGCCGATCTGACCGTGGTCGCCCTACCGCTTCCAGGCTCCCACGAGCTTGAGGTGCGGTTCGCGGTCGGCCTGGGAGCGGAGGCGCACCGCCGGTTGGTCCTGCCGGTAGAGGGTTCCTTCGTTGGGGCAGCGGTCCGCAGCGGGGGGCTGGTCACCAGCGTCGATGTGTGCACGGACCCGAGGATCACGGCGGGTCCGCCGCGGTGGGATGGCCTGGGCCCGGCGGTGGCTGTGCCGATCGGCACGACCGGGGGCGGTGTGCGCGGGGTGCTGATGCTGGCCCGGGCGGCCGGCCGGCCGGTGTTCGAGTCGCAGGAGTGCGCTCCGCTGCCGGGCTTCGCGGGACAGGCGGCGGTGGCGATGGAGCTGGCCGAGCGTCGCCGGGACTCCGAGCAGGTGGCCCTGCTGGAGGAGCGCGACCGTATCGCCCGGGATCTTCACGATCTGGCTATCCAGCGGCTCTTCGCGACCGGGATGACCCTGCAGGGCGCGGCCCGCTTGATCGAGCATCCGGAGGCCGTCGAGCGGGTGCGGCGGGCCATCGACGATCTCGACGACACCGTGAAGACCATCCGGTCCACCATCTTCGGGCTGCGGGCCAGGCAGGACGGCCCGGCCGGCAGTGGCCTGCGGGCCGGGATGGTGGCGGCGGTCCAACGGGCCGCCGCCACCCTGGGGTTCGCCCCAGCCCTGCGGATGCAGGGGCTGGTCGACCTCCGGGTGTCTCCGCCGCTGGCCGAGGAGGTCCTGGCAGTTCTGGGGGAGGCGCTGTCGAACGTCGCCAGGCACGCGCAGGCCCGAGCGGTGGATGTGGTGCTGGCTGTGGACGGGGAGTTGGCGCTGACCGTCACCGACGACGGGGTCGGCCTGCCGGACGGCGGACGTCGCAGCGGCCTCGACAATCTCGCCGCGCGGGCGGCGAGGCTCGACGGGACCTTTCGCGCCCGCCTGGGCCCGACGGGTGGCACACGTTTGGAATGGCGGGTGCCGCTGCACGTGCTCGGCGAGCCGGATCGGGGTTCAGGGTGAGTGGCGCGGGTGCCACATGCCGTCAGCTCTTGAGGCTGGCGGCTCGAGTCTGGTGGCGAGGACGGCGGCCTGGATCCGGCGTTCGACGCCCAGTTTGGCGAGGATCCGCGAGATGTGGTTCTTCACCGTCTTCTCGGCCAGGTAGAGCTCCCGGCCGATCTGGCGGTTGGTCTCGCCCTTGCCGATCAGGGCCAGCACCTCCTGCTCCCTGGGGGTGAGGTCGGCCAGCCCGGGACCGGCGGCGGGTTCGTCGCGGTGGCGCAGGCTCGCCATCAGGTGGGCGGTGGTCGCCGGGTCGAGCATCGACTGGCCGGCGGCGACAGTGCGCACCGCAGTGACTAGGTCGGCGCCCTTGACCTCCTTGAGGACGTAACCCGCGGCGCCAGCCATGATCGCGTCCAGTAGCGCGTCGTCGTCGTCGAACGAGGTGAGCATCAGGCAGGTCAGCTCCGGCAGCCGGGAACGCAGTTCCCGGCAGATGCTAACGCCGTCCCCGTCGGGCAGCCGGACGTCCAGCACGGCGACCTGGGGCCGCAGCGCGGGCACCCGGGCGAGCGCCTGCGCGCAGGTCCCGGCCTCGCCGACCACCTCGATGTCCCGCTCCGCTTCCAGCAGGTCGCGCACCCCACGCCGGACCACCTCGTGGTCGTCGAGCAGGAACACGCGTATGGAATGGTCACAACTCTCGCTCGTGTCCATTGGTGCTCCCACCCGGGCAGATCTGGAAGTGTCATCTTCGAGTGTGCCGGGAAGGCCGACACCTGGCCCGTCGAGGGGAGCCGTCGGGCGTTGGCGACACGCTTCGTACGGTGGTCCCATAGAAGCAACAGGAACAGCCCGGACGAAGGCACGGGAAGCGGCCGACGGACTCCCACCGGTCCCGTGGGAGGCGGCTGGGTCCGTCGACACCGCGCGCCCGCGATGTCGTCGCGGTGTCCTGTCGGCCACGTCGAGCACTGCCCAGTAGACCTGACCTGATGCACCATCAGTGTTGCTCGATGGCAGGGGCCGTCTATCACTCCCGTATCAGCGGAGGTAGTCATGTCCTCGACCCGTCGTGTCATCCGGTTCTCCGGGATCGGCCGCGCGGACGTGAACGTCGTCGGCGGCAAGAACGCCTCGCTCGGGGAGATGGTCGTCAACCTCGGTCCTGCAGGTGTACGGGTGCCCGACGGCTTCGCGAGCACCGCCGACGCCTACCGGGAGTTCCTCGACACCGGCGGTCTGCGTGGGCGGATCGTCGAGCAGATCGCGCTGCTGCACGGGGGTGCCCCGCTCGACGAGGTGGGTGCCGTGATCCGTGCCGCGATGCTCAGCACACCGCTACCAGCCGCCCTGGAGCGGGAGCTCGCCGACGCGTACGCCGGCCTCGCTCGGGAGGCCGGCCGGGTGGACCCGGACGTCGCGGTGCGCAGCAGCGCCACGGCTGAGGACCTGCCGGAGGCCAGCTTCGCCGGGCAGCAGGACACCTACCTCAACGTGGTGGGCCGCGAGGCGCTGCTGGATGCCTGCCACCGCTGTTACGCGTCGCTGTTCACCGACCGGGCGATCGACTACCGCGAGCGGATGGGTTTCGACCAGCTCGCGGTGGCGCTCTCGGTCGGCGTGCAGCTGATGGTCCGCTCCGACCTGGCCGGCGCCGGGGTGATGTTCACGCTGGACACCGAGAGCGGCTTCCCGGACGCGGTGGTGGTCAGCGCGGCCTGGGGACTGGGCGAGACGGTGGTCAGCGGACAGGTCGACCCCGACGAGTACCTGGTCTTCAAGCCACTGCTCAAGGACCCCGACCTGAACCCGGTGATCCACGCCGAGACCGGGGCCAAGCGCCGCAAGGCCGTCTACGCCGACGAGGGGCTGACCCGCACGGTGGACACCACCGCGCAGGAGCGCAACCGCCGGGTGCTGGACGAGGCGGAGGTGCGCACACTCGCCCGCTGGGGCGTCGCCATCGAGCAGCACTACGGCTGTCCGATGGACATCGAGTGGGCCAAGGACGGCCGCACCGATGAGATCTTCATCGTGCAGGCCCGACCCGAGACCGTGGTGTCCCAGCGGCGCGCGACAATGCTGCACCGCTTCCGGCTGACCGGCACCGGCGAGCTACTCGTCGGCGGGATCGCCGTGGGCGAGGCGATCGGCGCCGGCGCGGTGTGCGCGCTGTCCACCCCCGTCGAGCTGGAGCGCTTCCCCACGGGGGCGGTGCTGGTCACCGGGATCACCGACCCGGACTGGGAACCGATCATGAAGCGGGCCGCCGCCATCGTCACGGACCACGGCGGCCGCACCTCGCACGCGGCCATCGTCAGCCGGGAGTTGGGCGTGCCCGCGATCGTGGGTACGGGCCGGGCGACCGAGCTGCTGCACGAGGGCCAGGAGGTCACGGTCTGCTGCGCCGAGGGTGAGGACGGACACGTCTACGCCGGACTGCTCGACTACGAGCAGTCCGAGATCGACCTTGCCGGGCTGCCGCGGACCCGCACCCGGGTGATGCTCAACCTGGCCGACCCGGCAGCCGCGTTCCGCTGGTGGCAGCTGCCGGCGGACGGCGTGGGGCTGGCCCGGACGGAGTTCATCGTCGCCCACCAGGTCAAGGTCCACCCGATGGCGCTGGTACACCCCGAACGCCTCGACCCCGAGGAACGGCGCCAGGTGGACGCGCTCACCGACGGCTACGCCGACCGCACCCGCTACTTCACGGACCGCCTCGCCCAGGGCGTCGCCCGGATCGCCGCCTCGCGCTGGCCCGACCCAGTCGTGGTGCGCACCAGCGACTTCAAGACCAACGAGTACGCCAAACTGGTCGGCGGCCGCCCCTTCGAGCCGGTCGAGGCGAACCCGATGATCGGCTGGCGGGGCGCGAGCCGCTACTACAGCGAGGGCTACCGGGAGGGCTTCGCGCTCGAGTGCCGGGCGCTGCGCCGGGTCCGCGACGAGATGGGCCTGACGAACGTGGTGGTGATGATCCCCTTCTGCCGCACGCTGGAGGAGGCTGATCGGGTGCTGACGGTGATGGCCGAGGAGGGGCTGTCGCGGGGTGGGAACGGGTTGAAGGTGTACGCGATGGCGGAGATCCCGGCGAACGTGATTCTCGCGGCGGAGTTCGCCGAGTGCTTCGACGGCTTTTCCATCGGCAGCAACGACCTCACCCAGCTCACCCTCGGCGTGGACCGTGACTCCGAAGACCTCGCGCACCTCTTCGACGAGACCAACCCCGCCGTCACGCGGAGCATCGAGACCCTGATCGCCACCGCCCACGCGGTCGGCCGCCCGGTCGGCCTGTGCGGCCAGCGGCCCAGCGACGACCCGGCGTTCACCCGCTTCCTGGTCCAGGCCGGGATCGACTCGATCTCGGTGGCACCGGACAGCTTCGTCGCGGTGAAGCAGCACGTGGCCGCCGCCGAGCAGGACTGACACCTCCACGGGTTCGACCGTTCGGCCCCACGTCGGCATGCCGTTCCCCTGACGCCGGGGGAGACTGACGCCGTACCTGCCCGGGAAAGGGGCCGACCATGGCGATGGCAGCGGCGTACGGCGAGCGAGCGCTCGCCGCGCCCGTCGATCTCAACCACACAGGGCATTATGTCCACTGGGGTGTGGTGCAGATCTCGGTGGCGAACCTGGTCGTCATCGGCCTGATGGTGCTGGTCTTCGCAGCGGCGGTGCTGCTGCCGTTCCCGAAGGGACGGGGGCGCAGATGAGCGAGCCCGCGACGCCGCAGGACGTCCGCTCCGGCGGGTGGACCGGGGCGGTACGCCGCTACGCCGTCCGTACCCTGCCGCCCGAGAAGCTGCTGCCCGACAGCCAGCCCGCGTACATGGCCTCCTGGATCTACGTCTTCGGCGTGCTCACCGTGTCGGCGCTGGTCGTGGTGGTGGCCACAGGATGCCTGCTCTCGCTGGAGGGCCCCGGCTGGTGGCACGTCTCCGGTGTCGGGAAGTACGTCAACAGCCTGCACCTGTGGAGTGTGGAGCTGTTCATGTTCTTCATGGTGATCCACCTGTGGGGCAAGTTCTTCATGGCCGCCTGGCGTGGCCGGCGGGCGATGACGTGGATGACCGGGGCGGTCTGCTTCCTCGCCTCGGTCGGCGCCGCTTTCACCGGCTACCTGACGCAGCAGAACTTCGACTCGCAGTGGATCTCCGGGCAGGCCAAGGACGGCCTCAACGCGGTCGGCATCGGCGCCTGGTTCAACGTCCTGGACTTCGGCCAGATGCTGATGTGGCACATCGTGCTGCTCCCCCTCGTGTTGGGCGGGTTGACAGGCTGGCACGTCCTGCTGGTCCGTCGCCGCGGGATCGTACCGCCGATCGGCGCCGTGGCCCCGGAGCCTGGCGCCGTCCAGGGGCGGCTGTGAAACCGCTCTCCCGCCGTGCGGCGGAGCCCGAGTCCGCCGCGTTCCCGACCCGCCCGTACGACCTGCTCAAGGAGTTCACCGTCGCGCTGGTCGCGGTGGCACTGCTGACGGCCGGCCTCGCCGCACTGTTCTCCTCCCCGGACGACAAACCGGTCACCCTGGCCGCCTGGTCCGCCGCCGCCCCCAACGACTTCACCGCGACGGCCGTCGCCGAACTCGGCGCCACCAGCACGACGGCGCAGTACGGCCCGCCGTACAACGACACCCCGGGCGCGGGCCAGAGGATCGGTCCCCTCGGCCTGCAACGGGCCGCTGGGGTGCGGATCCCGGTCGACACCGCCGAGGACTTCGTGCTGCGCCCGCTGCGCCAAGCCCCCGAACCGGCCGACGTCACCGCGGCTCTGGCCGCCTGGAGCGCCGCACCGACTGACCAGCAGCAGATGTGGACCGCGGCCTACTCCGACGCGCTCGGCAAGGCCCCGGACGGTGACCCCGCCCAGGTCGCCCACGGCGACTACGGACCCGTCCCGGTACTGACCGGGCGCCTGCTGACACTCGCCCAGGCCGGTGGCCTGGACGGACAGCTGCTGGCCCAGGGCCACTTCTACCAGACCGACTACACCAAGCCCTTGCTCTTCCTGGCCGACGGAACCTACCTGGCGGGCCTGGCCGACGGCCAGCACCTGTCCGGCGACCAGTGGGGCATGATGAACGAGACCGGGAACTACCCCGGGCAGGCATGGCTGTGGCTGTACACCTTCTGGTACCAGGTCGACCCGTTCAAGACCTCGACCAACGCGGACGCCCTGATCTGGGCGCTCATGGCGGTGCTCAGCCTCGGTCTCGTCCTGGTGCCGTTCATCCCCGGCGTCCGGTCCGTCCCGCGGTGGACGAAGGTGTACCGCCTGATCTGGCGAGACCACTACCGCCAGCAGCGGTAGCGACTCGGGCCTCGTACGGGGGGCACCACCGGCTCGGAAGGCTGCCGATGCTCCGCGCGGCGGCTGCGAGTCCGCCTTCCGTCGGGCCGGAACCGCAGGGGGAGCTGGTCGGTCAGCTCTCGCCATCGCGGACGACGACGACGGAGCAGTGCGCGTGCTGCACGCAGTGCTGGCCCACCGAGCCCAACAGGGCGCCGGAGAACCCGCCGTGGCCCCGGTTGCCGACCACCAGCCGTTCGGCCCCGTGAGCCCTGTCCAGCAGCACCTCTGCTGCGTTGCCGAGCACGACGCTCTCGCGGATCTCCACCGGTGGGTCGTCGCCGACCACTTCGGCCACCGCCTGGGCGAGCATCTTCCCGGTGATGTCGGGGAGTTCGGGATCCACTCCCGTCATCCCCCACCCGTACACCGTCGGGTACGCCCAGCAGGCGACCGCCTCCACGACGGCACCGGTCCGCTCAGCCTGATCGACCGCCCACCGCAGTGCCTGCTTCAACGACGGCGAACCGTCGACCCCGACCACGATCCGGCTTCCCGCCGACTGTTCTGTACTCATCTCGCACCTCGCACCTCGGTTGACAGCCCCACACTGCTCTCTCCGCGCCCGAGCCGCCCAGGGCCGTACGGCCCCCAGCTTGGCGCTTTCGGGCCCGACAGCCCGGCTGGTCGAACGGTTGCGGGCGGTCGTTCGCCCGCCCGAGGACTGCCGGACCATGGCAATGAGCGGCAGTAGGCCGCCGGTCAGGAATGGGGAACCACCGCGACCGGACGCTGTGTGTGGTGCATCAGCGCGTGGGTGGTGGGCCCGATGCGTGGGGTGCCGTGACGGCGGGTCCGGCGTCCGAGGACGAGCAGGTCGGCTCCGCGTGCCCGGGGAGCCATGGGAACCGCCACCGGCCAGAGCCGTCACGTGCTGCCAGTGCGCTGATCCGCGCGTCAACATCCTCACGCAGCGCACCGGGCCCCGCACCGCAAATGAACGGGCGGGTCAGCCGATCGCCCGGGCCCGCGCCGCATGCGGCCCGGGCAGGCGTTGCCGCGCGATGCGGGCGATGTCGTGGCCGGTGACGATGCCGACCAGCTGCGCGCCGTCGAGCACCAGGATCCGCAGCGGCACTGTCACACCCGGGCGCTCCAGCACATCGACGAGGGTGTCCTCGGGCGAGGCCAGCACGCATCGGGTGAGGGGAGCGGCCACGTCGCGGGCCCGTAGGTCGGCCCGCCGCGCGGGCGGGACTGCAGAGAGTCGGCGCAGTTCGACGATTCCGCTCGGGTGTCCGTTGAAGTCGAGCACAGGAATGGCCGAGTGGTGGCCCTTAGTCGCGAACTCGTCCAGGAGGTGGTCCACGGTCAGCCAGTCGGCCCCGGTGACGACCGGTGAGGACATCACCTGGGCGACCAGTACGCCGCGCAGCGCGGTCTCCAGCGTGGCGCGGCGCACCTCGGCCAGGGCGGACAGCGAGACGAAGACACCGACGAGCACGAGCCACAGGCCGGAACTCGCGCCGTGGGTCAGCTCGAACCAGCCGGCCACGGCCACCAGTGCTCCGACCACCTGCCCGGTGCGTCCGGCGATCCGCTGCGCCTGCTCGCGGTCGCCCCGGCGCCACCAGAGCGCCGCTTGGAGGATCCGTCCGCCGTCCAGCGGCGCGGCGGGCAAGAGGTTGAACGCCCCGAGGAGCAGATTGGCCCAGCCGGTCCAGAGCAGCACGGCCGAGGGCACCGCCCAGTGCAGCACGTGCTGCGTTGCGAAACCGCCTGCGAGCGCGAGCCCGCCGAGCGCCAGGCTGGTCAGAGGCCCGATCGCCGAGACGGCGAGGTGGACCAGGGGGGTTTTGGCGCGTCCCATCCGGGTGACTCCGCCCAGCCCCCAGACCGTCACGTCCTCGACCTTGATGCCGGCCCGTCGTGCGGTGACCGCGTGTGCCGCCTCGTGCGCGAGCAGGCTCGCCACCAGCAGCAGCGCGCCGATCAGGCCGGCCGCCGAGTAGACGGTGCTGGAGTGCCCCGGCGCCCAGGCGGGGAGGGTGCTGCTGCTGAGGCTGCTGCTCAGGAGGAGGATCAGCAGGGGGGCACTCCAGTGGATGCGCAGGGGCACGCCGAAGATCCGTCCCAGTGGTACGGAGCCGTTCATGGTTGTCCCTGCCTTCTGGCGCCACCGTGCCGCCCACCGGGCCGATTGCTTGCCCGGGCGGCGCGGAGGCCACTTCCATCGTCGATCCTTGAGACCGTCGCCGGGGAGGCCCGAAGGTCCCGGGCCCAGGGGCCCGACGGTCCAGGAACCGGTGTGGGGCTCAGCAGATCCGTGGTGATTGCTCGGCTGCAGGCATGTCCACCACCCGGCTGGCGGCTGTCAGAGTGACTCGGCCGGGCGGCCAGTCGGTGACTCGGCCAATGGGTACGGCGGCTTCGCCCTCGCGGGTGGCTCTCATGGCGGCGAGTACGTTCTCGGCCTGCGAGGCGGCGACGAAGGCGACCAGGCAGCCCGCGCTGGCGATCTCCAGGACGTCCAGGCCGAGCTGGTCGCAGGCGGCAGCCACCGGTTCGGGTACCGGGATCGCCGCTTCCTGGACCTCGACGCTGACGGCAGAGTCCCGGGCGATCTCGTTGAGCGCCGTCGCCAGACCACCCCGGGTCGGGTCGCGCAGCGTGTGGACAGCGGTGCCCCCGGCCGCGCCCATCACCCTGACCAGGCCGTGCAGGGGGCGTGTGTCGGAGGCGATCCGGCTTCCGAAGCCGTGTTCCTTCCGGGCGCCGAGCACCGCGGTGCCGTGCAGGCCGATCGGCCCGGATAGCAGGACCGCGTCGCCGGGTTGGGTGTGGGCGGCGGCGGTGTGCATCCCGGGGAGGCGGGTGCCGAGCGCTGTGGTGGTGATGAACAGTCGGTCGACGGCACCCTGGTTGACGACTTGGGTGTCCCCCGTCACCACGGCGACCCCGGCCTCGCGTGCGGCCCAGCCGATGGAGCGAGCCACCTGGTCCAGGATCGTGAGCGGCAGGCCCTCCTCCAGGATGAGTGCGACGGCGAGTGCGGTCGGCCGGGCACCCATCATCGCGATGTCGTTGATGATGCCGTGCACGGCGAGTGAGCCGATGTCGCCGCCGGGGAAGAAGAGCGGGCTGACCACGAAGGAGTCGGTGGTGAAGAGCAGTTCGGCGTCACCGGTCCCGGGGAGGACCGCCGCGTCCTCCATCGGCACCGCGCGCCGGCCAGGTCCGCTGGTGCCGCTCAGGGCGGGCAGCAGCAGGTCGTCCAGCAGTTCGGCGGAGAGGCCGCCGCCGGCGCCGTGGCCCAGCCGCACAAGGTTGCTCTTCGCTGGAGGCGGGAACTGCACCGAAGGCACATCGGCGTGGACGGTGCGATGCTGCATGGTCCATACGCCTCCTCGGAGCGTGTCGGCACGGCCGGGCACAGAGCCCGGACGGTCTCATGGCCACTCTTCGCCTCGTCCCGGGCCGTTGAACAGGGCCGATCGGTCCCCACCCGGGGCCGGTGCGGCCCGTGCCGGGTGCGCGCCGTGGTGTGACAGTGGACTGGCAGGGATCTCGTCCGCGCGCGGCGCGGCGTGCCAGGAGAGGCGGTCACCATGGTCGGCGCAGGCGAGAGTGGCACGGAGGCCCGGAGCGGCCCGAAGCTCCGGCCGGGTCTGCTGACCTTCCTCGGCGGGGTCGGTACCGTCACTGGCAGCAAGTTCATGGTCGAGACGGATCACGCGCGGGTTCTGGTGGACTGCGGCATGTTCCAGGGCATGGCCGAGCTGCGGCGGCGCAACTGGCGCCCGCTGCCTCTGGACCCCGCCGACGTGCACGCCGTCGTCCTCACCCACGCGCACCTGGACCACTGCGGCTACCTGCCGCGCCTGGTCAAGGACGGCTTCCACGGCCGGGTGGTGTGCACGCCCAACACAGCCCGCCTCGCCGAGATCGTGCTGCGCGACAGCGCACACCTGCAGCAGGAGCAGGCCGAGCACGCCAACTCCCACGGCTGGTCCAAACACCGCCCCGCGCAGCCGCTCTACGACGATGGGGACGTCGACCGGGCCCTGAGCCTCTTCGAACCCGCTCCTGTCGGCGCCGAGACCGAGATCACCACCGGCACGGTGCTGCGCCTGCACCACGCCGGCCACATCCTCGGCTCCTCCTGGGCCCACCTCACCCTGGAGGACGGCCACACCCTCGCCTCCAGCGGCGACCTCGGCCGCCCCGTCCACCCCTTGCTGCGGCCGCCCGACCCGTTCACGGGCGCGGACGTGCTGCTGGTGGAGTCCACCTACGGCAACCGCCACCACGACGAGCGCGGCGCCCGGGCGCGCTTCGCGGACGCGCTGTCGCATACCCTGGCTCGCGGCGGCACCGTCGTCATCCCGTCCTTCGCGGTGGACCGCACTGAGGTCGTGCTGCACGAACTCGCCGAACTGCGCCGCTCGGGCCAGCTGCCCGCCGGCGTGCCGGTCTACGTGGACAGCCCGATGGCGCTCGCAGCTTTGCAGGTCTACCGCGATGCCTTCGTTGAGAACGCCCCGGAGCTTCGGTCCGATGTGGCGGGCGACGGCGGAGCGGCCCTGGACCCCGCGCCGTTCACGGCGGCGCGGTCGGTGCAGGAGTCGGGCGCGATCCAGCGCTCGGTGATGCCGTCGGTCATCGTCTCCGCCTCGGGCATGGCCACCGGCGGACGGGTCGTCCACCATCTGCGCAGGCTGCTGCCCGACCCCCGCAACACCGTGATGATCGTCGGCTTCGCCGCGATCGGCACCCGGGCCCGTGACCTGGTGGACGGGGCGCGCACGCTGAAGATGTTCGGCACCTACGTGCCGGTGCGCGCGGAGATCGTGAGCGTCCCCGGGTTCTCCGCGCACGCCGACGCCGGCGAGATCCTTGACTGGCTGGGCGGCGCCCTGCCGCCGAGCGCGACCTACCTGGTGCACGGCGAGCCGGAGGGTTCCCAGGCGCTGCGCGACCGGATCGACCGCGAGTTGGGCTGGACGGCCGTGGTGCCGCGCTCGGGTGAGCGGGTGCTGGTCAAGTGAGGTGAGCCGCGACCGGGGCGTGGCGTTGTCGCCACGCCCCGGGTTCGGCCCGTCCGTCGAGATTCCTCGCGCTCAGTCCTCCACCGGGCGTCGTAGGCGGCGCAGGTACGGGTCGAAGGGGTGCCGCGGCTCCAGCCGTACTCGGGCGTCGACGCAGAGCAGGGCGTCCGGAGTTGCGATGACCGGATTGAGGTCGGCCTCGGCGAGCTGGGGCACGTCGTCGGCCAGCCGGGAGAGCCTGGCGAGCAGATCCTGGACGGCGGTCAGGTCGACGGCCGGGTGGCCGTGGTACCCGAAGAGCAGCGGGGCGCAGCGCAGTTCGGTGGTCATGGTGTGGAGGTCGTTCTCGGTGAGCGGGGTGAGGCGGGCGGTGCGGTCGTCCAGCAGGTCGGTGGCGGTGCCCCCGAGGCCGAAGACGGTCAGCGGGCCGAAGACCTGGTCCTGCACGATCCCGGCGAACAACTCGGTGCCCGGCGCGGCCATCGGCTGGACGACCACGCCGGCCAGGCGCTCGCCGAAGCGGTTCTCGAAGTCCCGGAAGGTGGACCGGACCGACGCGTCGTCACCGGGGCCGAGGTACACCGCGCCGACGTCGCTCTTGTGGACCTGGCCGGGCCAGTAGGCCTTGAGCGCGATCTTGCCCTCGTGCCCGAGCTGACGCATGGACCGGGCGGCGAGCACCATGCCGTGCTCGTCGGGGGCCCAGACCGAGGTGGTGAGCGGCAGGCTGTAGCAGCCGAGGAGGTCTGCGGTGAGGGAGGGGTTGAGCCAGCCGCCGTCGGGATGCGCGTCCAGGAATCGCGCCACCAGGTCCTTGGCGGCTTCCGGGTCGCAGTCGGTGAGGGCCGGTTCGGCTCCGGGGGGCTCGGCCAGCCAGGCGGCCCGGTCGCGGGCGTGGGCGAGGGCACGGGCGGCTGACTGCGGGTCCGCGTAGATGGGAATGCGCGCGCCGTCTGCGCAGTCGAGATACTGCACCGGGACCTCCTGGCCGAGGAGTACGGCCACGACCGGGATACGGCGCCGCCCGGGCGAGTCCCGCAGGGCGCGCAACGGGTCCTGCTCGGGGCTGGTGGTGAGCGCGGTCGGGACCAGGCAGACCAGCAGGGCCTCGACGGACCGGCTGCGCTCCAACAGGTCCAGGCAGGAGCGGAGTTCGTCCGGCCCGACGGCGGCGGTGGTGTCGACCGGGTTGGCAGCCGTCGCACCCGGTGGGAGAAGGTCGACCAGATCGATCGCCAGGTGGGCGGGGAGTTCGGGGAGTGTGAGCCCGTAGTCCACGCAGGCGTCGGCTGCCAGGATGCCCACGCCGCCGGCGTTGGAGACCACGGCGACCGAGGACCGCGCGGTCGGCAGCGGCTGGGCGTGCAGCAGGGCGGCGGTCTCGACGAGTTCGCCGATGCCGCGGGTGGCGGTGATGCCGGCCTGGCTGAACAGGGCCTGGCGGGTCACGGTCGAGGTGGCGGCGGCAGCGGTGTGCGAGGCGGCTCCCCGGCGGCCTGCGGCGGAGCGTCCGGCGTCCACGGTGAGTACCGGGATTTTGCGGGTGACGCGGCGGGCGGTGCGGGAGAAGGCGCGGGGGTTGCCGAAGGACTCCAGGTGCAGCAGGGCCAGGTTGGTGCGGCCGTCGCTCTCCCACCACTGCAGGAGGTCGTTGCCGCTGACGTCGTACTTGTCGCCGAGCGAGACGAAGTCGGACACCCCGATGCCCAGCCAGGTCAGCCGCTCCAGCAGCGCGATCCCGACGCCGCCGGACTGCACGGCCACCCCGGCGGTGCCCGGCAGCGGCCAGGCCGCGCCGAACTCGGCGTCCAGGCGGACGGCGTCGTTGGTCACCGCGATGCCCAGACAGTTCGGACCGACCAGTCGCATGCTGTGCCGACGGCAGCTGTGCAGCAGCTGCTGCGCGTCGGCGCCGCTCAGGCCGGAGGTGAGCACGACCAGGGCACGGACACCCGCCTGCCCGCACTCCTCGGCTGCGCTGGACACCACACCGGGTGGCACTGCGAGCACCGCCAGATCGGGGGTACCGGGCAGTTCGCTCAGCCCGGGGTACGCCGGCTCGCCCCCGATCCTCTCCGCGTACGGGTTGACGGCCCACAGCTCGCCCTTGAAACCGCCCTGCCGGATCTTCTCCAGGACCGTCCGCCCGACCGACCCCGGCCGCCGCGAGGCGCCGACCACCGCGACCGACCGGGGCCGCAGCAGCGGCACCAGGCTCGCGACGTCCGCGCTGCGCCCCCGCTCCTCCACGGCGCTGCGGTAGTGCTCGTCCCTCTCGTCCAGGGGGACCTGGACCCGGATTTCACCGTGGTCGAGGTGGCGGTGCACCCGCAGCCCGAGGTCGGTGAAGACCTTGTGGACGGCCCGGTTCCCGGCGAGGGTGTCGGCCTCGATGGCGAGCACGCCCTGCTCGCGCGCCGCGTGCAGCAGGTGCTCCAGCAGCAGGGTGGCCACGCCGTGGCGCTGCCACTCGTCGGCGACGGCGAGCGCGATCTCGGCGGTGTCGGGGCGGCCGCACACGGTCTCGTAGTCCGCGGCGCCGACGAGCTCCCGGTCCACCCAGGCGCCCAGCGCCAGGAATCCCGGGCGCGGCGGCGCGCACAACCGGTCTGCGGCCAGCTGCGGGGCCAGGCGGCTGGCGCCGAAGAAGCGCTGCCGCCGGCTCTCGTCGGACATCCGCACGGCATGCAGGTCGTAGGCGGCCTCCCGGTCGGCGGGCCCCAGCGGTCGGATGGTGGCCGTGGTGCCGTCGGAGAGCAGGGCCTCGACGGTCGACGGGAAAGGCTGGGCGGTGGGCATGGAAACTCCGTGAGGTGTCGACAGCCGTGCCGCAGTACCCCGGCCGGGCGGGCACGGAAGCCGTGCCATACCTGGTGCCCCGGGCGTGGCACACCCAGCCGGTCACCCCCCAGCCTCGGCCCGGACCGAAGCAGCCGCACAGGGCCGGTCGGCCCATACCGCAGGGCCGGTGAGGTTATCTGCGGCCGAGGCCTCTGACCGGCAGACTGGGCTGAGGGCGTGCGGTGCCGCGCCCGGCGAGGAGGCCCTGTGGACACCGAGGCCCAGCCGGACGGACAGGCCGCGCGGCGGGTCGACCAGCCCCCCACGGCGGACCCGTGGGTCCTCGCTTTCGACGGCTTCGATCCCGCCGACGAGGGCCGCCGGGAGGCGCTGTGCGCGGTGGGCAACGGGTACCTGGTGACCCGGGGAGCCGCTCCTGAGTCCCGGGCCGACGGGATCCACTACCCCGGGACCTACCTGGCGGGCTGCTACGACCGGGCCGCCTCCGTCCTGGACGGTCGCGAGGTGGAGAACGAGGACCTGGTCAACTGTCCCAACTGGCTGCCCTTGACCTTCCGGGTCGCGGGTACGGAGGACTGGTTCGGCGCTGACGCGACGACGGAGGTCACATCGCAGCGGCTGGACCTCGACCTGCGGCGCGGCGTGCTGACGCGGCGGGCCCTGGCCGTCGACGCCCTGGGCCACCGCACCCGCCTGGTGCAACGGCGGCTCGCCAGCCTCGCCCAGCCCCACCTGGTGGCCCTGGAGACCGTTCTGGTCCCGGAGAACTGGTCCGGCCGGCTGGAGGTCCGCTCCGCGCTCGACGCCACGGTCACCAACACCGGGGTGGCCCGGTACCGGGGCCTGACCAGTCGTCATCTCGACCCTGTCGGTCAGGGAACGGACGGTGAGGAGCTGCTCTGGCTCCGGGCCCGCACCATCGGCTCGCCCCTGCACCTCGCGCTGGCGGCCCGGACCCGACTGCACCGCGGCGGTATCCGGCTGGCGGCTGACCGTCAGAACGAGCTCCGGGATAGCTGGGCCGCCCAGACCATCACCGTGGACGCCGCCATCGGCCAGGCCGTGACGGTCGAGAAGACCGTGGCCGTGTACACCTCCCGCGACCCCGCTGTCGACGATCCGCTGCGCGCCGCCCGACGCCTGGTGTCCCGTGCAGACGGGTTCGAGACCCTGGTGCGCGCGCACGCGCAGCGTTGGGAGGAGCTGTGGCGCCGCTGCCGCACGGACGTGGATTTCGCCGATGTCGGCGCGCTGCACCTGCACCTGTTCCACCTGCTGCAGACCTACTCCGAACACACCGCCGACCTGGACGCCGGGATCCCGGCCCGGGGCTGGCACGGCGAGGCCTACCGGGGCCACATCTTCTGGGACGAGCTGTTCGTGCTCCGGACCCTCAACCTGCGCCTGCCGGAACTCAGCCGCGCTGTCCTGCGCTACCGATATCGGCGCCTGGAAGCGGCGCGCCAGGCTGCCCGCGACGCCGGGTACCGAGGGGCGATGTACCCGTGGCAGAGCGCGAGCGACGGCACCGAGATGGCACCGCGCCTGCACCTCAACCCGCTGTCGGGCCGCTGGCTTGCGGATCGCAGCCACCTTCAGCGTCACGTCGGCTCGGCGGTCGCCTACAACGTCTGGCAGTACTACCAGGCCACCGGTGACCTCGACTTCCTGGCCACCACCGGGGCTGAAATGCTGCTCGAGATCGCCCGCTTCTGGGCCGACACCGCCACCTACGACCCCGAGCGGCAGCGGTACACGATCCGGGGCGTGATGGGCCCGGACGAGTACCACGACGCCTACCCGCAGTCCGAGCGGCCCGGCATCGACGACAACACGTACACCAACGTCCTCGCCTCCTGGGTGCTCGCCCGAGCGCTCGACTCCCTGGACGTCCTCCCCGGCTACCGCCGCGACGAACTCCGCGAGCGCCTGGCCCTCGACTCCACCGAACTCGACCGCTGGCAGGACGTCAGCCGCCGCGTGCACGTGCCCTTCCACGACGGCGTCCTCAGCCAGTTCGCCGGCTACGAGCAACTGGCCGAGCTCGACTGGGACGGCTATCACAACCGTTACCCGGACATCCGCCGCCTCGACCGCATCCTGGAAGCCGAGGGCGACAGCGTCAACCGCTACAAGGCGTCCAAACAGGCCGACGTCCTGATGCTCTACTACCTCTTCTCCCCCCGGGAGATGCGTGACCTGCTGCGCAGGCTCGGCTACCGGGCCGGACACGATCTGCTCCACCGGACGGTGGCCTACTACCTGCCACGCACCGTGCACGGGTCGACCCTCAGCTCGGTCGTGCACGCGTGGGTTCTGGCCCGCTCGGACCGCCGAGCCTCCTGGCGCTTCTTCCGCGATGCCCTCGCGAGCGACTTCCAGGACGTCCAGGGCGGGACAACCGCTGAGGGCATCCACCTCGGCGCCATGGCGGGCACCGTGGACCTGATGCAACGCTGCTACACCGGCCTTGAGACCCGGCAGGACGCGCTCTGGCTCGACCCGCACCTGCCCGCACCCCTCGGCCGCCTTGAGGTCGAGCTGCGCTACCGGGGTCACTGGGGCGTGGTCGTCACGGTGACCCGCCGCCAGATGACCGTGAGCTTGCGACCGGGGCAGCAAGTCCCCGTCCAGATCGGCTTCCGGGGCTCCCTCACCACCGTACGGCCCGGCGAGAGCCACACTTTCACGCTCTGACGCGGCGTCACTCGGCGAGCAGGACGGCGACCCCGGTGACCCGGTCGGCCGCGAGGTCCGCCAGCGCGGTGTCAGCCCGGCTCATGGCGTAGCGCTGTACGTGGACGGTGGGGCGGTGCCGGGCCGCCTCGGCCAGGTAGGCGCGGCCGTCCTCGCGGGTGTTGGCGGTGACACTGCGCAGGGTGCGCTCCTGGAACAGATGCCGGTCGTAGTTCAGGCTGGGGATGTCGGTGAGGTGGATGCCCGCCACAGCAAGCGTGCCGCCCCTGTCCAAGGCGGCCAGCGCCACCGGCACCAGCTCGCCGACCGGCGCGAAGAGGATCGCCGAGTCGAGGGGCTCGGGCGGGGCATCGTAGGCGCCGCGGGCGGAGGTCGCGCCGAGCTCCAGGGCCAGCCGCCGGGCTTCCTCGGCCCGGGTGAGGACGTGCACGGTGGCACCCCGGGAGAGCGCGAGCTGGGCGGTCAGGTGAGCCGACGCCCCGAAGCCGTAGATGCCCAGTCGGCCGCCCGGCGGCAGTTCGGCACGTGCAAGGGCCCGGAAGCCGATGATGCCCGCGCACAGCAGCGGTGCGAGTTCCTCGTCGGGCGGGCCCTCGGGCAGGTGGTAGGCGAACGAAGCTTTCACCACGGTGTGCCCGGCGTAGCCGCCGTTGATGTCCCAGCCGGTGTAACGGGAGCGCGGGCAGAGGTTCTCACGCCTCGCCCGGCAGTACTCGCAGATCCCGCACGTGCTCGCCAGCCACGCCGCGCCGACGCGGTCACCGGGAGCGAAGCCCCCGACCCCGGGGCCCGCGGACAGCACCCGGCCCACGATCTCGTGGCCTGGAGTGCAGCGGCGCACACGGGGCGGCAGATCGCCCTCGGCCAGCTGCAGGTCGGTGCGGCACACTCCGCAGGCCGCGACCTCGACCAGGATCTCCCCCGGCCCCGGCCCCGGCCCCGGCCCCGGCTCCGCGACCGGCCGCTCCACCCTGCGTAACGGGGACGAGTCAACCGGGCCGGGCCGCTCCACCACCCAGGCGGTCGTGCTGAGCAGATCGGATCGAGACGTGGCCATGTCCGGCCCTTCCTGGAGCACTCGCGCTATCCGCTGCGAGGCTGCGACCCGCGTCGAGGCGCCGGCGGCGCGGGGATCGCCCACCCATCCCATCGTCCACCGCGACCGGGCTCGGCGGATGAGGGCCGAACGGCCCCGGAACGGGACTGAACGCCCCATGACATCGACTGCCCGGCGAGAGACGGTGACAGCGCAAGGACCCGTATCCGTCCCACGGTGCCTCAGCGCCGAAGAGGAGGCCATGATGGCTGGATCTCTGCTCCCTCGGCACCGGGTGACGCGGCCGGACCTGATCGACTGGCTCGGGTCGGGCTTCCCCCCCTCCTGGCGCGCGGCGGTCCCGACCTCCACCCGATCCCGATCGAGGTGACCGAGGAGGACGAGAAGTACATCGTGCACGCCGAGCTGCCGGGCATGGACCCCGACCACGAGATCGAGATCACGGCCGAGGGCGATGTCCTCACTGTCCGGGCCGAACACACCGAGAGCAAGCAGGACAAGCAGCACTCGGAGTTCCGCTACGGCTCCTTCCAACGGTCCGTGCGGCTCCCCGTCCCGATCCCCGAGGAGGGCGTCGAAGCTGACTACCAGGACGGCATCCTCACCATCCGCGTCCTGCTGGCCGAACAGGCCAAGGAGACGGCTCGCAGCATCCGGGTCAAGCCGCCCCAGTAGCCGCACCTTGCGGCCGGGCCTCGCGGCTCCGGCCGCGCAACCCGTCGCCCCCGCACAGTCAGGAGAACCGACCAATGAAGACGAAGCGGATACTCGTGGCCTACGGCAGCAAGCACGGTGCCACGGCCGGTATCGCCGAGGAAATCGGCAAATCGCTGCGCGAGGACGGCTTCGACACGGCCGTGGTCCCCGCCGGAGACGTCCAGGACGTCACCGACTTCGACGCCGTGGTGCTCGGCAGCTCCCTGTACGCGGGCCACTGGAACCGTGACGCCCTGCGCTGCGCCCACCGCAACGCCGAGGCCCTGAGCGAGCGCCCCGTGTGGCTGTTCAGCAGCGGCCCGGTGGACAGCTCGGCCGAACAGCACGACATCCCTCCGGTGCCCGGTGCGGTCAAGGAGATGGAGCGTCTGCACGCCCGTGGGCACGTCACGTTCGGAGGCAGTATCACCGCCGCGACGCCTGGCTGGATCGCCCGCACCCTGGTGCGGCACGGCAAGGCCGGCGACTTCCGCAACCCGGAGCACATCCAGCACTGGGCCCACGAAATCGGCGCCGAGCTACGAGAGCAGGACGCCGCACCAATGGAGGGGAACGGTGGCCGGTAGTCCGGCCCCGGCGTGGGTATCCGGTCCGCCGAACGCATTATCACGCGTGGTGGTAGCCGGCCCACCGGCCCGGGATCGGCTCCCCATGCAGGACGTGATCCCAAGGCCGGGCAACGAGAGGACGCAAGGAGGAGTCATGTCTGAGAACACCTCGAGCGAGCCGGTCGGGGCACTCGCTGCGGACCCTGGCGATGTCGGCAGACGAGTGGCACTGCGGCGCCGAGAGCTGGGACTCACCCGCGAGGAGACAGCGGCGCGTGCCGGCATGGCACCCAACTACCTGGAATACCTGGAGACACGGCCCGCAGAGGTCGACACCGGCAGTCTGCTGCGGCTTGCGGGCGCGCTGGAGACGTCGGAGTCGCAGTTGCTGGGCGGTGGAGTCGATCTGCCACCTGGCCGGGGGGACGCCGCCGCCAGGCCCGTCCTGGAAACGCTCGACCCGGCGGAGTGCTGGGCCCGGCTGTCCGAACACGGCATCGGCAGGGTGGCATTCTCGACTCCGCTGGACCCGGTGGTCCTTCCCGTCAACTACCAGGTGCTGGACGGGGCGATCGTCTACCGCACGGCTGCCGGCAGCGTGCCGGCCACCGCCGTCGGCCATCGGGTCGCGTTCGAGGTCGACCACATGGACGAGGCCCTCAGCCAGGGCTGGAGCGTGCTCATGACCGGCCCCGCCGAGCTCGTCACGAGGCCTGCCGGGAGCGGTCGCCCGGCGCACGGAACCGGTCCGACGCCTTGGGCCGGCGGGCAACGCGACGTATGGGTACGGATAGCGCCAGACGCGATCACCGGCCGCGTCATCCGGGTGCACTGAGACATGCCGCGCAGAGGGTTCCTGCCCGGTGCCAGGACGGAAGGAGGCCGTAATGAGAGCGACCGTAGGGGACCGGCTCATTGTGGAGGGCCCCACCACCGGAGCGCCGCGCCGGGACGGCGAGATCGTCGCCCTGCACCACGAAGACGGCAGCCCGCCCTACGACGTGCGCTGGTCGGACACCGGGAGGACCACGCTCCTGTTCCCCGGCCCAGGCGCGCACATCCACCACTTCGTCCACCTCGAGCACGCGGAGCCCGCCCGGACGCCGGGCACGAACCCTCCGCTGGGGCGCCCTGGCAGGTTGGGCAGGCCCGGCGAAGACCTGGGCGTTTGACGGCGCGAAGCCGCCGTTCGACGATCGAAACCGGGGCAGGCGGCTGCCAGCCCCGGTCCGGAGGAGCTCGGACCCGCAGCCACGGCGCGGCCCGCGCATCCGGGGAAGAGGAGCATGCCATGACACATCCCGTGATAGCCGGAGTCGACGACCCTGCCGGCGCCGGTGATGCCGTCGACTGGGCCGCCGATGAAGCCCAGCTCAGAGGTGTGCGGCTGCACCTTGTCCATGCATGGCTGTGGGAACCGCACCAGGCACCGGAGTCACTCGACGCCCAGCTCCTCAGACGCTCGGGCGGGGAGGCGCTCGCAGCGCTGGCGGAGCGGGCCGCGAGCCGCCACCCGGACCTGGAGGTCAGCAGCGGGGTCGTGGACGCGAGCCCGCGCGAGGCGCTGGTCGCCCTCAGCGCGGCGGCCGGGCTGCTCATTGTCGGCTCGCGCGGCTCGGGAGGATTCCCCGGACTGCTCGTCGGCTCGACGAGCCTGCACGTCGCCGCCCATGCCGCCTGCCCGGTTGTCGTATTCCGCGGCCCTGGAGGCCAATTCGAGGCTGCCAGCGGCTCACGAGGCGGCGTGGCGGTGGGTGTGCACGGCCGCGAACCGTGTGACGGGCTGCTCTCCTTCGCCTTCGAGACCGCCCAGCGGCGGCAGCTTCCGCTGCGCGTCGTGCATGCCTGGAGCTACCCGCTGGTCCTCGGCCCCGGGCACGCGTTCCCGCCCGTGTACGAGGAGGGCCACGTGGCGGCGGAGGAGAACCGGCTGCTCTCCGAAGTCCTGTCCGGATGGCGTGAGAAGTACCCGGAGGTCCCCGTCACCGAGGGCATCGTCCGCTCCGGGCCCGCGAAACACCTGGTGGAGCTGTCCCAGACGCACCAGCTCGTCGTGGTCGGCCGCCACGGAGAGCCGCAGGGGCCCTTCCGCCGGCTCGGATCCGTCAGCCAGGCGATCGTCCACCACGCACACTGCCCGGTCGCAGTCATACCCGTCGAATGACCCTCCGGACGACGGGAACGTCGGCGGTGGCGAAGCCGCCCGAGGCTCGACGTTCCAACGGTCTGCAGACGGGGCGGTTCCCAGCTGCCTGGAGGAGACATGATGAGTTCTGGCGGGCAACGTCCCGTACTGGTCGGCGTCGATCCCGAACACCCCAGCCGCATGGTGCTCGTCTGGGCCGCTGACGAGGCGAAACGTCGCCACCTGCCGTTGCACGTCCTGCAAGCCTTCAAACCCCTCACCCGCAACGGAGCATGGCCCCGGACCTGGCCCGACCTGCAGCAACGTGCCCGACTGCTCCGCACCGCCGGGGAGGAGGCGCTCGACGAGGCGACCCGCTTCATCCGCGAACGCCACCCTGGCCTGCCCGTGTCGGCCACGCTCGCCGACGGGGACCCCGTCGATGTCCTGCACCGGCAGGCCGAGGGGTCCGCTCTGCTCGTCCTGGGCTCCCGGCACCTGTCTGCGGCGCGTGAGCTGTTCACCGCCGGATCGGTGGCCCTGCCGCTGATCGCGCACGCAAGCTGCCCTGTGGTGGTCGTCCGGGACCCCGAGCACATCACCCAGCAGCCCGCGTACCTCGTCGTCGGAGTGGACGGCAGCCCGGCGTCGCAGTCAGCAGTGGATTATGCCTTCGAAGCCGCGGCGCTGCGGGGCGCGCAGCTGCGCGCGCTGTTCGCCTGGCAGCCCTCGCACCTCCCGGCGGCCGAGGAGTACCGGGTGGAGCAGGAGTCCCGCCGAGTGCTCGCGGAGACCGCTGCCGGGCGGCGGGAGTCCCACCCCGACGTGACGCTGACGCACGAGGTGGTGCGCGGCCACCCGGTGGCCGTCCTGAGCGAGGCCTCCGCCCACGCCCTGGCACTGGTCGTCGGGACACGAGGCCTCGGCGGTTTCACCGGCATGCTCCTCGGATCCGTCGGCCAAGGCGTCCTGCACCACGCCCGGTGCCCGGTCATCACCGTGCCGGGCCCGGTCGGCCTCGGGGGCGAGACGCGAAGGGCCTCGGGCTGAGCAGCGGAGTGACAGCGGCTGCACCCGCCGACGTGGGGCCGGGCACCAGCGAACCGCTGATGGTCCGTGCGGTCTCCAGGCACGACTGCTCGCCGTGGCGCCCTCGTGCCCTCACACGCCCCCGTGCCGGAGGGCATCCGATGGCATGGCAGAGGAGTGGCCTGGCTGTCCCCGGGGACCGGGCCGACCGGCCCTGTGCACGGCCTCCTGCCGGCGAAAGGCTGGGGGACAGTGTGACCGCGAGCAGGAGGAGAGTGATCGGACATGAAGGCGCTGACCTACCACGGTCCCGGACGCCGCAGTTGGGGCGAGGTGCCCGACCCGGTCATCCTCGATCCCGAGGACGCGGTGGTCCGGGTGGACGCGGTGACCATCTGCGGCACCGACCTGCACATCCTCAAGGGCGACGTCCCCGAGGTGACCGACGGCCGCATCCTGGGCCACGAGGCCGTCGGGACGGTCATCGAGACCGGGCCGGGTGTCCGCACCCTGGCGCCCGGCGACCGTGTGCTCGTCTCCTGCATCTCCGCGTGCGGACGCTGCGCCTACTGCCGGACGGGGACATACGGCCAGTGCACGGGAGGCGGCGGCTGGATCCTCGGACACCTGACCGACGGCACCCAGGCCGAGTACGTCCGCACGCCCTTCGCCGACAACTCCCTGCACAAGCTGCCCCAAGGCCTCAACGACGAGACCGCCCTGCTGCTCGCCGACATCCTGCCCACCGCCTTCGAGGTCGGGGTCCGCAACGGCCACGTCAGCCCCGGGGACACCGTGGTGATCGTCGGAGCCGGACCGATCGGCCTCGCCGCCATCACCACCGCCCGGCTCTACAGCCCGGCCAAGATCATCGCCATCGACCTCGCGACGACCCGCCTGGACGCCGCGAGACGAGCCGGCGCCGACGCGGTCCTCACCGTAGCCGACGCCACCGACGACGCCATCCGCGCCCTGAGCCCCGACGGCCTGGGCGCAGACGTGGCCATCGAAGCCGTCGGCCTCCCCGACTCCTTCGAACAGTGCACCCGCATAGTGCGCCCCGGCGGCCGGGTCGCCAACGTCGGCGTCCACGGCAAGCCCGCCACCCTCCACCTCGAATCACTCTGGATCAGAAACGTCACCATCACCACCGGCCTGGTCGACACCAGCAGCACACCGCTGCTCCTCGACATGCTCGCAGCCGGCCAGCTGGACGTCGCGGGGCTGGTCACCCACCGGTTCGGCCTCGACGAGATGCAGGACGCCTACGACGTCTTCGCCGACGCCGGGCAGAACGGCGCCCTGAAGGTGGCGCTGTTCCGCACCTGAGCCGGCACGACGGCCGCTCCCGAAGATCGATATCGATACGGGCGCGGCACGAACGACCTGCGGATCGACCGCGGCGACCTGTCCGGTGCGTGAGGCCGCCCCGGGAAAGCCACTCGCGGTGCCCGTGCGCGCCGGGCGGATCCCCGGGAGCCCGATCGTGAACGTGCCCGCGTTCTCGGTACCGCCAACGGGCTTGGGCCGTCTGAGCAGCGAAGGTACTCGCCGCTCGTCTCTGTTCCTGCCCGCGCGCGGGTCAGGCGTGATCCCGCAGGACCTTCAACCGACGTTGGTATTCGTCGTCGTCGATCTCGCCGTGTGCGTACCGCTCGGCGAGCAGCCGTTCCGGGTCGGGATGGTGAGCGTCCGGCCGGCCGCTGGTGACCTGGCGGTCAGAGGGATGCCGGTCACCGAGTCGGTGGTAGGCCAGCAGTGCGACCAGGACGATCAGGCATATCAGGATCAGGATGATCAGCGTCATCAGTCCGTACCCCCAGCCGTTCATGCCCCCGTGGTCGAAGTTGTGGATCATCGTTTGCCTCCCGGGCTGTGCCTGCGCAGGCGTTCCTCTGACCACCTTGCGCTCCCGGCCGGGGCGGTGGACAGGGCCGGTCGGTGGGGAGACGGGCCCGAGCGGCCCTCGCTTCGATGCCGGCTCGGCCGGTGGCAGACGGCCAGGGCTTGAAGACACTGCACCGAACAGTCAACGGATGGGCCCCCGAGGCTCTCCGTCGGTTGGGGGAGGGTGCCAGGCGGCCTGGACATGAGGGCCGGTCGGCCCCTCCTCCCACGGCCCGCCGCGCGCACGATGGGCAGTGGGAGGAGGATCTCCCTCCCCGGACGGCGGAGGAGGCCCTCATGCTTACTTCGGCTCTCGACGCCGCAACCTTGGAGCGACTGGTCTCCGCCGCGGTCGCGGCACCGTCCATGCACAACGGGCAGCCCTGGCGCTTCCGGTTCCGTCCCGAGACCACCACGCTGGAGGTCCGGGCTGTTCCCCAGGGGACGCTGCGGGTCACCGATCCCGCGGACCGCGGGATGCACATCTCTGTCGGTGCGGCAGTGTTCAATCTCCGCGTTGCCGTCCGCCACCTGGACCGGGAGCCCGTCGTACGGCTCCTGCCGCATCCGGCGGAGCCGGACCTGTTGGCCGCCGTCCGGCTCGCGGGCCCGTCCCGCACTTTCGCCGATGACCGGCCGGACCTCTACGCGGCGATGTGGCGTCGGCACAGCAGCCGCCTGCCCTTCTCCGACCACCCGGTCCCCGCCGCCGTCCTCACCGAACTCGCCGAGGCCGCCCGCACGGAGGGCGCCGAGCTTGACCTGCCGGACGAGTCGGAGGCCCACCGGCTGCTGGAGGTGACTGCGGAAGCCGAGCGGCGCAACACGACCGATCCCCGGCGCAGTGCTGAAAGTCGCCACGCGATCCAGGGAGCAGCCGACGACCCGTACGGGATTCCTGCTGCGGCCCTCGGCCCGCAGGACGCCCACGGCCGGCCGTCGGTACGGGACTTCTCCGCCATCCGGCCCGCCGAGCACCTGCCCCCGGCCTCCTTCGAGGCACATCCGCGCATCACCCTGCTCTCCACCGCGCGCGATGAGCCCGCCGACTGGCTGCGCGCAGGCCAGGCACTCCAACACGTCCTGCTCCTGGCCACCGCGCGAGGCCAACAGGCGTCCCTGCTGCACCAGGCCATGGAATGGCCGGATCTGAGGTGGTCCCTGCGTGACCCGCGCCACGGCCCCGGCCACCCACAGATGCTGATCCGCCTGGGATACGGGCCCCAAGGGGCCGCGACGCCCCGCAGGCCGGTGGCCGATGTCCTGGAAGGCGGACCCGATGACCCCGCCTGACGCACCGGAGCCGGCACCGGTCCTTACAGGGCTACGGAGTGAACTGGCGGGCAGCCGGACCGGGGACGCCTGCACCCGTGCGCAGAGTCTGGACCTGCTGCGTCAACTGGCGGTCGGACGTCTCATCCACACCGAGGACGCGCTGCCCGCCGTCACCCCGACCTGTTACGTCCTGGACTCCGCCGACGCGGTGGTCATCCCGCTGCCCGCCGGATCCAGGCTGGCCACCTCGCTGGAGAACGCGGTGGTGGGCTTCCAGGCGGACCTACTCGACGGACAGACCCGCCGGGGCTGGACGGTACTGGTCATCGGCCGGTCCCACCTGCTCACGGAGCCCGCCCGGCTCGCCGACCTGCACCAGCACGGCCCGCACCCCTGGGGCCACAGCGATGCGCACTCGTACCTGCGCATCGACCCCGAACTGGTCACTGGCACACGGCTCGGAGCCTGAGATGAACCGACACGCAGTCGCCGCACCCGAAAGCCTTGCCCCGGAGGACGCCGTCGCCCTTCCGACACTGGGCCCCGTGAGGCTGCTCGGCACGTGACAGCACCACGGGTACTCCCCGCCACCGAGCACAGCCACCCAGCGTCCTGAGCTCCTGACCGAGGAGACACGCACCATGCCCCCCGCATCCGCACCACACGGGCGTCCTGCCACTCGGACGACCCTGCGGCACCACCTGCGCCGTGCCCTCGGCAGGGAGACTAACGCGCTGTGCCGCCGCAGCGACCGGGCTCGCAGCCGACTCGTCCTGACTCTGGCGCTCTCGCTCGTCGGATCGCTCGTACTCGCTCTGCTGGCCGCCCTGCTGGTGCTGCACCGCGAGCAGGTCGGTGCGCTGCACGACGCACAGCACCGCCACCACCTCACCGCGACCACCCTCACCCCGGCAACGCAGGACAACACCCGGGGCGTCGGCGACCCCAACAGTGCCCAGGCGCAGGCGACCTGGGAGTACCCACCGAAGGTCCACGACACTGGCCAGGTCGACGTCCCACCCACCACAGGAGCCAGCGCGACCGTGGCCATCTGGGTGGACGACACCGGCCGGCCTGTCGCCCCGCCCCGCCCGGGCACCGCCATCATGGCGAACGCCGCCTTCGCCGGACTCGGAAGCCTGGCCGCCCTGTCCACGACCACCCTCACCCTCTACACCCTTCGACGCCGCACCCTCGACCGCCGGGCCGATCGGGCCTGGGAGCCGGCCTGGGAGCGGGTGGAGCCACTGTGGTCCGGACGGACCGGCCACCGGCCCGGCGGCGGGGACCAATGAGAACCGCCCCCCGACCGGCCACCAGACGTCTTGAGCCGGCGCTACTCATCACCACCTCCGCCGCCCTGGTCGCAGGAGGGATTTCATTCCTCCTCGGATCCCGCAGCACAGCGGACCTCTGCTGGGCGCTCGGGACTGCGGCCGGAATCGGACCGGCCGCGGTCTGGGTCATCGCCGCGCTGCGCCGCAAGCACGCCGGAGTCGATCTGATCGCCGTACTGGCCCTGGTCGGCACGCTCGCCGTGGGCGAGTACCTGGCCGGGGCACTGATCTCCGTCATGCTCGCCAGCGGCAGAACCCTGGAATCGGCCGCCCAGCGCCGCGCCTCGCACGACCTGCGCGCCCTACTGGAACGCGCGCCGCACTCCGCCCGCCGCCGCGAAGGCGGGAGCGTCCTGACCGTCCCGCTGGAGGAGATCACGCCGGGCGACCTGCTCGTGATCGGCCCCGGCGAGGTGGTCCCGGTCGATGGCCAGGCCGCCGGCACCGCGACGCTGGACGAGTCCGCCCTCACCGGCGAGCCCGAGGACGTGGAGCGGGCGGCCGGGGAGGACGTACGCAGCGGCGTGCTCAACGCGGGCCCCGCCTTCGAACTCCGCGCCACCGCGACCGCGGAGAACAGCACGTATGCGGCGATCGTCCGCCTGGCCCGCGAGGCGGGTGCCGAGAACGCGCCACTCGTCCGGATCGCCGACCGAGCGGCCGCCTGGTTCCTGCCGCTCTCCCTTGCCACTGCCGTGCTGGGCTGGGCGATCGGCGGCACGCCCGAGAGGGCGGTCGCAGTCCTGGTCGTCGCGACCCCCTGCCCCCTGCTGCTGGCGGCCCCCGTGGCCATCGTCTCGGGCCTCGCCCGGGCCGCCCGCAATGGCGTGGTGATCCGCGACGGCCGGGCGTTGGAGGTCCTCGGGCGGGCCCGGACCTTGGTGCTCGACAAGACCGGCACCCTCACGGCAGGTAGGCCCCGAGTACTGTCCGTGTCGGCCGCCCCCGGCCGTACCTCGGCCGAGTTGCTGCGCCTGGCCGCCTCCCTGGACCAGGTGTCCCCCCACGTGCTGGCCGAGGCCCTGGTCCGCGAGGCCCACGCACGCGGCCTGTCGCTGATCGCACCACTGGACGCGGCCGAGGAGCCGGGGCGGGGCATCACGGGCCTGGTCGACGGACACCGGCTGGGGGTCGGCCGGGTGGAGCTACCGGGCGATCTGCCGGCCTGGGCACGCGCCGCGTCCAACCGGGCGGCCCTGGATGGCGCGGCGATCGTCTGGCTGACCGTGGACGGCGAGCTGTCCGGCGTCGTGCTGCTGCGCGACCCCGTGCGCCACGACGCACCGCGCACCCTGACGCGCCTTCACGAGGCGGGCCTGACCCGGCTGGTCATGCTCACCGGCGACCACGAGGGGGCAGCCCGGGAGGTCGCCGCGGTCCTGGGCCTCGACGACGTCGCGTCCCGGCAGAGTCCCTCGGACAAGGTCACCGCAGTGCGCGCCGAGCGGGCCCGCGCCGTCACCGTGATGGTGGGCGACGGCGTCAACGACGCCCCCGCGCTCGCAGCCGCGAACGTCGGAGTGGCCATGGGCGCGCGCGGCTCGACCGCCTCCTCCGAAGCTGCCGACATCGTGCTGACGACCGACCGGCTGGACCGCCTCGCCGACGCCATGGAAATCGCCGTCCGGTCACGCAAGATCGCAGTACAGAGCGCAGCAGGCGGAATCGCCCTCTCCCTGGCCGCCATGGCCGTAGCCGCCCTCGGCTACCTCCCGCCGGCCGCCGGCGCACTACTGCAGGAAGCGATCGACGTCACCGTGATCCTCAACGCGCTGCGCGCGCTCGGCGCAGGCCGGGCCGCCCGCCAGGCACTGAAGCCCGACACAGAGGACCTACTGAACCGATTCTCGGCCGAGCACGACGACCTGCGAGACGCCCTCGACATCCTGCGCGACGCCGCCGACCAGGTCGCCACCGGCGACCGCACCCAGGCACTCGCCACCGTACGGCGGGCGCACCACTTCCTTACCGACCGGATCCTGCCGCACGAGGACGCGGAGGAGCACCAGCTCTACCCCGCACTGAGCGAACCACTGGGCAGCACCGAGGCCACCGCCACCATGAGCAGAACCCACGCCGAGATCGGACGCCTCGCCCGCCGGGTGGCCACCCACCTCGAGCAGGCCGACGCGGGCGGGGGCCTGCAACCGGACCAGATCGACGACCTACTGGGCAGCCTCTACGGCCTGCACACCGTGCTGCGCCTGCACTTCACCCAGGAAGAAGAGAACTACTTCTCGCTCGTGCGGTGAGAACCAGGTGGGACACGGTTCCGGTACGGCGCGGCCACCGCCTCGCACTCCGCCGCGCCACGGCGGGGCCGTCGGACGACCGTACCGGCAGGCAGGTACGGCCCTACAGGGAAACAATCATGCGTACCCGTACGGGCAAGGATCGATCAAGGAGGAACCATGGAGTACGGCCGGACGGTGACGGTGGCGACATCCTTCGAGGACACGGTGACGCGAGTGCGTCAGGCTCTCGCCGGGCACGGGTTCGGCGTGTTGACGGAGATCGATGTGCAGGCGACGTTGAAGGTGAAACTAGGCGAGGAGATGGAGCCGTACCTGATCCTCGGCGCGTGCAATCCTGCTCTGGCGAAGCGGGCGCTGGCCGAAGACCGGTCGATCGGGTTGCTGCTGCCGTGCAACGTGGTGGTCCGAGGCAGCGAAGGCCGCACGGTAGTGCAGGTGCTGGATCCACAGACGATGGTGCAGCTGACCGGCCTGTCTACCTTGCAGGTGGTGGCGGACGAGGCCGCTGAGCGGCTTGACGCGGTGCTGGCCTCCCTGCCACAACACTAGCGGGGGCCGTTCGGCGCACTCAAGGGGCCGCTCGGCCCCTGCCGCCCAGCCTGACGTCGAGCCATGCTCGATATCAGGCATGGCCTACGTCCTCGAAGTCGTTCCAGCGACCCGCTCCGGCAGATACGGGACGTTGCATCAGGCCACATACAGAGCCCGGCAAGCGGAACCGGTGCTCCGCCGGCGCATA
The DNA here is from genome assembly GCF_003205575.1 of Streptomyces tateyamensis. Lineage (GTDB taxonomy): Bacteria > Actinomycetota > Actinomycetes > Streptomycetales > Streptomycetaceae > Kitasatospora > Kitasatospora tateyamensis. The sequence continues at coordinate 100,396 of NZ_PYBW01000030.1, forward strand.
ACTGGACCGCGCGCGGGAGCGGCGGGGTCATCATCCCGAGGAGCAGCACATGAAACTTCTGATCATCCTCTTGGTCATCTTCGTCATCCTGGGCCTGTTGGTATTCGCCATGGCAGTCAGGGTTGTCAAGCAGTACGAAAAAGGGGTGCTGTTCCGGTTCGGTCGGCTCGTCGGAGAACGGCCCCCGGGGTTGCGGATCATTATCCCGGTGGTTGATGTCCTGCATCGGGTGTCGTTGCGGATCGTCACGATGCCGATCCAGTCCCAGGGCATCATCACCCGCGACAACGTGAGCGTCGATGTTTCGGCGGTCGCCTACTTCCGGGTCGTCGACGCGGTGAAATCGGTCATCGCGATCGAGAACGTGTACGCCGCGACCGACCAGATCGCACAGACCACCCTGCGGAAGGTCGTCGGCCAGCACACGCTCGACGAGACGCTGTCGGAGACCGACCGCATCAATCTGGACATCCGCGAGATTCTCGATGTCGCGACTGTCGAGTGGGGCGTTGAGGTCACGCTGGTCGAGCTCAAGGACATCCAGTTGCCCGAGAGCATGAAACGCGCGATGGCCCGCCAGGCCGAGGCGGAGCGGGAGAAGAGGGCGAAGATCATCAACGCTGAAGGGGAATCGCTCGCCGCCGCTGCACTCGGCGACGCCTCGGACACCATGATGGCCCACCCGCTGGCACTGCAGCTCCGCAATCTGCAGAGCCTGGTGGAGATCGGTGTGGACAAGAACACCACGGTCGTCTTCCCCGCTCCCCTCATGAGCACCATCGGCGAACTCGGTTCCTTCCTCGCCCGGGAAACGGCAGCGGCCACATCCTCGGCAGCGCCGATCGACCTCGCCAAGGTGACTGCCGGCCCGGTGCCGAACGGAGCAGCCGAGCCCGCCGAAATCGCCAAGCTGCTCTCCCGATCGGTGGAGAACGGAGCAACCGAGCCCGTCTGATCAGCGTCCGCCCGTCGTGGCCTGCCCGTCCAATGGGCGGGCCAGGACCAGCTGCAGGAGATGCCGACCGTGATCGCCAGTGAGCACAGCAGTCAGTGGTCGGCTTGTGCAGTGGCACGTTGATCACGAAGATCGAGGCGGTCAGCGCTCCGGCGAGGTAGACCAGGCGTAGCGAGAAGCGGCGCGACCTGGAACTCGGTTGCGAGCTGGTGGGTGCTCAGCCCGGCGGCGATCTCGCCTAACGCGGTACGAGCTCCGGTGGCCACCCGGCCGCCTGGTGCCGGGGAGGATCGGTAGGCTGGAGAGGTGCCCCGAAGGGGGCGCGTGCAGCTTGGGACACCCGGATTTCGCCCGTATGAGGCTGAGAAATGATGGGCGTCGGTGAGATCCACGGAGAGTGATTTTCGCAGCTCAGCGATCATGGCGCCGCATCGTTGCAGGTCAGCGGCCCGGCCGAGGAAAACTCCTAAAGCTGGTGTCGCAGGTTCGAATCCTGCCTGGGGCACGTCGCACCGGAGGCCCCCTCGGAGATCGTCCGAGGGGGCCTCAGACGTCTTCCCGGACAACCCTCTCCGGCTCCGGACGTCCCCCGGTCGGGTCGGCCGGCGGGCGGGCGGCGGTGGGGCGGGTTAGACCTGGGACATGGACCATCCCTTGCTGAACGCGTTCTGGATGATGCTCTGGTTCTTCCTCTGGATCATGTGGCTCTTCCTGCTCTTCAAGATCGTCATGGACATCTTCCGCAGCCACGACATGGGCGGCTGGGGGAAGGCCGGGTGGCTGGTCTTCGTGATCGTGCTGCCGTTCCTGGGCGTGCTGGTGTACCTGATCGCCCGGGGCGGGTCGATGGGGGACCGGGACGCGCAGGAGGCGGCCCGGCGGGAGAAGGCGGCGCAGGACTACATCCGGCAGGCCGCCGTAGGCGGCGGTGGCGGGAACGGCGCCGTGGACCAGCTGACGAAGCTGGCCGAGCTCAAGGCCAAGGGCGAGCTCACGCAGGAGGAGTTCGACCGGGCGAAGGCGAAGCTGCTGGCTGCGTGAGGGCCGGGCCCCGCTCCCCGGCAGCCCGGGATACGGGGCCCTGACGCGTGGTCAGGCCACGGTGACCCGGGTGCGCGGGCCGGTGGCGATCGCGGCGTCGCGGGCGGCGAGGTCGGGGACCATGGTGAGCTCGGCACGGACGGCGGCCAGCACCGAGGGCTCCAGGTCGGCCACCGCGAGCCCGGCGTCGGTCCCGCCCGCGTCGGCGAGCAGGGCGGCGTCGGGGCCCCAGACGGCGCTGCCGCCGCAGCCCTGGAGGTCGCCGGCCGACCCGACGTGGTTGGCCAGCAGCACGTACATGGTGTTGTCCATGGCCCGGGCCGGGAACCAGACGGCCCGCTGCCGGCGCCCGACGCCGGTGCCGAACAGGGCGCCGACCAGGTAGGCGTGGCAGCCGTCCAGCGCGGCGGCACGGGCGTGCTCCGGGAAGCCGGAGTCGTAGCAGATGCCCAGGCCGAGCCGCCAGCCGTCCAGCACCAGGGTGAGGCCGGCGCTGCCCGCAGCGAAGACGGCCGGCTCCATGCCGTACTGGTGCTGCTTGTCGTACCGGGCCAGCGGGGCGCCGTCCGGGCCCAGCACCAGGGCGGAGATGCGCAGCACGCCGGCCTCGTCCCGTGTGGCCGCGCCGAGCACGGCGGTGACGGCGTGCGTGCGGCAGGCGGCGGCGATCGGGGCGAGCCGGGGGTCGTCCGCGGTGACCGTGTAGCGGACCGGGTCGGTGGCGATCAGCTCCGGGTCGTACCCGGTGAGGAACTTCTCCGCGAAGACCACCAGGCGGGCGCCGGCCGCCGCGGCCAGGTCGACCAGCTCGGCGGCGCGGGCCGCGTTGGCCTCGACGTCACCGGGCAGCACCGGCGCCTGGGCGGCGGCGATCCGCAGCACCCGGCTGGGGAGGGCGGACGGGACAGGAACGTGCTGAGCGACGGTCATGTCCGGTCAGACTACCGGCGGCGCCGCCGGCTCGGCTCGGGGGCGGTCGGGTACGGGATGCGCAGCTTGCGGGCCAGCGGGGCGACGGCGCCGGCCACGCCGAGCGGCTTGGCGAGCACGAAGAGGGAGGCGAGCGTCAACAGCGAGCCGAGGCCCAGGCCGAGGAAGCTGCCGATCCAGCTGCTGCCCAGGGCGCCGGCCAGGAAGTGGCCGACCAGCGCGCCCGGCAGACAGGCCAGCAGCAGGCCGACGTGCAGGCCGAAGACCCGCCGCCCGTCCAGGCCGCTGTCGGCCGGAGCGCGCATCGCGGTGCGCAGCACCCGGGCCCGGTCCTCCGGGTTCTCCGGGGCCGCGGGCAGCGAGCTGAGCCGGCGGGAGAGCGCGATGCCGGTGACCGTCATCGACACGACGCAGGCGATGCTCTGCGCGGCAGCCATGCCGACCACGCTCCACCGGTCGCTGAGCAGCAGCCAGGCGAGCCAGGAGAAGAAGACGTTGGTCCCGGAGGCGACCGCGGTCAGCCAGAACGGGGTGCGGGCGTCGCTCATCGCGTAGAAGCCGCGGGCCAGGCCGTACTGGGCGCAGAAGAACGGCAGGCCGAAGGCGAAGGCGAGCAGCGCCTCACCGGTCAGGGTCAGGCCGATGCCGTCCTTGGCGTGGCCGTAGCCGTAGGCGACCTGGGTGATCTGGGCGGAGAAGGCGGCGAACAGCACCATGGCCGGGATGATCATCGCGGCCGAGTTGCGCATCACGCCGGCCAGGTCGGTGCCGATCTTGGTGAGGTTGCCCTCGGTGGCGGCCCGGGACATCTGCGGCAGGATCGCCGTCACCAGCGAGATGGTGATCACGCCCTGCGGGACCACGAAGAGCTGGTAGGCGTTGGCGTAGGCGTAGTTCGCGGACTTGTTGCTCACGCTGGTGGTCAGCGCGGTGATGGCGGTGAACGCGAGCTGGGTGACCACGACCAGCAGCAGCGCCCAGGAGGCCGCCCGGATCGGGGCGCTCAGGCCGGCGCCGCGCCAGTCGAAGCGCGGCGTGTAGCGGAACTTGGCCGCCCTGAGCGAAGGCAGCAGGCCCAGCGCCTGGATCACCACGCCGAGCGTGGTGCCGATGCCCAGCAGCATGGTCTGCCCGGGGGTGACCTTGTCGATGTGCCGGGCCTCGCCGCCGATGCCCAGGTACAGGGCGAAGACGCCGATGGCCACCACGTTGTTGAGCGCGGGCGCCCACATCATCGCGGCGAACCTGCCGCGCGCGTTGAGCACCTGGCCGAGCAGGGTGAAGAAGCCGTAGAAGAGGATCTCCGGCAGCAGGAAGCGGGCCAGTGCCACGGCCAGGTCGCGCTGCGCGCCGGTCCAGGTGGGGCCGTAGACGGAGACCAGCAGCGGGGCGGCCAGTACCGCGACCAGGGTCAGCACCACCAGCGCGATCCCGCACAGGGTCAGCAGGCGGTCGGTGTAGGCGACGCCGCCGTCCTTGTGCGTCTTGGCGGCCTTGACCAGCTCCGGCACGAAGATCGAGCTGAGCGCGCCGCCGATCAGCATCACGAAGACGATGTTCGGCAGCGTGTTGGCGACGTTGAAGGTGCTGGCGATGTCGCCGGAGCCGAGCGCGGCGCCCAGCATCGCGGCACGGACGAAGCCCAGCCCGCGCGAGGAGAGCGTGCCCAGCGCCATGATCAGGCCGTTGCGCCCGGTTACCGCCTCCTCGGACGGCTCGCCCTTCGCGGGCTCGCGCTGCTGGGGCAGGGCGGCCGGCGGGGCCGCGGGCGGGGCGGGGTAGCCCTGGGCGGGGATCGGGCGCAGTGCCATGGTCGGCGGGTCGGCCTGCACCGGGGGCGCGGCGAACTCGGCGGCGGCGGCCTGCGGCTGGGCCTGCTGCGGGCCCGGGTAGGGCTGGTAGTACTGCTCGTCCCACGGCCGGCCCTGCTGCGGCTGCTCGGCCGGCGGGTAGGCGGGCTGGACCGGGGGGTACGGCTGCTGGGCGGGCTGGTACGGCTGCTGGGCCGGTTCGTACGACGGCTGCTGGGGCTGCTGGTACGGGTCCGGCTGCGCCTGCTGCTGGTACGGGTCCTGCGGGTAGCTCTGCTGCGGGTAGCCCTGCGGCTGGTACTGGCCCTGCTGGTACGGCTCCGGCGGATACGAGTCCTGCGGGTACTGGCCGTGGCCCTGGCCGTACGGCCCCGGGTCGGCCTGACCCTGCGGGTACCCCGGCTGCTCCTGATACCCCGGCTGCTCCTGGTACCCGGGCTGCGACGGGTGGGGCGCACCGTACGAACCGTAGGGCTCGCCCGTGGTGTGCGTGGTCATCCGGACCCCCGTCGCTCGGTTGGCAGGGCAGTTGCTGCTGCGGGGCTGCTGCAGAGCGGGCGCTGCTCGGTTTCCCCGAGCTAGGCAGGACATGCCCAGCCGAAGCAGTCTGCCCTACCCGGGCACCCGGTGGGGAGCCGGGTGCCATGTGGTGGAGATCTCCGCTGGTCGAACCGCACCTTTTCGGGACAGCGGGACTGACCGAAACTGATCGTCCGTCAGCGCGGTTTGCCCGCGTTTGCGCCTGTTCGTAGCGGCTGGCGATGGATCGGGTCGGTGTGGGTGGAGTGGAACCTCAGGGAGGACCGGCACCGGAGATCCACTCGTGTGAGCTATCTCACTGGTCGTCAGCCGGGCCCCCGGGCCGCCCCGGCGGCCCGGGCTCCTCCGCCGGCTGGTCCGGCAGCTCGGGGAACGGCACCGAGGAGGCGAGCACGCTCTGCACCCGCGGCCTGGTGCGCCAGTTCACCCGCCGCACGTCCCGGGAGAGCGCGCCCGGGCGCCAGAGCTGGACCAGCACCGTGGTGCCGCCCAGTACGCCGGCCGCGAGCAGCCAGCCGCCCAGCACGTCGCTGGGCCAGTGCACGCCGAGCGCGAGCCGGGTGAAGCCGATCAGTGCGGCGCCGGCGCCGCCCAGCGTGCAGCAGATGATCCGGGTGCGCCGGTCGGCGCGCGGCCAGACGAGCGCGACCAGGGTGGCGGCGGTGATCGCGGCGGCCATCGTGTGCCCGGACGGGAAGGCCGGCCCGGCGGCCTGCGCGACCGGATCCGGCCAACTGGGCCGCGGCCGGTCCACCGCGATCTTCACCGCCCACTCCACCCCCCAGCCGACCAGCGCCTGGGCGGCGGTCCAGCCGGCCAGGGTGCGGGCGCCGATCGCCCACAGCCAGGCGGCGGCCAGGCCGAGCACGGTGCGCATGATCAGCGGGCTGCCGAGCATCGTGGTGGTCTGCATCGCGACGGTGAAGGCCAGGTTGTGCCGGGCCACGGCGTGCAGGCCGGTGGCCCAACCGTGGTCGAGTCGGGCCAGCGGGCCCCAGCCGGTCTGGATCAGGACGAGCAGCACCCCGCACAGCGCCGTCGAACCGAGCGCGATCGCCGCGTAGCGCGGGAGGCGGGCCACCGGCGGGCGCGGCCGGCCGGCAGGCGGGCGGTCGGGAGTACTGGTCAGGTGCATGGCTGACACCTTCCCAGGCTGGCGCGACGATCCCATGGGCGTGGGATCGCGGTTTGGCATCTTTTGTGCGGACGAGCTGCGGGGATCGTTCGGGCCGGGTCCGGCGTTGAGGGGGAGAGCGGGGCCGGTGCGACGGCCGTGTGACCGCTTCGTTGACCGGTGCACGTCGTGTGCACAAGCGGTCGCTCAGCGTCCAAAGTCCAGGTGAAAGCAGGCAGGATACTGCATCGCCCGACGAATCTGAGCGACTTGGGAATGTTGTCCGGTTTCTGGTCGTTGGATTGTTACGTGTGCGAGCCGAATGGCCGCGCACCGCAGGAGGGCGTGTCATCGCCCCGGCCACCGGCCGGAGCGATCCGCCCGGACCGGCGTGACCACCGAGACCAGACCCGACCCGGGCATCACCAGCAAGGGAGCAAGCATGGCCACCCGTGCCGTCGTACGCGACAGGGCCGACCGGACTCGTACGGCCCGCCCGACCAACTTCGAGGCCGACCGCGACCTGGTCGGCATGTACCTCGACGAAATCGCCAGGACGCCTCTGCTCGATGCCGCCGAGGAGGTCGAGCTGTCGCTGCGCATCGAGGCCGGCGTCTACGCCCAGCACCTGCTGGAGGAGGCCGACGAGGGCCGGGCCCCGCTCCCCGACGGCGTCACCCACGAGGAGTTGGAGGCGATAGCCGCCGACGCCGAGCGGGCGAAGGACGTCTTCATCCGCTCCAACCTGCGCTTGGTGGTCGCGGTCGCCCGCCGCTACCCGCGCAGCGGCCTGCCCCTGCTGGACCTGATCCAGGAGGGCAACGCCGGCCTGGTCCGCGCGGTGGAGAAGTTCGACTACGCCAAGGGCTTCAAGTTCTCCACCTACGCCACCTGGTGGATCCGGCAGGCGATCACCCGCTCGATCGCGGACCAGTCGCGCACCATCCGATTGCCCGTCCACCTGGTCGAGGAGCTCGGCCGGATCCGCCGAGTCCAGCGTGAGAAGTCGAAGGAGCTGGGCCGCGAGGCCGAGCCCGCCGAGATCGCCGCCGAGCTGGACACCACCGAGGCCAGGATCAAGGACGTGCTGGACTGGGCCCGTGACCCGGTCAGCCTCAACATGGCGGTGGACGACGAGGGCGAGACCCAGTTCGGCGACCTGGTCGAGGACACCGGCGCCGTCTCCCCGGAGGACGCCGTGATGGTGATGCTCCGCCGTGAGGAGCTCGACGACCTGATCGCCCGGCTGGACGACCGGACCGCCTCGATCATCCGCTCCCGCTACGGCATGGAGGACGGCCGTGAGCGCACCCTGACCGAGGTCGGCAAGCAGCACGGCCTGACCAGGGAGCGGATCCGCCAGATCGAGAAGCACGCGCTGGCGGAGCTGAAGAAGATCGCGGGGCACGCGGGGTTCGAGGCCGCGTGACTCCCGCGCAGGGCCCGGGTACCGCATGCGGCGCCCGGGCCCCGCGCGTGCCGGGCCCGGGCGGCCGGGGCCTACCCTGGTGGGTATGACCGACCAGCCCACCCCGCCCGCCGCCGACAAGCCGCACCCCGGGGCGCCGACCGGGGCAGCCGAGCCGACCGGGGCCGCGAAGCCGAAGCTGGTCTTCACCGATCCGTTCGCCCAGCAGACCAGCGACGACACCGACGAGGCCTGGGGCGAGCGCTCCCCGGCCCGCGGCCTGGACTGGTACCTGGAGCAGCGCCCGCCGCACCACGGCGGCTGACCCCGCCTCACCGGTGCACCGGCCACTGCTGGGCGGCCAGCGCACCGCCGGCCGCGAGCACGCCTGCGAGCCCGCCCGCAAGTACGGCCCCCAGGCGCCGCCGCACGGCCCGCCGCACCCGGTGCCGCACCCCGCAACCGCGCCGGATCGGCCGGAACGAGGGCACCGCGCGGCCCGGCGGCACCGGCACCGCCACCGGGGGTGCGGGCCGCCGATGGGAGTGCGCACCGCACGCGTGACCGGCAGCCGCGGCGGGGGCAAGGACGTCTTCGCTGCTCATGCGGCCACTGTGACCCTGCTGCCGCACTATGCCCAGCCCCGTCCACAGGTCTGTGGATAACTTTGCGCCTGTGGAAAACCCGGGCACCGAGCGGCCTGCGGGAACGTCGAAGGCCCCCCGGGCGAACCCGGGGGGCCTTCGCGGCGTAAACGTCAGGTCAGCCGGCGGTCGACGCCGTGCCGGCCGAGCTGGTGGAGGCCGACGCCGACGAGGACGCCGCCGGGGCAGCCGGGGCAGCCGGGGCGGCCGAGGTCGAACCCGGCCCGCCGGTGCCCGAGGAGCTCACCGAGCTGCTCGAGGAGGACCGGCTGTCGGTGCGGTAGAAGCCCGACCCCTTGAAGACCACGCCCACGGCGGAGAAGACCTTGCGCAGGCGGCCCTGGCAGTTGGGGCAGACGGTCAGCGCCTCGTCGCTGAACTTCTGCACCACCTCGAGGCCGTTGCCGCACTCGGTGCACTGGTACTGGTACGTGGGCACTGTGTCTTCCTCCTGGCACTCTCGGCTGGTGAGTGCTAACGACGGTCCATGATGCGGCATTCCGCCGGATCAGTCCAGCGTCGCCGACACGCGGCGGGACTCCAGGGAGCCGCGGCGCCCGCCCCCGCCGCTGGCAACGGTACGGCCACGCGAGGTCGAACCCCGCAGCAGGCCGCGCAACGTGACCAGCGCCACCAGCCCCAGCCCGGCGCCGACCACCGGCACCAGGAACCCGGTGCGCGGGCCGCTCAGGTCGATCAGCTGCCCGGCCGCCACCGAGCCGGCCGCCAGGCCCAGCCCGATCGCCCCGGTCAGCCAGGTGAACGCCTCCGTCTTGGCGCCGTCCGCGACCAGCGTCTCCACCAGCGTGTAGCCGGTGATCAGGGTCGGCGCGATGGCCAGCCCGCAGCCGAGCCCGGCCGCCGCCAGCGCGGTCAGGTCGGGCATCGCCCACAGCGTCGAGCAGCCCAGCACCAGCAGCGCGTAGCTGGCCAGCAGCCGGGTCCGGGCCGAGCGCCGCCAGGCGACCATCCCGTACAGCACCCCGGCCAGCATCGAGCCGCCGGCGAAGACGCCGTAGACGGTGCCGCTCATCCCGGCCAGGCCCTGGGCCTTGGCGAAGGCGGTCACCGAGACCTGCATGGCGCCGAAGACGGTGCCGACCCCGAGGAACGAGCCGGCCAGCAGCCGGACCCCGGGCGAGGCGAGCGCGGAGACCCGCTGCCCGCCCGCGGTACGCGGGTGGCGCACCGGCGCGGTGGCCCGCTGGCCGGCGAAGACCAGGCCGCCGACCACCGTCAGCGCGGCTTCGGTGGCCAGCGCGGCGGCCGGGGCCAGCGTGGTGGCGATCGCGGTGGCCAGCACCGGGCCGATCACGAAGGTGAGCTCGTCGGTGACCGACTCGAAGGCGAAGGCGGTGGACAGGTGGCCGGGCCGGTCGTCGAACCGGGCCACCCAGCGGGCCCGGACCATGGCGCCGATCTGCGGCACGCTGGCCCCGGCGGTGGCGGCCGTGGCGAACAGCGTCCAGACCGGCGCGTGGCCGAGCGCGAGCGCGGTCAGCGCGCCCACCGAGGCGGCGTGCACCAGCACGCTCGGCAGCAGCACGGCGGACTGGCCGAACTGGTCGGCCAGCCGGCCGGTCTGCGGCCCGACCAGGGCCTGGGCCACCGCGGCGACCGCCGCGACGGCGCCTGCCGTGCCGTAGGAGCCGCTGGTGTCGAAGACCAGCAGCACGATGCCCAGGGTGAGCATTGCGTAGGGCAGTCGGGCCACGAAGGCCGGGATCAGGAACCTCCACGCACCGGGGGTGCGCAGCAGCGGGACGTAGCCGACTCGGGCCGGGACTACGGGGCTGTCGACCGTTGGGCGGGACGCCACGGTCGGTCCTTCCTGCTGCCTGGTAGCGACGCCGGGGCGAGGGTGGACCCCGACGGCGCCGAGAGTCGTCCTCTCGCGCGTCGACCGGGGTAGATACCGGGGTCCGGCGGCCCACGATGCGGAAGCGGGGCCGGGCAGCGGACCGCGGCCGCCGAACGGTCGCGCCAACTCTGCATCAGGCAGATATAGCAGTGTGTGAATGTATCTGTGGGTGGAGCTGTCTCCACTTTAGAGGGTACGGGTGAGTACCACCTTGGATTCTACGGAGAATTCACCTGCTGCACAGCGACCTGCGTCACTTTCCGTGCAGCCAGCCCGCCAGCTTGCCGCCCTTGTCCACCGCGCGCAGCCGCCGTTCGGTCGCCTCCGCCACCGTCTCGGTGGTGACCACCAGCAGCTCGTCCCCGGACCGCAGCACGGTGGCCCGGTCCGGCACGAAGCTGCTGCCGTCGCGCACCACCAGGGTGACCGCCGCCCCGGCCGGCAGCCGCAGCTCGCCCACCTCGACCCCGGACATCCGCGAGCCGGGCGCCAGGGCCACCGAGAGCAGCTGGCCGTGCAGCCGCTCCAGCGGGGCCGACTCGATCCCCAGGTCCTGGCCGAGCGCGCCCTCGGAGATCCGCAGCTGCCGGGCCAGCCAGGGCAGCGTCGGTCCCTGCAGCAAGGTGAAGAGCACCACCAGGATGAAGACGATGTTGAACACGTCGGCGGCGTGCGGTACGTCGGCCACCAGCGGGATGGTGGCCAGCACGATCGGCACCGCGCCGCGCAGCCCGGCCCAGCTGAGCAGTGCCTGCTCCCGCCAGGGCAGCTTGAACGGGGTCAGCGTGGCGACCACCGAGAGCGGGCGGGCCACCAGCACCAGCACCGAGCCGATCACCACCGCCGCCCACACCGCCGAGCCCATGGTGGCCGGGTTGCAGAGCAGTCCGAGCAGCACGAACATGCCGATCTGTCCGATCCAGGCCAGCCCGTCGGCGAAGCCGCGCACCGCGGGCCCGTGCGGCAGCTTGGCGTTGCCCAGCAGCACCGCGCAGACGTAGACGGCCAGGAAGCCGGAGCCGTGCAGCAGCGCGCCGCCGGCGTAGGCCAGCACGGTCAGCGCGAGCACCGCGATCGGGTACAGGCCGGAGGACGGCAGCGCCACCTTGCGCAGCCCGAGGGCGCCCAGGCGGCCGACCGCCCAGCCCACCGCGGCGCCGATCGCCAGCTCCGCGAGGATCGAGCCGACCAGCACGTACCAGGCGTCGAACGGCCCGGCGGTGGCGAAGGCGGCCACCAGGATCACCACCGGCGCGTCGTTGAAGCCGGACTCCGCCTCCAGCAGTCCGCTGAGCCGGGCGGGCAGCGGCACCGTGCGCAGCACCGAGAAGACCGCCGCCGCGTCGGTGGAGGAGACGATCGCGCCCAGCAGCAGCGACTCCCGCCAGTCGGTTCCGACCAGGAAGTGCGCCCCGGCGGCGGTGACGAAGACCGAGATCCCGACCCCGAAGGTGGCCAGCACGCTCGCGGCCGGCACCACCGGTCTGATCTCCCGCCAGTTCGTCTTCAGACCGCCCTCGGCCAGGATCACTACCAGCGCCGCGTACCCCAGCACCTGGGTGAGCGAGGCGTTGTTGAAGGTGACGCCCAGTCCGTCCTGGCCCAGGGCGACGCCGATGCCCAGGTAGAGCAGCAGGCTGGGCAGCCCGGAGCGGGTCGACAGGCGCACCGCGACGACCGCGACCAGCAGGATCACGGAGGCTTCGAGCAGGAAGGTGTTCAGGTGGGAGACAGTCACGCAGGGGCACCTCGGGGTCGCGGGCGGCTTTGGCGGGCGGCACGGGAGGGGTCACTGGGGCAGGGGAGGAGAAAGCGGCGCCTGGGCGCCGGCTGACGGATGGTCAGCAAATGGATCGTTACCCAGGCTAACATTTTACCTGATCTTTGAACTTTTGAACAGTGCCGCACTCTCCAGCCACCCACCACCGGAACCTCGCCCTCAGCCGCGCCCGGTAGGGTCCCTCTGACTCAACCGTGGGCGTCCCCCGTGCACCCGCGCCACCTGAGTCGTCCTAATGTGGTGAGCGGTCACCGGCCGCCCCGCTCCCGTGACCTCCCTGCTCCCTGCCGCTAGGACCCAGATGCCCCGCTCGCCCCGCTCGAAGAAGTTCCGGCGCGCCCGTCTGATCGTGGTAGTGCTCGTCGTGCTCCTGGTGGCCCTGGTCGCCGGCGGCGGGTGGTACGCGGTGGACACGGTGCGCGCCTCGTTCCCGCAGGTCAGCGGGACGGTCAAGGTGCCCGGCCTGGGCTCGTCGGTGGACGTGAAGCGGGACGCGCAGGGCGTGCCGCAGGTCTACGCCGACACGCCCGAGGACCTGTTCAAGGCGCAGGGCTACGTGCAGGCCCAGGACCGGTTCTGGGAGATGGACGTGCGCCGGCACATCACCGCCGGGCGGCTCTCCGAGATGTTCGGCTCCGGCCAGGTGGACACCGACGCCTTCATCCGCACCATGGGCTGGCGCGACGTGGCGCAGAAGGAGTGGGACACCCAGCTCAGCGCGGACACCAAGAAGTACCTGCAGGCCTACACGGACGGCGTGAACGCCTGGCTCGGCGGGCACCCGGGCGGGCGCACCGCCTCGCTGGAGTACTCCCTGCTGGGTGCCGTCAACAGCGGCTACCAGCCGGAGCAGTGGACCCCGGTGGACTCGGTGGCCTGGCTCAAGGCGATGGCCTGGAACCTCTCCGGCAACCTGCAGGAGGAGATCGACCGCTCGCTGCTGAGCCAGACCTTCACCCCGGACCAGATCGCCCAGCTCTACCCGGACTACCCGTACCAGCGCAACGGCACCATCCTGCAGACCGGCACCATGGCCGCCGACGGCACCTACAAGCCGCCGACCGCCGCGGTCAACCAGGGCCAGGGCACCGCCGGCAGCGGCAGCACCCAGGCCGCCGCGCTGACCCAGGGCCTGACCTCGGTCTCCGACAAGATGGCCGCGATGCCGCAGCTGCTCGGCCCGCAGGGCCAGGGCATCGGCTCCAACTCCTGGGTGGTGGCCGGCAGCCACACCACCACCGGCAGCCCGCTGCTGGCCAACGACCCGCACCTGGGCCCGGGGCTGCCCAACGTCTGGTACCAGATGGGCCTGCACTGCCGCAGCGTCAGCGCGAGCTGCCCGTACGACGTCACCGGCTTCACCTTCGCCGGCATGCCGGGTGTGGTCATCGGCCACAACCAGAACATCACCTGGGGCCTGACCAACCTGGGCGCCGACGTCACCGACCTGTACCTGGAGAAGGTCACCGGTCCGGACACCTACCTGGTGGACAACCAGGAGGTGAAGTTCGAGACCCGCAAGGAGACCATCAAGGTGGCCGGCGGCGCGGACCGGGTGATCACGGTGCGCACCACCAACAACGGGCCGCTGATCTCCGACCAGTCCACCGAGCAGCAGCAGGTCGGCACCTACGCGCCGGCCGGCAACGCGGCCCCGGACCGCGGCACCTCCGGCTACGGGGTGGCACTGCGCTGGACGGCGCTGAACCCCGGCAAGTCGATGGACGCCATCTTCGAGCTGGACCGGGCCGCCGACTTCACCCACTTCCGGGCCGCCGCCATCGACTTCGCGGTCCCCTCGCAGAACCTGATCTACGCCGACACCAAGGGCCACATCGGCTACCAGGCGCCCGGCCAGATCCCGGTCCGCGGCAAGGGCGACGGCCGCTACCCGGCGCTGGGCTGGGACTCCGGCTACAACTGGAAGGGCTACCTGGACTTCAAGTCCCTGCCCTGGGTCGAGGACCCGGCCGCCGGCTTCCTGGTGACCGCCAACCAGGCCGTGGTGGACCCGTCGTACAAGCCGCTGCTGACCACCGACTGGGAGTACGGCACCCGGGCCAAGGAGATCACCGACCAGATCCAGGCCCGGCTGACCAACGGCGGCAAGATCTCGCCGGACGACATGCAGTCGATGCAGCTGGACAACACCAGCGTGCTGGCCAGAACGCTGGTCCCGATGCTGCTCAAGGTGCAGGTCAGCGACCCGTACGTGAAGCAGGCGCAGGACCTGCTGAAGGACTGGAACTACAACCAGGACGCCGACTCGGCCGCCGCCGCCTACTACAACGGCGTCTGGCGCCAGCTGCTGATCCTGGCCTTCGGGCAGAAGTTCCCGGCCGCGCTGCGGCCGAAGGGCGACTGCCTGCTGGTCCAGCAGAAGGTGGACGTCAACCAGCCGGACGGCACCGTGGGCGGCGAGACCAAGATCGTCACCCAGTGCGGCACCCGCAAGCCCAGCCAGGCCCAGCCGGACGGCGGCGACCGCTGGATGGAGGTGGTCCGCCAGCAGCTGGGCAACCCCGGCAGTCCGTGGTGGGACTACATCGACTCCAACCACCTGCAGCAGCACGGCCTGGACAACCTGCTGAAGGAGGCGATGAAGGACGCCCGCCAGGACCTCACCGCCCACCTCGGCAAGGACGTCTCCACCTGGAGCTGGGGCCGGCTGCACCCGCTGAACCTCAAGGAGCAGACCCTCGGGGTGGACACCTCCTCGATCGCCTCCGGCATCGTGCACCGGCTGCTCAACCGCGGTCCGTACCAGATGGGGGGCGGTTCGGCGGCGGTCGACGCCACCGGCTGGACCGCGGTGGCCGGCTACGACGTGGACTGGATCCCGTCGATGCGGATGGTGGTCGACCTGAGCGACTTCAACGCCTCGCACTGGATCAACGTGGGCGGCCAGTCCGGCCACGCGTTCGACGACAACTACGACGACCAGACCGAGCTCTGGCAGCAGGGCAAGCTGCTGCCGTGGTCCTACTCGGCCGCGGCGGTCAACCAGTCGACGAAGAACACGCTGTCCCTGACGCCCTGACAGCCGGATCGGTCGTCAGAACCGGTGCACGCCCAGTGGGGTGACCACGGCGTGCACCGGCCGGTCGTGCGGCTCGGCCGGCACCCGGTCCAGCAGCTCCGGCGGGTAGAGCAGGGTGGCCAGCAGCGGCTCGGCCCCGGCGGCGGCCAGCCGGGCCAGCACCCGGTCGTAGGAGCCGCCGCCGCGCCCCAGCCGCAACCCGCGCCGGTCCACCGCCAGCCCGGGCAGCAGCACCAGCCCGGCCGCGCAGACCGCCGCCGGCCCCAACCGCTCCCCGGTCGGCTCCAGCAGCCCGCGCCCGGCGGGCGCCAGCTGCCGCGCACCGCCGTAGTACGCCCAGTCCAGGTCGTTGTCGGGCAGCAGCACCGGCAGCAGCACCGGGACCGCCCGCGCGTGCAGCGCCGCCAGCAGCTCCCGGGTGCCCGGCTCGGCGCCCACCGAAACGTAGGCCGCCACCGTCACCCCCGGCGCCACCAGCTCCAGCGCCCGCTCGGCGATCGCCGCGGCCGCGGCCGACCGCTCTTCGGGGGACAGCGCCCGGCGCTGCGCCAGCAGCCGTGACCGCAGGGCCGCCTTGTCGTTGTACAAGAGATCGTCAGACACGGCTCGATCTTCCCGCAGTCGCTCCCCCGAGGGAGTCCCATGGCACTCCTGCTCCCGTCGCTCGCCCTGCTCGGCCTGCTGCTGACCGCGCTCGCCGGCCTGCTCGCGACCCGGCTGCGCCGGCTGCGCCGCACCTCCGCCGCCCGCGAGGCCGAGCTGACCGGCCAGTTGGCCGAGCTCGCGGCCGAGTGCGCGGAGCTGGCCCGCACCGCCGCCCGGGACCCGCTCACCGGCGTCTGGAACCACCGCCACCTCCAGCTGGCCCTGGAGCGCGAGGTGCACCGCTGCCAGCGGGCGAACGGTGATCCCGGCCCCGAACTGGCCGTGGTGCTGCTGGAGATCGAGGGCTTCGAGGCGATCAACGCCGAGCACGGCCGGCACCGGGCCCAGGCGGTGCTGCGCGACCTGGCCCAGCGGCTCTCGCTGGAGGTGCGCCGGTCCGACACCCTGGGCCGGTACGGCGGCACCGAGTTCCTGGTGGTGCTGCCGGACACCGGCGCGGCCGGGGCGGCCAAGGTGGCCGAGCGGCTGTGCTGGGCGGTACGCCGGCACCGGCTGCTGGACTGGGCCGGCGAGCCGTGGCAGGCCCAGTCCCGGGCCGCGGGCGGCAACGGGCTGCGCGCGGTGGCCGGCACCGCCGTGCTGCCGCTCGGCGGCCACCCGGTGCCGCTGCTGCGGGCCGCGGACCGCTCGCTGGCCGAGGCCAAGCGCGCGTCGGGGCGGGCGGTGGCGCCGTCCGGGCACGGTAACCTGTCGGCCTGTGCCGACCCGGGACCCACAGCCCCGACCGGCGCCGCCCGTCCCGTAGTCGCGGTGACCTGCACCGACGAGGTCCGTTCATAGCCGATTCACCTCGCTCTCAGGCAACGCGGTCAGCAGCCTTAGTAAGGTCCACGCATGATGACGAATCCCCGCATGTCCGTCACCAAGGCCGTCGTGCCTGCCGCCGGACTCGGAACCAGGTTCCTGCCGGCCACCAAGGCCACGCCGAAGGAGATGCTGCCGGTCGTCGACAAGCCGGCCATCCAGTACGTGGTGGAGGAGGCAGCGGCCGCGGGGCTGACCGACATACTGATGGTCACCGGCCGCAACAAGCGGGCGCTGGAGGACCACTTCGACCGCGCCTACGAGCTGGAGGAGCTGCTCGCCCGCAAGGGCGACGCCGACCGGCTGGCCCGGGTGCAGGAGTCGGTCTCGCTGGCCAACATGCACTACGTCCGCCAGGGCGACCCCAGGGGCCTGGGCCACGCGGTGCTGGTGGCCGAGCAGCACGTGGCCGGCCAGCCCTTCGCGGTGCTGCTGGGTGACGACCTGATCGACCCGCGCGACCCGCTGCTGTCCCGGATGATCGAGGTGCAGCAGGAGCTCGGCGGCTCGGTGGTGGCGCTGATGGAGGTCGAGCCGACCCAGATCCACCTGTACGGCTGCGCGGCGGTCGAGTCCAACGGCTTCGGCGACGACGTCTTCCACGTCACCGACCTGGTGGAGAAGCCGGAGCCGGCTGACGCCCCGTCGAACTACGCGGTGATCGGCCGTTACGTGCTCGACCCCGCGGTCTTCGACGTGCTGAAGAAGACCGAGCCGGGCCGTGGCGGCGAGATCCAGCTGACCGACGCGCTGCGTACGCTGGCCACGCTGCCCGCCGAGGAGGGCGGCCAGGTGCACGGCGTGCTGTTCGACGGCCGCCGGTACGACACCGGCGACCGCGCCGACTACCTGCGCGCGATCG
The DNA here is from genome assembly GCF_003205575.1 of Streptomyces tateyamensis. Classification (GTDB taxonomy): domain Bacteria; phylum Actinomycetota; class Actinomycetes; order Streptomycetales; family Streptomycetaceae; genus Kitasatospora; species Kitasatospora tateyamensis. Next base: position 117,852 of record NZ_PYBW01000030.1, read on the forward strand.
TCCGGTTGGCCTGCGAGCGCGAGGACCTCGGTCCGGAGTTCCGCGGCTGGCTCAAGCAGTTCGTCGACGGCGGGATGCAGGGCTGAGCTCAGCCCGGTGGAGTGAAGGGCGGTGCGGCTGATGGGCCGGCAGGACGACGCGTGCGGGACCGAGACGGCGGGCCACCGGCACTGGACGGTGGACGAGCACCTGGCCGACGTGCTGGCCGGGCTGACCGCGCTGCCCGCGATCGAGCTGCAGCTGCTGGACGCCCAGGGCTGCCGGCTGGCCGAGGACGTGGTGGCCGGCGGCGACCTGCCGCCCTTCGACAACAGCTCGATGGACGGCTACGCGGTGCGCACCGCCGACACCGTCGGGGCCACCGAGCAGTACCCCTCGGTGCTCGCGGTGGTCGGTGAGATCGCGGCCGGCGCCGACGAGCTGCCCAAGGTCGGTCCCGGCCAGGCGGCCCGGATCATGACCGGCGCCCCGCTGCCGCCCGGCGCCCAGGCCGTGGCCCCGGTGGAGTGGACCGACGGGGGCACCGGCTCGGCCCAGGCCGCGACCGCGATGACCGCCGAGGCCGGCCCCGAGGTGCGGGTGCGTCAGGAGGTCGCCGAGGGCGCGCACATCCGCCGGGCGGGCAGCGACGTGCGGGCCGGCAGCACGGTGCTGAGCGCCGGCGCCGAGCTCGGCCCGACCCAGCTCGGCCTGCTGGCCGCGATCGGCCGCGGCGAGGTGCGGGTGCGCCCGCGCCCGCGGGTGGTGGTGCTCTCCACCGGCAGCGAGCTGGTGCAGCCGGGCGAGCCGGTGGGGCCCGGGCAGATCTGGGACTCCAACAGCTACACCCTGACCGCCGCCGCCCAGCAGGCCGGGGCGATCGCCTACCGGGTCGGCGGGGTGCCGGACGACGCGGCGGTGCTGCGCCGGGTGCTGGAGGACCAGCTGGGCCGGGCCGACCTGATCGTCACCAGTGGCGGGGTCAGCGTCGGCGCCTACGACGTGGTCAAGGAGGTGTTCGCCGAGTACGGCGGCGTCGACTTCCGCAAGCTGCGGATGCAGCCCGGCAAGCCGCAGGGCTTCGGCCGGATCGGCGAGGCGGGCGTCCCGCTGCTCGCGCTGCCGGGCAACCCGGTCAGCGCCTACATCTCCTTCGAGCTGTTCGTCCGTCCGGCGATCCGCACCCTGCTGGGCGCTCCGGACGTGCACCGCCCGGTGGTACGCGCGGTCTGCACCGCCGACCTGGTCTCCCCGGCCGGGCGCCGGCAGTTCCTGCGCGGCTGGTACGGCGACGGCACGGTGGCCCCGGTGGGTGGCGCCGACTCGCACCTGGTGGGGGCGCTGGCCCGGGCCAACTGCCTGATCACGGTCCCCGAGGAGGCCGTGGCGGTGACGGCCGGCCAGCCGGTGGACGTGGTCCTTCTGACGGACTGACAGCTGCCCGTCGGTCGGACCGGCCGCGGTTCCAGGAGGCATCGGGGGTACGGTAGCGCGGTATTCACCCCGTTCTGCTGGAGTACTGACGTGACCACACCCCCCGGCGACCGCCTGACGCATGTGGACGAGACCGGCGCCGCGCGCATGGTCGACGTCTCCGAGAAGGCCGCCACGGCCCGCACGGCGGTGGCTGCCGGGCGGGTCCGGGTCGCCCCGCGGGTGGTCGAACTGCTGCGCGGCGAGGGCGTGCCCAAGGGCGACGCGCTGGCCGCGGCCCGGATCGCCGGGATCATGGGCGCCAAGAAGACGCCCGAGCTGATCCCGCTCTGCCACCCGATCGCCGTCTCCGGCGTCACAGTGGACCTGGCGGTGACCGACGAGGCGGTGGAGATCACCGCCACGGTGCGCACCGCCGACCGCACCGGGGTGGAGATGGAGGCGCTGACCGCGGTGGCGGTGGCCGCGCTGACCGTGATCGACATGGTCAAGGCGGTGGACAAGGCGGCCGCCATCGAGGACGTCCGGGTGCTGAGCAAGACGGGCGGCAAGAGCGGCGACTGGGTGCGCGACCGGCCGGCGGCCGGGGACTCGGCCGACGGGGACCCGGCATGAAGGCGCTGGCGATCACCGTCTCCAACCGGGCCTCGGCCGGGGTCTACCAGGACAAGGGCGGCCCGCTGCTGGTCGAGGGACTGGCCGGGATGGGCTTCTCGGTCGACGGGCCCACTGTGGTGCCGGACGGGGAGCCGGTGCTGGCGGCGCTGCGCGCGGCGGTGGCGGCCGGCTACGACGTGGTGCTGACCACCGGCGGTACCGGCATCTCGCCGATGGACCTGACCCCGGAGATGACCGCCCAGGTGATCGACCGTCAGATCCCGGGCATCGCGGAGGCGATCCGCGCCCACGGGCGGGACAAGGTGCCCACGGCCGCGCTCTCCCGGGGCCTGGCCGGTCTGGCCGGTCGGACCGTGATCGTCAACCTGCCCGGGTCCACCGGCGGGGTGAAGGACGGCCTGGCGGTGCTGGCGCCGCTGCTGCCGCACGCGGTGGACCAGCTGGGCGGCGGGGACCACCCGCGCCCGGCCGAGGGCTCGGGCCAGGGCTCGGAGCAGGACCCCGAGCAAGGGAGAGCGAGCTGAGCGCCGGCTGGCCGGTGGAGCTGCGCGACGGGGAGGTGCTGCTGCGCCCGATCCGGATGCGTGACCAGAAGGCCTGGCAGGAGGCCAGCCGGCGCAACCGGGACTGGCTGCGGCGCTGGGAGGCCACCGTGCCGCCGCCCCCGCCGGGCCGGATCCCCGGCTCCCGGCCGACCTACCGTCAGATGGTCCGCTACCTGCGCGGCGAGGCCGGTGCGGGCCGGATGCTGCCGTTCGTGGTGGTCTTCCGCGACCAGCTGGTCGGCCAGCTGACCGTCGGCGGGATCACCTGGGGCTCGATGTGCTCGGCCAACATCGGCTACTGGATCGACGAGGGGGTCGCCGGGCGCGGCATCATGCCGACCGCGGTGGCGCTCGCCGTCGACCACTGTTTCCAGTCGATGGGGCTGCACCGGATCGAGGTGTGCATCCGGCCGGAGAACGGGCCGTCCCGCCGGGTGGTGGAGAAACTCGGCTTCCGGTCCGAGGGAATGCGCCCGCGCTATCTGCACATCGACGGGGACTGGCGCGACCACCTGGTGTACGCGCTGACCGCCGAGGAGGTCCCCGGGGGCCTGCTGCGGTCTTGGCGCACAAGGTAATTGAATACATGTTCGAAATTCATATCAATATGGCATCGTCGTACCGAGAAGCGGTCGCAACTGACGACAAAATAGTCAGAGAATCAGCTTGGCAGCGCGACACGCCGTTCCAAATTGCTGCCCGCCCTTATCCATCGCCCGTACGGTGTGAAACGTGAGCAGTAGCGGCCTCATCTACGCGGTCATCGTAGGGGCCTGGGCTGCCTATCTGGTGCCCATGTGGCTCCGCAGGCAGGACGAGCTCAATGAAGCGCGCCCGACCGAGCGCTTCAGCACCGCCATCCGCCTGCTGGCCGGGCGGTCGGGGCTGGAGCGCCGGGCGTCCCGGGTCCTCGACGATGCAGCCGTGCCCTCCGAGTCGAACGAACCGGCGGATCCCACCGCGGACCGGCCGGCCCCGTCCGAGCGCCCCACCGGCGCCGCGACGCTGGTCGGCCTGCCCGCCGACGAGCCGTCACCGGGCGACGCCCCGTCGGTCCCACCGGCCCCGCCGGTCCCGTCGGCCGTGGTCGCGGAGCACCTGGCGGCCGCGCACCCGGCCCGGGCCCGACTGCTGGCCCGCCGCCGGCGGATGGTCACGGTGCTCTTCCTCGCGTTCGCGCTGGGGGCGATCGTGGCGGCGGTGGCCGGGTTCTCCTTCCTGTGGGTGCCGCTGCTGCCCGCCATGCTGCTCACCCTCTACATCGGCCACCTGCGCCGACTGGAGCGGCAGCGCTGCGTGGTCAAGCTGGACCGGGGGCGGGCCGCCACGGCCGCCCAGCGCCTGCGCGAGCGCGAGCAGGCCCGGTCGGCGGCCGACCCGGTCGCCGCGCACCCCGCCGAGGCCGAGCCGCAGGCCCAGGCCGAGCCGGCCCACCGCCCGCCGCTGCGGGTCGCCCCGGCGCCGCAGCAGGCCCTGGTGGAGGCGACCGACCACGAGGAGTGGGTGGACGGCCTGCGCGAGCGCGCCGCGGCCGGCCGGGACTCCTGGGAGCCGGTCCCGGTCCCGCTGCCCACCTACGTCACCGCCCCCGTGGCCCCCCGGGTCTCCCGCGGGCTGGACCTCGGCGCCCCCGGCACCTGGAACTCCGGCCGCACCACCGAGCCTGCCCACACCCCCCTCTTCGACCAGTACGAGGAGCCCCTCGCCGACCCCCGCCCCCGCGCCGCCAACGAATAGGACCTCGGGCGCCGGACCCCGCCCCACCAGCAGGGGCGGTCACGGGCCCCCTCGAAAAGGTGCTAGAGTTTCTTCTCGTTGGGGCTGTGGCGCAGTCCGGTAGCGCACCTCGTTCGCATCGAGGGGGTCAGGGGTTCGAATCCCCTCAGCTCCACCCAACGACTGTTCACGAGTCAGACTCGTGAGGAGTCACGAGATCCCGCCCGATCGTTCTGATCGGGCGGGATCTTTGCGTTAGGAGGGCCTGTTCGAGGGCGTGTCCGAACTCGGTTGGCCTTCGCTGGTGGTGTTCGGCGGTCCGCTGGGTTGGTTCGGGGGTGGTCCGGGATGCGGTGGGCATGCCGGGGTCGCCGCTGGGATGGGGTTCAACGGCAACCGGGGAACGGGCTTTTCGGGACGCGGGCGGAGTGCTCGTCAGGCGGGCGGCGGGGGAAGCCCGTTGGCGGTGAGTTGCATCGGGGCGAGTCCGTCGTAGTCCCGGTCGTTGCCGTCCGCTGCGGGTTCGGGGCTGTTGGTGGCGATCCAGTCGTGGATGATCTGCAGATTGATCATGAGGATCATCAGGGCGAGAAGGATCGTCTGGGCGACGCGGCCGTGGGCGAGGCGCGTCTTGGGGTCGGCGATGTCGATGTGGTGGCCCTTGGCGCGGCCGTTGAGGCCCTCGTTGTGGGCTCGCATCGGCTTGTAGGCGTCGTGCCAGGCGGGGCTGAGGTAGGGGCGGTCCTGGCGGAACTTGTCGATCTTTCCCAGGTCGCCGGGGCGGACGGTGATCGTCGGCTTGCGGCAGATTCGCGGCAGTTCGTTCTTGTCCGGTGGCCGCAGGCGTTCTGCGGGGCTGATCTGGATGCTCGGCCGCGGTGGAGCGTGTGTTGGTGAGGTCCACCACGGCAGGGGCGTCGGCTTGCGGGCGGTGCAGGCGGTTGAAGCGAGCGCAGGTCACCGAGGGGGACGGGCCGGCGGCGGGGCACTGGAGCCGGATGGTCCCGTTTGGGTCGGGTCCCTGCTTGAGCTTGGCGAAGTAGGGGCCGCGCTTGGCCAGGCGCTCTTCCAACTGCTGATCGAGGTCCCGGACGGCCTTGTCGTCCAGGCCAGCGGTCGCCTGCGCGAGTGCTTGCGGGATCGCGGGGCAGGTGAGGGTGCCGTCGACGAGGAGGGCACCGAGGTGGGTGCCCTGAACGCCGCGCTGGTCCTGCTTGTAGTCGAGTGCGAGCTGGTAGCCCAGGCGGCGGGCGGGTTGCTGGAAGTGCTCGGACTTCTGGTCGGTGTAGGCGCGGTCGGCGGCCAGCAGGCCTACGGGAAGACCGAGCGGGGCCAGCGTGGTGAGCGCGTGGACGGTGTTGGGCCCGATGCGCTTGCCGGGGGTGTCCAGGACGGCGCCGAGGGCGAGTTGGGGATGCTTGCTCACACGCTTCCCAACGTGAGCGTGGCCGACGGGGTGGCGACGGCTGGCGGCGACCAGGAGGGTCGCGCTGTGACCGAAGGTTCCCTCGTCGCTGCCGCCGCTGAAGTGCCAGCCGGCGGTGAGTTCGACGGAGGCCAGGCCGCGTCGGTCGCTGGGCTCGTGGTGCCAGGCCGGGACGGCGGTGGTGTCGGCGCCGATGTCGCCGTGCCACCCCTTGAAGAGGCCGCGGCGCTGGGCGAGCCGGACGGTGACCAGCACCAGGCGGTCGCTGATCTCCTGCAGCAGGGCCCGGCGCCGCAGGTGCTCCGGCTCGTCGTCCTCCCAGGCGCTGGCCTGGACTGCGGCGTCGGTGAGGGGGAGCCTTCGCCTGCGGTCGGCGCGGGAGGGGTCCAGGGCCGTGGTCAGGCGGTCGAAGGAGCGGTAGACGCGGCGGCAGAACGCGGTCCGTGCCCACGGGTCGTCCGGATCCACCTCTGGGACGTCGAGCCAGCTGCGGGCAGAGGGCTGGAGCTGGTCGAGCAGGATCCGGCACGCGTTCGCAAGGCTCGCGCTCTGGTGGTAGTGCAGGGACAGCAGCAGTCCGACCGGCACAGTGCGAACGGGCAGGCCGCTCGGGCCCGGACGGCCCGCCAACTCGGCGTCGATCAGGTCGAGGACCCCGGAGCGTTGCAGCAGGAAGTCGAGCTGGCCGACCTTGGAATCCGGGACCTTGGCGGGTGCGTCGGTCAGTGGCCGGGGCCGGCAGTGCTTGATCTTCTCCGGGTTCCGCCAGGCGCGCGGGACGGTCATGCCGGGCGGCCTCGCAGGAGCCGGATCGCGGTGGCGTCGTCGAGCGGGGGAACGAGGTGCTGGTAGCGGGCCAGGGATGCGGCGGAGGCGCGCCCGGCGGCCTTGGCGATCAGGTCGTGGTCGATGCGGTCGCACATCAGCTCGACGATCCAGCCGGCCCGCAGCCTGCCGACCGACAGCGGGGGAAGCCCGCTGGACGGCTGGTGCAGCAGTGACCAGGAGCCGATGAGGTTCTTCGCGTAAGGAGTCGTTCGGCGCGGTCGGAACAGGTAGTTCCCGCCTGCCAGTTCGGCAAGTTCGGCCAGCTCCTCCTCCCACTGGGCGCGGGCGGCCACCGGGGTGCGGCGGATGCCGGCGTGGATCAGCGGATGTCCGGCCCTGGGGCGTCGCAGGTCCCGGCCGCGGGTGGCGGCGAGTTCCCTGGGCATGAGACGGAAGCCGGCCCCGAGCCCCATCAGCGCGAGCGCGTCGGTGCGCTGCTGTCCGCGAAGGTGCGAAGCCCAGTGTCGAAGTCCAGCCAACTCCTGGCTGCTGTAGGGCTCGTGGGGATTCGCAGGTGCGTGCAGTTTTGGTGGGACGGGCTCGCCCCGGTCGGTCCAGGCCAGCGCGTCACGCACTCGCCGAAGCCAGGTCCGGTAGGTCTGCACCGACGTCGGCGCCAGGACCCCCGCCCGCGACAGCACGAACGCGTCGATAACCTCGCCGCGCAGCCAGCTGTCCGGATCACGCGGCAGGCCGTTCGCCTCCGCCCACAGGGCCAGGCCGGCCACCGCGTGCAGGAGCCGCTCGACGTCGTACGGCACCGCTGTGACGGTCGCGGCCACCACCGACCGCACCAACGGCGCGACGTCCTCCCAGGTCGGCGGCGCCTCGCGGGGCCGGTAGCGGGTGATCTTCGCGGACGTGTCTGGATCAAGGACCACGCTCCACGAATACCGGCTGGTCAAGCAGCCGTCAGGGGATTGATCCACTTCAACGGACAGGATGGTGCGGACATGGTCGGCGGAAGCGCCCGCGTACGCCCCCCTCGGGAGCTGACTGAGGATCCGGAAGCCTGGCCCCAGCTGGCCAGCGGCGACATCGGGGCCGAGGCCGTGCGGGTCATCGCCTGCCGCCTGGCCCAGTCGTTGGCCGAACGGCGACTGAGTCTTCGTCAGGCCGCCGCCGGATCCGGGGTGAACCGGCAGGCGATCGCCGACCTGCTGGCGGGCCGGTCCTGGCCGGACGTGGCGACCGTCGCCCGCCTCGAAGCATTCACCGGGGCGAGGCTGTGGCCGGTTGGTACCGGAGTTGAGCGAGACGGAGGGCATTGAGTCTCGATTCCGCCCGGCCGCAGGAGCATTCGCGACCGGGGCACGCTGAAATCGCGCCTCCCGCCGCGAGCGCGTGACACCTCAACTACGCTCGGACATGCGGAAGGCACCTTGATGGGAGCTCACGCAATCTGGGTGCCGTCGAGCTGATCCCTCGACGGCACCCGCTTGTGACGCCGGCCCGCATACGCGGCCGGCGAATCCGGTCACTTCATCGCGACCACCCCGCCATGGACGTACTCGCTCGCCGCGACAGGAGCGGGCTCAAGGGCAGGACGCGCCGGTGCGATCCGGAACCACCCCGGATGGCCCTCGACGACCTTGCCCTGCTTCGCCAGGGCCTTCAGCCTCGACCGGGTCGTCTCGATCCGCCGGTCCTCGGTGTTCTCGCCGATCGCCACCGCGATGTCGCGGACCTTCATCTCCCGGCCGACCGTGGTGAGGATGACCAGCATCCGGTCCACGGCCTCGTCCAGGTGGATCCCGACCGACGGTGTCCGCTTCGGGTGCTTCGCCTTTGCCTTCGGCTTCTGCATCGGCCTTGGCCTGGGCATCGGCTGGGGCTGCGGCGCTGAGGCCGGATCCACCTGCGGTTCGGGACGAAGCTCCGCAGGCTCGGGCTCGGGCGCTGGCCGCTGCCCCGGAATCAGTCCGCCCTCCTCTACGACATTCCCCTTGGGGAGAGCGTCCTCATAGGGGGCGTCCTCAAGAAGGGACTGGACCGTCTCCCGAGTGATCGTCAGCCGGGTCAGACGCTCCTCGGCGGCCGCCATCCTCTCCCGCAGAACGGCCATCTCGGCGTGCAGCGCTTCCAAATCGCCACGCGCGACAGCCTCTTCCGCGTCCGCCGCTCGAACAGCGTCGCCATCGCCAGCTCCTGATCCTCGCCGGTGGCCTGCGGGTTCTGGCAACCAGAACCCAAGCTCAGAGTAGGGCCAGAAGCCAGGACGTGAAGGGATGCTTACTGACATGCACTGATATGGGCAGCCTCCTCCAAAACACGGTATTTGGTGATCCGTCACCAACCCCTGAACGACAGATCTTGGCCGCGCCGAAACGGAGGCAACCTTGCCTGGCCGCCAAGGAGCCAGGCGCGGCGCCGGAGGCGCTCGACCTGATCCACCGCAGGACGCAGGCTCGGACGGTGCCCGTGAGACGGTCCGAGTCCGGCTCCGTCCCGACCTGCCCACCAGCCACGACTTCATGCGGGCCGACGTCCTGGTGTCCGCGAGCTTCGTCGACGCCCGCCTGGAGCTCTACCTCTCCCCGGACGAACGTGACCGCCTGGCAAGGCGAACTTGGTGGGGCGGAGCCCGTGTACCGGACTCCGCCCCATCCCGTGTTCTCGTTGTTACTTCACTGCCTCGACCCCGATCGCTTCGATCACAAGCGTGCCGGTCGCTGCATCGATGACGTCCGTGTAGACGTTATCGGTGACAGGGGGACGGCCCGGGAGCGCGTCGGTGGTCATGCTCCCGTGGACCGTCACCACCCAGACAGACCGGTCCGGCGCAATGTCGTTGTCGGCCCCGATGTGCTGCAGCTGGTCGAACTGGCTGATGGTCATCTTGACCGCGACCGCAGGAAGACCACTGGCGAGCGCGGGTGAGAGCTTCCCGCCCGCCGGGTTCTCGGCGTGCCGGCGGGCTGCGGCCAGAGCCGCATCCTGGGTCATGAGTGCCGTTCCAGGCGCGATGGGCCGGGCCGGCGGGAACTGTGCGGCGCGGGCCGCCTTAGCGTCGTCCTTGCACTGCTGTGTGGTGCAGGTGTGGGGTGCGGCGGTGGGGGTGTCCTTGGCGGATGGCTGCGCGCCGGATGCCGCCGCAGCGGTGGTTACCCCGCCGATGGTCAGGGCGACGCCGACGATGGCAAGGGCGATCCGCCGGACGAGCCAGTGTGACGTCACGGTGCGTGCTTTTGCCATGACCACTCCCCGTCTCCCCGTTGAAGTAGTGAATTCCCTCGAAACCGCAGCCAGAGTCCATATACTGACTGGTCCATGCCGGCTGCATCCAGTTGCTATTGGTGTCTTCGAGCATGGCGTACATGTCGAAGTTGTTCGCCCAGCCGGCTCCCTGTACGCACGTGCTGTTTACGTATTCCCCACCGATCTGGTCGAACCATCCCGTCCAGTCACCGGTCACCGTACTGGTGCTGATGATGGTGTCGTTGAAGTAGACGTCCCATACGTTCGTCGCACCGGACCGGCTGAACTTGTATGTGTCGAAGACATTGTCGTTGGGCGCGACATGAGAAATGATGTGCCGATACTCGGTGTCGCCGTTAGGAGCGCCAGAGTGGTCGGCCCAGAACGCGTCATATGCGACACATCCACAACTGCCACTACTGGAACCCGAGTCGTCCCCGTCCCGCAGCCCGGCTTCCAGGTAGTTCCCGTTGCCCAGCTCCAACCAGAACTCGCTGTTGATGTGTGCGCCCGGCAGGCCGTATCCGGTGCCGATCGACAGATAGTTGCGACGAATCTGCGCCCAAGCCCCTGCGTACCCCTGGCCCGAATACCTGGCTACGGAGTAGCAGTGGTACTGGCAGTTTGCATCAGCACTGGCCGGCACAGTCAACGCCACCGTGCCCACCAGTGCGAGCAGCAGGGCCAGCACCGCCGTCCAGCAGCGCCGCGCAATTCCCTCAAATACTTGCATCGGCCCCCCTTCAATTTCAAAAATGGATCGACCCTAGGCGATCCATCCTTCCAGCACCCCTTCCGCCGGTCTATTGCCCATCAGGACAATGATATTTGGAATATATAGGACATTATGCATATTCGGGTCCGATTGCACATTTTGAACTTCCTCATGATCTGCGCGATATGAGCCTTTACGGTCCGCTCGCTGATGCCCATATTCGTAGCAAGCTGGCGATTCGATCCACCCGAAGCCAGACCGAGGAAAACCTCTAGCTCCCGCGGAGTCAGCGCCGATGCGATTGCACCGATATGTGGCGCAAATTCCATGGGATCCCGCGGCGGCAACCACGCCCCTCTTTCGGCCTGCCATGGACCCGTCACCGCAGGACTGCGACGCCCCCTGTCAGTCGAAATGCAGGCGCCAAGATGTGAATCTTCAGAGAACATGAATCACTAAATGCCCAGGCGGGCCGCCAGTTGCACATGCCCGCCGCCCGGTAGGGATAAATCGTAGATTTTTATATATCTGGCAATATACGCATTTCAGATATGATGGCGCTCTGGTGCCATTTCCATCCACGCGGCGCCAGTATCGGCCTACGCGCTCGGCCAGCGCAGCGGCGCCGCTGTACCTGCTCGGCCCCGTACTCGCCTGGGCACCCGCTCCACCTCAGAGCAACACATCCGCAGCGGCAGTCCTGGCAACCCACACGCCAGCCCCCGGGCCTCGCCTGCGTCACCCCCTCTGGGCCCAATAGTCCGACGTAGGGATCTGCCTGAGGAACGTTGCATAGTCCCCTGGCCCGACGACCGAATCCACCCTCGAGAGCCCCGGTGCTGCTGCGCCGGGCACAGAGCTGCGAGGCGGCAATCCTCTCCGGGCACCCTCGGCATCCGGCCAGCCTCAGCAACGAGGTAAAGCGCACCGTAGTAGCGGCACCTTGCACGGCCGGCTGTCCTCAGCAGTGCCGAAACGAGTGCCCTGCTGAGGACCAGCCACGCCCCTCAGCAGCGCCCGATGAGGGTGGCAGGGCGCCACCGTCCCAAGCTGGCCCGATGATCCGGTCCTCGGACCAGTGGACTCCGATGCCCCCGTTCGGGGCCGCCGCTGGACAGCCCCGAACGGTCCGTCATAGAGCCACGATCAGCCACCCCGCCTGGCCGGGAGGGCACCCTCGTACCTCCGCAGCACCCGTCATCGGCGTTTGAGCGCAGCCCAGCCTGCTACGAACCGATCCTGTGGTTGGAGACAGTTGCGCCGTCCCGCTTCACGAACACCTCTGTGCCGTCCGCTCCTGCGGTGCGCTCGACGAACACCCCCTCCGGCCCCAGCTTTTCTCCAGGAAGCAGTTCAGCGCCTAGAATTGACGGCACCACAACGGTCATGCCAGGCGCCGCCAGATCGAATGCCGTCCACTGCTGTGTTCCGCCGACACTGGTCCGGACGACAAACCCGACGTCGACCGTCGCGGACGGATCGGGCGCCGGCCGGTCGGTCCGGACCGTCAAACCACCCGACTGCCCCGCCCCGGAGTCCCCCGTGGTGACCCAGGCGATCCTGAGCTCGCCGTCCTTGGCCATGCCTTCGAGCAGGAAGACAGCGGGGACGCTCCCGCCCGTGTCGACACCCGCCTTGCCGGTCCCGTACAGGACCCGCACCTCGCGGTGCGCGCCGCCACCGGCCTCGTCCCAAGCCCGGACTGCCTCCGCCCGTGCCGCCTGGTCATCGCCCAGCTCACCGCGGGACGGCCAAGGAAGGTACTCGGTCGTGGTGGCACGGGTGGCTGACGGAGCGGGGGCGCTGGCGCGTGATTCGGCCAGCACAGTGCCGGCCACGGCCACGGAGGCGACCAGCACCGAGACACCGGTGACGATCCCCGCGCGGCGGCGGCGCAGCCGGCTCGCGTGCCGCAGCGCTCCCGCCACGGGGTCTATCGGAGGCGTGCAGTCGTCCGCCAGATCCGCAAGGCGCGTGGACAAGTCGTCATATTCCATGGGATTCCTCCTGGAAACCGGACTTCTCTCCGAACTCCCCGGCGGTCGTCGTCAGCAGCATGCGCAGGCGCGCGAGCCCCCGTGAAGCGAGTGTCTTGACCGTCCCGGTGGAGCAGTTCAGAGCCACGGCCGTGTCCTGCTCGCTCAGGTCGGTGTAGTAGCGCAGCACCACCACGGCCCGTTGCCGCGACGAGAGCTGCATCAGCGCCGCCTGGAGCACCAGCCGGTCGTCCGCCCGGTACGTGCCGCTCCCGCCGTCCCCCGTCTCCACGGCCACCGCGGTCGGAACCTCCCGGCGCCAGTGCCGGCGCAGGTTGCTGCGGTGCGTCGTCACCAGCACACGACGGACGTAGGCGTCCGGACTGCCCAGCGCGGTAACCCTGGGCCAGCGCAGGTAGAGCTTGGCCAGCGCGGTCTGCAACAGGTCCTGCGCGTCGGCGTCGTTGCCGGTCAGCAGGTAGCAGACCCGCTTCAGCCGATGGGCGTTCCCCGACACGTACTCGGTGAACTCATCGCGGTCCCCCACCACTGCCTCCCGTTTGTACAAGCAACGCCGACGACAACACGCTTCAGGCAGCACACCACGTTGACACCGTTACCAAAACGTGTCTGACACACGATCAGAGCTCGGGCACGACTCCCAAGCACATCCACAGTCCCATGTGCCCCATGAGATGGCCTCCCACCGAATCGCTGCCTCTCGGGAGGCAGGTACCTGGCAAGTGGCACGCTGACTGACCTGACCGGCCGCGACCAGGCCCGCGTGGTCCGGGACCTGGACCACGTCACGGCCGTCGTCACACTCGATGTGCGCGCCATACGCACCATTCGCACCCTCCGCCGCAGTTTCGACGAGGCTGCTCCGGCCGCTTACCGGCAGACCAGCACCGCCGCCTCCTGTATCGCCCCTCTGATCAGGTGACAGCCCGCAGGACTGCCCAAGTCCATCCGCTGCTACAGGTTGTGGAGGTAGGCGAGCTGGACGGTGCGGGCGGCCTGCTCGGGGGTGTCGTGCTGCAGGGCCTCCTGGGTGGCGTGGTCGCCGATGAAGTAGCCCTCGGTGAGCGAGCGCTGGCCCTCAACGTTGAAGCGGTAGGCGCCAGCAGCGGCAGGGCCGACCAGCAGCCACCAGGACAGTTGGGTAGGCGCTTTGACGAGCTGCGCTCAAAATTTGGGAAACGATCACCCGCCATCCGGGAAGCGATATTTCCAACCCGGCTGTGATGTCGCTGGTAGGCGCTACTCGTGAACACCCCACCCAACGGGATCCCGTCCAGAGCAACTCTGGGCGGGATTCTGCGTTTTGCGGGTCCGTCAGCCGCGCCGGGGTGGCGGGCAGCAGTGACCCGGCCGGCCCGCTGGGTGCGGGTCGGCCGGGTCGGCCGGGGCGGCCGGGTCGGGTGGGGGCCGGGGAGCGGTCACGCGCGGTCGCGGTGGGCTTGGTGGATCGCGTCGACGCTCCTGTTCGTTTCCGTCTGCTTCTGTGGCAAGTGATCAGGGCCGGTAGGCCGGCAGGCCCGGGGTGGCGACCGTCGGCTTCGGGGTGTGCGAGCCGTCGGCGGGCACCAGCACGATGCCGTCCGGGGTCCGCGCGGCGATCTCCTTGCCGGAGGGCGCCCAGGCCGGCTCGGTGTAGTCGGTGGCGGCCTGCGGGGTGAGGTCGCGCGGCTGCGGGTTCTGGGTGTCCAGGTCGAGGGCGAACAGGTGGTCGTGGCCCTCGACCGAGCGGACGAAGACCACCTCGTGCTCGTCGGGCGACAGTGCCGGCTCGGAGCCCTGGGTGAGCTTGCCGCCCTGCTGGCGCAGCGAGTCGTCACGGATGTAGACCAGCCCGTCCCCGGTGTTGGCGTACACCGCGGTGCCGTGGCTGCCGCCCACGTTGGGCCAGACGTTGCCGGTCTTCGGCAGCGGCTGGGCGTTGTCCTCGGCGCCCTCGGCGTTCAGCGACAGCGGCGTCACAGTGGCGCCGGTGGCGTCCGCCGGAACCCCGGCCAGCGTGGTGCTGCCGCCCTGGTCCACGGTCAGGAAGATGCGGTTCTTGGCCGGGTTGCCGAGGTCGGGGTCGCTCTTGACCACCTGCCAGCTCGGGTGCGACCAGGTCTGCCGGCCCGGGTTCTCGGCCACCGTCACCTGGCCGGTGCCGTCCGGCCTGCTGACCACCAGGTTGCCGTTGCCGTCGATGAAGGCGGCCCTGCTGCCGTCCGGGGACCAGGCGAGGTCGCGCACCGGGGTGTGGAAGTCGACGGTGCTGGAGTCGAGCAGCACGATCGGGGTCCCGTTGCTCACGGTCAGGTGCGGGACGCCGGTGCCGTGCGCGGGTGGGGCCGGACGGCTCGGCGAAGCGCTGGTGCCGGGGCGGCCGCCGGGGGTGCCCGAGGCGGTCGGCCGGCCGGCGGCGCCGCTGCTGCTGGGCGGGGCCGGCCGCGGCCGGGACCTCGTCCGGGCCGCAGGCGGTGAGCAGCAGGGTGGACGAGACCCCGAGCGCGGCGGTGAGGGCGAGGGTGGCGGCGCAACGGCGCCGACCACGAGCGGCCATGGGAACTTCCCCCCGGAAGAGCAGGTGTGGTCGGTGGCACCAGCATGGCGAGCCCGGGTCCGGATCGGGTCGGTCCGGCGTCACGTTCCTGCAACAGGGGGAGAGGTGAGGGGATGTCAGAGTCCCAGCTGGCGGGCCCGCAGCGCGGCCCGCTCCAGCAGCCGGTGGATGTCCGACTGCCGGGTGCTCGCCCGGTCGTTGTACTCGTCGGGCGAGGCGACCGGCCGGCCGGTCGCGTGCAGCACCTCCATCACCTGCGTCCGGGCGGTCTGCACGGTGCGGGGCGAGCCGTAGCCGTGCGCCAGCACCGCGGCCTGGGCGCCGAGCAGGCAGACCCGGCCCGTGGCGTCCCACATCGCGCCCTGCAGCCAGCCGTGCTGGGTCAGGTACCGCGAGGTCAGCCCGAGGTGCTGGGCCGCGCTGACCGGCACCGGGCGGGCCGGGCGGTGGGCCAGCCGGTCCAGCATGGTGCGCCGGGGCAGCGGGTGCTCGGCGTTCCACGGCTGCAGGGTGCGGCCGTACGGGCACACGTACGGGACCGGGTGGCGGGCCGGGGCGGGCAGCGAGGCCAGGTACGCCTCGATCTCGGTGACCAGGCCCGAGTCGTCGGGGCTCAGGGTCAGCGGCGCGGCCGGCAGCAGGGTCAGGCGCACGGGCGGGCTCCTCTGTCCGAAATGTGGCATTTGAATGCCTTTCATCCTGCGTCCCGGAGCGGCCGCCTCCGGGGAACCCTGAGTCGGGGGCGTGTCGTGGTCAGCCTGAAGTCGGAGACCCTCGGTCCTCCGGCGGGGGGAGCGGCTCCTGCGGCGGGGGGACGCGCGCGGGGGGCGCGGGCCAGCACCATGGGGAGGGTCACTTCGGGAAGGGGAGCGCCATGCGGCTCAGGACCAGCAGCATCGTCGGGATCACCGCCACCGCCCTCAGCGTGGCCGCCATCGGGTACACCGTGCTGCCGGTGGTCGGCGAGTTGCTCGGCGGGCCGGGCAGGCCGCAGGCCGGCTACGTCTCCGGCGCCCAGGCCAAGGCGGCCCGCCCCTCGCTGCCGCACTGGCTGCCGGACAGCGCCACCGAAGTCGACTACAAGGCGTCCAGCGACGGCGGCAACCGCCTGCTGCACGCCCGCCTGACCGACGGTGCGCTGCCCGCCGCGTGCACCACCGCGGTGTCGTCGGCCAGGCCGGCCAAGCTGACCGCCCGCTGGTTCCCGGCCGGCATCGACGTGCGGCCCACCGCCAGCTGCGGCCAGTACCTGGTCGTGCTGGACGGTGAGCAGCTCTACGCCTGGCAGACCGACGCCGCCCGGGTCCCCGTGGCGGAGGCCGCCGCCGCTCGCTGAGGCGGCGTCAGGGTGCGTGAGTGTCAGGGCGCCTGCGCGTCAGGCGCCTGAGGGCCTGAGGGCCTGAGGGCCTGAGCGCCTCGGTGTCAGAGCGCCGCAGCGGCACTGAGCGCGGCGCGCAGCTCGGCGGCCGGGTCGCCCTCGTGGTAGCGGCGCTCGCTCGGCTCGATGGCGTCCAGGAACTCCTGGTACCGCACCGCGTACGCCAGGTGGGAGAGCGGCGCGGCCAGCCGCAGCGCGCCTGCCGGGTCGCTGCCCGGGGCCAGCGTGCGCCAGGCCTCGCACCACAGCTCGGCCGCCTCGGCCCACCGCTCCTGGTTCAGGAAGTCGGCCGGGCGCAGCCCGTCGAAGGCCGGGTGGCCCCAGTAGGCGTCCGCGAAGTCCACCAGCACGCTCTGCCGCCCGGCCGAGCGCCAGTTGCCGGGGTGGAAGTCGCCGTGCACCACGGTGAGCGGCAGCCCGCAGGCGGCCAACTGCTCGACCAGCTCGGGCAGCCGCTCGACCAGCGCGCGGGCCCGGTCCAGCTCCTCGGCGGTCAGCTCGGCGCCCGCCTCGCCGTCCAGCAGCAGCTTCACCGCGGGGACCAGCGTGGCCGGGCTGCGGTCGGCCAGGCCGTCCGGGGCGCCGCCCGGGTAGCTGGCGGCCAGCGCGGCCTGGGCCCGGGCCAGTCGGGGCAGGGTGGCCGCGACCACCTCGCGGGACGGGCCCCAGCAGTCCTCGCCCGGCACGTGGTCCATCAGCAGCAGCCGGCGCTGCGGGTCGGCGGCCAGCACGGTCGGCACGAACTGCGGGTCCACCCCGCCGAGCAGCTGGACCACCAGCGACTCGTCCACCGCGAAGTCGCGGCCGGTCTTGAGCCAGACCGGGCCCTCGGCGGTGGGCAGCCGGAACAGGCCGGCCAGGTTCCAGGTCTTCATCTGCGCGACCGGGCCGGTGACCGGGCGGCCGGCCGCGGCCAGCGCCTGCTCGGCCCACTCCAGCGCGGCGCGGACCCCGTCGGCGGTGGCGTAACCGGCGCGCAGCGGGTGCGGGCGCAGGCCCGCCGGGTCGGCCTCGGCGGGGGCCGCCAGCTCGACGGCCGGCAAGGCGAGCGCCTCGGCGTGGTACGTCACCAGGCCGCCGCGGCCGCTCCCGCCGCCCGCCACGTCCACCAGCCGCAGCACCACGGTCGGCACTCCCAACACCTCGGCCAGGTGCTCGTTGACCGGAGCGACGTCGTGCCAGCGCGGTCGCTCCAGCGGGAACGGGCCGACTACCCCCAACAGTTGTTCCCGATGGGAGACCCACACCTGCGCCGTACGATCGTTTGCACTGTTCACCGGGGCAGTCTGAGGGGTGTTCAGCTTCCTGGCGATCGAATTTCCGAACAGGCGACCGTCCGCCACCTCTGGCCCGACCTGGCAGAAACCGGACACACCGGATCAAATGATGGATAAATATGTCAATCCATCACTACGGTGGCGTCAGATGCCCGTCGAGTCGGAAGGACCCCACCCGTGAGCAACCTGTTCGCGCTTGCATACCCGGACCTCGCCACGGCCCAGCAGGTCCGCAACGAGGCGATCAGCCTGCAGAAGCAGCAGTTGCTGGACCTGGAGGACATCGTCGTCGTCGAGCGGCGCCAGGACGGTCGGATCAAGCTGCACCAGGCCACCAGCACCACCGGCCTGGCCGCCGCCTCGGGCGCGCTGTGGGGCGGGGTGATCGGCCTGCTGTTCTTCATGCCGTTCCTGGGGGCGGCGGTCGGCGGGGCCACCGGTGCCGCGGTCGGCGCGTCCACCGACATCGGGGTGGACGACGGCTTCATGCGCCAGGTCGGCGAGCACCTGCGGCCCGGCGCCGCCGCGGTCTTCCTGCTGGTGCGCAAGGCCACCGCCGACAAGGTGGTGCCGGCGCTGGCCAAGTACCAGGGCCAGATCATCCAGACCTCGCTCTCGGCCGAGGCCGAGGAGCACCTCAAGGAGATGGCCAAGGCCGCGCAGCCCGCCTGACCCCGCGCCGCACCTGCCGCCATGGCCACCCCCGCTGCCCTCGCCAACGCGGGGCGCGAAGGCCCCGCCCCGCGGCCGCGGACCGGCCGGAACACCGAACTGCTCCTGCTGGTAGGCGCGGTGGCGGTGGCGGTCTTCGGCTACGTCGAGGTCGGTGTCAACATCGACGGCCACGCCCCGGCCGACGCCGCGCGCTACGGAGCCGCGCTCGGCGGTCTCGCGCTGGCCGCCCACGTGCTGGTGCGCTGGCGGGCCCGGTACGCGGACCCGCTGCTGCTGCCCACCGGCGTGCTGCTCAACGGGATCGGACTGGTCGTCATCTACCGGCTGGACCGGGCCACCCCGCGCAGCCACGCCGCGCCCACCCAACTGCTCTGGTCCACCCTCGGAGTGGCGCTGTTCGCCCTGGTGGTGGTGCTGCTGCGGGACCACCGGTGGCTGCGCCGGTACGCCTACAGCGGCGCGCTGGTGGCCCTGGTGCTGCTGGTCGCCCCGATCTTCTTCCCGGCCGTCTACGGCTCGCGGATCTGGATCACCGTCGGCTCCTTCTCCATCCAGCCGGGCGAGTTCGCCAAGATCCTGCTGGTGGTCTTCTTCGCCGCCTACCTGGCCACCCACCGCGACGCGCTGGCACTGACCGGCAAGCAGCTCTGGAAGCTGCGACTCCCGCCCGGCCGGGTGCTCGGGCCGATACTGCTGGTCTGGGCCGCCTTCGTCGGGGTGCTGGTGCTGGAGACCGACCTGGGCACCTCGCTGCTCTACTTCGGCATCTTCGTGGTGCTGCTCTACGTGGCCACCGCCCGGACCGGCTGGATCGCGATCGGCCTGCTGCTGGCCGCGGTCGGCGTGGTGGCGGTCGGCTGGCTCTCCCCGCACGTGCACGGCCGGGTCGACCAGTGGCTGCACCCGCTGGCCTCGATCGGGGCCGGGCAGGGCGCCAACCAGATCGCCCAGTCGCTGTTCGCCTTCGCCTGGGGCGGGCTGCTCGGCGAGGGGCTGGGCAGGGGCCATTCGATCCTGATCGGCTTCGCCGCCAAGTCGGACTTCATCCTGGCCACCGTCGGCGAGGAGCTCGGCCTGGTCGGCCTGCTGGCCGTGTTCCTGCTCTACTCGGTGCTGGTGGCCCGCGGCTACCGGACCGGGATCGCGCTGCGGGACCCGTTCGGGCGGCTGCTGGCGATCGGCCTGGCCACCATCATCGGCCTGCAGGTGTTCGTGGTGGCCGGCGGCGTGCTGGACCTGATCCCGCTGACCGGCGCCACCCTGCCGTTCGTCGCCCAGGGCGGCTCCTCGGTGGTGACCAACTGGATCATCGTGGCGCTGCTGGTCCGGCTCAGCGACACCGCCCGCCGCCCCGCCCCGCCGGCCCTGGAGGGCTGATGCTCCGTCGACGACGCCGACCTCCCGGGCCGGGGACCGGTGGCAGCGGTCCGCAGGGCCCGCCCGGCATCTCCACCACCGGGCGCCGGGCCGGCCTGTTCTGCGTGCTGCTCACCGTGCTGCTGGGCGTGCAGGCCACCCGGGTGCAGTTCTTCCAGGCCAAGAGGTACGACCACAACCCGGCCAACCAGCGCCCCGCGATCCTCCGATACGACCAGCCGCGCGGCCCGATCCTGGTCGGCAGCGACCCCGTCACCGGCTCGGTGCCCACCGGCGGCCGCTTCGACTACAAGCGCAGCTACCCCGACGGCCCGCTGTACGCGGCGGTCACCGGCTACTCCTCGCAGATCTACGGCAACACCCAGCTGGAGGGCACCGAGGACGCACTGCTCTCCGGCACCGACTCCCGACTGGCGGGCTGGGCGCTGTGGGACGCGCTCTCGCGCCACCAGGACCCCGGCGGCCAGGTGCACACCACCATCAACAAGGCCGCCCAGCAGGCCGCGATGCAGGGCCTGGGCAACCAGAAGGGCGCGGTGGCCGCGATCGAGCCGGCCACCGGGCGGATCCTGGCGCTGGCCTCCACCCCCTCCTACGACCCGGGCAGCTTCGCCGGCTCCGCCAACGCCGACCAGGAGGCCTGGACCAAGCTGCAGGCCGACCCCGACCAGCCGATGCTCAACCGCGCGCTTCGCCAGACCTACCCGCCCGGCTCCACCTTCAAGGTGGTCACCGCGGCCGCCGCGCTGACGGCCGGCGTGGTCACCGACGTCAACGCCCCCACCGGCGCCCCCTGGCCCTACGTCATGCCCGGCACCACCACCACGCTGGTCAACGACACCACCGCCTGCGACCGGCCGAACCTGGACCTGGACACCGCGATGACGCTCTCCTGCAACAGCGTCATGGGCTACCTGGGCGTGCAGACCGGCCTGGACAAGATGGTGGCGACGGCCCAGAAGTTCGGCTTCAACGACGCCCGCCTGGACACGCCGGTGCGCGCCGCCCGGAGCAACTTCGACACCGGCATGAACCAGTCCCAGCTCGCGCTCTCCTCGATCGGCCAGTTCGACACCGCGGCCACCCCGCTGGTGATGGCCATGGTCGCGGCGGGCGTGGCCGACAACGGCACCGTGATGTATCCCCAGCTTGTGGACAAGCTCACCAGGTCCGACGGCAGCACGGTCCAGCTGATGCAGCCGCGCAGCTACTCCCAGGCGATGAGCCCGGTGGTGGCCGGCCAGGTGCAGCAGCTGATGACCGACGTGGTGGACAACGGCACCGGGCGCAACGCCCGGATCGACGGCGCCACGGTCGGCGGCAAGACCGGCACCGCCCAGCACGGAGTGGACAACTCCGGAGTGCCGTACGCGTGGTTCATCTCCTGGGCCAAGCCGAGCGGCTCCACCCAGGTCCCGCCGGTCGCGGTGGCCGTGGTGATTGCGGACAGTGACGCCACCGACGTCACCGGCGGCGGCCTGGCCGCGCCGATCGCCCGTAGCGTGATGCAGGCGGTGCTGGGCGGCGGATCGTGAACGTTACTGCCCAGTAAGGGGATGGCGGGGGCGCATAGCCGATGGGACACCATCTGAGAAGCCTCCGCGGACGGAGGACAGCGGCACCGTCGCCGCCCTAACCTTCCACCATGGTGACCACCCGTTCGTCCGGAGCGCCCCGAGCCCGCGGCCGCTTCGGTGTCCGGCGCGGCACGCCGAACGCCACCGGGCCGACCGTCCGGCACCCCGGCGGCCACCCGGTGGGTCACCGCCCGGGCAGCGCCGATCCCACCTACCCGCGCCCCCTGGCCGGAGTGCCGCAGCAGCGCCCGTTCACCCGGACGGACCAACAGGTGCACCCGCGCCGGGCCCGCCTCGCCGCCTTGGCCACCCGGTGCACCGGCCGGGCCACCCGGCTCGGTGACCGGCGGCTGGTCCACCTGCTCGGCTGCCTGGTCGCGGCCGGCTGGGCGGCGGCCTTCCCGCTGGTCTCCAACCTGGGCAACCAGCGGCTCTGGGGCGAAGTCGCGGCCCCCGCCTACCTGCTGGCCGGCCTCGCCGTCATCACCCTGCCGCGCCGGGTGGCCGGCCGGGTGGCCGCCGCCGTCGCGCTGCTCGGCGCGGTGCTGCTGCCATTGGGCGTGCTCGCGGCGCAGGGGCGCCACCAGTCCGAGGTGATGGTGGTCGAGCGCTCGGCCCGGCTGCTGTTGCACACCGGCACGCCGTACCTGCCGCACCCGGTCGCCGTCACCGACTTCAACCCCTACCTGCCGTCGATGGCGGTGTTCGGGCTGCCCCGGGCGGTGCTCGGCGACGCCAACCCGGTCACCCAGGTGCTGGGCGACGCCCGGATCTGGTTCGCCCTCACCTTCCTCGGCTGCCTGACCGTCAGCTGGCGGCTGCTCAGGCCCGCCCCGCAGCGCTCCCCGCTGCTGCCGCTGGGCGTCCTCACCGGCTCGCCGCTGATCGCACTCACCCTGGCGGTCGGCGGGGTGGACCTGCCGCTGATCGGGGTCTGCTGCCTGGCCATGGCACTGGCCGCCCGCGAGCGCACCCTGGCCGCCGGCCTGGTGCTCGCACTGGCCTGCACCCTCAAGTGGACGGCCTGGCCCGCGCTGCCGGTGGCCGCCCTGCTGCTCTGGCGGGTGCACGGGCGCCGGGCCGCCGCCCGGACCACCCTGACCACGCTGCTGGTCGGCGGCGCGGTGGTGCTGCCCTACCTGCTGACCCGGCCGCAGGACCTCAAGGAGCAGGTGGTCCGGTTCCCGCTCGGGCTGGCCGCGGTCCGCACCCCCGCCGGCAGCCCGCTGCCCGGCAAGGTGCTCGCCGACCTCGGGCCGACCGGGCACACCCTGTCGCTCGTGCTGCTGGTGCTCGGCGGGATCTCGGTGGCGGGCTGGCTGCTGCTGCGCCCGCCCACCACCGCGGTGGCGGCCGCCGACCTGCTGGCCGCCGGGCTCACGGTGGCCTTCATGCTCGCCCCTGCCGGGCGGTTCGGGTACCTCGCGCTGCCCGTGGTGCTGGCGCTGTGGCCCCGGCTGGCCGCGCGCAGCTGGCGCGGGCGGCCGGTCGCCGATCCCCGTACGGTGGGGAGCACGAGCCTGGTCGCCACCCACTAACCGGGGCCTGACGGTGTGTGGGGGACCATGGAAGCCTCCAGACCCCGACACCCAGGAGTGGCGCATGTCCGAGCAGCGGTCCCCCGACGGTGCGCGGGGGAGCGGGCGGCGGCGGTTCCTCGGCCTGGCCGGCGGTGCGGCGGCGGGCCTGGGGCTGGCCGCGTGCGGTGCCGCCGACAGCGGCGGCGGCACCGGCCCGGGTGCCTCGGTGCGTGCGGGTTCGCCCGGAGCCGCGGGCTCCTCGCCCTCCTCGTCGGCGCAGCGGGAGAACGACCGGCCGGGCAACCCGGACTGGCGGATCGGCAACGCGGGCGCCGACCGGGCGATCGAGGGTTGGGCGGACCGGGTCAGCGTGCTGCCCGGCGAGAGCTTCGGCCTGCACGTGTCCACCACCGCGCCCGGTTACCAGGTGACGGCCTACCGGGTGGGGTACTACGGCGGCGCGCGCGGCCGCAAGGTCTGGCAGTCCGCGCACCTGCCGGGCAGCAGGCAGTCGGCGGCCGTGGTGGACAAGGCGACCCGGATGGTGTCGACCGGCTGGTCCAGGAGCACTGCGGTGGACACCACCGGCTGGCCCGAGGGCAGCTACCTGCTGCGGCTGGACGCCGACGGCGGGGCGGGGCAGCGGTACGTGCCGGTCACCGTCCGCTCGGCCGACACGGCGGGCAAGGTGGTGGTGGTCAACGGGGTGGCCACCTGGCAGGCCTACAACGAGTGGGGCGGCTACAACCTCTACAACGGGCCGACCGGCGGCTATCCGACCCGCTCGCTGGTGGTCTCCTTCGACCGGCCCTACCAGTACGCGGACGGCGCCGGGCTGTTCCTGGTCTACGAGGCGCCGCTGATCGCGCTGGCCGAGAAGCTCGGGCTGCCGCTGGCCTACACCACCAGTACCGACCTGGCCGGGTCGCCGGACCTGCTGAAGGGCGCCCGGGCGGTGCTTTCGCTCGGGCACGACGAGTACTGGTCGCAGGAGCAGCGCGCGCACGTCACGGCGGCGCGCGACGCCGGGACCAACGTGGCGATCCTGGGCGCCAACTGCTGCTACCGGCGCGTGCGTTACGAGCCATCACCGACCGGGGCGGACCGGCAGGTGGTCTGCTACAAGACCTCCTTCCAGGACGACCCGGGCTTCAGGGCGGGCAAGCCGCCGACCAACGACTTCCGGGCGGCACCGCAGGCCGACCCGGAGTCCTCGCTGCTCGGGGTGATCTACGACGGCTACCCGGTGGACGCGCCGTACGTGGTGACCAACCCCGGGCACTGGCTGTTCGCCGGCACCGGGGTCAAGGCGGGCGACAGCTTCCCGCACCTGGTGGGGGTGGAGTACGACCGGGTCAACGCCTCCTTCACCACGCCGCGCCCGATCGAGGTGCTGGCCCACTCGCCGGTGGTCTGCGAGGGGCGCAAGAGCTTCAGTGACACCGCCTTCTACGCGGCCCCGAGCGGCGCGGGGGTGTTCGCGAGCGGCACCATGCGCTGGGTGGAGGCGCTGGACGCCACCGGTGACGGCAAGTCGGGTGCCGACCACTCGATCGACGGTCAGGCCGGGGCGCTGGTCCAGAAGGTGACCGAGAACCTGCTCACCGCGTTCGCGGCGGGGCCGGCGGGCAAGGCGCATCCGCCGCAGGACAATGTGGCGGCGGTGTACGGGGGGAAGCACTGACGCGTGGCGTGACACTCGAAAAGCGATGACAGCTGACAGATTTCAATATCTGTCAGCTGTCATCGCATGCTGAGTCGGGGTCAGCCCACCACGCAAGAGGCGAACCGAGACACCGTCAGCCCGCGTTGCCCACCTTCAGCACCTCAGCCACCGCCGGCGCCGCCGTGTCCGCGCCGAAGCCGCCCTGCAGCACCTCGGCACAGACCGCGAGGTTGTCGCGGTAGCCGGTGAACCAGCTGTTGGTGGGCGCGTTCGGGGTGGTCTCCGCGGTGCCGGTCTTGCCGCCGAACTGGGTACCGCTGATCCCGCCCATAACCGGAGTGGCGGTCCCGTTCGGGTCGGTCACCACGCTGTGCATCATGGCGCGCAGCTTGCTCAGCACGTCCGGCGCGAGTTGGCGGGCGGCCGGCACCTGCTGCTGCCCCTCGACCAGGATCGGCTGCTTGAACTGCCCGCTCTCCACGGTCGCGGCCACCGAGGCCATCGCCAGCGGGTTCATCAGCACCTTGCCCTGGCCCATGAACTCGCCCGCGGTCTCGTCCTTGCTCTGCCCCGGCCCCGGCACTGTGCCGTCCACCGTGCTGATCCCCGGCGCGATCTTCCACGGGGTGCCGATCCCGTAAACCTCCTGCGCGACCTTGGCCAGCTGCCCGGACGGCAGCGAGGTCAGGCCCTGCTTGATGAAGGCGGTGTTGCAGGAGACGGTGAAGTCCTGCATGAAGGTGTTGTCGAGGTGGTCGCCCTTGAAGTCGTTCTTGTAGGTCTGACCGGTGGTGATGGTCTCCGGGCAGGGCATCGTGCTGGTGGTGTCCAGGCCGGCCTCGAGCAGTCCGGTGGCCGTGATGACCTTCATGGTGGAGCCGGGCGCGGTCGCCCCGAGCAGCGCGATGTTGTAACCGCCCAGCGGCGCCCCGGCGATGGCCAGGATGTTCCCGGTGCTCGGCTCGATCGCCACCAGCCCGGCGCCCTTGTTGGCCTTGGCGTTGCCGTCGTTGACCGCCTTCTCGGCGGCGGCCTGCAGCCCGGCGTCGATGGTCAGCTTGAACGGCTTGCCCGGCTTCGGGTCGACCACCGTGAACAGCGGCTCCGGCTTGCCCTTGCCCGAGTCGCTGGTGATCACCACGCCGGACCCGGCGTCGGCCGGGTCGCCCGCGCTGGAGCCGGTCTGGAAGACCTTGACGATCTGGTCCAGCGAGTGGAGGTTGGCCAGCGACTGGCCCTTGCGGTCGGTCACCTTGGTCGGCGGGTTGAAGACCGGCTGGACGGTGATGGTCTCGCCCGGGCCCAGGTGCGGGTGGATCACGGTGGGGGCCCAGTGCACGGCGGCCTTGCCGTCGCTCATCTTCACCAGGCCCGCGTACCCGGTGTACTGCCACACGTTGGTGGTGCCCGCGAACTCGACCTTGGACTTGAAGTTCAGCAGCACCTGGCCGGCCGGCGTCGGCGCGGCCGAGGGCGCGGCGCTGGCCGACGCCCCGGGGCTCGGCGAGCCCGACGGCTTGGCGCTCGGCGCGCCGGACGGCCCGGCGGTGGCGGAGGCGAAGGCGGCGGGGGTGGCCGCGGTGCCGGGGGTCAGCGTCAGCGCGCTCGGCTTCACCTTGTCCCGGAAGGCGGTCAGTGCCGCCAGCGCGGTCGCCGGGTCGTCGGTCGCCTTGCTGGCCGCGTCCAGGTCGCCCTTGGCCCAGGCGTCCAGGAACTCCTTCTCGCCGGCCGCCGCCAGTTCCGGCGAGGGCGGCTCGGCGACCACCGTGCGCTGCTTGGGCGCGGCCGAGGCCTTCCCGTCCGAGCCGAACAGCGCGTACGCCCCGTACCCGCCGCCCGCGATCATGGCGACTGCGACGGCACTGATGACGGCGGCCTTGGCGCCCTTCTGCATGAGGTACTCCCCCTGGTGGCGGCTGGTTGAGGACAGCCCAGCCTAAGCGGAGCCCATCGGTGCGCCCACGAAAGGGGACCCCTCGTGACAGAGCTGGTACAGATCGGGCGCTTTCGAGCGGCGCCCGGTCAGATCCAGCTGACGAACCACATCCGGGACCGCCAGTCCTGCATCGGGATCACCTGGCCGGTGTACAGCGGGTAGAAGTACAGGAAGTTCCAGACGATCAGCAGTACCAGGACCCCGGCCGCCGCCCCGCCCACCAGCCGCCGCTCGTAGCTCGCCCCGGCGGGCCCGATCAGCGCCCCCACCAGCATGGTCGCGGCCAGCACCACGAACGGCACGAAGGCCACCGCGTAGAACAGGAAGATGGTGCGCGCCTGGTAGTCGAACCAGGGCAGCAGCCCCGCGCCCAGCCCGCACAGGATCGCGCCGGCCCGCCAGTCGCGCCGCAGGACCCACCGGTACAGGCAGTACACCAGCCCGATCAGGCCGGCCCACCAGAGCAGCGGGGTGCCGATCGCCAGTACCTCGGAGGCGCACTGGCCGGCCCGGCAGCCGCTCTGCCCGAAGGTGGGCGACTCGTAGTAGAAGGAGACCGGCCGGCCCAGCACCAGCCAGCTCCACGGGTTGGACTGGTACATGTGCGGGCTGTGCAGGTTGACGTTGAAGTCGTACATCTGCCGGTGGTAGTGCCACAGCGCGCGCAGCCCCTCGGGCACCCAGCTCAGGTCCACCTGGAACGGCATCCGCACCTTGCCCAGGAACGGCAGCGAGACGAACTCCGAGGAGAGCCCGTGCCGCCCCACCGCCCAGTCGCGTCCGTAGCCGCCCTTGCCCGGCACCGTGCTGGAAGCCAGCCAGCCGGACCAGGAGGAGATGTAGACCACCACCGAGACCAGCACGACCGAGGCGAAGGCGGGCAGCGTGTCGCGGCGCAGCGTGGTCCACACCGGGCGCCGGGCACCGGCCACCCGCCGGGCGCCCAGGTCCCAGAAGACGGTGAGCAGCCCGAAGAAGGCCGCCACGTACATCCCGCTCCACTTGGTCGAGCAGGCCAGGCCCACGCAGACCCCGGCGGCCAGCCGGTAGGGGCGCAGGCCCAGCTTCATCCGGTGCGCCCGGGCGGCGTCCGGCACCTCGTCCAGCAGCCGGGCGATCCTGGCCCGGGTGCGGTCGCGGTCCAGCAGCAGGAAGCCGAAGGCGGCCAGGATCCAGAACATCACGATCAGGTCGAGCAGCGCGGTGCGGCTCATCACGAAGTGCAGGCCGTCCACCGAGAGCAGCAGGCCGGCCACGCAGCCCAGCAGGGTGGAGCGGAACAGCCGGCGGGCGATCCGGGCCAGCATCAGGATCGACACGGTGCCCAGCAGCGCGACCATGAACCGCCAGCCCAGCGGGTGCATGCCGAACAGCTGCTCGCCGACGCCGATGATCCACTTGCCGACCGGCGGGTGCACGATGAACGCCGGGTCGGTCTTGTAGGGGATCACCTGCGGGTTGCCGAGGATCTGCGAGTTGGCGTTGTCGGCCCAGTTGGTCTCGTAGCCGTGCTGCCAGAGCGCGTAGGCGTCCTTGGCGTAGTAGGTCTCGTCGAAGATGACGCCGCCGGGCCTGCCCAGGTGCCAGAACCGCAGCAGGCCGCCGAAGAGCGCCACGCCGAGCGGGCCCAGCCAGCCCGCCCAGCGGCACAGGAACGCCCACAGCGGGTCGGGCAGCCGGATCCCGGCGCGCAGCAGCACCGGCGAGGGCGGCACCTGGCGGGGCGTCACCCCGGGTCCGTCGGGCATCGGCGGGACCAGCCGCGCGGCCACCGTCGGCCGCAGCGGCGCGCGGTAGCCGAAGCCGGCCAGCAGAGCCGCCCAGCCGGTGCGGCCCTGCTCGTCCTCCTGGCCCTGCGGCTCCCCCGCGCGCGGTGCGGGTATCGCCGGATCGCCGAGGTCGCCCTGGTCCGCGTGGACCGGGCCCCCGAGGGTCTGCGCAGTGGTCTCGACCACTGTCGCCTCAGCCGCCGTCTCGCCATTCACCCGCACATCGTAGGGGCGGGGCCCGAAAGGAGAACCCTCCGACCGAAACCTGCCCGGTTCGTCACGATTCCGCGCCGGCAACCGGACCTGACAGGATGGGCGCCGTGACTGGTGTACTCGTGCTGGCAGGGACCCCCATCGGAGACGTGGCGGACGCGCCGCCCCGGCTGCTCACCGAGCTGGCGGCGGCGGACGTGATCGCGGCGGAGGACACCCGGCGGCTGCGCCGGCTCACCCAGGCGCTCGGGGTCACCCCGACCGGCCGGGTCCTGTCCTACTTCGAGGGCAACGAGCAGGGCCGCACCCCCGAGCTGGTCGAGGCGCTCACCGGCGGCGCCCGGGTGCTGCTGGTCACCGACGCTGGCATGCCCTCGGTCTCCGACCCCGGCTACCGCCTGGTGGCCGCCGCCGTCGAGGCCGGCATCACGGTGACGGCGGTGCCCGGGCCCTCCGCGGTGCTCACCGCGCTGGCGCTGTCGGCGCTGCCGGTGGACCGGTTCACCTTCGAGGGCTTCCTGCCGCGCAAGGCCGGCGACCGGGCCCGCGCGCTGGCCGAGGTCGCCGCCGAGCCGCGCACCATGGTCTTCTTCGAGGCCCCGCACCGGATCGCCGAGACGCTGGCCGCGATGGCCGAGGCGTTCGGCACGGAGCGGGCGGCCGCGGTCTGCCGCGAGCTGACCAAGACCTACGAGGAGGTCAAGCGCGGCCCGCTGGGCGAGCTGGCCGCCTGGGCCGCCGAAGGGGTGCGCGGCGAGATCACCGTGGTGGTGGCCGGCGCACCCCCCGCCGCGCCCGGCCGGCACAGCGCCGCCGAGCTGGCCGCCCTGGTGGCCGGACGGGAGGCCGCGGGGGAGCGCCGCAAGGAGGCCATCGCCGCGGTGGCCGCCGAGCTCGCACTGCCCAAGCGGGAGGTCTTCGACGCCGTGGTGGCCGCCAAGCACGCGGGCTGATCGGCGGCCGGTGAGCACCGGGCGGCCGGGCCGCCCGGCGACTCCCTCGCCGCTTTTCCGGCACGCGCGTACGGTGGAGTGGCAAGACTCGAAAAGTAATCCGAAAGGTAAAGCGAGACCCAGATAAACCCCTGGTGAGCTGCGGTTTTCGGTCCTCTTCGTACAGAGATTCCCAACTCCCGTCCAAGTCTTCGCAAGCCGGGCATCGGGTCGGGAGCGCTGGGCATTCCCTCGGATGGAAAGACCCGGACCGGACGAACGTCCGGCGGGCGCTGGGAGACTGAGATGAGCGAGACCATCGGTAGCCCCTTGACCGGCGTGACCGACCCCGTCACGCACTCCGGCCCGCACGAAGGAACCGGCGGCATGGCCGCGGCGCACCTGGCCGGCGCGGGCCGCCCGGGCGCCGACGCAGTCCACGAGGCGTACTCGTTCGCCTGCCTGAACTGCGGCTACGGCTGGGAGCAGGGCTACGAGATCGAGCACCACCGGGCCCGCGACGGCCACCTGGTGATCCAGTACCGCGCCAACGGGGTCCGGGTGCCCTCGCCGCTGCTCAAGCCCGCCTGCCCGGGGTGCGGCGGCCACACCGTGCGGATCATGCGGGCCGGGCGGATCGCCACCGTGGAGAACTCCTGGCACCACGCCCCGGGCTACGCGGGCCACGCCGAGCCGGACTCGGCCGCCCCCGCGGCCCCGCCGCTGCCGCGCGAGCACTGGTACCAGTTCTGGCGTCCGCACGCCTGAGCACCCACCCCCTGGACGGTGGCCCGGCCGGTCCGGCCGGGCCACCGTCTACGCTCTGCACCATGGCTGCCAAGGACGACGACCGCTCGACCCCGCCCCCGCTGCCCGCTCCGCTGGCGGTCGCGGTGGCCGACTCGCACACCCACCTGGACATGCAGTCCGGCACCCCGGCCGAGGGGCTGGCCAAGGCCGCCGCGGTGGGCGTGACCACGGTGGTCCAGGTCGGCTGCGACCTGCCCGGCTCGCGCTGGGCGGCCGAGCTGGCCGCCGAGTTCGAGCAGGTGCACGCCGCTGTCGCGCTGCACCCCAACGAGGCGCCGCGGATCGTGCTGGGCGACCCCGACGGCTGGAGCGGGCAGCGCCGCACCCCGGGCGGCGCCCGGGCGCTGGACGAGGCGCTCGCCGAGATCGACCGGCTGGCCGCCCTGCCCCAGGTCCGCGCGGTCGGCGAGACCGGCCTGGACTACTTCCGCACCGGGCCCGAGGGCGTGCAGATCCAGCAGGAGTCGTTCCGCCGCCACATCGAGATCGCCAAGCGGCACGGCAAGGCGCTGGTGATCCACGACCGGGACGCCCACCAGGACGTGATCGAGGTGCTGCTGTCCGAGGGCGCTCCCGAGCGGACCGTCTTCCACTGCTACTCCGGCGACGCCGAGATGGCCAAGCTCTGCGCCGAGCACGGCTGGTACCTCTCGTTCGCCGGACCGGTCACCTTCAAGGCCAACCAGCCGCTGCGCGACGCGCTCGCCGTCACTCCGCCGGACCGGGTGCTGGTGGAGACCGACGCCCCCTTCCTCACCCCGCACCCCTACCGCGGCCGGCCCAACGCGCCGTACCTGATCCCGGTCACGGTCCGCTCGATGGCCGCCACCCTGGGCCTGGGCGAGGACGAGCTGGCGGCGGCGATCGCGGCCAACACCGCCCGCGCCTTCGACTACTGAGCGGCCTGCGCAGCCGTACGAGCCGCATATCCTTACCCGGTGAGCAGCACCGACCCCACCTCTGACAACCTCCCCCAGCCTTCGGCCGGGGGTGCCGCCATGCTGGGCGCCGCCGACATCCGGGAACTGGCCGCCGCCTTCGGGGTCCGCCCGACCAAGCAGCGCGGGCAGAACTTCGTCATCGACGCCAACACGGTGCGCCGGATCGTGCGCGCCGCCGGGGTGACGCCCGAGGACGCGGTGGTGGAGGTCGGCCCCGGGCTCGGCTCGCTGACCCTGGCGCTGCTGGAGGTGGCCGCGCACGTCACCGCGGTGGAGATCGACCCGTTGCTGGCCCAGCACCTGCCCAGCACGGTGGCCGCCCGGATGCCCGGCGCGGCAGGTCGGTTCGACCTGGTGCTCAGCGACGCGATGGAGGTCGCCGAGCTGCCCGGCCCCGCGCCGACCGCGCTGGTGGCCAACCTGCCGTACAACGTCGCCGTCCCGGTGCTGCTGCACATGCTGGCCACCTTCCCCAGCATCGAGCGCAGCCTGGTGATGGTGCAGTCCGAGGTCGCCGACCGGCTGGCCGCCAAGCCCGGCAACAAGGTCTACGGGGTGCCCTCGGTCAAGGCCAACTGGTACGCCGAGGTGAAGCGGGCCGGGGCGATCGGGCGCCACGTCTTCTGGCCCGCGCCCAACGTCGACTCCGGCCTGGTCTCGCTGGTCCGCCGTCAGCCGCCGGTCACCACGGCCACCCGCACCGAGGTCTTCGCGGTGGTGGACGCCGCCTTCGCCCAGCGCCGCAAGACGCTGCGCGCCGCGCTGGCGGGCTGGGCCGGCTCGCCGGCCGCCGCCGAGCAGGCGATCGCCGCCGCCGGCCTCGACCACACGCTGCGCGGCGAGATGCTGACGGTCGAACAGTTCGCCGCCATCGCCGAGCACAAGCCGAAGGTCTCCTGAAGTGATCACTGTCCGGGTGCCCGCCAAGGTCAACGTCCAGCTGGGGGTCGGCGGCCTGCGCGCCGACGGCTTCCACGACCTGGCCAACGTGTTCTTCGCCGTCGCGCTCGGCGACCAGGTCACCGCCACCGCCGCCGAGCCCGGCACCGGGGTCACGCTCAGCTGTGCCGGCCCGGACGCCGACCAGGTGCCGCTGGACGGGACCAACCTGGCCGCCCGCGCCGCCCGGCTGCTGGCCGCGCACCACGGCGTGCCGGCCGACGTGCACCTGCACATCGACAAGTCGATCCCGGTGGCCGGCGGGATGGCCGGCGGCAGCGCCGACGGCGCCGCGGCACTGGTCGCCTGCGACGCGCTCTGGGCGCTGGCCACCCCGCAGCCGGTGCTGCTGGAGCTCGCCGCCGAACTGGGCTCGGACGTGCCGTTCGCGCTGCTCGGCGGCGTCGCGCTGGGCCGCGGCCGGGGCGAGCTGCTGGAGGCGCTGCCGGTGTCCGGCACCTTCCACTGGGTCTTCGCGGTGGCCGAGGGCGGGCTCTCCACCCCGGCGGTCTTCCGCGAGTGCGACCGGCTGCGTGAGCAGGCCGGCACCGGCAGCGGGATCGACCAGGTGCCCACCCCCGACCCGTCCGCCGCCCTGCTCACCGCCCTCGCCGAGGGCGACCCGGTGGCGCTGGCCGCAGCTCTGGGCAACGACCTGCAGGCCGCCGCCCTCTCGCTGCGCCCGGCGCTGACCGGCTGCCTGGAGGCGGGCCTGACCGCCGGTGCGCTGGCCGCGCTGGTCTCCGGCTCCGGCCCGACCTGCGCCTTCCTGGCCAAGGACGCGGCCGGCGCCGAAGCCGTCGCCGCCGCCCTCGCCGCCTCCGGAACCTGCCGCGCCGCCCATGCCACCCACGGCCCGGTCGCGGGCGCCCAGGTGATCGACGGGGGCTGACGCGCGCGGCACTAGGCTGGAAGCTCCATCGTCCGACCCCAGGAGCGCAGCGCACGTGGCCGTCAACCTCGCCACCATCGAGTCCGTCACGAAGGTCTACGGCACCCGGGCCCTTCTGGACGGGGTCAGCCTCGGCGTCAGCGAGGGGGACCGGATCGGTGTGGTCGGCCGCAACGGCGACGGCAAGACCACCCTGATCCGGATGCTCGCCAAGCTCGAGGAGCCGGACACCGGCCGGATCACCCACTCCGGCGGGCTGCAGCTGGCCGTGCTCACCCAGCACGACTCGCTGGACCCCAAGGCCACCATCCGGCACGAGGTGATCGCCGACCGGGCCGACCACGAGTGGCTCGGCGACGCCCGGATCCGCGACATCATCCAGGGCCTGTTCGGCGGCCTGGACCTGCCCGGCTTCCTGGACGGCCTGGACACCGTGATCGGCCCGCTCTCCGGTGGCGAGCGCCGCCGGATCGCGCTGGCCAAGCTGCTGCTCGGCGAGCCGGACCTGGTCGTGCTGGACGAGCCCACCAACCACCTCGACGTGGAGGGCATCGCCTGGCTCGCCCAGCACCTGCAGAACCGCCGCTCCGCGCTGGTCTGCGTGACCCACGACCGGTGGTTCCTGGACCAGGTCTGCACCCGGATGTGGGACGTCCAGCGCGGCGAGGTGCGCGAGTACGAGGGCGGCTACTCCGACTACGTCTTCGCCCGCGCCGAGCGGTCCCGGATCGAGGCCACCGAGGAGCAGAAGCGGCAGAACCTGGCCCGCAAGGAGCTGGCCTGGCTGCGCCGCGGCGCCCCCGCCCGCACCTCCAAGCCGCGCTACCGGATCGAGGCGGCCAACGCGCTGATCGCCGACGTCCCGGAGCCGCGCGACAAGTCCGAGCTGATGAAGTTCGCCAACGCCCGGCTGGGCCGCACCGTCTTCGAGCTGGAGAACGTCGGTGTCACCGCCGGCCCCAAGGAGCTGCTGCACGGGCTCACCTGGAACCTCGGGCCCGGCGACCGGCTCGGCCTGCTGGGCGTCAACGGCGCCGGCAAGACCTCGCTGCTGCGGGCGATGCAGGCCGCGTACGCCTCGCAGGGCGACGTGCAGCCGGCCTCCGGTGTGATCAAGGTGGGCAAGACGGTCCGGCTCGCCTACCTCTCCCAGGAGATCGCCGAGCTGGACCCGGCCACCCGGGTGCTCCAGGCCGTCGAGCAGGTGCGCGGCCGGGTCGACCTGGGCAAGGGCCGGGAGATGTCGGCCGGCCAGCTGTGCGAGCAGTTCGGCTTCGGCAAGGACAAGCAGTGGACCCCGGTGGGCGACCTGTCCGGCGGCGAGCGGCGCCGGCTCCAACTGCTGCGGCTGCTGATGGACGAGCCGAACGTGCTCTTCCTCGACGAGCCCACCAACGACCTGGACATCGAGACCCTCAACCAGCTGGAGGACCTGCTCGACGGCTGGCCCGGCTCGATGATCGTGATCAGCCACGACCGGTTCTTCATCGAGCGCACCACCGACACCGTGTACGCGCTGCTCGGCGACAAGCGCCTGCGGATGCTGCCCAACGGGGTGGACGAGTACCTGGCCCGCCGCGCGGCGATGGCCGCGGCAGCTGCGACGGCGGTGGCCGTGCCTGCGGCCGGGTCGTCCGGGGCCGCGGACGCCGCTCCCGCGAAGTCGTCCGGCGACGCCCGCGCGGCGAAGAAGGAGCTGGCCAAGCTGGAGCGCCAGATCGCCAAGCTGGAGCAGCAGGAGACCAAGCTCCACGAGCAGCTGGCCGAGCACGCGGCCGACTTCAGCAAGGTCGCCGAGCTGGACGCCCAACTGCGCAAGGTGCAGGGGGAGAAGGAGGAGCTGGAGCTCAGCTGGCTGGAGCTGGCCGACTCCTGACGGTCGGTCAGGCCAGCCTGGCGGCCCGTCAGGCCAGCAGCTGCTCCAGTTCGGCCGCAGCCTGGTCCAGCGCGCTGCGGGCCGGGTCGTGCGGGCCCGGCGGGCGGCTGGTGGTGCCGGTGGGCGGGCGGTGCGCGCGGGCCGCGGCGGCCAGCCGGTCCAGCGCGGCCAGCACCCGGGCCACCTCGGCCGGGTCACTGGTGCGCCCGCCGTAGCGCAGTTGGGCCGCGTAGGCCGCCACCGCCCCGCTGAGGCGCTCCAGCGCCGCCGTGGCCGGCAGCCAGCTGGCCGCCCGCCGGGCGGCCGGCGGCGGTTCCGCCAGCCCCTGCCGCACCTCCTGGCGGGCCTCGGCCAGCGCGCGGTAGGCGGCGCGCCGCAGCCAGACCTGGGCCTGGTCGCGGCTGCGGGTGGCGCTCACCAGGTAGGCGCGCAGGCTGTCGGCGGCCGCCACCAGCCGCGGCTCGATCCGGTGCGGCGTGCGCTCCGGCCACAGCAGGTACCCGAAGACCAGCACCACGGCACTGGCCAGCGCGGTGTCCAGCACCCTGGGCCAGGCCTGGCCCACCCCGCTCTGCCCGCCCAACTGCACCAGGGCCAGCGCCATCGGCGTGATCACCGCCGCGTTCAGTCCGTAGTGCGCCGCCGCCGTGTACGGCAGTAGCGCCACGCACAGCGCCGCCACCGCCGCGAGTACCCACCGGTCGGTGGTGAGCGAGAGCAGCGCCGCCGTCACCGCCACCCCGGCCACCGTGCCCACCGAGCGGCTGACGGCCCGTAGGAAGACCGAGCCCAGGTCCGGCTTGAGCACGAAAGCCACCGTCATCGGCACCCAGTAGCCGCGCTCCAGCGGCAGCCCCGCGCAGAGCAGTCCGGCCACCGCGATGCACAGCGCCACCCGCGCCCCGTACCGCAGCGAGCCGCGGGAGAGCAGCCGCACCCGCAGCCGCCACGGGTCGGGCGGCGGCGCCGGAGCCGTCCGCACCAGCCGCGCCGGGTCGCCCGGGCGCCCGGCCACCGCGTCGGCGGCGGTGCGCAGCGCCTCGTCCAGTGCGCGCTGGGCGGGGGTGGCGGGGAACCAGTCGGGGACCTCCGCCGGATCCTCCGTCAGGTCCGCCGTCGGAGCCGCCGTCAGGCCCGCCGCGGTGCTGCCTGCTGGGGTGCGGGCCAGCTCGCGGGCCAGCCGCGCCGGCACCGCGACCACCTCGGCCGGTACCGGACGCCGGGCCCAGAGGAGCCCGTTGGCCGCCTCGGTGGCGGCCAGCGCCGCCTCGAAGGCCCGGCGCAGCTCGGGCGGGTCGTCCCCGGTCAGCAGGTCCTGGAACTGGTTCAGCCGTGCCGTCAGCGCCTGGCGGGCGGCGGCGCCCTGCGGCGTGTCGAGCCGGGCGAGCAGCTCGCCGAGCGCCTGGTACACCGTCACCAGGGCGCGTCGGCGCGGATCGTGCCGGGGTTGCCGCCGGTGGTGCAGCCCGAGCAGCAGCACCGGCAGCGCGCCCACCCCCAGCACCGCGGCCGCCGCCCACCACGGCCGGGTCGGCGCCATCCCGCTGCCCAGGGTGGCCGAGACCAGCAGCAGCATCCCGGCCGCCGAGCCGCGCGGCCCGGTGGCGCTCACCGCACCCGAGACGAAGCCCACCACGGTCAGCACCAGCCAGACCAGCGGGGTCCCCAGCCGCCCCTGCTCGTGCGCCAGCCCCGCCCCCACCAGCATGCCGAGCGCCGAGGCACCCAGTGCGGCGCCGATCCGGCTCAGCCGCAGCCGGGCCGGCTCGATCCGGTCGTTCAGCGTGGCGTGCATCGCGCCCAGGCCCGCGTACACCCCGAGCACCAGGTGCCCGGTGGCCAGCCCGGCGGCCAGCGGCGCCCCCATGCCCACCGCGGCCCGCGCGGCCGGCGCCCAGGCCGGCACCGGCCGCGCAGGGCGGGCGGCACGGGCCCACCAGGGGTCGGGGCGGGCGGCGTTCGACTGCTGCGGGAGGGCGTCGCCGGTCACCTCGGCCACCGTTGCCACGTCCGCGTCCGCCTTCCTGCTCGGTCCTGGTCTGCGCCGGCTTGCTGTTCTGGTCTTACTGCTCTGGCCCGCCGTCCTGGCTCGATCCTGGTGCGGCGCTGTTTCGCCGGATCGTCCGGTGCGTGACAACTCCGTACCGATAACGTCCCTTCCCGCCAAGGCCCCTGCCGCCCCGACAGTGCCGCTGGCTAGGATGTGAGGCTGGCAACTGCGGCTCGCTGAATGCCTGGTGGCCGCTCGGAACGACAAGGTGTTTTGCGTCACGGCGGCGTCGAGTCCGCCGTGCACGGGGGAGGTGGACCACGTTATGTTGATCGCAGCGGGGGACGGTCCGGGGGCGAGCCCCGCCTACTGGGCCGACCTGGCGAAGAACCACGGCTCGGACCTGGCGGTCGAGGTCGACACGCTGACGGGCTTCAAGAGCCGGGTCGACGGCATCCTCAAGTCGCTCAGCAGCAACGGGCTGGACCAGAAGACGATCGCCGCCCAGAGCCTGGAGCAGGGCCACGTCGGCACCGGGTTCGGCGAGTCGACCGAACTGCTCGGCGCGTACGACGTGGTGCACCGGAACCTGCAGACGCTCTCGCAGACCCTGGCCGACCAGATCGAGGCCATGAGCATCGCGCTGCACGTGAACATCAGCGGCTACCAGAACGTGGACGACTCGCAGCGGGTGGCACTCTGGCGGATCCACCGGCAGACCGACGCGCAGTACAACTCGGGGGTCAACCCGAACGGGATCGTGCCGACGGGCACCACGGCAGGGACCAGTACGACTACCACCGGCGGGACCACCACGACCGGCGGGACCGCCACCACGGGTGGCGGCAGCACGACCGGTGGCGGCAGCACGACCGGCGGTGTGGGATGACCACTGCACGGTTCCGCCGGGTGTGCGGGTTCGACAGCGGGAGGGCTGCCTGATGCCGAGGCCTGGAACCGACGACCTGTACTCGTACTTCGACAGCCTGACCCACCAGCAACTGGTGGACATGGTGAAGGACGCGCAGCCCAGCGTGCTCTCCGACCGGGGTGCCGCGCTGACCAAGGCCGCCAGCGACCTGGCCGACATCAGCGGCCAGCTCTCGGCGCACAGCCAGCACCTGGAGTGGACCGGCCCGGCCGCCGACAGCTTCCGGGACTGGGTCACCAAGGTCGCCGACGCCACCACGCAGTTGAGCGGCTACGCGACCACGGCCTCGACCCAGATCCAGGCCGCCGGCACCGCGCTGGGCACCGCCAAGGCCATGCCGCCGGTGCCGACCGAGCAGATGACCACCGTGCAGACCCGCACGGACCAGATGAAGTGGGCCACCCCGGACATCGACGCCCAGCGCTCGTCCGTCGACCGGTACTGGGTCACGGAAAGTCAGGCGGCAGCCGCGAAGGCGCAGATCGACTCGGACCACCAGGCGGCGGTGAGCCACATGGTGTCGCTGGCGCAGGCGTACCAGCAGTCGACGACCGTGCTGGAGCAGCAGACTCCGCCGCTGTTCCCGCCGAGCCCGACGGCGGTGATGGGGCCGCAGCCGCCGATGGTCGATAACCAGACCGATCTGAACTACAGCGGGCCCGGCAAGTCCACCAGTGGTGGCGGCAAAACCACCACGATCCGCAAGGTCTCGACCCCGCCCGCCACGCTGACTCCGGCGCCGGTGCAGCCGGGGCCGGTGCACCCGCCGGGCACGGTCCGCCCGGGGCCGCCGGTGAAGCCGATCCCGGTGCCGCCCACGTCCGACCCGGTCCAGCCGCCCAGTACGGGCATCGACCACACCCCGCCCACCAGCACGCCCACGTTGCCCGCCCCGACCGGGCCCAGCAGTCCGAACCCGACCGGTCCGGAAGGACCGACCGGGTTCGGCGGTCTCCCAGGCGGGTTCCCCGGCGGGTACTCGGGGAGCCGGTCGCTGTCCGGCGGTGGCGGCGACTTTCCCGGAATCACCGGCGGCACCCGGGTGCCGGGCCGGGTGATCGGGGGCGTGACCAACCCGGAGGAGGGCATCAGCGGCGGGATCAAGCCTGGCGGCACGTCAGCCAAGAGCCCGTTCGGTGGCGGCCGGGTGATCGGTGGCGAGGAGGAGCCTTCCACTGGTCGCGGCGGCATGGGCGGCATGGGTGGCGGGATGGGTGGCATGCACGGGGGCGGCGCTGGCCGGGCCGGTGGCCTTGGGCGTGGCCGTGGGCTGACCTCCACCGAAGGTGGCGTTGTCGGCGGTCGGCGCAGCAGCGTCGGGGCCGAGGGCGAGTTCACGCCCGGCGGGACCGGGCTGCGACGCGCGGGCGGCGAGGCTCGTGCTGCGGGTGAAGGCGAGCCCGGCTACCTGCCTGGCGGTGGATCCGGCGGTGCCGGCAAGCGCAAGGACCGCCGCAACCGGGCCGACTACCTCGTCGAGGACGAGGAGACCTGGACGGATGGCACTCCGGAGAGCAACCCGGACGTGATTGAGTAATACGAACGGATCTCCTGCCCGGTCACTGGGTCAGCCCCAGTGACCGGGCAGGCCCGTTCGGTCCGGCAGGAACCCGGAGACGACGAGGAGTGTGCGATGCGGTCGACCCGTACGAGGCTGCGAGTGGTGGGGACTGCCCTCGCGACGGCGCTGGCCCTGACGACGGGAAGCGTCTTCGCGGTGGGCGCCCAGGCCGCTGATAATCCGCGCCAAGGCGAGTGGTACCTGGACGCGTTGCACCTGCCTGAGATCTGGCAGACCAGCACCGGGAACGGGATCACCGTCGCGATCATCGACACCGGCGTCAAAGCGGACCACCCCGACCTGGTCGGCCAGCTGCTTCCGGGCAAGGACTTCAGTGGGCTGTCCGGCGGTCCGGAAGTCGATCCGGACGGCCACGGCACCGGTATGGCCAGCATCATCGCCGGATCGGGCAAAGGCTTCGACGGAAACGGCGTCAAGGGCCTGGCGCCGGGTGCTCGCATTCTGCCCATCAAGATCGACTCCAGTCGAGATCCGAGCAAGATGCTCCCGCCGCCCGCCTTTCTCAAGCAGGTTGACCAAGCGATCACCTACGCGGTGGACCAAGGCGCCCAAGTGATCAACATCTCGCAGGCCGTCCGGAGCGTGGACATCTCCCCGGCTGACGTTGCTGACCTGCAGACTGCGGTCAACTACGCCATCAGCAAGGGACGTCTGGTCGTCGCCGGCGCTGGCAACAGTGGTCAGGAGGGCAACCCGGTCATGTACCCGGCCGACGTGCCCGGCGTCGCCGCTGTCGCCGCGCACGACCACAACGGATCGGCCACCTCGGAGTCCGAGCACGGCAAGTACGTTGCACTGGCTGCTCCGGGCGTAGACACGGTCGAGGCCTGTATCGGCAGCTCCGGCTACTGCCAGGCCCACGGCACCTCCGACTCCACCGCGATGGTCTCCGCCTCGGCGGCCCTGGTCTGGTCTCTGCACCCCAGCTGGACCGGCAACCAGGTCCTCAAGGT
Source organism: Streptomyces tateyamensis (assembly GCF_003205575.1). GTDB lineage: Bacteria > Actinomycetota > Actinomycetes > Streptomycetales > Streptomycetaceae > Kitasatospora > Kitasatospora tateyamensis. The sequence goes on from NZ_PYBW01000030.1 coordinate 158,078, forward strand.
CCTGATCGACACGGCGAACAAGCCCAACGACGGTGGTCAGCACAGCGATTACATCGGCTTCGGCAACATCAGTCCGCGCACGGCCGTCCAGTACACCGGTGACCCGGGCCCGGCGGACGTCAACCCGTTGGTGGCGGCCGGGATCAGCGTGACACCCCCGGCGTCCGAGTTCCTCCCCGGCACCGCGTCTTCTGCCTCGGTGGCAGCCACTCCCACGCCCGCCCCCGCCACCACCCACCCCGGCACCGGTGCCCTCCCCGGGCCCGCCCAGGCCGGGGCCGGCCCCGCTTCCGGCTCCGGCGCCCTCCCCCTCGTGCTCGGCGGCGCCCTCGCCGCCCTTCTGGTGCTGGCACTGGTGATCGTGCTGGTGGTGCGCCGCAACCGGATGAACTCCACTGGGCAGCCCCCGTACGGCCAGTCCTGACCTGCCCTCAACTCACTCTCTCCATGGACCGGATGCCCCAGCTCGAGATCTCCGACCTGATCACGGCGGCCGACCCCGCCACCCGTCGGCGTCTGCCGGTACGCCGTGCCGAGGTCGTGAACCAGCACAGCGCCCACGGGCACCGCCGCGCGGCCCGGATCGGCGCCGGCCTGCCGGTCGGCCCCGACGGGGTGCTCGATCCGGTGGCGGTCGACCACCTCCTCATCAGCGTGCACACGTTGGGCGCCTACTTCCTGCTCCCGTTCCGGGGCCGACGGGGGTTCGGTGACTGGGGGGCGTCGCGGCGCGGGCCTTACCGGGCTGCCGGGCCGGAGGCGAAGAACGCCCGCGGTGGCCAGGGCGAGGCCGAGGTTGTTCTGGAGGTCCGTCAGCAATCCGGCGCGCGGGCCCTGCATGAGGGGCCCTGGTCAAGCCTGCCGAGGTCCTTGAGGAATCCCTCTGGACCGAGCGAGGTGTAGAAAGCCGAGGCGAACCGGGGATCCGTCCCGTGCGCCTGCAGTAGCGCGTCGAGCTGGGCGAGCTGGGCGTCGGTGGCCTTGTCCCCGAGCCGCATCAGATCCGCTGCCTTCTGTGCCTCGACCTCCGAAATGCCGCCCAGAGGGCTGCTATTGAAAGCGCCGGTGTTGCTGCCGGTATCGGCGGCCAGGGCAGTCACCAGCGCCTTGTCGGCCTCGGTGGCCCGGGCGACGGCGGCGATGGCCTGGTTAACCAGGTCGGCGTTCTGCTTGGCGGACTTGGCGCGGGCGGTGGCCTGCGGGTCGCCGGGGTCCCCCTGCGGCGCCGCCCAGTGCACGGTGCCGTCGCCGTCCACCGTCATCGCGTGGTCGGCGGCCCCCTGCAGGGCCCGGGCCAGGTCCTGCTGCGCTCCCAGGAACTCGGTGTGCGCGTCACGCAGGGCGGCGGCGAGGGCGCCGGCCTCGTCGAAGGCGCCGTCGAGCTGGGTGCGGATGCCGGTGATGGCGGTGGCCGCACTGCTGGCGGCATCGCCCCGCCAGTTCGCCCCGCGGAGGGTGGCGAGCACGCCGCTGTCCAGGGATTCGCCGAGATCCCACCTGCGGACCAGCCGCTCGAAGGCGGAGGCGAGCGCGTCCAGCGCGGCGAGGTTGGTGGTGTGGAGCTCGTAGAACGTCACCATGACCGACTCCTCAGGAGGGCTGGAACCGCCGCTGGTTGTGGTCCTCGCCCTGCGCGTAGGTGCGGGCCGTGGTCTCCAGCTGGTGATCAGCTGGTCGAACGCACTGTTCAGTGCCTGGCCTTGCAGACTCCAGGTGTGCCACGCCGCACTGATCGCCGCGCTGCTCGCCCACCCGGTCAACGATGCGACGGCCGCCCCCAGACTCGCCTCCGGACCGCCGCACTCACTGCGCGCGGCAGCCTGCAAGGCGACAGCCTGCTGTCCGGCTCGCTGCACCGCCGCCGGATCGACCGTCACCACCGACCCCCCACCGGCCGGACTCCAACCAGGAGCCGGTGCCCCCGCGGCCGCCGCCGCGAGATCGGGAAACTGCTGTTTGGCCTGCTCGGTCAACTTGCCGGCCTCGTCGAACAGCCACGGATTCACCCGGCGTTCGAACTCCCGCGGATCGCTCCTGCGCCCCCCAGCGCTCCCACGCCACGGGGCGAGTTCTGTGACCGTGGATCAACATACCGTCACATCGGCCAAGTGTCCCGCGAACTCAGTGGGACCAGAAGGGGTCGTCGATGGTGGGGAGGAGAGCAAGGTTGCCGTTGGGGGCGCTGGGTTCGGCGGGCCTGGGACCGAAGGGGTTGCCCTTTGTCAGGTCAGGGGCGTCGATCGGGCTGACGTTCGCAGTGAACGTGATGTTGCCCGGGTAGCCGATGGTTAGGTGGATGGCGGAGCGGTCAGGGGTCCTCGCGAAGATGGCTGGCATGGCGGTATCCGGGTTCACACTCTCGATCGTGTAGCCGCGAGCCTTCCAGTGTCGTTCAACCAGACCTAGCAGGGCTCCGTATTTGGTCGGGTCGACCCTGGTCGTGACGAACCGGTCGAGCGAGACATTGGCAGTCCCTCGGGGGGTGTCGTTCTCCGTGACGTCGGGCCAACTGTCCCTGAACCCAAGAGGTGGAGTGACCGCGGTGAGGGTGTCGTCGAGCAGGGCGGTCAGCCTGGCCCGCGCTTCGGTCGGAGACATCACAGTGGCCTCGGATCTGGGCCTCGTGGCTTGGCAACCGCTCGCGGCCGTGAGCGCCAGCAGGAGGGCGAGCAGGAGCGCGAGTGGGTGGGGAAGTCCATGACGCTTCATCGGTAGGGCTGGCTCTTCACTCGGTCGGCATGCCCGGTGACGATCTGTCCGATGTTGGTCAGTGAGCCGCCTCCGCTCGAGTCAAGGTAGTTCGAATGCGCGGCGAAGCTATGCGGCGGTCCGTCGGCGACCTCGAACCGCTGGGCGCCGAATTCGGCGCTCGCCGGATCGCGGCCGAACCAGCGCTCGCCCAGGTCGCCGGTGAGATTGCTGAAGGGATCGGGAGCGTAGGTGACCGGATCGTTGTCGGCGGCACCCACCCACACGTGGTCGGACGCGACGCCGAGTTGTGATGCATGTTCAGCATCCGTGCCCGGACTGCCGATGAGGATCATGTCGTCGGCATGGTCACCACCAGGTAGCTGGCCGGACAGGCTGACGGTAAGTGATCCGTAGCTGTGCCCCAGTGCGGTTACGTGGGCGGACGGACCGTCATGGCTGCTGGCCCGAAGGCCTGCCAAGAAGTCCGCGTAGCGGGCGGCTCCGGCCTTCGCGCGCTGGTCGTCCATCACTCCCAGCGAGGTCGGATCAAGCTGGTCGAGCCCTGGGGGAGGGTCGTAGCCGAGCCAGACGATGGAGGCCGCTGCGCGAGTGGGGTCCGCCTTGTTGGCGGCCTTCCACACGTTGTACGCCCGATCCCCGTCCTTCCCCCCGACGTTCCCCAACTCCGTGCCCAGCCCCGGGACGTACGCGCTCACGTTCTGCGCCGTGTCGGGGTTGCCGAAGGACAGGATGGCTCGCCCCTGGCCCGTGTCCGACAGGCCCAGGAGCAGGACAGGGGGCGTTCCCCTGGTGGTGCTGGCCAGCCTTGCCTGGATGGCGCGGAAGCCGGCCAGCTTGGTCTGGTCGGCGGCACCCGCCCGGCCTGCGTAGGTGGCCAGGTAGCCGGCCAGGGTGGCGCGGTTGGCCTGGTCGCGGGCGGGGCTGGGGAAGCCGTCGCGGTTGCCGATCAGGTCGGGGCGGGTGGCGATCAGGTGCTGCTGTTCCGAGGCGGGCAGGCTGCGCCACCAGGCGGCGGCCTCGGCCGGGGTGGCCGTGGCGGGCGGGAAGGCGGCGGCGAGCAGGTCCGGGGCGGTGACGGGCGGGGAGAGCGGGTCGGGGGCGAAACCGCGGTAGTCCAGGGCCGTGCCGTCCGTCGCGGCCCTGGTGTGGGCGGCGAGCAGTGCGGCCAGCGAGCGGTCGACCGTGTCCGCGTCGATCAGGGCGGCGCTGATCCGCTGCCCGAAGTCGCCCTCCTGGCTGCCCGTCACGTGGCCGTCGCCGTCCACCGCCACCCCGGCGGCCGCGGCTTCGGCCAGGGCGTCGGTGAGGCGGGCCTGGGCCAGCAGGAGGGCCTCGCCGCCGCTCTGCAGGGTGGCCGCGAGGGTGCGCAGTTCGGTGTGGGCCGAGGTCAGGCGGTGCTCGGTGCCGGCCAGGGTGGTGCGGCAGCTGTCGGCGGCGGCGCCGAGCCAGCCGGAGTTGACGGTGCGGCAGATCACCTCCTGCTGCCACTCGACGGCCTGGTCGCGGAGGGCACCGGCCAACTGCTCGCAGGCCTCGGCCGCGTCGGGCAGGGCGGTGGGACGGGCGTCGCGCAGCGTGGCCAGGTCCATCAGCGGCCGGCCAGGGCGCTGCGGAAGGCCGCCGCGGCGGTGAGCTCGCCGCTGCGGTACCGGTCGGCGGTGTCGGCCAACTGATCGGCCTGGCCGCCCAGCTCCTGCCCCAGCGCGCCGAGCACCCCGTGCCACGCGGCACCGAGCGCCCCCAGTGCGGCAGCGGTGCGCCAGCCGGGCAGGCCTACCGCCGCGCCCTCCACGGCGGCGCCCAACTGCTGGGCCTGGGTGGGGAGAACGGCGGCCACGGCGTGGGCGGCGGAGCCGGCGGCGGTGAGCTCCTCGGGGCGGACCTGGAACCCGTCGCCCGTCACCGCGCCCACTCCAACCGCCATCGCCACCGCGACCGCCGCTGCCGTCGCCCTGATAGCCGCAACGTCATGTCGCCAAGCATATACAAAGGGTGACGATCGTCTGCAAACCGACGCCGCGCCCGCTGCGCCTCTCCCGCCTCGGGTCGCTGTCGGCGCACCGCCAAGGAGTGTGTACGAACTTTGCGCGCCCCCGTCACCCGGGCGGCGGCTGTTGGCGGCCGTCCGCGCCCGGCAGGGTCGGTGGCATGACGATTCGGCAGTGGCATGACGAGTGACACGGCGTCAGGGCAGGGGGTACCGGCAGGCCTGGGGCGGGTGGCGGCTGCCGCCTTCGTCGGGACGGCGATCGAGTTCTATGACTTCTTCCTGTACGGGCTGGCCGCGGCCCTGGTCTTCGGGCGTGAGTTCTTCCCTGTGCTCGGTGCCGCCAATGCCCTGCTCGCCGCGCCCTCGGTGTACGCGGTGGCCTTCGTCGCACGACCGCTCGGTGCGGTGTTCTTCGGGCACTTCGGGGACCGGTTGGGGCGCAAGGCCGCACTGGTGGCGTCGCTGCTGCTGATGGGGCTGGCCACCGCGGCGGTCGGCCTGCTGCCCGGGTACGGGCGGTGGGGAGTCTGGGCGCCGCTGGTGCTGGTGGTGCTGCGGTTCGGGCAGGGGTTCGGGCTCGGCGGCGAGTGGGGCGGCGCCGCCCTGCTGGTGGCCGAGTACGCGCCGCGGGAGCGGCGCGGGCGGTGGGCGGGCTACCTGCAGCTGGGGCCGGCGGTCGGCAGCGTGCTGGCCACTCTGGCCTTCCTGAGCCTGTCGCTCTTCCTGACGGAGCAGCAGTTCACCTCCTGGGGCTGGCGGTTGCCGTTCGTCGGTTCGCTGCTGCTGGTCGGGGTCGGGCTCTTCGTCCGGCTGCGGATCGCCGAGACCCCGGTCTTCGCCCAGGCCCGGGCAGCCGCCCGGGCGGCCGCCGAAACGCAGCCGGCCGCCGAAATGCAGCAGCCTGCCGCCGAGGCCGAGGCCCCCGGGGGCGGCATCCCGGTCCGCACCGTGCTGCGCGAGCACTGGCGCACCGTGCTGCTGGGCGCCGGCGCCCTCTCCTTCGGCTACGCGCTCTTCTACCTCGCCAGCACCTACGCGCTCGGCTACGCCACCGGCCAGCTCGGCGTGCCGCGCACCCTGATGCTCGCCATGCAGCTGCTCGCGGCGCCGACCGGGGGGTTGGCGGTCTGGTTCAGCGCGGGGCTGTCGGACCGCTGGGGGCGGCGGCGCACCGTGCTGATCGGCACGGGGTTGGCCACGCTCTGGTCACTGCTGCTCTTCCCGGCGCTGGAGAGCCTGTTGCCCGAGGTGATGCTGCTGGCGCTGGTCGGCTGCTCGCTGCTGATCGGGGTGCAGCTGGGGCCGATCGCCGCCTACCTGCCGGAGCTGTTCCCGACCCGGGTCCGGTACACCGGGGCCGCGCTCACCTACAACCTTGGCGGGGTGGTCGGCGGCGGCACGGCGCCACTGCTGGCCACCCGGTTGACGGCGAGCTACGGCACCGCCGCCCCGGTCGGCTGGTACCTGGCGGGGCTGGGCGCGGTGGCGATCGGCTGCCTGCTCGCGATGCCGGAGACCAGCGGGGTCGACCTGACGGAGAATCAGCTCACCGCGATCCCGGAGCCCGCCCACCGCTCGGCGGCGATCAGCGGCGGCCCGGCCGGGTGACGCCGCCGACCGGAGTCCGGGCGGGCCCGGACTCCGGTCCCGCCCGGACCGCAGCCCGGCCCCCGTCCGCCCCCGCATTCACCCCCTCGCCCGGGGGCGTACCCCCGGCCGAGGGGCGTGCGCCGCCCGGCGGTCACCGATTTCCCAAGAGCGCCGATGGCCATGTAATGTCTTCCTCGTTCGACCGGTTCGCCCCTATAGCTCAGTCGGTAGAGCGTCTCCATGGTAAGGAGAAGGTCTGCGGTTCGATTCCGCATGGGGGCTCCAGAGAAAGGCCTCCGCCATCACGGCGGGGGCCTTTTCGCTATTCTCCTGCTCTCCCGGGTGCCACTGTCGCACCAGCCGGCGCCACTGTCGTGCTAGCCCTAGCGGCCCGGGACCGGATGCGCTGTGATGGGGCGTCAACAGGCAGGTGGCGTACGGCCGGTACGCGGCGAGCGGGGTGTCCCGCGCAGGGCAGGGGAGGACCCCTTGGGCGTACGGCTGGTCGTGGTGGACGATCACAGACTGCTGGCCGAGGCACTGGCTGCCGCGCTGCAGGTGCGCGGGCACCGGGTGCTGGCGATCGGCTCGCCCGGCTCCAGTGCCCCTGAGCTGGTGGCCCAGCGCCGCCCGGACGTCTGCCTGTTGGGCGTGGCCCGCCCGGGCAGCCAGGGCGCCTTCGCCGGGGTGCGGCGGCTGCGCCAGGAGCGCCCGGAGGTCGCCGTGGTGGTGCTCGCCCCGGTGGACGACCTGCGCGGGGTGGCCAACGCCTTCGCAGCCGGCGCGGCCGGCTACGTGCGCAGCGACGAGCGGATCGAGGTGGTGGACCGCTCGATCACCCGGGCCCGGGCCGGTGAGGCGGCGGTGGCCGTCGAGGTGCTGCAGGCCGCCTTCGACTGGCTGCTGCACCCGGTCCGCGAGCCGGACGACGAGGCGCTGCGGCTGCTCGGCTCGCTGACCCGGCGTGAGGTGCAGGTGCTGGCCCGGATCGCCGAGGGGCAGGACACCCACCAGATCGCGGCCGGCATGGGCATCGCCCCCAGCACCGCCCGCACCCACGTGCAGCGGGTGCTGATGAAGCTCGGCGCCCGCACCCGGCTGGAGGCGGCCGCGGTGGCCGACCGCACCGGCCTGCTGGCCCGCCTTACCCGCGAGTAACGAAGCCCCGACCCCCGCCCCGCACAGGCGCGGGGCCCCGGCATGCGCGGATCCTGCCCAGTCTGTTGACTGCTGATGAGTAATGTTTGATTATGTGTGAAGCAGGCGGCGATGCTGGCTTCACCGAGGGCGGAACACTGTGCGCAAGACCACGACCAAGCTGGCGGACGGCCGCGAGCTGATCTACTACGACCGGGACGACCGGCAGTTGCGCGACGCTCCGGACCGGCGTCCGCTCGAGCCGACCAGCAGCCTGGCCGAACTGCGCCGCGATCCGGTCTCCGGCGACTGGATCACCGTCGCCGCGCACCGCCAGGGCCGCACCTACCACCCGCCCGCCGACCAGTGTCCGCTCTGCCCCAGCCAGGGCGAGCACCTGAGCGAGGTCCCGGCCGCCGACTACGACGTGGCGGTCTTCGAGAACCGCTTCCCGTCCCTGGACTTCGACTCGGCCGCCGCCGTGCGCGCGGTCGAGGACGATCCGCTGCACCAGGTCCGCCCGGGCATCGGCCGCTGCGAGGTGGTCTGCTTCACCGCCGACCACCAGGCCTCGTTCGCCGACCTGGACGAGGGCAAGGCCCGCCTGGTGCTGGACGCCTGGACCGACCGCACCGCCGAGCTGAGCGCCGCGCCGGGGGTGGAGCAGGTGTTCTGCTTCGAGAACCGCGGCGTCGAGATCGGGGTGACGCTGGCTCACCCGCACGGACAGATCTACGCCTTCCCCTTCACCACCCCGCGCACCCTGAAGATGATCGCCAGCGCCGACGAGCACCGGGCCCGCACCGGCCGCAACCTGTTCGAGGACCTGGTGGCCGCCGAGCGCGCCGAACCGGTGCGTGTGGTGCTGGCCGGCGAGCACTGGACGGCCTTCGTCCCGTTCGCCCCCCGCTGGCCGTACGAGGTGCACCTGTACCCGAACCGCCGCTCCGCCGACCTGACCGAGCTCACCGAGGCCGAGCGGGCCGAGTTCCCGGGCCTGTACCTGGAGCTGCTGCGCCGCTTCGACCGGCTGTTCGGCGAGGGCGCTGCGCCCACGCCCTACATCGCCGCCTGGCACCAGGCCCCGCGCCGGGGCGGGGCCGAGCTGGCACTGCATCTGGAGCTCTTCACGATCCGTCGTACCGTAGGCAAGCTGAAGTTCCTGGCCGGGGTCGAATCCGGCATGGACGCGTTCGTCAACGATGTGTCGCCCGAGGCGGCGGCGCAGCGCCTGCGGGAGGTCGCATCATGAGCAAGTACCTGGTCACCGGCGGTGCCGGTTACGTCGGCAGCGTGGTCGGCGCGCACCTGCTGGAGGCGGGGCACCAGGTCACCGTGCTGGACGACCTGTCCACCGGCTTCGTCGAGGGCGTGCCCGCGGGCGCCGAGTTCGTCCGCGGCCGGATCCAGGACGCGGCCGAGGTGCTCGACTCCTCCTACGACGCGGTGCTGCACTTCGCCGCCTCCTCCCAGGTCGGCGAGTCGGTCGCGGACCCGGAGAAGTACTGGCGCAACAACGTGGCCGGCTCGCTCGAGCTGATCAGCGCGATGCGCAAGGCGGGGGTGCGCAAGCTGGTCTTCTCCTCCACCGCGGCCACCTACGGCGAGCCCGAGTCCTCCCCGATCGCCGAGACCGCCCGCACCGCGCCGACCAACGCGTACGGCGCCACCAAGCTGGCGGTCGACCACCTGATCACCAGTGAGGCGATCGCGCACGGGCTGGCCGCGGTCAGCCTGCGCTACTTCAACGTGGCCGGTGCGTACGGCGCCTACGGCGAGCGGCACGACCCCGAGTCGCACCTGATCCCGCTGGTCTTCCAGGCGGCGCTCGGCCAGCGGCCGCACATCTCGGTCTTCGGCGAGGACTACCCCACCCCGGACGGCACCTGCATCCGCGACTACATCCACGTCGCCGACCTGGCCGACGCCCACCTGCTCGCGCTGGCCGCCGCCAAGCCGGGCGAGCACCTGATCTGCAACCTGGGCAACGGCAGCGGCTTCTCGGTCCGCGAGGTGATCGAGTCCGTCAAGCGGGTGACCGGGCGTCAGATCCCGGTGGTCACCGCGGGCCGGCGCCCGGGCGACCCGGCGGTCCTGGTGGCCTCCGCCGAGCGGGCCCGCCGCGAGCTGGGCTGGGAGCCCAAGCGCCCGGAGCTGGACGCGATCGTGGCAGACGCGTGGGCCTTCACCCTCAACAGGTACGAGCAGCAGAAGCAGCAGTAGCAGCACCAGCAGTTAGCAGGACCAGCAGGGCCGAGGCCCCCAGGCCGAGGCCGCCCCCCGGGCCGGTCTGACCATTCCCTAGCGCGGGAGAGCGTGACGTGACGGACGAGTTCGAGCAGGTCTTCGGATCGGTGGCCGCCGGTGTCTGGGCGGCCCCGGGCCGGGTGAACCTGATCGGTGAGCACACCGACTACAACGACGGCTTCGTGCTGCCGATCGCCCTCCCGCACGCGGTCAAGGTGGCCGCCGCCCCGCGCACCGACGGCCGGCTGCGGCTGTACAGCAAGCAGGGCGACGACCGGATCACCGACATCGAGCTGGGCGCGCTGGCCCCCGGGGCGCCGAACAGCTGGGCCGGCTACCCGGCCGGTGTGGTCTGGGCGCTGCGCGAGGCCGGGCACCAGGTGGGCGGCGCCGACCTGTACTTCGACAGCGACGTGCCGGGCGGCGCCGGGCTCTCCTCCTCGGCGGCCCTGGAGTGCGCCACCGCGATCGCCTACCGCGACCTGTACCAGTTGGACCTGTCGGCCGCCGAGCTGGCGGTGCTGTCCCAGCGCGCCGAGAACGCCTTCGTCGGGGTGCCCTGCGGGGTGATGGACCAGATGGCCTCCGCCTGCTGCGAGGACGGGGCCGCGCTCTTCCTGGACACCAGGGACCTGAGCTGGCGCCAGGTGCCGCTGCGGCTGGCCGAGCAGGGGCTCGCGCTGCTGGTGATCGACACCCGGGTCAAGCACGACCTCGGGGACGGCGCCTACGCCGGGCTGCGGGCCGGCTGCGAGGGGGCCGCCGAGCTGCTCGGGCTGGCCGCCCTGCGCGACCTGCCCGAGGCCGGGCTGGCCGAGGCGCTGGCCGCGCTGCCGTCGGAGCTGGCACCGCTGGTGCGCCACGTGGTGACCGAGGACGCCCGGGTGCTGCGGGCGATCGAGCTGCTGGACAAGGGGGAGTTCGCGGCGCTGGGGCCGATCCTGACGGCGGGCCACGCCTCGCAGCGGGACGACTTCGCGATCTCCTGCGCGGAGAGCGACCTCGCGGTGCGGACCGCGTTGGCGGCGGGCGCCCTGGGGGCCCGGCAGACCGGCGGCGGCTTCGGCGGCTCGGTGATCGCGCTGGTCCCGCAGGAGCTGGCGGCGGCGGTCGGGACGGCTGTGCACAACGCCTTCACCACCGCGGGCTTCACCACCCCGGTCAGCTTCCTCGCCACCCCGTCCCGCGGCGCCCACCGCCTGGCCTGACCCGGGTCCGGCCCCGCCCCACCGCCCCCGGGCGGTCAACTCCGCAGTGCGTCCGAGGTCTCCGGACGGTGACGTTTTCCTGGGGAAGTTCACGGATCCACCACCTGACGGCCGGTCAGACCGTACTCTGGTGCGGGTATCGGTGGGGCCGGAGCAGGGGGGACACCGAGATGGGGCGGATCCGCGTGCTGGTGGTGGACGACCACCGGATCTTCGCCGAGGCGCTCGCCACGGCCCTCTCCGCCGAGCCTGAGATCGAGGTGGGCGCGGCGGGCAGCGCCGCGGCCGCCGAGCACGCGCTGGAGCGGGCTGCCGCCGAGGGCCGCCCGTTCGACGTGCTGCTGGTCGACGTCGACCTCGGCTCCACCGGCACCGCGCTGGCCCCGCCGCGCCGCCCGCGGCCGGGCGGCGAGCCCGAGCAGCCGCACCCCGGCCCGCGCCGCACCGGCCCCGGCGTCGTCCCGGCCCCGCGCGGGGCCGGCAGCAGCCTGGCCGCCGTGCCGCGCGCGGGCACGCCGGCTTCCCTGACAGCCGATCAGCAGTCCCCGGCCGCGCCGCGCCGCCCGGTGGACGGCATCACCCTGCTCGGCCGCGCCTGCCACGGCTACCCGAACCTGCGCGCGGTGGTGCTGGCCGCCGAGGAGGATCCGCGCCGGGCCGTCCGCGCGCTCTACGCGGGCGCCAGCGGCTGGGTGGCCAAGGAGAGCTCGCTGACCCGCCTGCTGGCGGTGCTGCGCGGGGTGCTCCGCGGCGAGACCCACCTGCCGCCGCTGCTGCTGACCGGCGTGGTCCGCGAGCTGACCACCGCCCGCCGGGACCGCACCGAGAGCGAGCGCCTGGTCGACTCGCTGACGCCGCGGGAGAAGCAGGTGCTGCGCTGCATGGTGGCGGGGCTGGGCCGCCAGGCGGTGGCCGAGCGGCTCTACCTGTCCCCGCACACCGTGCGCACCCATATGCAGAACGTGCTGGGCAAGCTGGGCGTGCACTCCACCCTGGCCGCCGTGGCGCTGGCCCGCCGCGCGGGCGTGGGCCCGGTGGAGGCCGGCTCCGCGCTGTAGCCGGAGCGGCCCCGGTCCGGCCCTAGCCGGGGATGTTGTCGAAGGGGGCGACCAGCTGGCGCAGCAGCGCCGCCAGTTCCGACTGCTGACCGCCGGACAGCTCCGCGAGCAGCTCCCGCTCGTGCGCCAGCAGCCCGGCCAGCGCCTCGTCGGCCTTCACCTGCCCGCCCTCGGTGAGCCGGACCAGCACCCCGCGCCGGTCGTCGGGGTCGGGCAGCCGTTGCACCAGGTCCTTGCCGGCCAGGCGGTCGATCCGGTTGGTCATGGTGCCGGAGGTCACCAGGGTCTGGGTGAGCAGCTGGCCGGGGGAGAGCTGGTAGGGGCGCCCGGCCCGGCGAAGGGCCGTCAGCACGTCGAACTCCCAGGGCTCCAGCCCGTGCTCGGCGAACGCCGCCCGGCGGGCCCGGTCCAGATGGCGGGCGAGCCGGCTGACCCGGCTGAGCACTTGGAGCGGCTGCACGTCGAGGTCGGGGCGCTCGCGGCGCCACGCTGCGACCAGCCGGTCGACCTCGTCCTCCATGTGGATCAGTGTATCGGTGGTTCTGTCGATATGAAGCCTCTTGACATCGAGAAAACAACCGCTGAACTCTCCCGACACCGCCCGCGGGTGCCGACCGCCCGCCGCGGGCCGGGCCGTCGGCGCCTCCCGGGCCGTCAGTTCTGCCGCTCGCCGACCAGCTTCGGGTGCCGCTCCATGCCCTCCAGCCCGTGCCAGGCCAGGTTCACCAGGTGCGCCGCCACCTCCGACTTCTGCGGCTTGCGCACCTCCAGCCACCACTGGCCGGTCAGCGCGACCATGCCGACCAGCATCTGCGAGTACATCGGCGCCAGCCGCGGGTCGAAGCCCCGGGCCTTGAACTCCAGGCCCAGGATGTCCTCGACCTGGGTGGCGATGTCGCTGATCAGCGAGGCGAAGGACCCGGTGGACTGGGCCACCGGGGAGTCGCGGACCAGGATCTTGAAGCCGTCGGTGGAGGTGTCGATGTAGTCCATCAGCGCGAACGCCGCCTGCTCCAGCAGCTCCCGCGAGTGCCCGCCGGTGAGCGCGCCGGTGACCATGTCGAGCAGCAGCTGCATCTCGCGGTCGACCACCACCGCGTACAGCCCTTCCTTGCCCCCGAAGTGCTCGTAGACCACCGGCTTGGAGACCCCGGCCCGCTCGGCGATCTCCTCCACCGAGGTGCCGTCGTAGCCGCGCTCGGCGAAGACCGAGCGGCCGATGTCGAGCAGCTGCTCGCGGCGCTGCTTTCCCGTCATCCGCACCCGCCCGGCGCGACCGCGGGGCGCTCCGGCGCCCTGGCCGGCGGTCCGGGCGGGCGGACGATGGCCGGAGGTGTCTCCGTTGCTCCCGTTCACCCCCCCATCATGCTGTAGTCGAGGGGTCATGCGGCGCGCCGGGCGGCGATGCGCCCCGCGTCGGGCCAGCGCACGTCCCGCGCCCAGCCGGCCTGCTCGAACCAGCGGATCAGCCGGGCGGAGGAGTCCACCTGGCCGCGCAGCACCCCGTGCCGGGCCGCGGTCGGGTCGGCGTGGTGCAGGTTGTGCCAGGACTCGCCGCAGGAGAGCACGGCCAGCCACCAGACGTTTCCGGAGCGGTCCCGGGACCTGAACGGCCGCGAGCCGACCGCGTGGCAGATCGAGTTGATCGACCAGGTGACGTGGTGCAGCAGCGCGACCCGGACCAGCGAGCCCCAGAAGAAGGCGGTCACCGCACCCTGCCAGGACCAGCTGAGCAGGCCGCCGATCAGCGGCGGGATCAGCATCGAGAGCAGCGTCCAGAGCCAGAACAGCCGGGAGACGGTCCGGATGTCACGGTCCTTCACCAGGTCCGGGGCGTAGATGTGCTGCGGGGTCTGCTCGCCGTCGAACAGCCAGCCCATGTGGGCCCACCACAGGCCCTTCAGCAGCGCCGGCACGGTCTCGCCGTAGCGCCAGGGCGAGTGCGGGTCGCCGTCCTGGTCGGAGAACTTGTGGTGCTTGCGGTGGTCGGCCACCCAGCGCACCACCGGGCCCTCGACGGCCAGGCTGCCGGCCACCGCCATGGCGATCTTCAGCGCCCGGCCGGTCTTGAAGGAGCGGTGGGTGAAGAACCGGTGGTAGCCGACCGTGACGCCGTGGCAGGTGAGGAAGTACATCGCGGCCGCGATCAGCACGTCGCGCCAGCCCAGGCCCCAGCCCCAGGCGACCGGCGCGGCCGCCAGCAGGGCCGCGAACGGCACCAGGATGAAGAGGCCGAGCGCGAGCCGCTCGGCCAGCCCCTGCTTCTCGCCGCCGAGGGTGGCCGAGATCCGGGTGTTGGGGTGGGTGGCGGGCTCCGCGGTGACGGTGAGGGTGACGGGGCGGACGCCGCTCGGCGCCTCGTCTGCCTGAATGGTCATGGGCGTGTCCCTAGGGAGGCGCAGCGGGCACCCGAGCCAGGCGGCCGGACCCTACGACTGCGTAACTTACGGCATCGTAGGTTGCCCTGCGGCCGCAGGGAAGCAGGCCACACCCCAGTTGAACGGATCGTCGGCCCCCCGACGCCGGGGCGCCGTTCGCACGTCACTCTGGGGATCGATGGCGATACCCAGGTGGCGGATGGGTCCGGTAAGGTCTGAGCTGCTATCCGCCGTGGGGTAATCGGCAGCCCGCAGGCCTTTGAAGCCTTGCAGTGTTGGTTCGAATCCAACCGGCGGAGCAGGAGCGGGCGGCCGGGGCGAGGTGCCCCGGCCGGTCCTCGCCGAGTGCGGCCGCCAGAATGCGGCGCGGTTATCCTCGGGTCTGGTCCAGGGTGCGGCGGGCTCAGCCGCGCGGACGGACCCGCCCGCCCGCCCGGTCCCAAGCCAAGGAGCCTCCCGCGTGAGTGCCAACTCCCCTGCCGCCGTCCTCGTGCTCGCCGCGGGTGAGGGCACCCGGATGAAGTCCAAGGCGCTGCCCAAGGTGCTGCACCCGGTCTGCGGGCGGACGCTGCTGGGCCACGTGGTGGCCGCCGCGGAGGAGCTGACGCCGCAGCACCTGGTGGTGGTGATCGGCCATTTGCGGGAGTTGGTGGCGGATCACCTGAAGCAGGCTCACCCCGAGGTGCGCGCGGTGGTCCAGGAGCGGCAGAGCGGCACCGGCAACGCGGCCCGGGTCGCGGTCGAGGCGCTGGGTGCCGACGGCATCGCGCTGGACGGCACGGTGATCGTGGCCTACGGCGACACCCCGCTGCTGACCGCCGACACCCTGCGCCACCTCGCCGAGCAGCACGCCGCCCAGGGCAACGGCGTCACCGTGCTGAGCGCCAACGTCCCCGACCCGACCGGCTACGGCCGGATCCTGCGGGCCGCCGACAACTCGGTGCACGCCATCGTGGAGCACCGGGACGCCACCGTGAGCCAGCGCGGGATCCACGAGATCAACTCCGGCGTCTACGCCTTCGAGGGCAAGCTGCTGGCCGACGCGCTGGCGAAGATCGGCGCCGACAACGCGCAGGGCGAGGAGTACCTGACCGACACGGTGGAGATCCTGCGCGAGGCCGGCCACCGGGTCGGCGCCGTGGTCGCCGCCGACTACCGCGACATCCTGGGCATCAACGACCGGGTGCAGCTGGCCGAGGCCCGCCGGCTGCTGAACGACCGGCTGGTGGAGCGCGCGATGCGCGCCGGGGTCACCGTGGTGGACCCGGCCACCAGCTGGTTCGACGTCCAGGTCAGCTACGAGCCGGACGCGGTGGTGCTGCCCGGCACCCAGCTGCAGGGCGCCACCCATCTGGGCGAGGGCTGCCAGGTGGGCCCGAACAGCACCCTGACCGACACCGTGGTCGGGGCTGGCGCCACCGTCAGCAACACCACGGCGGAGCACGCCGAGATCGGCCCGAAGGCCACCGTGGGCCCGTACGCCTACCTGCGTGGCGGGGTGGTGCTGGGCAGCAAGGGCAAGATCGGCACCTTCGTGGAGATCAAGAAGTCCCGGATCGGCGACAGTGCCAAGGTGCCGCACCTGTCCTACCTGGGCGACGCCACCGTGGGGGAGGGCGCCAACGTCGGCGCCGCCACCGTCACCTGCAACTGGGACGGCGTGAACAAGTACCCGACCGTGATCGGCCGGCACGCCCGGGTCGGCTCGGACACCATGCTGGTCGCCCCGGTCACCGTCGGTGACGGCGCCTACACGGCGGCCGGCTCGGTGATCGAGGGCGACGTGCCCCCGGGCGCGCTCGGCGTGAGCCGCGCGAAGCAGCGCAACATCGAGGGCTGGGTGGCGCGCAAGCGCTCCGGCACTGCTTCCGCCGAGGCCGCGGCCACCGCGCTGGAAGCGGCCACCGAGGCTGCCGGGGCGTGATGCGCCTCACGTGACGTCCCGTCCGGCCCTCCCGGGCCGGTCGCTTCCCGACCGGGCGCGTAACCTGGTGTACATACGTGCGCCAGGGGCCTGTAGCCCGGAGCGAGGCGTACCCAATCCCCTGTCGACCACCGGTCCGGGCGGCCTGCGCCGTCCGAATGCGGCGCGGCGGAACCATGCGGCAGCAATGCGAGGAGACGGTGCAGTGAGCGGGATCACGACGTCGGGTGAGAAGAAGCTGAAGCTCTTCTCCGGCCGTGCCCACCCCGAGCTGGCGAGGGAGGTCGCCGCATCGCTCGGCACCGAGCTCGTCCCGACCAAGGCCCTGGACTTCGCCAACGGCGAGATCTACGTCCGCTTCCTGGAGTCCGCCCGCGGGGCGGACTGTTTTGTGATGCAGAGCCACACGGCTCCGATCAACCAGTGGATCATGGAACAGCTGATCATGATCGACGCCCTGAAGCGGGCCTCGGCGCGCAGCATCACCGCGATCCTGCCGTTCTACGGCTACGCCCGCCAGGACAAGAAGCACCTGGGCCGCGAGCCGATCTCGGCCCGGCTGGTCGCCGACCTGCTGGCCAAGGCCGGCGCCGACCGCCTGATGGCGGTGGACCTGCACACCGCGCAGATCCAGGGCTTCTTCTCCGGCCCGGTGGACCACCTGTTCGCGCTGCCGATGCTGGCCGACTACATCGGCGCGCGGGTCGACCGCAGCAAGCTGACCGTGGTCTCCCCGGACGCCGGCCGGGTCAAGGTGGCCGACCAGTGGTGCGACCGGTTGGACGCCCCGCTGGCGATCATCCACAAGCGCCGCGACATCACCCAGGCCAACACCATCCTGTCCGCCGAGGTGGTCGGTGACGTCCAGGACCGGGTCTGCGTGCTGGTCGACGACATGATCGACACGGCCGGCACCATCTGCGCCGCCGCCGACGCGCTGTTCGACAACGGCGCCGCCGACGTGATCGTGGCCGCCACCCACGGCGTGCTCTCCGGTCCGGCCGCGGACCGGCTGAAGAACTCCCGGGTCAGCGAGTTCGTCTTCACCAACACGCTGCCGACCCCGGCCGAGCTCGGCATGGAGAAGGTCACCACCCTCTCCATCGCCCCGTCGATCGCCGCCGCGATCCGCGAGGTCTTCGAGGAGGGCTCGGTCACCTCGCTCTTCGAGGGCGTGCACTGACCCGGGATCCGCTGATCGGCCCCCGCCGCCCGACCCGGGTGGCGGGGGCCGATTTCATGTCGGCGTCGTCCTCCGGTTAGACTTGCGAAACTGCTCGGCGAGGGATGCGTTCTCCGCTCCGTGATCGACGCGCTGGACTAGTCCGCCGAGCCGACCCGTGTTTCTTGAGGGTGTGGCCCCGGCGGTTTTTCGCTATCTGCACCCGTTTTCCCACGCAGGAGTGCAGACATGTCCGAGATCCGCCTTGCCGCCGAGCCCCGCAACGAGTTCGGCAAGGGTGCCGCCCGCCGTGCCCGCCGGGCCGGCTTCGTCCCCGGTGTCGTCTACGGCCACGGCCTCGCGCCGGTCCACCTGAACCTCCCGGGCCACGAGCTCATGATGGCGCTCAAGACCCCGAACGCCCTGCTGGTCGTCCCGATCGAGGGCAAGGACGAGTTCGTCCTGCCGAAGGCCGTGCAGCGCGAGGCCATCAAGCGCACCATCGAGCACGTCGACCTGCTGCTGGTCAAGCGCGGCGAGACGGTCACCGTCGAGATCCCGGTGCACACCGAGGGCGAGCTGGCCCCCGGCGGCAACCTGGTCGAGAACGTGCTGAACGCGCTGCCGATCGAGGCCGAGGCCACCCACCTGCCCGAGTCGGTCACCGTCTCCATCGAGGGCCTGGAGGCCGGCGCCTCCATCCTGGCCGGCGACATCACGCTGCCCGCCAACGTCTCGCTGGCCGTCGAGGCCGACACCGTCGTGCTGCAGATCATCGGCGCCCAGGCCGCCCCGGCCGACGAGGAGGCCTCCGCCGAGGCCGCCGAGGCCTGAGCCTCCCGGTAGGTTCCACAGCGCTTCACTGCCCCGGCTCCCGTTCAATGGGAGCCGGGGCAGCGCCATGAGGTCTTGACGGAAGGAGTTCCGGATGACGGAGTACAGCGGTCCCTGGCTGGTGGTGGGCCTGGGCAACCCGGGTGAGGGCTACGCCCGCAACCGGCACAACATCGGGTTCATGGTGGTCGACCTGCTGGCCCAGCGGATGGGTGCCAAGTTCAAGGCGCACAAGAGCCGCGCCCAGGTCGCCGAGGGGCGGCTGGCCGGGCAGCGGGTGGTGCTGGCCAAGCCGATGAGCTTCATGAACCTGTCCGGCGGTCCGGTGGCGGCGCTGCGCGACTTCTACAAGGCGCCCACCGCCGCGCTGGTCGCGGTGCACGACGAGCTGGACGTGGACTACGCGGCGCTGCGGCTCAAGCAGGGCGGCGGCGACAACGGCCACAACGGGCTCAAGTCCATCACCAAGGCGCTCGGCCCGGACTACTACCGGGTGCGCTGCGGGGTCGGCCGCCCGCCGGGCCGGATGGAGGTGGCCGACTTCGTGCTCAAGGACTTCTCCTCCACCGAGCGCAAGGAACTGGACTGGTTCGTGGACCGCGCCGCCGACGCCGTCGAGGCGCTGCTGGCCGACGGCCTGGAGCGGGCCCAGGGCACGTACAACTCCTGACGCGACGTCAGGCGGCTGTCTTCTCCTGGTGACCGTCAGGGCAACAGTCGTACAACTCTTCCCCGCAGCCCCCACTCCGGTGCCGGGGCGGTCCGTTCCATCGGGTACGGTCAAGCCGGACTTGGGAAGGTGGGGGCGCTGGTGGGCGCGGGGTTGGGTACGGCACAAACGGCAGGTGCGTGGGTGCTGGCGAGCGCGGTGGTGCTCGGTGGTGCGGCGGTGGCCTGGGGCGAACCGGTGGGCGCCTCGCCCGCCGCGCAGGCGAGCGGGCCGGCCACGGCGCCCGGGACGGGCCCGCAGCCCTCGACCGGTGGGCCGAGCGCCCCGGCCTCGACGAACCCGAGCGCGTCCCCGAGTCCCTCGGCCCCGTCCAGCTGCCTTCCGGCGGTCGGCGGCAGCGCCACTCCCAGCACCTCGCCCACCCCGACGCCCAGCGCCTCGGCCACCGCCGGCCGGGCGGCCTGCCCCAGCACCGGCCCCTCGCCGTCGCCGACCGGCAGCCGCACCGTCGCACTGGCCGGTGCCGTCCGGGCCGGCAGCCGGCCGCACCAGGCACTGCCTGGTGCCGCGCCCACCGAGCCGGCCGTCCAACTGGCCGACGCCCCCTCGGCGAGCGCCGACCCCAGCACCACCCCGGCCCCGGTGGCCGGCGAGTTCACCGGCACCATCGTCACCACGTTCGGCGGCGACGCCGGGCTGACCGCGGTGGCCGGCGGGCTCTTCCTGGCGGCCGGCGGCGGCGCGATGTGGCTCAAGCGGCGGCGCAAGGCCGGCCCGGCTTCCTGACGGGCCGTCCGGAAGTCGCCCGACGATCTGTCAGGGCGGTCATCCGTTCCGCCTACCCGGTGCATCCAAGGGTCATGACCGAATCGACCTACCGGGGGTGGCCGCTTGAGCCGTCAGGACACGGCCGACCCGTTCGACACCTTCGTGGCCGCCCGGTACACGGCGCTGCTGCGGGCCGCCTACCTGATCACCGCCGATCCGCACGAGGCAGGCGACCTGCTGCACGACTCGCTCGCCCGGGTCTACCCGAAGCGGCACGCGATCCGCGATCCGGCGCTGGTCGAGGGCTACCTGCGCCGGACCATGGTGCGCACCCACGTCTCGCGCTGGCGGCGGTCCAGACGCGAGGCGGCCACCGACCGGCCCCCGGAGCTCCCGGTCGAGCCGGCCGAGCGCGACCTGGCGCTGGAGGCGGCGCTGCGCGCGCTGCCGCCGCGGCAGCGGGCAGCCGTCGCGCTGCACTACTACCTGGACCTGTCGACGGCTCAGGTGGCCGAGGAGCTCGGGTGCTCGCAGGCCACCGCCAAGACCCACCTGGCGCGCGCCCTGAAGGCCCTGCGCATCCGACTGGCCGAGCAGCGGGAGGAGGCCGGCCGTGGCGAGTGACGACTGGTTCGAGGCGGAGCTGACCCACCGGCTGCGCACCGCGGCCGAGGGGCTGGGCGCAGCGGAGCCGCCGTTGGCCGAGCTGCGCCAGGCCGGCCGACGGCGCGCCCGCACCCGGCAGGCGCACCGGGTCGCGGCCGCGGCCGACGCGGTGCTGCTGCTGGCGGGTCTGGGCTGGGGCCTGGCGGCCGGGGGCGGCACGGCCGGGCCCGCGACGGGTGGGTGGCCTTCGCCGCAGGCCGGGTCGCCCTACCGCTGCCCGGGCGCCACCGAAGCCCCGGGCCGTACGCCGAACGGCGCGGACCCCACGGTCTCGGAAGGCGCGGCGCAGCGGCTGGGTGAGGGTCAGTACCGCGAGGTGTACAGCGGGACCTGCGGCGACTCCTCGCACCACGCGTTCTACGTCTACCGGCTGCGCGGCGCCAAGGCGTTCGACCAGGCGGTGCGGGCGGCAGCCGAGCCGGGGGTGACGGTGCACTTCGTCGACTCCAAGTACCCGCAGTACAAGCTCCGCGAGCTGGCCGACCGGATCATCGACGACCCGTACTGGCACGAGCGCGGTGTGGTCATCCAGGGCACCTGGGCGCTGCCCGACGGCAGCGGCGTCCAGGTCGGGGTGCTGGGCGACCTGAAGGCGCTGCGTCCGCAAGTGATCGCCCGCTACGGGCCGATGGTGGCCGGGGTGGAGCAGGGTGCCGCCAACAGCGGCTACTGAGACGGCGGCTGCCCGGCCTTCCCGCGGGGAGACCGGGCAGCCGCCGTGCTCGGAGCCGAGCCGCCGTCAGCCGGTGTTGCGCAGACCGGCCGCGATGCCGTTGACGGTCAGCAGCAGCGCGCGGGCCCGCAGCGGGTCCTCGGTCCGGCCGGCCGCCGCCTCCTCGCGCTGGCGGCGCAGCAGCGCCACCTGCAGGTAGGAGATCGGGTCCAGGTAGGCGTCGCGGACCGTGAAGGTCTGCTTCAGCACCGGGTTGTGCTCCAGCAGTTCCGACTCGCCGGTCAGCCGCAGCACCTCACGCAGGGTCAGCTCGTGCTCGGCGGTGATCTGGTCGAAGACGTGGTGCAGCTCGGCCGGGACCAGCTGCTCCACGTAGTGCCGGGCGATCCGCAGGTCGGTCTTGGCCAGCGTCATCGCGACGTTGGACAGGAAGTTGCGGAAGAAGTGCCACTTCTCGTACATCTGCGGCAGCACGTCGCCCAGGCCCGCCTCGCGGGCGGCGGCCAGGCCGGAGCCGACGCCGTACCAGCCCGGCACGATCTGGCGGGACTGGGTCCAGCCGAACACCCACGGGATGGCCCGCAGGCCGTCCAGGCCGGCCCCCGAGTCGGGGCGGCGGGACGGGCGCGAGCCCAGGTGCAGCGAGGCCAGCTGGTCCACCGGGGTGGCGGCGAAGAAGTACTTCGGCAGGTCCTCCTGCTCCACCAGCGCCCGGTAGCAGCGGTGCGCGGCCTCGGAGACCTGGTCCATGCAGGCGTCCCAGCGGGCCAGCTCCTCGGGGGCCTGGCGGGGCGCGGTGTGCAGCGCGGAGGCGGCCAGCGTGGCGGAGAGGGTCAGCTCCAGGTTCTCCCGGGCCAGCGAGGGCAGCAGGTACTTGTCGGAGATCACCTCGCCCTGCTCGGTGACCTTGATCTCGCCCTCCAGGGTGCCCCAGGGCTGGGCCAGGATCGCCTCGTGCGAGGGACCGCCGCCGCGGCCCACGGTGCCGCCGCGGCCGTGGAACAGACGCAGCCGGATGCCGTAGCGGTGGGCCACGTCGCGCAGCCGGCGCTGGGCCCGGTGGATCTCCCACTGCGAGGTGGTGATGCCGCCGAACTTGGAGGAGTCGGAGTAGCCGAGCATGACCTCCTGGATGTCCCCGCGCAGCGAGACCAGCAGCCGGTAGGACGGGTCGGAGAGCATCTCCTCCAGGATCCGGTCGGCCTGCTGCAGCTCGTCGGTGGTCTCCAGCAGCGGCACGATGCCGATCTTGGCGATCCCGGCGTGCAGGTCGATCAGGCCGGCCTCGCGGGCCAGCACGGCCGCGGCGAAGACGTCGTCGGCGCCCTGGCACATGGAGATGATGTAGCTCTCCACGATCTCGTCGCCGAACCGCTCGAAGCCCTCGCGGATGGTGGTGAACACGCCCAGCGTCTTGGCGCCGGCCGGGTCCAGCGGGGCCGGGGTGGGGGCCAGCGGGCGGCGCGAGCGCAGCTCCTTGGCGAGCAGCTTCTGGCGGTACTCGCGCGGCATGTCGCTGTAGCGCCAGGCCTCCTCGCCGAGCCGGTCGAAGAGCTGGCCGAGCGCGTGGTGGTGGGCCTCGGCGTGCTCGCGCACGTCCATGGTGGCCAGCTGCAGGCCGAAGGCCTCGACGGTGTTGATCGCCCGGGCCAGGCGCCCGTCGGCGATCAGGCCGCCGCGGTGCGCGCGCAGCGAGTCCTGGATCAGCCGCAGGTCGCCGACCAGCTGACGGGTGCCCAGGTAGTCCCGGCCGGGCACGTGCGGGGTGCCGTTGGCCAGCCGGTCGCGGGTGTTCTCCAGCTTCAGCCGCACACAGGTGGCCTTGAGCCGGTAGGGCTCCTCGGCGTTCATCCGCTTGTAGCGCGGGCTCAGCTCGGGCAGCACCTTGAGGTCGGCGTCCAGCGAGGCCAGCAGCTCGTCCGAGGCGCCGGCGAGGCGGACCGAGGTGGAGAGCGAGTTGCGCAGGTCGTCCACGGCCGCCAGGGCGTCCTTGATGCCGTACTCGTGCTGCAGGTTGAGCACGTCCCAGGTGACCCGCGGGGTGACGTTGGGGTTGCCGTCCCGGTCGCCGCCGATCCAGGTGCCGAAGGTCAGCGGACGGACCCCGTCGGGCAGCGCCAGGCCGACCCGGGCCAGCTCCTCGTGCAGCTCCTCCAGCACCTCCGGGACGGCCTCGCGGTACAGCTCGTCCAGGTAGTAGACGGCGTTGCGCGCCTCGTCGGTCGGCTCGGGGCGGGCGATCCGCAGCTCGTCGGTCTGCCAGAGCAGGTCGATCACCTCGGCCAGCCGGCGGTCGGCGGACCGCTTGGCCGAGGTCTGCCGGGCCGAGTCGGTGCCGGACTGGCCGGCCGCGGCGTGCTCGCGGTGGCTCATCTCCACCTGGAAGCCGCGCTCCAGCAGCTCGCCGATCCGGCGCAGCTTGTTCAGCACGCTGCGCCGGGCCGCCTCGGTCGGGTGCGCCGTGAAGACCGGACGGACCGCCAGGTGGGCCAGCGTGTCGGCCAGGTGCTTGGGGTCGGCCTCGGCCAGCTGGTCGGCGGTCTGCGCCAGCAGCGATCCCTCGCGGGCCCGGCGGGCGGCGAACTCGCGGCCGCGGTGCACCTGCTCGGTGACGTTGGCCAGGTGGAAGTAGGTGGAGAAGGCGCGCACCAGCTTGGCGGCGGTCTCCAGGTCGATGTTGGCCAGTAGTTCGGCGGTGGCCTCGCCGTCGGTGCGGCTCAGCAGGCGGACCTGCTCGACCAGGCCGAGCACCTCCGCGCCCTCCTGCCGGACCAGCGTCTCGCCGAGCAGGTCTCCGAGGCGGCGGATGTCGGCACGCAGGGCGGCATTGTCGGCGGCCGGGTCGACGGCGTTCCCGGTGCTGGACTGCTCACTCGGGTGGTCGGCCGAGGTGGGGACCGAAGCGGTCACGGCTGGCTCCCTGGGGTGGTGGGGTACGGCAACGGCGGACCGCGCTGTCCGACCGGGTCAGCATATGTGGCCACCGCCCGCTGTCCGCGGCAGTGGCCGGATGGCGGACACCTTGGACAGCCCCGCTCGGGCGCGGCTGGAACCGGGAAGTCGGTGGGGCCGCTGCCGGGCCCTCACTTAGGCTGACCCCATGAGCTTGTCGCCTGGGGAGGGCGCGCGGGGCCGCGGGTTGTGGTGGTGGGATCGGCGGCGCAGTGCGGCCCTGGACATGTGCCTGGCCGCACTCGCCGCGCTCGAGTGCGCCGCGGGCGGCTGGTCGCTGGCCGCCAACCAGTTCCACGTCGGTGGGGCGCTGGCGGTGGCCTGGGCCGTGGTCGGCGCGCTGGGCGGGGCCACCCTGCTGGTGCGCCGGCGCTGGCCGGCCGTGCCGGTGCTGGTCACCATCCTGCTGGTGCCCGCGCTGTTCGGCATCGTGCTGCTGGAGGTCGCGCTGTACACCCTGGCGTCGACCTGGAACTGGCCGATGCGCCGCGGCCGGGTGGTGGCGCTCTCCGCGGTGGTCTTCGTGGAGACCACCGCGATGGTGCTGCTGATCTTCCTCACCGGGACCCCGCGGCCCGGCGAGCAGGTGCCGGCCACCTGGGTCTTCGTGCTGATCGCGGTGCTGGTCGCGGTCGGGCTGACGGTGCCCCCGGTGGTCACCGGGCTGTACCTGGGGGCCAAGCGGCGGCTGGTGGAGTCGCTGACCGACCGCGCGCTGGGCCTGGAGGCCGAGCTGGACCTGCTGGCCGAGCGGGCCAGCGAGCGGGCCCGGCGGGCGCGCCTTGAGGAGCGGACCCGGATCGCCCGCGAGATGCACGACGTGGTGGCGCACCGGGTGAGCCTGATGGTGGTGCACGCGGGGGCGCTGGAGCGGATCGTGGCCGGGGACCCGGACCGGGCCGCGCAGAGCGCCAAGCTGATGGCCGAGACCGGTCGGCAGGCGCTGAACGAGCTGCGCGAGATCCTCGGCGTGCTGCGGATGAACGAGGAGGCCGCGGCCGGTCCGGCGGGCAGCGGGCCGCTGGCCGAGCTGGCCCGCCTGGTGGAGCAGTCCAAGGCGGCCGGGATGCGGGTCACCCTGACGGTGAGCGGGGACCGGCAGCCGTACCGGCACGAGGCGGAGCGGACCGCCTACCGGGTGGTGCAGGAGGGGCTGACCAACGCGCACAAGCACGCCGGCGGGGCCGAGGTGCTGGTACTGCTGACCTACCTGCCGAACGGGGTCCGGGTGGCGGTGGCCAACGACTGCCCCGACGGCGGGGAGCAGGTCCGGCTGCCCAGCGGCGGCAACGGGCTGCTGGGCATGGAGGAACGGGTGCGGGCGCTGGGCGGCAGCTTCACCGCCGGGCCGGAGAACGGGGGCGGGTTCCGGGTGGAGGCACTGCTGCCGTCCCGGCTGGTCGAGCGGGCCGACCGGCTGAGCTGATCCGGTGGACCGGGCAGCTGCGCGGACCAGCCCGGTGCGCCGGCTCAGACCAGGTCGGTGATGGAGCGCAGCCGCTGCGGCGCGGTGCCCAGCACCAGGGTGGAGACCGCCTGGTCCAGGTCGTTGCCCAGGAACCACTCGCCGGTGTGGTCCAGGCTGAACACCCGCCCGCCCTCGTCGATCGCCAGCAGCGCCTGCCCGGGCAGCTCCTCGCCGAGCGGGGCCAGCCGGGTGTCCAGCGCCCGGCCCAGGTCGGCCAGCGTGCGCGCCTGGTGCAGCCCGCGCAGCGGGTCGAGTAGGAACGGGGTGCGAGCCACCTCGCGGCCGGCCCCGGACAGCTCGAAGTGCAGGCCGCCGAACTCGGCCCAGGCCTCGATCGCGGCCGGGAAGACGGCATGGCCCGCCTGCTCGCCTGCGCGGTGGTCGAGCAGCTGGTCGGCCCAGTCCTCGGCGCGGCGGATCTCCCAGCGCCCGGGGTGCCAGCCGGCCTGCTTGAGGGCGGCGGCGACGTCGGCGGAGAACCGGGGCGTGGTGCGGGCCGGACCGGCGGTGGGGGTGGCGAGCGGCTTCAGCGGGTGCTCCGAGATCGGTGGACAGGAACGGCGGGCGGCGGGGCGGCCGCCGGGCCGGGTGCGCCGGGGACGCGGACGGCGCCTCGGTGGCGGGCGGTGGCGGGGCGGCTCAGGAGGCCGGGGCGACCGCCACGCCGAGCACCGCGAAGTGTTCCAGCAGGGGGGCGCAGGACCGGCAGGGCGGGGCGTGGGTGCCGTGCGCCGGGTCACCCTCCTCGCGGATCCGCACCGTGGTCAGCTTGGCGCCGCGGAACGCCTTGCGGGCCTCGTGCAGGGTGAGGGGCTTCTTGGCGGCCCGCTTGGACCGGGCCGCGTCCACCGAGTCCAGGTACTGGGAGAGCAGCACCACCTCGGGGCAGCGGCCGGTGAACCGCTCGCGCTGCGCGACCGGCAGCTGTGCCAGGAACTCGCCGACCAGCGGGTGCGGCTGCGGCAGCGCGTCCGCCTTGCGGCCCACCAGGGTGTGCACCTCGCCGTTCTTCAGCGACAGCGCGGCGGCCACCGTGGGCAGCAGGCTGTCCCGGAGGTGGCGCAGCAGCGGGGCGCCGGGCGGCGGGGGCACGGGCGTGACCGGGGTCGGGTGCGGGGCGGTGGTCAGGTCCACGACGGCGCTGCCTTCCTCTGGTCACGAACGGACTGGTCTTCGGCCCCCAGCCTGCCAAACGGCTCGGACGGCCGGGCAACCGGGGGTCTCGGCGGGGTGCTGATGATCCGTCAGTAGTCCTCGGCGGACACCCGGGCCGGCCGGGGCGGATCAGCACCGGGCCGGGGGGACCGCTCGCAGCCCCGACCCCATACCCTGGTGCCGGCACAATCCGGCTTCAGCCATGGGGGCTTGCAGATGACGACAGGTCGGCCCGGCGCCGCCGCCGCGCCCAACGCGGCCTACGCGGGTCAGGTGGTCCACTTTCCCGATCCGGTCCGGGCGGCCAGGTACCCCGAGGGCGTCCGGGTGGACGCCGGCGGCTACCCCGACTTCGGCCCGTACGCGAAGGCGGTGGCCGAGGTCGCCGACCCGCCCGAGGGCTTCGGCGTGGACGAACTGCGGCTGACCGACTACGTCTCGGCCAACGCCGCCCTGTTCAGCCAGGGCCACGAGCTGTGGGCCGACCAGGAGAGCGCCGTCGCCACCCCGGCCGGCTGGACCTGGCACCACGCGGTGGGCGGCTCGGCCCCCGGCTGGCGCCGGATGGAGCTGGTCCCGGTCGAGGTCAAGGCGCTGCTGCGGCACCACGGCGGGCTGGCCCGCTCGGCCGCCGACCACGGCCGGCGCGGCACCCGCCCGCTGCAGGAGCACCGGGCGGCGCACTTCTCGATCTCCAAGGAGGGCGGCGACCCGGTCACCGTCTCCGAGGACCTGGTGCAGGCGGCCGAGGAGCGCCTCGGCTACCGGCTGCCCGGCCCGTACCGCGAGTTCCTCAAGCTGGCCGGCGGCCGCGGCCCGGTCGGCGTGGCCCTGGACACCGAGCTGGGCCTGCTGCTGGACCAGCCGTTCCTGACCCTGTGCGAGGAGTACGGGATCGACGACCTGGTGTACGCCAACAAGTGCCTGCGCGACCACCTGACCAAGGACTACCTGGGCATCGCCTACGTCCAGGGCGGCATCCTGGCGCTCAAGGTGCGCGGTGAGCGGCTCGGCTCGGTCTGGTTCTGCCTGTACGACGACGCCCGGGACACCGGTGCGCCCGAGGAGGCGGCGGACCGGGTGGCCCGGCTGCTGCTGCCCTGCGGCGACACCTTCGACGACTTCCTGCTCCGGCTGGCCGGCAGCCCGCCGGAGCTGGAGTCGGTGGCGGAGCTGATGGTGGACGGCGGCTTCGCGCGCGCCGTGCCGATGGGCTGAGGGACGGGGAGCGGCAGTGGCTGAGACGGTGAAGGTGAAGGCGGTCCTGGCATGGTGACGTACGCGCAGGCGCAGGACCTGGCGACCGAGTGGATCAACGGCGGGGTCCCGCAGTTCCAGCAGCGCGAGGTGCGGGTGCGGGAGTTCGAGCTGGGCTACGTCTGCTGGGCCGAGGACCGGGCCGGCGGGCCGGCTTCGGACGGCGGCGGCGCCAAGCTGGTCATCGCCCGGGAGAGCGGGGCGAGCACGCTCTGGCCGGCGCTGCCGGTCAACGAGGTGGTGCGGCAGTACCAGCAGCGGTACGGCCGGCCGGCCGGTGCGGGACGGGTCGACCTGTCCAAGCCGCTGCCCGGGCCGGTGGAGGCGACCTCCTTCCTGCTCAGCCCGCCGCAGTGGGTGCAGGAGGCGGCCGTGGCGGCGGTCGCCGCTGAGTCGGAGCGCCTCGGCGCGGCACCGGCCGGGCCGGTCCAGGCTCCCGCGCCTGCCCCTGCTCCCGTCCCGCCGCCGGCTCCCGCGCCGGTGGTCCAGGCCCAGGTGGCCGCCAGCCCGATGCCGCCGGCGCCCGCGCCGGTCGCCGCCGCTCCCATCGCCCCCGTGCCGGTCCCGCCGGTGCCGCCGGTCGCCGACCAGCCGCCCGTGCCCGCACCCGCTCGGCTGACCGCGCCGCCGGTCTCCGACCGCCCGGCCGGGGATGCGCCGACCATGCTCGCACCGCCGCCCAGCTGGGAGCTGGACGAGCACGGCGAGGAGGAGCCGGAGCCGCTCACCCCGCCCGAGGCCCGCACCGTCCGGATGCCCCCGCCGGTGTCCACCCGCAAGCTCGGCAGCACCCCGCCCGCCGCCCCGGTCCACCAGCCGCCGGTCCAGCCGCCGCCGGTGGTCCAGCAGCCCCTGGCCGTGCAGCAGCCGCCGGTCGGCGGGTACGCGCCGACCGTGCTGGCCACCGACGGCCCGCCCGGCCTGCTGGGCCTGCCCGGTGCCCCCGGCACGCCCGGCACCCCCCAGCCCCCGGTCCCGCCGGCGCCCGCCGTCGAGTACGCGCCGACGATGCTGGCCACCGACGGCCCGCCCGGCCTGCTGGGCCTGCCCGGCGCCCCTGGCACCCCCGCGGCCCCGGCCGGCCGCGGCCGCGGCGAGAGCAGCCCCCCGCCGCCCCCGCCCCCGCCGGGCCTGCGCGGTGGCGAAGGCCGCCCCGGTGCCGCCCCGGGCGGCGGCCGCGGCGCGGTCGGCGCCCCGCCCCCGCCGCCCCCGGGCGGACTGCTGCACGCGCCCGGCAGCACCCCGGACCACCACGCGGCCGGCGGCCGCAGCGCCGGCACCACCCCGCCGCCGCCCCCGCCCGCCGTGCTGCGCGGCTCTGGCCAGCCGGCCGCCGCGAGCACCCCGGCCCCGGGCGCGGCCGACCTGGCCGACGCCGCCACCAGCAAGGCGGTGCTGCCGCCGCGCCCCGGTGCCGCCCAGGCCCAGGCGCCCACCCAGCTGGCCGCCCCCGGCCCGGGCGGCTACGGCTTCCCCGGTCCGGTCCCGGCCCAGTCCGGCGCCCCGGTGCCCGGTGCCGCCGCCCCCGTGCCCGGCCTGCCCCCGCAGGGCGCGCCGGTCCCGCCCGGCGTGCCCGCCATCGGCCCCGGCTACCTCGCGGTGCTCAGCTACCGCGCCCCGGACGGCTCCGAGCAGAAGGTGATGTTCCGCAGCGAGCCCGGCACCCCGCACCCGGAGTGGCGGATCCTGCAGGAGCTGCGCCGGCTGAACGTGCCGGCCGAGCAGGGGCTGGAGCTGCACACCGAGCTGGAGCCCTGCGACCTGCCCGGCGGCTACTGCCTGCGACTGGCCAAGAACTCCTGGCCGAACGTGCGGATCAGCCACACCGCCGCCTACGGCCGCGACCTGCCGGCCCGCCAGCAGGGCATGGCCCACCTGCTCAACCACCTGGACGAGCTGCACCAGACGGCCGGCGGCCCGCGCCGACCGCGCCCGGTGCGCGCGCCGCTGCCGGCGCCCGGCACCGTACCGCCGCGTCCGCCGGCCCCGCCGCAGCAGCTGGCCGCCGAGCTGGGCCAGGTCTTCGGCCCGGCGGTGTTCCGCTACGAGCAGCGGGCGGTCTCCCGGCAGGGGGTGCCCGAGGTGGTGGCGCAGACCCTGGTCTGGGCCGGGCTGCCGACCAACTTCGGCCCGTTCTTCTGGGCCCACGCCTCGGAGAACCGGCCGATCCCGACGCTGGCCGAGCTGGCCGCCGAGCGCGGCCGCCCGGCCGCCCCGGACGCCGGCGGCTACCTGGTGCTGGGCAACGACTACGGCCGCCAGCTCTGTGTGCAGTACGGCACAGCCGCGGTGGTCGCGGTGGACCTCGACGGGGGAGGAACCGGCGAGCCGCCGCGCTTCGTCAACAGCGGTGTGCCGGAGTTCGTCCGGTCGCTCGCCCTGCTCGGTCGGATGTGGCCGCTGCGCCACGGCCTGACCCCCGATCAGGCCGGTCGCTGGACCACCGACTTCCAGGCCGAGCTGATCGCGCTCGACCCGGCCGCCCTCCAGACGCCGGACACCTGGTGGGCGATCCTCCTTGAGCAGTTCTGGGACGGCCTGCTGTAGGCCCGCGGTCCGGTCCACCCGCCCGGGTGGACCGGGCGGCGGTGTCGCTTCCTTTGGCTTTCCAGATGATCTGCGCAAAATAGGTCAAGAGGAACAGGTACCCGGCCGGCCGGAACCGAGGGGACTAGGACGTGAGCGAGCCAATGAAGCACACCACCGAGCGATGGGGGCACCCCCTGCCGACGGCTGGGGGAGAGGCGAGCAAATGAGCGACGCGATCCCCTCCTACGGCTTCACCAGCGCCCGCCGCGGCTACGCGCCGGAGCAGGTCGACCATGCGCTGGCCGCACTGACCGCCCAGCGGGACGAGGCCTGGCACCACCTGAGCCGGCTCGGCAACCAGGTCCGCGACCTGGAGGCGGCGCTGACCGCTGCCCAGCAGGCCGTGGCCGAAGCCCCCGAGCCCGACTACGCCACGCTCAGCGAGCAGGCCGGCGACCTGATGGCGATCGCCGACAACGAGGCCCGGCAGATCCGTGACAAGGCGGAACGATTCGCCGAGGACACCCGGGACGAGACCTACCAGGCCGGCCAGGAGCTGCAGCGCAAGGCCGCCGAGTACGCCGCCACCACCCGCTCCGACGCCGACCAGGCGGCCCGCCGCACCGAGGAGCGCACCCGGGCCGAGGCCGAGAAGCTGCGCGGCGAGGCCGACCGGGACGCCCGCGCCATCCGGGACGCCGCCACAGCCGAGGCCGCCGCCATCCGGGTGCGCGCCGCCGAGGCCGGCGAGCGGGCCGAGGCCAAGCTGGCCCAGCTGCGCCGCGAGGCGGACGAGAGGTTCGCCGGCGAGGAGGCCGCCGCCCAGGCCGAGGAGGCCGAGGTGGCCGCCGCCGCGGAGAGCCGGCTCAAGGAGGCCGAGCAGCACCGCGAGACCACCCTCGGGCGGATCAAGCAGCTCGACCACGAGGCCCAGGCCCAGGCCGACAAGCTGGTCGAGCAGGCCCGCCGGGAGGCCGAGCGGATCCTGGCGGCCAGTGCCGCCGAGCACGCCGCGTTCGAGGAGCGGCTGGCCACGGTGCAGACCCACCTGGACCACATCAAGGGCACGCTGGCCTCGCTCACCGGCAAGGCGGTCGGCATGATCGAGCCGGGCGAGCTGCCGAAGGCCGCCCTCGAGACGGCAGCCCCGGTGCCGGACGCCCCCGCACCGGCGACCCCGAAGCAGGACGCTCCCGCACCGGTCGCTCCCGCACCGGTCGCTCCCGCTCAGGACGCTCCCGCACCGGTTGCTCCCGCGCAGGGCGCCCCCCGCACCACGGGCGACGAGCCCACCGCCGCGCTCCGCCTGCCGGACGCGCTGCGCGAGGCGGCCGCGGCCCGCCCGGCGCCTCCCGCCGGACCGGTGGACCCGCGAACCGCGCTGCGCGCCGCTGGCGCCGGCCGGCCCCCCGTGCCGCCCCGCCCGGCCACCCCGCCGCCGACCGCCCCGGTCCAGCCGCCGCAGGCCCCGGCGGTCCGGCCCGGCGCGCCGCAGGACGCGGCGCCGCACAAGGCCGTGCCGCAGGACGCCGTGCCCCCCGCCAACGCCGAGGACGAGACGGCGATCATCCCCAAGATCATCATCATCGACGACGGCACCACCATCGACAGCCTGCCCAACACGGTGGGCCGGCGCCGCGCCTGACCACTCGTCAGAGCGCTTCGACGCAGGCCCCGCTGAGCCGGTTGCGGCAGTCCAGCACGTACCTGGCGTGCGTGGTGACCGCCGCGTAGTCGAAGTCGTCGTGGTCGGCCAGCAGCACCACCGCGTCCGCCGCCGCGAGCTCCTCGGGGCTCGCGGCGACCCGGCCCACCTGGCTCAGCGGCCCCGACCGCTGGCCGGGCAGGTGCACCCCGGCCAGCACGTGCGGGTCGGCGGCCCGCACCTGGGCGCCGAGCCGGGTGAGCAGCTCGGCCACCCGGGCGGCGGGGGTCTCCCGGGCGTCCCCGGTGTTCTTCTTGTACGCCAGGCCGAGCAGCAGGATCCGCGAGCCCTTGACCGCCAGGTGCCGCTCGTTGAGCGCCCCGATCAGCCGCCGCACCACGTAGTCGGGCATGTGGCTGTTGACGTCGTTGGCCAGCTCCACGAACCGGAACGAGTGGCCCAGCGCCCGCTCGACCCGCCAGGACAGGAAGGACGGGTCGATCGGCAGGCAGTGGCCCCCCACCCCGGGGCCGGGGTCGAACCGCAGGAAGCCGAACGGCTTGGTGGCTGCCGCCTCGATCGCCTCCCAGACGTCGATGCCCAGGTCGTGGGCGAACATCGCCAGCTCGTTGACCAGGGCGATGTTGACGTGCCGGAAGGTGTTCTCCAGCAGCTTGGTCAGCTCGGCCTCCTTGCAGGAGGAGACCGGCACGGTGCGCTCCACCAGCTGCCGGTAGAAGCCGTCCACCGCGGCCAGCGCGGCCGGGTCGGTCCCGGAGACCACCTTGGGGGTGTTCTCCAGCCGCCACTGCCGGTTGCCCGGGTCGATCCGCTCGGGGCTGTAGCCGAGGTGGAAGTCGGTCCCGGCGGTCAGGCCGGAGCCCTTCTCCAGCACCGGCGCGAGCAGCTCCTCGGTGGTGCCGGGGTAGGTGGTGGACTCCAGCACCACCAGCGCGCCCGGGCGCAGGTGGCGGGCCAGCAGCTCGGCGGAGGCCTCGATGTAGGAGAGGTCGGGCACCCCGTCGCGCAGCGGGGTGGGGACGGTGATCACCGCGACCTCGAAGCCGGCCACCTCGGCGGGATCGGCGGTGGGCCGGTAGGCGCCGCCGGCCAGCAGCGGGCCGAGCCGCTGGTCCGGGATGTCCTCGACGTAGGAGCGGCCGGCCGCGAGCGAGGCGATCCGCTGGGCGTCCACGTCGTAACCGACCACCCGGTGGCCCACCTCGGCGGCGCGTACCGCCAGCGGGAGACCGACATAACCCTGTCCGGCGATGACCACACGCATGGCCGCCAGCCTAGGCAGCGCCCCGGCCGCCGCAGCGCCGGTGCGGGCCGCGGGCGGCAAAGATCACCGGAAAGAGGACGGTACTCGAACAGTGCCGGTCCGTGAACGCGGAAAGGCCAGGACCCGTGGCGCCCTCCAGGACAGGGCGCCACGACTCCCGACGCTTGGGCGGGCGCCCCCACCCAGGGTCGCCCGGCCTCGCATCCCGACCCCCATCGAGATGCGATGGTGCCGACCAGTCCATCCCCCACGGTTGGAGCGGCGGGCACGAGAACCATGGTGCGCGGCGTCCATGGACAGCCAGTGACAGGAGTATGTCCACTTCTTGACAATCGGCTGCGCGGTCCGAACCGCAGGTCATGGCCATGGCGGCAAGGACGCGGTACGCCGCGGCCCCGACCCGGGGGCGCCGGGGACCGTGGCTGGCCGCGTCAGCGACTGCCGCTCGGCGTACCCTGGAGCCCTGACCCGGCCCCCTGCGCCACCTGCCGGGCCCTTCAAGCTGCCCGGGCGCAGGAGCCGCTGCGGCCACCGGGCTCCGCCGCGACGCAACGGGACGAAGAAGATCGCATGAGCCTGACCGGTTTGCTCGATGTCGTGGTCCGCGACCCCGCCCTCGCCGAGGCGATCGAGGCGGCGTCCGGCGGCCACCGACCGCAACTGGACGTGGTCGGCCCGCCCGCCGCCCGGCCGTTCGTGATCGCCGCGCTGGCCCGCTCGCTGGCCGCCGGTTCCGGCGCCGGTGCTGCCGGCCGTCCGGTGCTGGCCGTCACCGCCACCGGGCGCGAGGCGGAGGACCTGGCCGCCAGCCTGCGCTCACTGCTGCCGCCGGACTCGGTGGCCGAGTTCCCGGCCTGGGAGACGCTGCCGCACGAGCGGCTCTCGCCGCGCTCGGACACGGTCGGACGCCGGCTCGCGGTGCTGCGCCGGATCGTCCACCCGGCCGCCGACGACCTGGCCGCCGGGCCGGTCCAGGTGGTGGTGGCCCCCGTCCGCTCGGTGCTGCAGCCGCAGGTCAAGGGACTGGCCGAGCTGGAGCCGGTGGCGCTGCAGCGCGGCCAGTCGCACG
This sequence comes from Streptomyces tateyamensis, assembly GCF_003205575.1. Lineage (GTDB taxonomy): Bacteria > Actinomycetota > Actinomycetes > Streptomycetales > Streptomycetaceae > Kitasatospora > Kitasatospora tateyamensis. The sequence continues at coordinate 192,455 of NZ_PYBW01000030.1, forward strand.
ACCTGGACGCGGTGGCCCGCCGGCTGGCCGCGGCCGCCTACGCCCGGGTCGAGCTGGTCGAGAAGCGCGGCGAGTTCGCCGTCCGCGGCGGCATCCTGGACGTCTTCCCGCCCACCGAGGAGCACCCGCTGCGGGTGGAGTTCTGGGGCGACGAGATCGAGGAGGTCCGCTACTTCAAGGTGGCCGACCAGCGCTCGCTGGAGATCGCCGAGCACGGGCTGTGGGCGCCGCCCTGCCGCGAGCTGCTGCTGACCGAGCAGGTCCGGGCCCGGGCCGCCGAGCTGGCCGAGCAGCACCCGGAGCTGGCCGAGATCCTGGACAAGATCGCCCAGGGCATCGCGGTGGAGGGCATGGAGTCGCTGGCCCCGGTGCTGGTGGACGACATGGAGCTGCTGCTGGACGTGCTGCCGGCCGGCTCGGTCGCGGTGGTCTGCGACCCGGAGCGGGTGCGCACCCGGGCCGCCGACCTGGTGGCGACCAGCCAGGAGTTCCTGCACGCCTCCTGGGTGGCCGCGGCCTCCGGCGGCGACCGGCCCATCGACGTCGAGCAGATCGACGTCTCGGCGGCCTCGCTGCGCTCGCTGGCCGAGGTGCGCGAGCACGCCCAGCGGATCGGCCTGCCCTGGTGGTCGGTCAGCCCGTTCGCCACCTCGGACTCCGAGGTCAGCGCCATCCTGGAGTTCGACACCAACACGCTCACCCTGGGCATGCACGCGGTGGAGGCCTACCGCGGCGACACCGCCCGCGCCATCGCGGACGCCAAGGAGCGGCTGGCCGCCGACTGGCGGGTCGTCATGGTGACGGAAGGCCAGGGCCCCGCCTCCCGGCTGGCCGAGGTGCTCGGCAACGAGGGCATCGCCGCCCGGCTGGTCGCCGAGCTGACCGAGGCGCCGACCCGGGACGTGGTCTACGTCAGCTGCGGCTCGATCGAGCACGGCTTCGTGGACGAGGCGCTCAAGCTCACCGTGATCACCGAGACCGACCTGTCCGGCCAGCGCTCCTCCACCAAGGACATGCGCCGGATGCCGTCCCGGCGCCGCAACGCGATCGATCCGCTGGCCCTGCAGGCCGGCGACTACGTGGTGCACGAGGCGCACGGGGTCGGCCGCTACGTCGAGATGGTGCAGCGCACCGTGCAGGGCGCCACCCGCGAGTACCTGGTGCTGGAGTACGCGCCCGCCAAGCGCGGCCACCCCGGCGACCGGCTCTTCGTGCCGACCGACCAGCTGGACCAGGTGACCAAGTACGTCGGCGGCGAGGCCCCGACGCTGCACCGGCTCGGCGGCGCGGACTGGGCGAAGACCAAGCAGCGGGCCAAGAAGGCGGTCAAGGAGATCGCCGCCGACCTGATCAAGCTGTACAGCGCCCGGATGGCGGCCCCCGGCTATGCCTTCGGCCAGGACACCCCGTGGCAGCGCGAGCTGGAGGACGCCTTCCCGTACGCGGAGACGCCGGACCAGCTGACCACCATCGCCGAGGTGAAGTCGGACATGGAGAAGTCGGTCCCGATGGACCGGCTGATCTGCGGCGACGTCGGCTACGGCAAGACCGAGATCGCGGTCCGGGCCGCCTTCAAGGCCGTCCAGGACGGCAAGCAGGTGGCGGTGCTGGTGCCCACCACGCTGCTGGTGCAGCAGCACTTCTCCACCTTCGCCGAGCGGTACGCCAACTTCCCGGTCGTGGTGAAGGCGCTCTCCCGGTTCCAGACCGACAGCGAGGCCAAGGCCGTGCTGGAGGGGCTGCTCGACGGCTCGGTGGACGTGGTGATCGGCACCCACCGGCTGTTCTCCTCGGACACCAGGTTCAAGGACCTGGGCCTGGTGATCGTGGACGAGGAGCAGCGGTTCGGCGTCGAGCACAAGGAGCAGCTGAAGAAGCTGCGGGCCAACGTCGACGTGCTCACCATGTCCGCCACCCCGATCCCGCGCACCCTGGAGATGGCCGTCACCGGGATCCGCGAGATGTCCACCATCACCACCCCGCCGGAGGAGCGGCACCCGGTGCTGACCTTCGTCGGCCCCTACGACGAGAAGCAGATCTCGGCCGCGATCCGGCGCGAGCTGCTGCGCGAGGGCCAGGTCTTCTACATCCACAACCGGGTGGAGTCGATCGACAAGGCGGCGGCCCGGCTCAAGGACCTGGTGCCGGAGGCCCGGGTGGCCACCGCGCACGGGCAGATGGGCGAGACCCTGCTGGAGAAGGTGGTGGTCGACTTCTGGGAGAAGGAGTTCGACGTGCTGGTCTCCACCACGATCGTGGAGTCCGGCATCGACATCTCCAACGCCAACACCCTGATCGTCGAGCGCGGCGACACCTTCGGCCTCTCCCAGCTGCACCAGCTGCGCGGCCGGGTGGGCCGCGGCCGCGAGCGCGGCTACGCCTACATGCTCTACCCGCCGGAGAAGCCGCTCACCGAGACGGCGCACGAGCGCCTGGCCACCATCGCCCAGCACACCGAGATGGGCGCGGGCATGTACGTGGCGATGAAGGACCTGGAGATCCGCGGCGCCGGCAACCTGCTCGGCGGCGAGCAGTCCGGGCACATCGCCGGGGTCGGCTTCGACCTCTACATGCGGATGGTCGGCGAGGCGGTGGCCGAGTTCCGCGAGGCGCTCGAGGCCGGCGGCGAGGTGGAGGAGGAGCCGCTGGAGGTGAAGATCGAGCTGCCGGTGGACGCCCACGTGCCGCACGACTACGCCCCCGGCGAGCGGCTGCGGCTGCAGGCCTACCGCTCGATCGCCGCGGTCAACTCGGAGGAGGACATCGAGCAGGTCCGCGCCGAGCTGACGGACCGTTACGGGAAGCTGCCGGAGCCGGTGGAGAACCTGCTGATGGTGGCCGCGCTGCGGCTGTACGCGCGGCGCTGCGGGGTGGCCGACATCACCCTGCAGGGCAACTTCGTCCGCTTCGGGCCGGTCGAGCTGCGCGAGTCGCAGAGCCTGCGGCTGAACCGGCTCTACCCGCGCAGCCAGGTGAAGGCGGCCACCCGCCAGGTCCTGGTGCCGCGGCCCGCCACGGCCCGGATCGGCGGCAAACCGGTGGTCGGCCGGGAGCTGCTGGCCTGGAGCGGCACCTTCCTGACGGCCATCTTCGAGGAGCTGGCGGCGGGGCGCAAGTGACCGCGGGAGAAGCGGGCGTGACGACCGGACTGCCGGTGCGGGACCACTCGGTGCCCGCCGAGGTGCTCGACCGGCGCGAGGGCCGCTACGGCGAGGTGGTGCTGCGCCGGCGCGGCGAGCTGTTGGAGATCATCGCCAACGGGTGCTTCCTGATGGACACCCACGACGGCCGCTCGGAGCGGCTGCTGATGGACGCCGCACTGGAGCGGCTGACGGCTGACGCCCCGGCGGTGCTGATCGGCGGGCTCGGGGTCGGCTTCTCGCTGGCGCACGCGGCGGCCGAGCCGCGCTGGGGCCGGATCGCGGTGGCCGAGCGGGAGGGCGCGATCATCGACTGGCACCGGGCCGGCCCGCTCGCCGCGATCTCCGCCGCCGCGCTGGCCGACCGGCGGGTGGTGCTGCTCCACACCGACCTGGTGGCCTACCTGGCCGGGACCGGCGACCGGTACGACGCGCTCTGCCTGGACATCGACAACGGCCCGGACTGGACCGTCGACGAGGCCAACGACGCGCTCTACGGCCCCGCCGGCCTGGCCGCCGCCCGGGCCTGCCTCAACCCCGGCGGCATCCTGGCGGTGTGGAGCGCCCAGCCGTCCGCGGCCTTCGAGCAGGCCCTGCGGACGGCCGGCTTCACCGAGGTGCAGACCACCGAGATCCCGGTCGGCCGGGGCGTGCCGGACGTGGTCCACCTGGGCCGGCGGCCCTGACCGACCGTCAACCCGCCGTCCCCCGTTGGGGTGAGGGCGGGCGTGGCAGACGGCCGGGGCGGCGGAGCGGCTGTCCTAAGCTCGGCACACGTGACCCAATTCGGGAGGCCCCGGGTGCATCGCCGTACCGCTGTCCGCCGGTTGCTGCCGGCCCTGGCCGGCACCGTCCTCGCCGCCCTCGCGCTCACCGGTTGCGGTGCGCGGGCCGGCGGCTCGCCCGGGACGGCCGCGCTGGTCGGCGAGGACCGGATCACCGACCAGGCGGTGCAGGCCCGGGTGGCCGAGTTCCGGGCCGAGGCCGCGGCGCTGCCGCCGGGCCAGTACCAGGAGCAGGCCGGACTGGTCGGCACCACCGTCTCGGCGATGGTCTTCGACGCGGTCGCCGGACACGCGCTGGCCGCGCACGGGCTGGCGGTCTCCCCGGGCGAGGTGGCCGGCTTCCGCGAGGAGCAGGCGCGCGGCTGGGGCGGCGAGCCGGCGCTGGCCCAGATGCTGCTGCTCAAGCACGCCGTCCCCGCCGACTGGATCGACCGGTACTGCGCCGAGCAGCTGGGCCTGCGCAAGCTGGCCGAGCTGAGCGGGCAGCAACTGGGCACCGCCGAAGGCAACCGGACGGTCCATCAGCTGCTCGCCGAGGCCTCCGCCGAGCTGCGGATCGCGGTCAACCCGCGCTACGGCGCCTGGGACTCGCAGCAGTCGGTGCTGGACGGCCCCACCGACCCCTGGCTCCCCGCCGCGGGCGCCGCGGCCTGAGCCCGCACCGGCGCGGTAGGTTCGAGGGGTGCAGACCGCGAAGCTCACCCTGTTGACGACCACCCACCGGATCGCCCCCGGGCTGCTCAGCTGGCCCGCCTGGGAGGCGCTGCGCCAGGCACCCCTGGTGCTGACCGCCGACCCGGCGCACCCCCAGCTGCCGGCGCTGGAGCAGGCCGGGGTGCGGGTCGAGCAGGTGCCGGCGCAGAGCGCCCCGGCGCTGGCCCGGCTGCTGGTGGAGCGGTCGCCGCTGGTCTTCCTGGTCGGCTCGGACGGCGACCCGGGGCTGACCGACGCGCTGGCCCGGATCGCGGTCGAGCAGGCCGGCCAGGCGCCGGAGATCGAGCTGCTGCCCGGCTCCTACGACCTGCCCGGCGCCCGGCTGCTCGACCTGGTCACGGTGATGGACCGGCTGCGCTCGCCCGGCGGCTGCCCGTGGGACGCCGAGCAGACCCACGGCTCGCTGGTGAAGTACCTGGTGGAGGAGGCCTACGAGCTGGTCGAGGCGATCGAGCAGGGCGACCGGGCCACGCTGCGCGAGGAACTCGGCGACGTGCTGCTGCAAGTCTTCTTCCACTCCCGAATCGCCGAGGAGGACACCGAGGACCCGTTCTCCATCGACGAGGTGGCCGGGGACATCGTGGCGAAGCTGATCTACCGCCACCCGCACGTCTTCGCCGACTCCGATGCGGCCACCACCGACCAGGTGGAGGCCAACTGGGAGACGCTCAAGGCGGCCGAGAAGCAGGACCGCGAGTCGGTGCTGGACGGCGTGCCGAGCGGCCTGCCCGCGCTCGCCTACGCGGTCAAGCTGGTCTCCCGGACCCGCCGGGCCGAGTTCGGCAAGGTCCCGGACGCGCCCTACGCGCTGCCCGAGCAGCTCACCGAGGCCAGCGCGGGCGAACTGCTGCTGGCCGTGGTGCAGCGGGCCCACGACGCCGGCGTGGACCCGGACGCGGCGCTGCGCGCGGCCGCCCGCGACTACCGCCGGGCGGTGCGCGCCGCCGAAGGGCTCACCGAGGACTGACGGGGAGCCAGGGCCGCCGCCTAGCGCACGGCCGAGCCGCTCGGCGCCCGGCGCTGGGCCGGCAGCACCTCGCCGATCGCCTCGCCCAACGGGTCGAGCAGCTCGGCCAGTCGATCCAGGTCGCCGGGCAGGTCGGCCAGCGCCACGATCCGCTCGCCGTCGGGGCCGGCCACGCAGAACAGGTCGATCCGGCCCAGGTGCTTCTCGGCGGTGTCCACCAGTGCGGCGATGTCGCTGGGCTGGTGGATGTCGGAGCTGACCCCGGCCACCGGGCAGCCGGTCCGGTCCAGCGCGGCGGCCAGGTCCTCGGCCACCCCGGGCCGCGGATCGGCGATGAGCAGCCCCGCAGCGCCGGCCGCGGCGAACCGGCGGGCCGGCCCGTCCCCGTCGCCGCCGTCGAGCACGGCGATGACCACCACTGCCCCGGCTACTCGCATGTCCTGCTCCTCCCTGTGGACGACACCGCACCGGCGTCCACACCACGTATCGGAGGATCGTAGGCGTCTCCTGACCCTCCGCAACAGGGATTACCCCCCAGGTGAGCAGACTCACTCTCCCGGCTGAGCGATAACGTCGGGGCATGCCGGACCAGTTCCAGAGCCCCGCGATGCCACCCCTGTTCACCTGGGAGTTCGCCGCCGACCCCTACCCCGCCTACGCCTGGCTGCGCGAGCACGCCCCGGTGCACCGCACCACGCTGCCCGCGGCCCTGACCGTCGGGGCTACGCGGGAGTGAATTCGACCGGGAGTTCCCGCAGCCCGCGCATGATCAGACCGCCGCGCCAGCGCAGCTCTGCGGGGTCCACGGCGAGCCGCAGGTCCGGTAGGCGGGTCAGCAGGCTGGAGAGCGCAACCCGGCCCTCCAGACGGGCCAGTGGGGCGCCGATGCAGTAGTGGATCCCGTGACCGAACCCCAGGTGCGGATTGTCAGCGCGCGCCAGGTCGAGCGTGTTCGGCCGGCTGAACCTGGCCGGATCACGGTCAGCGGCGGCGAGGACGACGAGAACCGGGTCACCGGTCGAAACGGCTTGGCCGCCGATTTCGAGCGGCTGGGTGGCGTAGCGCCAGGTGGCCAACTCCACCGGGCCGTCATAGCGCAGCAGTTCCTCGATCCCCGTGTCGAGCAATCGGGAATCTCCGGCCGCAACGGCAGCCTGAAGGAGTGCTCGCTGCGGCGGATTCTGAAACAGCGCCAGCGCGCCGTTGCCGATCAGATTAATAGTCGTCTCAAATCCTGCAAACAACAGCACGAAGCACATCGCGACAGCTTCGTTCTCGGTGAGGTGCTCGCCATGGTCGCTGGCCCTGATCAGGCCGGAGATCAGGTCGTCGCCGAGGTCCGCCCGCTTGCGATGGATCAGGTCCGCCAGATACGCGCGGATGCGTTTCACGGCGCGGCCCACCCCGCCACGTGGACCGCCGCCGTGGCGGATCATCATGCCCGCCCAGTTGCGGAAGTCCTCCTGGTCTTCTTTGGGAACACCGAGGAGGTCGCAGATCGCGTAGATCGGCAGCGGGAAAGCAAACTCATGGATGAGGTCCGCTGCTCCCGCGCCGGAGAATTCCGACAGAAGTCGATCCGCAAGGCTCTGTACCTGGGGCTCGAACCCCGCTACCCGGCCCGGTGTGAACGCCTTGGAGACCAACCGACGCAGGCGGGTATGGTCCGGCGGGTCGATGTTGAGCAGGTGCGTCATCAGATTGGCGCTGCGCTCCCCCGGGATCCCGGTCTTCCCCTTCGCGTGCGCCGACTCGTCGTGGTGAGCCGGGTTCTTGCTGAGACGGCTGTCCGCGAGCGCCTGGCGGGCATCGGTGTAGCGGGTTACGAGCCAGGCTTCGACGCCGCTCGGCAACTGGGCCTTGTACACGGGTGCATGCTCACGCAGCCACGCGTATGCCGGGTAGGGGTTGGAGGCGAACCCCCAGGTGAAGAGTTCAGGCCGATCAGACATACCCCGACGGTATCCCGCTGCGGGTGCTCGGAGAGCATCGGATCTCTGGACGTCCGGGCCGCCGCGGTGTGAGCCGTCAGCCGATTTCGATTCGGGAGAACACGCTGTTCGTGTCCGGCCTGACGATCAGACAGATACACTCGCCCGAACATGGGTGACCCCGACGGCGCTGCGAACACCTCGGGGTCCGGCCACTCTGGTGAGGAGTGACATGAGTAATTCAACCTTGCCCGGACGCCGCGTCGCAAGCCGCGTCGCGGCTCGCCAGAAAGCCGGCCTGTCGGTTCGGATCGCCGTCTACCTCCGCGTCTCCACCAGGAATCAGGTCGAAGGCTCCGGCCTGGATCAGCAGGAGAAGGACGCGCGAGCGTGGATTGAATGCTGGTTCCGCGACATGCCCTTCGAAATCGTCGGAATCTTCGTCGATGACGGTATCTCAGGGAAGATCGACAACCGTCGCGACCAGGTGAAGCTCAAGACGGTGATCACCGCCGGTGAGGTTGACCTCGTCATCTCGCAGAGGATTGACCGGTTCGGGCGCACCATGCGTGATATCCAGCGCTGGGTGTGGGAGATGAACGACCTGGGCCTTCGAGTCGTCACCGCCGACGGCCGCATCGACTCGGAGCACGAGATCGCAGACCTCCTCCTCATGTGTCACAAGAACAAGCTGTCGGACCGGGTGCGAGAGAAGTCGCTCGCCAGGCCCCACCGGGAGCTGATGGCTCTTCAGGCATCCCTTCAAGAGGCCCAGGCATGGCTGAAGGACTGCGAGGCGACACAGCAGGAGGCGAAGGAGAGGGAGGAGTTCATCTCTTCGGCGCGGCTGCGGGTGGGGAGTCTGACCCTGGCGGAGAAGTCGGCGCTGTTCGCGATGTTCGATGTCCGGGTGTCAGCGGGGAACCACCGGTTCAGGAAGCGGTCGGGTAGGCCGTGCCCGGTGACGGAGTGGCACAAGGGCACGCAGCACCCGGTGCCGGCCGATATCGACGAGGAGGACTGGGCGGGAGTGAGGGAGATCCTCGCGGGCTACGTGGCGAAGTCGTCGTTCACGAAGACGACGATCGACCTGCGCCTGGCCTTCAACGGCATGTTCTACCGCCTGCGCACCGGGACACCGTGGAACGAGATGACGGACGCCTTCGGCAACCCGCAGCGGATTCGCGAGCGGCAGCTGACCTTCTTCCAGCGCGGCGCGTGGCAGGCAGTGGTGGAGATGCTGAACCAGCGCGGTGGCGGGACGCCCGTGTACGTTGCGCCGACGGTTCCTCCGCTGAAGATCACGAGTTGCGCCGGCGCGGCGTTCTGATCATGCGCGGGCTGTGGGAGTTGCCGGTCTCGTTCACAGCGGAGGCCGCAACCCGCGCTGCGGCAGCTGCTGACGGCGTGTCGACCTGATCAGTCGCCAGGTGGTCCGAAACCGCATCGATCCGGACGGACTTGGCCAGTTAGTAGGCGATCCATGACGGGCCGTAATTCTTGTGTGATGTCAGCGATATGAGCTTGTGATTGGTCAGTCCATCTGCCTACCCTCCGGGGAGTTCGCGAAAGCGAGCCCCGCGCGCGGCAACGCCGAGCCCTGCCCGCCGCGCGGCCGGGACACCGAACCGACCCGGGCAGGGGCGGGGGACCCACCCGTTCCACTGCCGTCCTCGCGACGGCTAGGGGTGAAGCCGGACAGCGGAGTTCGCGTGTCCGGCCGGGCCATCCTCACCGGTCCGAACCCGACAGCTCACCTCGCAGGCGTGCGGAGAGGACAGCACATGTTCACTGGCACTGGCCGGCACCGCCGTCGCAGTACTGCCGAGATGGCCCTCGCCGTGGCCGGCGTCGCCGGGGCGGGGCTGGCGATTCCGCTGCTCACCGCGACCGGTGCGCATGCCGCCCCGGTCCCGGTCTGGGACAAGGTCGCCAGCTGCGAGAGCACCGGCAACTGGTCGATCAACAGCGGCAACGGCTTCTACGGCGGCCTGCAGTTCACCTCCTCCACCTGGGCCGCGTACGGCGGCACCCAGTACGCCCCGCGGGCCGACCAGGCCTCGAAGGACCAGCAGATCGCCGTCGCCGAGCGGGTGCTGGCCGGTCAGGGCCCGGGTGCCTGGCCGGTCTGCTCGGTCAAGGCCGGCCTGGCCCGCAGCGGCTCGGCCCCGCAGCTGGACACCGGTGCCCAGGGCACGCCGAGTTCACCGGCGCCCAGGGCCAAGTCCGCGCCCCGCCCGGTCACCCCGAGCCCCGCCCCGCAGTCGGCGAAGGCCGCTGCTCCCGTCGGGATCCCGGCCGCGCCCGCGACGGTGAGTCCCGCCAAGCCCGCCGCCGCGCACGGCTACACCGTCAAGTCCGGCGACACCCTCTCCAAGATCGCCCAGGCCCGGCAGATCCTCGGCGGTTGGCAGGAGCTGTACCGGTCCAACCGGGCGGTGGTCGGCGCCGACCCCGATCTGATCCTCCCCGGTCAGGTCCTCGACCTGGGCTGATGCCCCGTCGGCGGGCGCGGGGCCTGCGTCAGCGGCCCCGCGCCTGCATTCAGGTGAACTACTGGCAGGTAGCAGAGCCACTGTGTGAGACGGCAGCCAGGTCCGGGTGGCCCGCCGGGCGGGTGCGGCTAGGCTCTGGTCGTAACGCCTCCGCCATCCCTGTCCGCAGGACCGCTTCCGCAAGGAGATGCATAGTGCCGTCCATTGATGTCGTTGTCGCCCGTGAGATCCTCGACTCCCGCGGCAACCCCACGGTCGAGGTCGAGGTCGGCCTCGACGATGGCAGCACCGGCCGTGCGGCCGTGCCGTCCGGCGCCTCCACCGGCGCCTTCGAGGCGCTCGAGCTGCGCGACGGCGACAAGAACCGCTACGGCGGCAAGGGCGTGGAGAAGGCCGTCCTCGCCGTCATCGAGCAGATCGGCCCGGAGCTGGTCGGCTACGACGCCACCGAGCAGCGGCTGATCGACCAGGCGATGCTCGACCTGGACGCCACCCCGGACAAGTCCTCGCTGGGCGCCAACGCGATCCTGGGCGTCTCGCTCGCCGTCGCGCACGCCGCCTCCGAGGCCAGCGACCTGCCGCTGTTCCGCTACCTGGGCGGTCCCAACGCCCACGTGCTGCCGGTCCCGATGATGAACATCCTCAACGGCGGTTCGCACGCGGACTCCAACGTGGACATCCAGGAGTTCATGATCGCGCCGATCGGCGCCGAGTCCTTCTCCGAGGCCGTCCGCTGGGGCGTCGAGGTCTACCACACCCTCAAGGGGGTGCTGAAGGAGCGCGGCCTGTCCACCGGCCTGGGCGACGAGGGCGGCTTCGCGCCGAACCTGGAGTCCAACCGCGAGGCGCTGGACCTGATCACCGAGGCGATCAAGAAGGCCGGCTACACCCCGGGCAAGGACATCGCGCTGGCCCTGGACGTCGCCGCCACCGAGTTCCACCAGGACGGCGCCTACTCCTTCGAGGGCAAGTCGCTGTCGGCCGCCGAGCTGATCGACTACTACGCCGACCTGGTCGCCAACTACCCGCTGGTCTCCATCGAGGACCCGCTGAGCGAGGAGGACTGGGACGGCTGGAAGGCCATCACCGACAAGCTCGGCGCCAAGGTCCAGCTGGTGGGTGACGACCTGTTCGTCACCAACCCGCAGCGCCTGGCCCGCGGCATCGAGACCGGCACCGCCAACGCGCTGCTGGTGAAGGTGAACCAGATCGGTTCGCTGACCGAGACCCTGGACGCGGTCGAGCTGGCCCAGCGCAACGGCTACCGCTGCATGATGTCGCACCGCTCCGGCGAGACCGAGGACGTGACCATCGCCGACCTGGCGGTCGCCACCAACTGCGGCCAGATCAAGACCGGTGCCCCGGCCCGCTCCGAGCGCGTGGCCAAGTACAACCAGCTGCTGCGCATCGAGGAGATCCTCGACGACGCCGCCGAGTACGCGGGCCGCGGCGCGTTCCCGCGGTTCCGCTTCGCGGACCAGTAGGCACAGCAGGCACGAGGGCTGATCGGCCCACTCCGGCTTCGCACCCGCCCCCGTGCGCGTCAGCGCCCACGGGGGCGGGTGCGAAGCCGCATCCGGGCGTGCGGCCGGAGCCGGTTGACGTGGCGCGTGCCCGCAGCCGGGACCGGCCAGGTGCGCCCGCACCGGTGTTGACGCAGAGGGGCGGAGTCCGATGGCAGCGTGGAAGTTCCCCGGCCGGCCGAGGTTCACCAGCCGGGCCACCGTGCTGGTCCTGGTGCTCTGCTCGCTGGTGGCGATCCTGGCCTACCCGACCCGGCAGTTCATCAGTCAGCGGGCCGAGATCAACGCCCAGCGGGCCAAGGCCGAGCAGGCCCGCCAGGAGGTCCAGCGGCTGACCACCGAGAAGGCCCGCTGGCAGGACCCGGAGTTCGTCAAGGCCCAGGCCCGCAGCCGGCTGCACTACGCGCTGCCCGGCGAGACCCCGTTCGTCTCCGTCGACCCCGCCCCCACCGCCGGGCCCACCCACCCGGCCGGCACCGCCGCAGGCCCGGCGCAGCCCGCGAAGGCGGCGCTGCCCTGGTACGCCACCGTCTGGGACTCGGTGGACACCGCGGCCGGTTCCGCACGGGTGCCCTGACCAGTCCCCGAACCCCCTGAGAAGACAGCACCTGATGAGCACTGAGAACCAGCCCGTCGCCGACCGCGACCTGGCCGCCGTGGCGGCCCAGCTCGGGCGCGTCCCGCGCGGTACCCGGGCGGTGGCGCACCGTTGCCCGTGCGGGAACCCGGACGTGGTGGAGACCGCCCCGCGGCTGCCCGACGGCACCCCGTTCCCCACCCTCTACTACCTGACCTGCCCCAAGGCCGCCTCGCTGATCGGCACCCTGGAGGCGGACGGGCTGATGAAGGAGCAGACCGCCCGGCTCGCCGAGGACCCGGAGCTGGCGGCCGCGTACCAGCGGGCGCACGAGGACTACATCGCCCGCCGGGACGCGATCGAGGTGCTCGAGGGCTTCCCGAGCGCCGGGGGCATGCCGGACCGGGTCAAGTGCCTGCACGTGCTGGTCGGCCACTCGCTGGCGGCCGGTCAGGGCGTCAACCCGCTGGGCGACGAGGCGCTGGCCCGACTGCCCGAGTGGTGGGCCAAGGGCCCGTGCGTGAGCGAGCAGGACGTCGAGGCCGGAGTGGCCGCGCTGCGGGCGCAGCGCGAGGAGGCCGAGGACCACGGGGCCGTGATCGCGGCCAAGGAGCGCAAGACGGCCGAGCGGCAGGCCAAGCGGGCCGCCGCCGAGGCCGCCGAGGGGGAGCAGTGAGCCATACCCGGGTGGCCGCGATCGACTGCGGCACCAACTCGATCCGCCTGCTGATCGCCGACCTCGACCCGGCCAGCGGGGAGATCGCCGACCTGGACCGGCGGATGCTGATCGTCCGGCTGGGTCAGGACGTGGACCGCACCGGCCGGCTGGCCCCCGAGGCGCTGGAGCGCACCTTCGCCGCCTGCCGCGAGTACGCGGCGGTCATCGCCGAGCACGGGGTGGACCCGGCGCACACCCGCTTCGTAGCCACCAGCGCCTCGCGGGACGCGCAGAACAGCGCCGACTTCACCAAGGGCGTGCGCGAGATCCTGGGCGTCGAGCCCGAGGTGGTCTCCGGCGACGAGGAGGCCCAACTCTCCTTCACCGGCGCCACCAAGGAGCTGACCGGCGCCGCGGTGGCCGCTCCGTACCTGGTCTTCGACCTGGGCGGCGGCTCCACCGAGTTCGTGCTGGGTGCCGGGGAGGTCGACGCGGCCCGCTCGGTGGACATCGGCTGCGTCCGGCTGACGGAGCGCCACTTCGCGGGCCAGGAGGTGCCGTCGGCGGAGCGGATCGCGGCGGCCCGGGCGGACATCGAGGCCGCGCTGGACCTGGCGGCCGAGGCCGTGCCGCTGACCGGGGCGGCCTCGCTGGTCGGCCTGGCCGGCACCGTGACCACGGTGGCCGCGATCGCGCTGGAACTTCCCGCCTACGACTCGGCGCTGATCCACCACGCCCGGCTGACGGTGGACCAGGTGCGCGCGGTGACCGAGCGGCTGCTGGGCGCCACCCATGCCGAGCGGGCCGCGATCCCGGTGATGCACCCGGGCCGGGTGGACGTGATCGCGGCCGGCGCCCTGGTGCTGCTGTCGATCATGGAGCGGGCCGGCGCCGCGGAGCTCGTGGTGAGCGAGCACGACATCCTGGACGGCATCGCCTGGAGCATCGCCGGCTGACCAGCCGGCGGCATTTGTCCGGCTTGCGGGGCCCCGGTCGGGGCCCCGCTCGCGTGTCGCGGAAGAAAGTTCGTGAATTTCTTCACATGGGGTTCCGGCCGTTCTCCGTACGGGTGGAGCCGGTTCGTCCGGAATCCGGGACCGAAGGTCGTTCTCCGTGCTCGCCCGCTGGATCCCAGGCGGGGCTCCGGATCGGCCGACGGAATCGAATGAAGCCCCGGGAACCGCCGTGGCGACCGGATCGTTGCTGCTCAGCGGGGCCGTACCCGGTGGTACTCGCGGGGGGCGCCCGCGCGCGGTACCGCGGAGCACCCGCAGGGGCGAAGTGTGGCCGGGCAGTGTAGCAGACCCTGTCCAGAGGCTTGTGACGGGCCTCACGAAGGGTGCCGCGAGGGGTGCTGGATACTTTCGGATATGAGCACCACGGAGCGTCCTCGCATCCTCATTGTCGGCGGTGGTTACGTCGGCCTGTATGCCGCGATGCGCATCCTCAAGAAGATGCGCTACGGGGAGGCGACCGTCACGGTCGTCGACCCGCGGTCGTACATGACGTACCTGCCCTTCCTTCCCGAGGCGGCCGGCGGCAACGTCGCGCCTCGCAACCTCGTCGCGCCGCTGCGCAGCGCCCTGAAGAAGGCGGAGGTGCTCACCGGTCACGTGACCGGCGTGGACCACGCCCGCAAGGTCGCCACCATCGCGCCGCTGGCCGGCGACTCCTACGAGCTGCCCTTCGACTACCTGGTCGTGGCCACCGGCTCGGTCTCCCGCACCTTCCCGATCCCCGGCCTGGCCGAGCACGGCATCGGCATGAAGACGGTCGAGGAGGCGATCAGCCTCCGCAACCACGTCATGGCCCAGCTGGACAAGGCCGAGTCCACCACGGACGAGGCCATCCGCCGCAAGGCCCTCACCTTCGTGGTCATCGGTGGCGGCTTCGCCGGCATCGAGACGGTCGCGGAGATCGAGGACATGGCCCGCGACGCGGCCAAGCTCTACAAGACCGTCAGCCGTGACGACATGCGCTTCGTCGTGGTCGAGGCGGCCAACCGGATCCTGCCCGAGATGGGGCCGGACCTGGGTCTGTGGACCAAGGAGAAGCTCGAAGAGCGCAACATCGAGATCTACATCGAGACCTCGATGGACTCCTGCGTCGACCAGCACGTGGTGCTGAAGAACGGCCTCGAGATGGACGCGGCCACCATCGTGTGGACCGCGGGCGTCAAGCCCAACCCGGTGCTGGCCAACTTCGGCCTGCCGCTCGGCCCGCGCGGCCACGTGGACACCGCGGCGACCCTCCAGGTCCAGGGCTTCGACTACGTCTGGGCCGCCGGCGACAACGCCCAGGTGCCGGACCTCGCGGCCGGCGAGGGCGCCTGGTGCCCGCCGAACGCGCAGCACGCGGTGCGTCAGGCCGCGGTCCTGGGTGACAACGTCATCTCCGGGATGCGGGGCTTCCCGCAGGGCGAGTACAAGCACAAGAACCTCGGTGCGGTGGCCGGTCTGGGCCTGCACAAGGGCGTGGCGATCCTCTTCGGCAAGTTCAAGCTGAAGGGCCGTCCGGCCTGGTGGTTCCACCGCCTGTACCACGGCGCCATGGTCCCCACCATGAACCGCAAGGTCCGGGTCTTCACCGACTGGACCCTGGCGATGTTCCTGAAGCGCGAGACGGTCGGCCTCTCGGAGATGGAGAAGCCGTTCGGCGCGTTCCAGGAGGCGGCCGCGCCCGCCCCCAAGCCGGTGGCGGTCCCCGCCCCGGCCACCGAGGCGGACAAGGCACTGGCCGCCAAGTAGTCGGTACCCGCAGTACACGACTGGACCCCGGCACCGGACGCCGGGGTATGAGTCGGAGGCCCTCCGCCCGGCAGCGTCGCCGGACCACGACCTCCGTGGTGCTCAGCCGGCTGGCGACCGGGCGGAGTACAAACGCAGTAACAAGGGCGAGGCAGAGGGCCTCGGCCCGGTGGTGAGGACCCACCGGGCCGAGGCCCTTCTTCGTGTCCGCCGACGCCCGGTCAGGCAGCCTTGATGCTGTCCAGGATGTCGAGCTTGGCGGCCCGTCGGGACGGCCAGATCGCGGCCACCAGGCCGACCAGGCCGGCCAGGCCCAGGAAGAGCGCCAGCTTGCCGAACGGCAGCACCGTGGTCAGGCCGGTGAGGTCGTTCCTGAGCGTGCCGTTCACCGCCCAGGCCAGGAAGCAGCCCAGGCCCAGGCCCAGCACCGCGCCGAACAGCGAGATGACCACCGACTCCAGCCGGACCATCCGCTTGACCCCGCTGCGGTTGAGGCCGATCGCCCGCAGCATCCCGATCTCGCGCTTGCGCTCGAAGACCGACATCGCCATGGTGTTGACCACGCCGAGGATGGCGACCAGCACCGACATGGCCAGCAGGCCGTACATCATGTTCAGCGCGAAGGCGATCTGCGAGCTGAACTGGTCCCGCAGGTCCTGCTTGCTGTCCACCTTGATCAGCGGGTTGTCGCCGCCGGCGTCCACCAGTGCCTGGTGCAGCGCGCTGCTCTCGCCGCCCGCGCCCTTGACCAGCACCACGTCGGTGGACGGCGCGGCGCCGTGCCGCACCAGCGCCTCGTTGGACATCAGCAGCGGGTTGACCAGGTGGTTCTCGGCGAACACCCCGCCCACCGTGAGGGTGCCGGTGCTGCCGTCCGGGAAGACGGCCGGCACGGTGGAGCCGACGGTCAGTGCCTTCTCCTTGGCCACCTGGTCGTTGACCAGCAGCCGGCCCTGGCCGAGTGCCGCGGTGGAGCCGGCGGTCAGCTTGACGTGCAGCACCTGGTCGGCGGCGGCCGCGTCGATCCCGGAGACGGCGCGCTTCTGGCCGGCCACCTCGAAGTAGGAGCCGGTCAGCGCCGAACTGGCCGTCACCCCGGGGGTGCGGGCGACCTGGGCGGTGATCTCGGGGGAGACGCTCAGCCCGTGGGAGAGCTCGACGGCGTAGTCGGCCTTCATGGTGTCGGTGACCGCCCGGTCCAGCACCCCGTTGACCGAGGCGCCCAGCACGGTCAGCGCGCTGACCAGGGTCAGCCCGATGGTCAGGGCGGCCGCGGTGGCGGCGGTGCGGCGCGGGTTGCGCACCGCGTTCTGCCGGGCCAGCTTGCCGGAGACCCCGAACAGCCTGCCCAGCAGCGGTCCGACCAGCGCGATCAGCGGGCGGGAGAGCAGCGGGATCAGCACGAAGGTGCCGATCAGCGCGGCCACCGCGCCGCCGGCCACCAGCCACTTGCCGTTGGACCCGGCCGAGGAGCCCCACAGGATCAGTGCCAGGCCGCCGCCGGCGACCATCGCGCCCACGCTGTTGCGCACCAGCAGGCCCTTCTGGGTGCTGGGCAGCTCGCCGCTGCTCATCGCGGCCACCGGGGGGATCCGCGAGGCGCGCAGGGCGGGCAGCACGGCGGAGACCACGGTCACCAGCACACCGGTGACCAGCGCCGCGACCACCGTGGCCGGGCCGACGATCAGCGGGCCCGAGGGGGTGTCGGCGCCGGCCAGCGAGCCCATCAGCGACTGCAGCCCGGCCCCGATCCCGACCCCGGCCAGCAGGCCGGCCACCGAGGCGAGCACGCCGATCAGCAGCGCCTCCACCAGCACCGAGCCGGTGACCTGGCGGCGGCTGGCACCGATCGCCCGCAGCAGGGCGAGCTCCCTGGTGCGCTGGGCGATCAGCATGGTGAAGGTGTTGGCGATGATGAAGATGCCGACGAAGAGCGAGATCCCGGCGAAGGCCAGCAGCATGGTGCGCATCCCGCTGAGCGCGCCGTCCAGGTCGGCCTTCTCCTGGTCCTGCAACTGCTGGGCGGTCTTGACGGTGATCGAGCCGGCGTCCGGCAGCACCTTCACCACCTCGTCCTGCAGCGCCTGCTGGCTGGTCCCGGCCGCACCGGTGACCTCGATCCGGTCGAACTGACCCGGCGTCAGCAGCAGTTGCTGGGCGCTGGCGGTGTCGAACAGGACCAGCGGGTTGCCGGAGCTGACCTGGGGCGAGTCGCTGGTGAAGATCCCGGTCAGGGTGGTGCTGCGGGCCGGGCCGTTGATCGCCACCCGGACCGTGTCGCCCACCCGGTAGCCGCCCTTGTCGGCGGTGGCCCTGTCCAGCGCGATCTCGCCGGTGTGCTGCGGGCCGCGCCCGGCAGCCATCGGGTAGCGCGGGTCCTGGCCGTTCGTGGCGGGCGCGTAGTTGGAGCCCCTGGAGTCGCGGCCCTGGCCGAGCGCCTTGCCGCTCTTGTCGGCCACCGCGGTGAAGCCGTCGACCACGCCGACCGCGCGGGCCACCCCGGGCAGCGCGGCGATCTGCCCGACCGTGCCGGTGGACAGGTGCGGGGCGGCGGAGCCGGTGAGGTCGGCGGTCCGGGTGTCGTTGCCGGCCCCGGAGTCGGCGACCTGGACCGAGAAGTTGCCGAAGTCCTTGGAGTAGCTGTTCTTCAGCGCCGAGCCGAAGGTGTCCGAGAAGACCATGGTGCCGGCCACGAAGGCGGTGCCGAGCATGACGGCCAGGGCCGTCATCAGCAGCCGGCCCTTGTGGGCGAGCACGTTGCGCAGGGCGGTGCGGAACATCAGTTGGTCCGGCCCTTCGCGTCGAAGCGGCGCATCCGGTCCAGCACGGAGTCCGCGGTGGGGGCGGCGAGCTGGTCCACGATCCGGCCGTCGGCCAGGAAGACCACCCGGTCCGCGTAGGAGGCGGCGACCGCGTCGTGGGTCACCATCACCACGGTCTGGCCGAGTTCGCGCACCGAGTTGCGCAGGAAGCCGAGGATCTCGGCGCCCGAGCGGGAGTCCAGGTTGCCGGTGGGCTCGTCGGCGAAGATGATCTCCGGGCGCCCGGCCAGCGCGCGGGCGCAGGCCACCCGCTGCTGCTGGCCGCCGGAGAGCTGGGCCGGCCGGTGGCTCAGCCGCCCGGACAGGCCCACCGTGTCCACCACCGAGTCCAGCCAGGCCTTGTCGACCTTGCGCCCGGCGATGTCCATCGGCAGCGTGATGTTCTCCAGCGCGGTCAGCGTCGGCAGCAGGTTGAAGGCCTGGAAGACGAAGCCGATCCGGTCGCGGCGCAGTTGGGTCAACTGCTTGTCGCGCAGCCCGACCAGCTCCACCTCGCCGATGGTGGCGGAGCCGGCCGAGACCGTGTCCAGGCCGGCCATGCAGTGCATCAGGGTCGACTTGCCGGAACCCGAAGGGCCCATGATCGCGGTGAACTCGCCCTGGTGGAACTCGACGCTGACGTCGTCCAGGGCGACCACCCGGGTCTCCCCGGCGCCGTACACCTTGCTCAGGCCGGTCGCACGGGCGGCCGCCCGCCCGGTCCCGACGGCGGTCGCGGTCGTCGTGGTCATCGGGGAACTCCTTCGGTCGGCACCGTCACGAGGCGGCGCTCTGGGATACCTCCCCATGCTCCCGGCGGTCGGACGCCGGTTTCGTCGCTCCGGCGGACGGTTGGGCCGTCGACCGCAGTGCCATACCGGCGGCCGTCGTCTCCTCCTGCGGTATGACGCCGACCCTGATGGCCGGAAGGCGTTCCCGGCTGGCCGAATCACGGACAGTTCGTCAGATGGCAAGGAAACATGACAACTTCCCCGGCTGGGAACATGCGCGAGAGGGATCGGGACGACTAGGCTCAGGGGTGGCCCTCGATCGGGGGCGGCGCTCCCGGCCCGGATGGTGGAACGCAGACACGGGCAGCTTAAAACTGCTTGGCCGTAAGGTCGTGCCGGTTCGAGTCCGGCTCCGGGCACCACGCTTGGTGGCCTCTGGGCCATCGCTTTGCCAACCCATTACCCTTGCTCTCGTGGGCGGCGCCGTGCTGCCCCGGGAGGAACAGCATGCGCAGCAGCAATCCGGTCTTCTCGCAGGGGCCGTACGGGCAGCAGCCCGGCCGTTCCCGCTACCAGGACGCGACGGCCCAGGACCTGACCGCCGAGCAACTCGCGGAGCTGTACCGCGCCCCCGCCGCGGGCCCGGCCGCCACCGGCCGGCTGACCATGGACGACGTGGTGACCAGCACCGCGCTGAGCCTGCTGGTGCTGGTCGTGGCCGGCGCCGCCGCCTGGATCGCACTGCCCGCGGCGGCCTACGGGATCGCCGGGCTGGCCGCACTGGCCGCCTTCGGCGTCGGCCTGGCGCTGAGCTTCAAGCGGCGCGCCAACCCCGCCCTGGTGCTGCTCTACGCGGGCCTGGAGGGCTTCTTCCTGGGCGCGACCACCAAGGCGCTGAACGCGCTGTGGCCGGGCATCGCGGCGCAGGCGGTGCTGGGCACCGCGGCGGTCTTCGCCGGGATGCTGCTCGCCTACCGGGCGGGCTGGATCAAGGTGACGGCGCGGTACGCCCGGATCGGGCTGGCGGTCGCCCTCGGCTTCGTGCTGCTGCTCCTGGTCAACCTGGTGGCCTCGCTGTTCGGCGCCTCGCTGGGCCTGGACTCCGGCCCGCTGGGCATCGTGGTCGGCCTGCTCGGGGTGGGCCTGGGCGCCTTCTTCCTGTCGCTGGACTTCGCCGCCGTCCAGGACGCGATCCGCCGCGGCGCCCCGCGCGAGGAGGCCTGGCGCTCGGCCTTCGGCCTGACCCTCTCGCTGGTCTGGATCTACCTGGAGATGCTGCGCCTGATCGCGATCCTGCGCGGCGACGACTGACGGTCAGGTTGTCGGAGGAAACGCTCTAGGCTCTTCGCCATGTCAGTGATGTTCGACGTGCTCGACCTGCAGGACGCGGTGGACGCGTTGGCCGACCGGTTCCGGGCCATGCCGCAGAGCCGGCTGCTCGGCGCGGTCGAGGGCCACCGCTCCAGGGCGGCCGCCGCGCTCGCGCTGGCCCGGGAACTGGCCGCCACCGCGCAGCTGGTGGAGTTCGGGCCGGCCGGGCCGCCCCGAGAGATCCCCGAGGCGGGCGCCTTCGCGGTCGGGGACCAGCTGGCGGTGGCCGGGCACGACCTGGTGGCCGCGCTGGGCCCGTTGGAGCCGCAGGCCCGGATCGCGACGCGCGACGGCGCCCACCGCACTGCGGCCGACCTCCTGGCGGAGGCGGTCGCGGCGGTGGGCGCCGTGTCCGTGAGCTGTTCCTAGCTCCGGCGTTCCCCCACGGTGTGTCAGATGCTCGCCACCACCCGGTCGGCCAGCACGTAGACGGTCTCCTCGTCGGTGGAGAAGGTCAGCGAGTAGGAGCCGGAGAACCGCGAGCCGCCCAGCAGCCGTACGTCCTCGCCGGCCCGCACCGCGTCGATCAGCCGGTAGGCCGCCTCCCGGTCGCCGGGGGCCACGCAGAGCGTGGTGCCGTCGGCGAAGGCGTACACGTCCAGGGTCCCCAGCGGGCCCGGGCGCACGTCGGTCAGCGCTATCCGGTCCTCGGCCAGCATGGTGAGCCGGGTGTCGGTCCACTCGCGCGAGGGGGTGGGGCTGGGCACGAAGTCCGGGTGCGAGGGGTGGCGGCGCGGGTCGGGCGCGGGGGCCGGCTCGGTGGCGGTCTCCGGGGCCGGGTCGAGCAGGCCGGCCTCCAGGCCGGTGGCGGCCAGGTCGGCGTCGCGGCGGGCCCGCTGGTCGCCCTCGCCACCCTGGCCGGGGGCGCCCGGGGCGCTCGGGTGGCCGCCGCCGGCGGGCAGCGGGCCACTGTCGTTGATCATCTCCTCCAGCGCCGAGCGCAGTGCGTCGCCGAAGGCCGGGTCCATGGTGCCGGCGTTGTCGGCGGCCTCGGCCGGGCCGGTGGGGCGCGGGAAGAAGACCGGCCAGTTCTCCACCGGGCCCAGGCCCTGCAGGCCGCTGAGGCCGTGGCCGAGCTCGCCGTCGCCCCAGGCGTCGTTCAGCGGGGTGTCCAGCAGCGGGTCGTCCTCGGCCGCCCGGGCCTCCTGCTCGGCCCAGAACGCGCGCGCCTCGCTGATCTCCCGCTCCCGGTCGGCGGCCAGCGCCTCGGTCACGGCGCGGCGTATCGCCGCTTCGTCCACGGAACTGGCCGGGGCCTCGGCCAACTTGCGCCGCAGGCCCCGCAACTGGAGCAGCACGGTGGTCGTGGCGGCGATCAGGACCAGCAGCAGGGTGACATACACGGCGCTCACGGAACGTACTCCTTGCGCGGAGTGGAACGGGGGAACGTCTCCACCCTGCCGCATGGGCGGCTGGTGCCGCAGGGGAAGATGTCCGTTTTGTCCGTGACGTTCGTCATTGTCCGAAAACCCCATTGGTCCCTGGTGTACGCTGCGCAGTTGGTCGACCCCGGGGGGTGGCGATCGGCGCTCCGGGGAACGGGTCGAGGGCCGGTCCGTACCCGGTGGTATGGACCAGCCCTCGACTACGCAGAGTGAGAATCAGCCGGAGCCGACTCGGCTCGGCTCAGCTCAGCCGCTCGATCACCATCGCCATGCCCTGGCCGCCGCCCACGCACATGGTCTCCAGACCGAACTGCTTGTCGTGCCACTGCAGCGAGTTGATCAGAGTGGTGGTGATCCGGGCGCCGGTCATGCCGAAGGGGTGGCCGACGGCGATGGCGCCGCCGTTCACGTTCAGCTTGTCCAGGTCGACGCCCAGGTCGCGGTAGGACGGGATCACCTGGGCCGCGAAGGCCTCGTTGATCTCCACCAGGTCGATGTCGCCGATGGTCAGCCCGGCCCGCTGCAGCGCCTGGCGGGAGGCCTCCACCGGGCCGTAGCCCATGATCTCCGGGGAGAGCGCCGAGACGCCGGTGGAGACCACCCGGGCCAGCGGCGTGATGCCCAGCTCGCGCGCCTTGATGTCGGACATGATCACCAGGGCGGCCGCGCCGTCGTTCAGCGGGCAGCAGTTGCCCGCGGTCACCGTGCCGTCCGGGCGGAAGACCGGCTTGAGGCCCTGCACCGCCTCCAGCGTCACACCGGCCCGCGGGCCGTCGTCGGTGCTGACCACGGTGCCGTCCGGCAGCGTGACCGGGGTGATCTCGCGCTCCCAGAAGCCGGCCTTGATCGCGGCCTCGGCCAGGTTCTGCGAGCGGACGCCGAACTCGTCCTGGTCGGCCCGGGTGACGCCCTTGAGCGCGGCCAGGTTCTCCGCGGTCTGGCCCATCGCGATGTAGGCGTCGGGCAGCAGGCCGTCCTCGCGCGGGTCGTGCCAGCCGGCCTCGCCGGTGCCCTCCTCGGCGCGCTTGGCGGTGCGCGCCACCGCCGCGTCGAAAAGCGGGTTCTGGGTGTGCGGCATGCCGTCCGAGGTGCCGTTGACCGACCGCGAGACGGTCTCCACGCCGGCCGAGATGAAGACGTCGCCCTCGCCGGCCTTGATCGCGTGCAGTGCCATCCGGGTCGTCTGCAGCGAGGAGGAGCAGTAGCGGGTGATGGTGGTGCCGGGCAGGTAGTCCATGCCCATCTGCACCGCGACGATCCGGGCCAGGTTGTGGCCCTGCTCGCCGCCGGGCAGGCCGCAGCCCAGCATCAGGTCCTCGATCTGGCGCGGGTCCAGCTGCGGGACCTTGGCCAGCGCGGCCTGGATGACGTGCGCGGTCAGGTCGTCCGGGCGCACGTCCTTGAGCGAGCCCTTGAAGGCGCGGCCGATCGGCGAACGGGCGGTGCTGACAATGACGGCTTCGGGCATGACGGCTCCTTTGCGGACTCTCCGACGCAACAGAGAGGAAGTTACTCCCAAGTAGGGCGCCCGTCACCTGCCTCCGCGTGTGAGGTGGCCGACGCCGCCCGTCCGGAGGCCTCCGCGCCGGCGGGCACCCCGGGCGCGGGTTCGTCCGGGGTGGGCAGTCCCAGCCGCAGCCGGTGCTTGACCAGGGCCCAGCGCCGCCCGCCCGCCCCGTCGGTGGCCGAGGCCACCTCGGTGCCGGAGCTGCCGGCCGCGGTGGCCGCCGCCACCGCCATCGGCAGCACCGCCTCGCGCCGGGCCGGCTCCTCCTCGGCCACCTCGGGCCACAGGTCCAGCGCGGCGCAGACGCTCGGCAGCACCGCCATCGCGGCGGTCGCGTAGCCCTGGGCGGAGGGGTGGAAGCGGTCCGAGGCGAACATCTCCGGGCGGGCCGCGAACTCCGGGCCGAGCAGCGAACCCAGCGACACGGTCCGCCCGCCGGCCTCCACCACCGCGATGGTCTGCGCCGCCGCCAGCTGCCGGCTGACCCGGCGGGCCACCCAGCGCAGCGGCGGGTGGACCGGCTTGATCGTGCCCAGGTCGGGGCAGGTGCCGACGACCACCTGGCAGCCGAACGCGCGCAGGTCGCGCACCGCCTCGCCGAGCAGCCGCACCGCCTGGGCCGGCGGGGTGTGCCGGGTGACGTCGTTCGCCCCGATCATGATCACCGCGACGTCCGGGCGGGCCTCCACGACCAGGCGCACCTGGCGGGCCAGGTCGTGCGAGCGGGCGCCGGAGACCGCCACGTTGACCAGCGACACCCGGCGCTCGGCCACCGAGGCCAGGCCAGCGGCCAGCAGCGCCCCCGGGGTCTCGCGGGCCCGGCGCACCCCGAGGCCGGCCGCGGTGGAGTCACCGAGGAAGGCGAGCACCAGCGGCTGCTCCCCGTCCAGCGCGGGGTCGGCGAACGCGTCGCCGTACAGGCCGTCGGCCTTCGGCGGGGCGCCCTCCAGCACCCCGACGGCCCGGATCGCCAGTCGGCTCTCGGTGATCAGCACACCGGCCAGGCCCCCCCCCAGCAGGCCGAGGCCGCCCCCGCCGTAGGCCGCCGCGGTGGCGATCCGGCGGGCGACCCTGGCCCTCGATTGCTGCGCTCCCGGCATCGGACGACCCCCTTCGCGTGCGCTGTCCTGCCTGCCCGTTCCACGCCTGACTGTACAAACACCTGTCTGTTCAACGGTGGGAAGTGTCGTTCGCACTCCCGCTGCGTGCATACCCCTGGACACCGGGGTGCTACCGGAGGGCATCGGCCATCTGGCGCCATAGGCTTGGACCACCGAAAGAACTGACATGGCCACAGACCGGGAGGACCCCCGTGCGGTACCACAATTCGATCATCGAGCTGGTCGGTGACACCCCCCTGGTGAAGCTCAGCAAGGTCGCCGAGGGGATCTCGGCCACCGTGCTGGCGAAGGTCGAGTACTTCAACCCCGGGGGCTCGGTCAAGGACCGGATCGCGCTGCGCATGATCGAGGCGGCCGAGGCCTCGGGCGCGCTCAAGCCCGGCGGCACCATCGTCGAGCCGACCTCGGGCAACACCGGGGTGGGCCTGGCGATCGTGGCCCAGCAGAAGGGCTACAAGTGCATCTTCGTCTGCCCGGACAAGGTGTCGACCGACAAGATCAACACGCTCCGGGCGTACGGCGCCGAGGTCGTGGTCTGCCCGACCGCGGTCGCCCCGGAGCACCCGGACTCCTACTACAACGTCTCCGACCGGCTGGTCCGTGAGACCCCGAACGCCTGGAAGCCGGACCAGTACTCCAACCCGGAGAACCCCGCCTCGCACTACCACTCCACCGGCCCCGAGCTGTGGGAGCAGACCGAGGGGAAGATCACCCACTTCGTGGCGGGCGTGGGCACCGGCGGCACCATCTCCGGCACCGGCCGGTACCTGAAGGACGCCTCCGGCGGCCGGGTGCAGGTGATCGGCGCCGACCCGGAGGGCTCGGTCTACTCCGGCGGCACCGGGCGGCCCTACCTGGTCGAGGGCGTCGGTGAGGACTTCTGGCCCACCGCCTACGACCGCAGCGTGGCGGACGAGATCGTGGCGGTCTCGGACAAGGACTCGTTCCAGATGACCCGCCGCCTGGCCAAGGAGGAGGGCCTGCTGGTCGGCGGCTCCTGCGGGATGGCCGTGGTGGCCGCGCTGGAGGTGGCCCGCAGGCTCGGCCCCGACGACGTCGTGGTGGTGCTGCTGCCGGACGGCGGCCGCGGCTACCTGTCGAAGATCTTCAACGACGACTGGATGGCCGACTACGGCTTCCTGCCCACCGCCGCGGACGAGGCCACCATCGGCGAGGTGCTGGCCCGCAAGGACGCGATCGAGCACGAGGGCATCCCGCAGTTCGTCCACATGCACCCGGGCGAGACGGTCGGCGAGGCGGTGCAGGTGCTGCGCGACTTCGGCGTCTCGCAGATGCCGGTGGTCTCGCCGGGCGCCGGGCACCCGGACATCATGGCCGGCGAGGTGATCGGCTCGGTGGCCGAGCGCGACCTGCTGGCGGCGCTGTTCAGTGGCGGCGCGCAGCTGACCGACCTGCTGGAGCAGCACATGTCGCGCCCGCTGCCGGTGGTCGGCTCGGGCGGGTCGGTGACCGGTCTGATGACGGTGCTGGAGCAGGCGGACGCCGCGGTGGTGCTGATCGACGGCAAGCCGCAGGGCATCGTGACCCGCCAGGACCTGCTCGCCTTCATGGCCGGGCGGGCCGGGCACTGAGCCCGGGCCCGGCCGGTCTCGCTGACTGTGTTTCAGCTGGTCGTTCGTTTCCCGAGGAACTGGTACACCGGCGTCACGCCGGTGCAGCACCTGGTTAACACGAGCCGGGCATCGTAGTGGTCACGGCAAGACGCCGAGCGGGACGGTGGTGGTGACCGGGAGCGGCTCCCCGATCACGGCAACCGTCCGGACACACGGACCGGTCCTGACCCGGTCGCCTGTGTCTCCCTCCGCCATGGGTGGTCGGAGGGGCCCCTCGTGGGGGTCGTCGTCGTCCCGCCCCTGGCCCGTGGGCCAGGGTGCGGCGGCTCCCACGGCACCTCGCGCCCTCGTGGCGCGGCTCCGCAGCTCCCGGGTGGGGGAGCAAGGCGGCGCACCGGCAGGGCCGGCCCCGGTCTTCGGGGCCGGCCCTCGCCCGTGCCGGGCCAACTTCGCGAAACGGCACGGTTCTCGCCTACGCTTCGCCCCATGACCAGCACCGAAGACATCACCACCGACCCCGACGCGCCCCGCTACGTGCGGCTCAGCATCGAGCTGATCGCCGAGATCACCGACGAGGGCGCGCTGAAGGGCGCCGCGCTCGCCCAGGTCCAGGCCGACGAGTACCTGGACGACGAGGAGCGCGCCCAGTCCGTCGAGGCGATCGAGCTGGACCCGTCGGGCTCGCTCGCCCACTTCATCGACCCGGTCGCGCTGCTCGGCGACGTGCCCGGCGTCGAGCTGACCCAGGCCACCTGGGAGTCGGCGCAGGTCGCCTTCGACCCGGAGGAGGACAGCTTCGAGTTCGAGGTCGAGTAGTCCCCTCGCCTCGTCTCCCCGTACCGCCTGACGGCGCATCGTCAGGCGGTACGTCCATTGTTGGCGCGCTCTTTCCTCGTCCCGTGCCGGGCCGACGGCTCGGAGGGCAGGGCGACTGCCGCGCGCGGCGCCGGGCTGTCAGCCGTCGGTCTTGGCGATGCCGATCGGGCAGGAGGCACCGGTGCCGGACAGGCCGCAGTAGCCGTTGGGGTTCTTGCTGTCGGACAGGTACTGCTGGTGGTAGGGCTCCGCAGGGTGGAAGGCGGGGGCGGGGGCGATCTCGGTGGTGACGGAGCCGTGGCCGAGGGCGGTCAGGGCGGGCTGGAAGGCGTCGCGGGTGGCCAGGGCCTCGGACTGCTGGGCGGGGGAGTGGGTGTAGATCGCGGAGCGGTACTGGGTGCCCACGTCGTTGCCCTGGCGGTGGCCCTGGGTGGGGTCGTGGGACTCCCAGAAGGTCTTGAGCAGGGCGGCGTACGGCAGGACGGCCGGGTCGAAGACGACGCGGACCACCTCGGCGTGGCCGGTCAGGCCCGAGCAGACCTCCTCGTACGTCGGGTTGGGGGTGTACCCGCCCTGGTAGCCGACCAGGGTGGTCCACACGCCGGGCAGCTGCCAGAAGGCGCGCTCGGCGCCCCAGAAGCAGCCCAGGCCGAAGTCCGCGACCTCCAGGCCGGCCGGGTAGGGCCCGGTGAGCGGGGTGCCCAGGACGGTGTGCGGCTCGGTGAGGGTGAAGGCGGGCACCGGCCGGCCGGGAAGGGCCTGGTCGGCGCTGATGAGCTGGGTCTTGTGACGGCGGTCGAACAGCATGTCTGGAGAACGTGCCGAGCGGTCCCGGGATTCCACGCTGGCACTAGTCTCAGGCGTATGACTGAGCACCAGCACCCTCAGGGCTTCGAGACCCTCGCCATCCACGCGGGGCAGGAAGCGGACCCCCGTACC
Organism: Streptomyces tateyamensis; assembly: GCF_003205575.1. Lineage (GTDB taxonomy): Bacteria > Actinomycetota > Actinomycetes > Streptomycetales > Streptomycetaceae > Kitasatospora > Kitasatospora tateyamensis. Next base: position 220,237 of record NZ_PYBW01000030.1, read on the forward strand.
GGGGCGGTCGTCCCGCCGATCTACCAGGTCTCCACGTACAAGCAGGACGGCGTCGGCGGGCTGCGCGGCGGCTACGAGTACAGCCGCTCGGCGAACCCCACCCGCACCGCGCTGGAGGAGTGCCTGGCGGCGCTGGAGGGCGGGCAGCGCGGGCTGGCCTTCGCCTCCGGCCTGGCCGCCGAGGACACCCTGCTGCGGACGATCCTGGCACCGGGCGACCACATCGTGATCCCCAACGACGCCTACGGCGGCACCTTCAGACTCTTCAGCAAGGTGCTCTCCCGCTGGGGCGTGAGCTTCGACGTAGCCGACACCCAGCACCCGGAGCAGGTGCGCGCGGCCCTCAAGCCGACCACCAAGGCGGTCTGGGTGGAGACCCCCTCCAACCCGCTGCTCGGCATCACCGACATCGCCGCGGTGGCCCAGATCGCGCACTCCGCCGGCGCCCTGCTGGTGGTCGACAACACCTTCGCCAGCCCCTACCTCCAGCAGCCGCTCGCCCTCGGCGCGGACGTGGTGGTGCACTCCACCACCAAGTACATGGGCGGCCACTCGGACGTGGTCGGCGGCGCGCTGGTGGCGGCCGACGCGGGCCTGGGCGAGGAGCTGGCCTACCACCAGAACGCGATGGGCGCGGTGTCCGGCCCGTTCGACGCCTGGCTGGTGCTGCGCGGCATCAAGACCCTGGGCGTGCGGATGGACCGGCACAGCTCCAACGCCGAGCAGATCGTCGCGCTGCTCTCCCGCCACCCCAAGGTGACCCAGATCTTCTACCCGGGACTGGCCACGCACGCCAACCACGAGGTGGCGGCCAAGCAGATGAAGGCCTTCGGCGGCATGGTCTCGTTCCGGGTCGAGGGCGGCGAGCAGGCGGCCGTCGAGGTCTGCAACCGCGCCAAGCTGTTCACCCTGGGCGAGTCGCTGGGCGGCGTGGAGTCGCTGATCGAGCACCCGGGCCGGATGACCCACGCTTCGGTGGCCGGCTCGCTGCTCGAGGTCCCGGCCGACCTGGTCCGGGTCTCGGTGGGCATCGAGTCCGCCGACGACCTGGTGGCCGACCTGGCCCGGGCGTTGAACTGACCGTCAGCCGGGCGCTCCGCACCGCCGGAGCGCCCGGCCCCCGGCGGGCCGGGACGGGTGATGCGGGCGGTGCGCTCTCGCGCTAGGTTCGAACGAAGCGCGCCATCCGCTTCGAGGAGAGCCCCCATGGCCCCAGCGATCCAAGCAGAGAACCTGGTCAAGACCTTCGGTGACGTGCGTGCGCTGGACGGCGTGAGCCTGGACGTCCCGGAGGGCACCGTTTTGGGCCTGCTGGGCCCCAACGGCGCCGGCAAGACCACCATGGTCCGGGTGCTGACCACGCTGCTGCGGCCCGACTCCGGCCGCGCCACGGTGGCCGGGGTGGACGTGCTCAAGCACCCCAACCGGGTGCGCAGCCTGATCGGCCTGTCCGGCCAGTACGCCGCGGTGGACGAGTACCTGACGGGCCGTGAGAACCTGCAGATGGTCGGCGAGCTCTACCAGATGACCGGTCGGGCGGCCAAGGCCAGGGCGGACGAGTTGCTCGAGTGGTTCAACCTCGACGAGGCCGCCGACCGCACCGCCAAGACGTACTCCGGCGGCATGCGCCGCCGCCTCGACCTGGCCGCCGCCCTGGTGGTGCGCCCGCCGGTGATGTTCCTGGACGAGCCGACCACCGGGCTGGACCCGCGCAACCGCCTCGCGCTCTGGGAGGTGATCGAGACCCTGGTCGAGCAGGGCACCACCCTGCTGCTCACCACCCAGTACCTGGAGGAGGCCGACCGGCTGGCCCACGACATCGCGGTGGTGGACCACGGCCGGGTGATCGCCCGGGGCACCGCCGACCAGCTCAAGGCGCAGATCGGCGGCGAGCGGGTGGAGCTGGTGGTGCACGACCGGGCGCTGATCGAGACCGCGGTCGAGGCGCTCAAGAGCTTCGCGGTGGGCGACCCGAGCGTGGAGCGCAACACCCGGAAGATCACCATCCCGGTCAGCGGCGGCGCCCGGGTGCTGGCCGACGTGATCCGCGAGCTGGACTCGCGCCGGATCACCATCGACGACATCGGGCTGCGCCGCCCGACCCTGGACGACGTCTTCCTCTCGCTGACCGGGCACGTCACGTCCGGCGAGGCCGAGGAGAACGAGAGGGCCGGCGGCGGCGAGGACGCGGAGGCGAAGCGATGACCACTGCCACCGAACACGCGATCGGCGGGGCGGTCCCGCGCCAGCGCCGGGGCCTGGCCGCGATGGCGCACGACTCCTGGGTGGTGGCCAGGCGGAACCTGCGCCGGATGACCCGGATCCCGGAGATCGTGGTCTTCGGCCTGATGCAGCCGGTGATGTTCGTCCTGCTCTTCTCGTACGTGATGGGCGGCGCGATCACCATCCCGATGGCCGGGGCCAGCTCGAACATCTACACGCAGTTCCTGATGGCCGGCATCTTCGCCCAGACCGTCACCTTCGCGGTGGCCGGCGCCTCGGCCGGCATCGCGGAGGACATGACCAAGGGGCTGGTGGACCGGTTCCGCTCGCTGCCGATGACCCGCTCGGCGGTGCTGGTGGGGCGGACCCTGGCGGACCTGGTGCAGACCGCGTTCACCCTGCTGGTGCTGGCCCTGGTGGCGCTCGCGGTGGGCTGGCGGATCCACAACGGGGTCCTGCGGATGCTGGCCGCCTTCGCGCTCCTGCTGCTGCTGGGCTACGCCTTCTCCTGGATCGGGGCGCTGATCGGCCTGTCGGTGCGCAGCCCCGAGGCGGCCACCTCGGCGGGGCTGATCTGGCTCTTCCCGCTGACCTTCATCTCCAACGCCTTCGTGCCGATCTCCAGCATGCCGGGCTGGCTGCAGCCGGTCGCCTACTGGAACCCGTTCAGCGCCACCGTGCAGGCCTGCCGCAACCTGTTCGGCAACCAGATCGGGCCGGTGGACAAGGCCTGGCCGATGCAGCACGCCTACGGGGTGTCGATCGTCTCCTCGCTGATCGTGCTGGCGCTCTTCTCCTGGCTCTCGGTGCGCAAGTACCGCTCGGCGGCCGGCTGACCCCGGGCACGCGCAGGGCCCCGCACCGACCGGTGCGGGGCCCTGCGCGTGCTTGGCAGCCGGTGTCAGCCGCTGTACGGCTTGGCGGCCACGATCTTGACCGTGGCCTTCTTGCCGTTCGGCAGCTCGTAGGTGGCGTCCTCGTCGACCTTCTTGCCGTTGATCGCCTGGCCGAGCGGCGACTGCGGCGAGTAGACGTCCAGGTCGTCGCCGGCCACCTCGCGCGAGCCGAGCAGGAAGACCATGGTGTCGTCCAGGTCGCCGTCGAAGGCGACCGTCACGACCATGCCGGGAGCCACCACGCCGGAGTCGGCGGGGGCCTCGCCGACCTGGGCGCGCTCCAGCAGCTGGGTGAGCTGGCGGATCCGCAGCTCCATCTTGCCCTGCTCCTCGCGGGCGGCGTGGTAGCCGGCGTTCTCCTTGAGGTCGCCCTCCTCGCGCGCCTGCTCGATCTTCTGGGTGATCTCGGAGCGGGCGGGGCCGGTCAGGTGATCCAGCTCGTCCTTGAGCTTGTCGTAGCCGGATTGAGTGAGCCAGGTCACGTTCTCGCTGGTCTGGGTCACGGGAGCTCCTCGTCGGTGCTGGGCGATGCTGCATCGGGTACTGCTTGCGGGCAACCACTGGGGGTTACTACAAAGGAACGCCCGCTTCCGGAGTTCTTCGGGCCGGAAGGGGCGAAACCACGAGCCTAACAACCTCAGGCCGCCGATGGGAGTGCCGTTGGCGGCGCGTTAACGGTCTGTTTGAAGAGGACTGCCCGCTGGACGGGCCGGTCATGCCGCGTCCGGGCTGCTCGGGGGGCTACTTCGTGGGCGTACAGCCCAGCAGTTCGGCGGTGGTGCCCCGGGCGGTGGTGCGGATGGTGACCACCTTGACGAAGCTGGTGCCGTCCCCGGGCACCGGGACGTCCAGCTGGCCGACCACCGTGCCGTCGGCGGACTGCGAGCGGATCGTGCAGCTGCCGGCCGTGCCGGCGCTCTTGGTGACCGAGAGCTGGGCCTGCACCTCGGTGTCCGAGACGACCTGGAACTCGGGCACGGTGCCGCTGAGCTTGCTCGCCTTCAGCAGGTACGAGCCGCCGAGCCAGGCCACCAGGGCGATCAGCAGCACCCCGAGCACCGCGCCGACCCGCTTGAGGGTGCGGTCCGCCTGGGCGTCGCTGCGGCCGCCGTAGCGGCCCCGGGGCGGGGCGCTGGGGCTGGTCTCGCTGCTGGCGGTCATCCGGATCAGTCCTCGGGAATGTGCGGGGCTTCCAGTCCGTCACTATAGGGGGGCGGCGCTGAGCGCCCCGAAGCTGAGCCCTGACCGAGGGCTCGCAGCCGAGCCCCACCATGGCGAGCCCGGACATTCCCGGAAGGAACCAGGCGTTGACTGAGCAGTTGCGGCTGATGGCGGTGCACGCGCACCCGGACGACGAGTCCAGCAAGGGTGCGGCCACCATGGCCATGTACGTCGCCCAGGGCGTGGAGGTGCTGGTGGCCACCTGCACCGGCGGGGAGCGCGGCTCTGTGCTCAACCCGAAGCTCCAGGGCAAGCCGGAGATCGAGGAGAACATCCACGAGGTCCGGCGCAAGGAGATGGACCGGGCGCGCGAGATCCTCGGGGTCGAGCAGGCCTGGCTCGGTTTCGTCGACTCCGGCCTGCCGGAGGGGGACCCGCTGCCGCCGCTGCCGGAGGGCTGCTTCGCGCTGCAGGAGGTCGAGGCGGCGGCCGAGCCGCTGGTCCGGCTGATCCGCGAGTTCAAGCCGCAGGTGATCACCACCTACGACGAGAACGGCGGCTACCCGCACCCCGACCACATCATGACCCACAAGATCACCATGCACGCGTTCGACGCGGCCGGGGACCCGGACGCCTACCCGCAGGCCGGCGAGCCCTGGCAGCCGCTGAAGCTGTACTACAACCACGGCTTCCCGATGGGCCGCATCCGCGCCCTGCACGCCTACCTGAGCGAGCACGGGCACGACTCCCCGTACGGCGAGTGGATCGCCGGCTGGGAGAAGAGCGGGCGCACCGAGCGCGAGATCACCACCCGGGTGGAGTGCGCCGACTACTTCCCGACCCGGGACGCGGCGCTGATCGCGCACGCCACCCAGATCGACCCGGACGGCCCGTGGTTCCGCGTCCCGCTGGACGTGCAGCGCGAGGTCTGGCCGACCGAGGACTACGAGCTGGCCCGCTCGCTGGTCGACACCGACCTGCCGGAGAGCGACCTGTTCGCCGGCCTGCGCGCGGTCAGCCTGGCCGGCGAGCCCAAGTAGCGCAGGTGCCTGGTCCGGGCCGCTGTTGAGCGGCCCGGACCCGACACACCCCACCCCGGTGCGTTGATCGCCGGGCAGCGGGGTCACCATGGAGGCATGAGCGCTCCCGTGTACCTCTCCCAGGCCGCCGCGACCCTCGCGGTGGACGACGCCAAGGTCACCCCCGGCCTGCTGGGCTTCGTGGTCTTCGCCGTGCTCGGCGTGGCCACCTGGTTCCTGCTGAAGTCGATGAACTCCCGGTTCAAGAAGATCGACTTCATCGAGGAGCCCGAGGCACCCAAGGAGTAGCCCCTGCGGGGGAGTCAGCGCGCCCGGTGCGCGCTGATCAGTTCGGCGTACCGGTGGCCGCTGCGCTTGACGGTGCGGCGCTGGGTCTCGTAGTCCACGTGGACCAGGCCGAACCGCTTGTCGTAGCCGTACGCCCACTCGAAGTTGTCCAGCAGCGACCAGGCGAAGTAGCCGGCCAGCGGCGCGCCCTTGGCCACCGCGCGGGCGCAGGCCGCCAGGTGCTGCTCCAGGTAGGCGGTGCGCTCGGCGTCCTCCACCCGGCCGTCGGCGGTGACGGTGTCCCGGTAGGCGGCGCCGTTCTCGGTGACGTAGAGCCTGCGCACCCCGTACTCCTCGGTCAGCCGCAGCAGCAGCTCCTCCAGGCCCGGGGCGTGCACCTCCCAGTCCATCGCGGTGCGCTCGGGGTTGGGCCCGGGCAGCTGGCGGAACCGCGGCACCGGGCCGGCCGGGTCGTCGGCGACGATCTGGCGGAAGTAGTAGTTCAGCCCGACCCAGTCCAGCGGCGCCCCGATCAGCTCCAGGTCGCCGTCCTGGACCGGTAGTTCGACCCCGTAGAGGTCGACCATGTCCTGCGGGTAGCCGCGGCCCAGCACCGGGTCCAGCCACCAGCGGTTGATGTGCCCGTCGGCCCGCCGGGCGGCGGCCAGGTCGGCCGGCGAGTCACTGGCCGGCTCGATGCTGCTGAGGTTGTTGACGATGCCGATCCGGGCGCCGGGCACCGCCGCGCGCAGCGCCCGCACCGCCAGGCCGTGGCCCAGGTGCAGGTGGTACGAGGTGCGCACGGCCGCGGTCAGGTCGCGCCGGCCGGGGGCCATGGTCCCTTCCAGGTGGCCCAGCCAGGAGGAGCAGAGCGGCTCGTTGAGGGTGCACCAGTCCTGCACCCGGTCGCCGAGCTTCTCAGCCACCACCGCGGCGTACTCGGCGAACCGCTCGGCGGTGGCCCGCTCGGGCCAGCCGCCGCGGTCCTGCTGGGCCTGCGGCAGGTCCCAGTGGTAGAGGGTGGGGAACGGGGTCATCCCGCGTTCCAGCACGGCGTCCACCAGCCGGTCGTAGAAGGCGAGGCCGGCGGGGTTCACGGTGCCGTCGGCCAGCGGGACCACCCGGGGCCAGGCGATCGAGAACCGGTAGGCGTCCAGGCCCAGCCGGCGGGCCAGGTCGAGGTCCTGGGGCCAGCGGTGGTAGTGGTCGCAGGCGGTGTCGCCGGTGTCCCCGTTGGCCACCTTCCCCGGGGTGTGCGAGAAGGTGTCCCAGATGGACGGGGCCCGGCCGTCCTCGCTCGCGGCCCCTTCGATCTGGTAGGCGGCGGTCGCCGCGCCCCACCGGAAGTCGGGCGGCAGCGCGTCGAGGTCTGTCACGGAAGGCCTTTCGTGGGCGGGGTGGTGGGGGTTCGGGTTCGTCACTTCACGGCTCCGGCGGTCAGCCCGGCCACCAGGTAGCGCTGCAGCAGCAGGAAGCCGGCCACCACGGGGATGCTGACGACCAGTGAGGCGGCCATCACCTGGTTCCAGTACACGTCGGTCTGGGTGGCGTAGCCCTGCAGGCCGACAGCGAGGGTGCGGGTCTCGTCGTTGGTCATCACCGAGGCGAACAGCACCTCGCCCCAGGCCGTCATGAAGGCGTACACGGCCACCGCGACGATGCCGGGGATCGCGGCCGGGACCACGATCCGCAGCAGGGTGCGGACCGGCCCGCAGCCGTCCACCGCGGCCGCCTCGTCCAGGTCGCGCGGGATCGAGTCGAAGTACCCGACCAGCATCCAGATCGAGAACGGCAGCGAGAAGGTCAGGTAGGTGAGGATCAGGCCGCCGCGGCTGCCGTACAGCGCCACCCCGGTGGAGTTGCCGATGTTGACGAAGATCAGGAAGAGCGGCAGCAGGAACAGGATGCCGGGGAACATCTGGGTGGAGAGCACCGTGACGGTGAACAGCCGCCGGCCGCGGAAGCGGTAGCGGCTGACCGCGTAGCCGGCCAGTATCGCGATCAGCACCGAGAGCGCGGTGGCGCTGCCCGCCACGATCAGCGAGTTGGTGAAGTAGCGGGCCAGCGGCACGGTGGACCAGATGTCCACGTACGGACGCAGGGTCAGGTGGCTGGGCACCCAGCGCCAGGGCCCCTGGACGTCCTGCAGCGGCTTGAGCGAGGAGCTCAGCATCACGGCCACCGGGGTGAGCGTGAAGACCAGGAGCAGCAGCAGCACGGCGCGGCGCAGCCAGCGGAAGGAGGCGGGCGGGTTAATCATCGGCGCCCCTGCGGCGGGTGGTGGCGAACAGGTAGACGGAGGTCACCAGCAGCAGGAAGAGCAGCAGCAGCACGGACATCGCCGAGCCGGCGCCGAAGTTCCAGGTGACGAAGGAGCTCTGGTAGATGTGGATGGAGATCAGGTCGGCGGCCTTCGGGGCCGCCTTCCCGAACAGCACGAACGGGGTGTTGAAGTCGTTGAAGGTCCACAGGAACAGGACCAGCAGCAGCACCTGGTTCACCGGTCGCAGCGAGGGCAGGGTGATCCGGCGGATCTGCTGGCGGATCCCGGCCCCGTCGATCGCGGCCGCCTCGTACAGCTCGCGCGGGATGTTCTGCAGCCCGGCGGTCAGGGTGAGGAAGGCGAACGGCCAGGACTTCCAGACCGAGACGGTGAGCAGGGCCCAGAAGCTGTTGTCCCCGATCAGCCAGAACGGCTTGTCCTTCACCAGGTGGAGCTGGTCGTGCAGCACGTGGTTGACCAGCCCGGTGTCCCGCTGGAACATGAACGACCAGGTGATCACCGCGGCGAAGACCGGCAGCGCGTAGGGCAGCAGGAAGGCCGCCCGCAGCAGGCCGCGGCCGCGGAAGGTGTCCTGGGTCATGATCGCCGCAGTCGTGCCGATCAGCCAGGACAGGCCCACCGAGAGCAGGGTGAAGGTGCAGGTCACCCAGAAGGAGTTCAGCAGGGCCTGGCCGACCGGGGCGTGGAAGTCCACCGCCATCCGGTAGTTGGCCAGGCCCGACCAGGGGGCCGTGGACCAGTCGCGGATGTAGAACTGGGTCAGTTGCTTGAAGCTCATCACGATCCCGGTGACCATCGGGACCAGGTGGATCAGCAGCTCCACGGCGAGCGCGGGCAGCAGGAGCAGGTAGGGGAGTGCGGTGCGGCCCGTGGACCGTCGTGGCTGCTTCATCGCGTCAGCTGGCCGGCATCTGCTGCTGGGCCTTGGTCAGTTCGGCCTTCACGGAGGCGTCGGTGACCGGCTGGCCGGCGGCGGCAGCGGCGAGCAGGTTCTTCACCGCGGTGCCGATCAGGGTCTCGAACTGGCTCTCGCCGGCCACCTGGGGCAGCGGAGCGGCGCTGTTCTGCAGCACGCCGGCCAGGGTCTTGAGCTCCGGGGTGCCGAAGGCCGGGTCGGACTGGGCGGCCTTGACCGGGGGCAGCGAGCCGTAGGTGCCGTTGAGCTGCTTCTGCTCCTCGTCGCTGGTCATGAACTTCACGAAGTTCAGCGCACCGTCGAGGTTCTTGGTGTTCTTGAAGACGGCCAGGTTGATGCCGGCCACCATCGAGGTGACCGCCTGGGTGCCGGTGGCGCCGGCCGGGGCGGGGATCGGCACCACGCCGTAGTCGTCCGGGTTCATGCCGTGCGACTTGAGGTTGGCGCCGGCCGACTGCCACATCAGCATCGCGGCCTTGCCGGTGGCGAAGTCGGTGACCGACTGGTTGGCCGCGTACTCGGCGTTGCCGGGGGCGGCGATCTTGTCGGCGGCGATGAAGTCCACGTACTGCTTGACCGCGGCGACCGCCGCCGGGCTGTCGAACTGCGGCTTGCCGGCGGCGTCGAAGAAGCCGGTGCCGTGCTGCTGGCCGAGCATGAAGGCGTTGTGCACGTTCTCCGAGACGTTGCCGCCCTCGATCGCCACGCCGTACTGCGAGCCGGTGGTGAGCTTCTTCCCGTCGGCCACGAACTCGTCCCAGGTGGTGGGCGGTTGCGCGATTCCGGCGGCCTGGAAGAGCTTCTTGTTGTAGTACAGGCCGTAGGCCATCGAGTAGAGCGGGACCGCGGCCGGGTCCTTGCCGGCGGCGCCGGCCGAGGCGATGGTGGCGGGCAGGAACCGGTCCTTGCCGCCGATCTTGTCGAAGGCGGCCTGGTCGAACGGGAGCAGCGCGCCGGTGGCCTGCAGCGAGGCGGACCAGGTGTTGCCGATGTTGAGCACGTCGGGGCCCTGGCCGGAGGCGGTGGCGGCCAGGATCCGGTTGAGCAGGTCGGACCACGGGATCACCTCGAGGTTGACCTTGATCCCGGTCTGCTGCTCGAACTTTCTCAGCTCGGGCTCCAGGACCTGCTTGTCGTTCTCCAGGCTGCTGCCCTGGTTGGAGGCCCAGTAGGTGAGGGTCTTGGGGCTGGTGTTGGAGCTGCCGCTGGTGCTGGAGCCGCCACCGCAGGCGGTCGCGGTGAGTGCGAGTGCGGCGGTCAGGGCGAGGGTGGCGGGGAGGCGGTGGGTTCGCATGGGTGGGCCCCTCTCGGGCTGGGGTGCGGGAACGAGGGGTGAGGGTCGCTGCTGGAGAGCCACGGAGCTTGTCGGGCCCGTAACTTCATGGCGTGATTTAACGTGTGAGAAAACCTGGCGTCAAGACCTTGCGCAAGGCAGGATTGACCGGGAGGAGGGAGCACCGGATGGCAAAGCAGGGCAATCAGACCGTGCGTGACCTGCGGCGAGGCAACCGGGCCACGTTGCTGCGCCACCTGTACTTCGACGGGCCGTTGAGTCGTCAGGAGTTGGGACGCAGTAGTGGGCTGAGTGCCGGATCGATCAGCAACGTGGTCGGCGAGCTACTGGCCGACCAGCTGGTGGAGGAGTGCGGCTCGGTGGAGTCGGACGGCGGCCGGCCGCGGATCCTGCTGCGGGTGCGGCCCGGGCTCGGGCACCTGGTGGGGGTGGACGTGGGGGAGACCCAGGTCCGGGTGGCGCTGTTCGACCTGGCGCTGACCGAACTGGCCGCCAGCGATTACCCGCTCTCCGACTGCGGGCACGACGTGGACCACGTGGTCGAACTCATCCTCACCGGGCTGGCCGAGGTGCTGGCCGCCACCGGGGTGGCGCCGCAGACCGTGCTCGGCGTCGGCATCGGCGTGCCCGGCGTGGTGGACCAGGGCGAACTGCCGGGCGGTGCCGGGGTGGTGGTGCACGGGCCGACGGTGGGCTGGGACGCGGTGCCGCTCGGGCGGCTGCTGCGGGCCGGCACCGAGCTGCCGCTCTTCGTGGACAACGGCGCCAAGACGCTGGGCCAGGCCGAGATGTGGTTCGGTGCGGGCCGCGGGGCGCAGCACGCGGTGGTGGCGCTGTTCGGCTCCGGCGTGGGCGCCTGCGTGATCGCCGACGGGGTGCGGTTCCGCGGCGCCACCAGCAGCGCGGGGGAGTGGGGGCACACCAAGGTGCACGTCGGCGGGCGGCTGTGCCGGTGCGGGGCGCGCGGCTGCCTGGAGGCGTACGTGGGGGCCGAGGCGCTGGTCGAGCGGTGGGGGCAGGGTGCGCCCGGCGGCAGCGAGAAGGCCGGGCTGACCGAGCTGCTGACGGCGGCTCGGGCCGGCCGGGCGGACGCGGTCGAGCTGCTCGCCGAGGCGGCCGAGTACTTCGGCGCGGCGATCGCCGACCTGATCAACCTGTTCAACCCCGAGCGGGTGGTGATCGGCGGCTGGGCGGGCTCGCTGCTGGGGCCCTACCTGCTGCCGATGGTGCAGGACGCGGCCACCCGGTACGCGCTCAGCTTCCCGCGCGAACAGACCGTCATCGGGCTCTCCAGCCTGGGCCCGGAGGCCGTCACGACCGGTGCGGCGACCCTGCCGCTGAGCCGCTTCCTGACCTCCGGCGGGGAGTTGGCGGAGGGGACGAAGGAAGGCGCAATGCTGCGCGGGGGGTTGACGGGGGCTTTTCTCACCCGTTAAATCACGCCATGAAGTTACGGGGCGGTGCGCTCCCTCATCCCGTGCCCGGCTTCCCACCCTCACTCCCCCCACCCCACCCCCTTTGCAGGAGAAGCCCCATGAGGCTCGCTTCAGCACGCCCCGCCGCCGTCAGTCGAGGAGGCCGAGCCGCCGTCGGACGACGCGGCAGCGCCCTCCTCCTCAGCCTGGCCCTGCTCTCCGGCGGCGGTGCGCTCGCACTGCCGGCCGCCCTGGCCACCGCGACCACCGCCGTCGCGGCCACCGACGTCCTGCTCTCGCAGGGCAAGGCCGCCACCGCCTCCTCCACCGAGAACGCCGGCTCCCCCGCCTCGGCGGCGGTGGACGGTGACACCACCACCCGCTGGTCCAGCGCCTTCAGCGACCCCCAGTGGCTCCAGGTCGACCTCGGCGCCTCCGCCACCATCGACAAGGTGGTGCTCAACTGGGAAGCCGCGTACGGCAAGGCCTACCAGATCCAGACCTCCGCCGACGGGGTCAACTGGACCACCGTCTACTCCACCACCACCGGCGCGGGCGGCGTCGAGACGCTGACCGTGGCCGGCACCGGCCGCTACGTGCGGATGAACGGCACCGCCCGGGCCACCCAGTACGGCTACTCGCTCTACGAGTTCCAGGTCTACGGCAACCCGTCGAGCAGTTCCAGCTGCGGCACCGCCGACGTGGCGCAGGGCAAGACCGCCACCGCCTCCTCCACCGAGAACGCCGGCACCCCCGCCTCGGCGGCGGTGGACGGTGACCTGACGACCCGTTGGGCCAGCGCCTTCAGCGACCCGCAGTGGCTCCAGGTCGACCTCGGCAGCACCCAGCAGGTCTGCCAGGTGGTGCTCAACTGGGAGGCCGCGTACGGCAAGGCGTACCAGATCCAGACCTCCGACGACGCGGTGAACTGGACCACGATCTACTCCACCACCAGCGGCGCGGGCGGCACCGAGACGCTCAACGTGGCCGGCTCCGGCCGCTACCTGCGGATGAACGGCACCGCCCGGGGCACCGGCTACGGCTACTCGCTCTACGGGCTGTCGGTGCACACGCTCGGCTCCTCGGTCCCGCCGGTGCAGGGCGGCGGCGACCTGGGCCCCAACGTCATCGTCTTCGACCCGTCGATGAGCAGCACCAGCATCCAGGCCAGCCTGGACAACGTCTTCAAGCAGCAGGAGAGCGCCCAGTTCGGCACCGGCCGGTACGCGTTCTTCTTCAAGCCCGGCAACTACAGCGGCCTGAACGCCCAGATCGGCTTCTACACCTCGATCGCGGGCCTGGGCCTGAACCCCGACGACACCCACATCAACGGTGATGTCACCGTGGACGCGGGCTGGTTCAACGGCAACGCCACGCAGAACTTCTGGCGCTCGGCGGAGAACCTCTCGCTCAGCCCGGTCAGCGGCACCGACCGCTGGGCGGTCGCCCAGGCCGCGCCGTTCCGCCGGATGCACGTCATGGGCGGCCTCAACCTGGCGCCCAACGGCTACGGCTGGGCCTCCGGCGGGTACATCGCCGACAGCAAGGTCGACGGCACCGTGGGCAACTACTCGCAGCAGCAGTGGTACACCCGGGACAGCTCGATCGGCGGCTTCACCAACGGGGTCTGGAACCAGGTCTTCTCCGGGGTCCAGGGCGCGCCGGCCCAGTCCTTCCCGAACCCGGTGTACACCACGCTGGCCACCACCCCCGAGTCGCGCGAGAAGCCCTTCCTGTACCAGGACTCCGGCGGCAACTACCAGGTCTTCGTGCCCTCGCTGCGCACCAACGCGAGCGGGGTCAGCTGGGCGAACGGCGCCACCCCGGGCAGCTCGCTGCCGCTGAGCCAGTTCTACGTGGTCAAGCCCGGTGCCACCGCGGCCACCATCAACCAGGCGCTGGCCCAGGGCCTCAACCTGCTCTTCACGCCCGGCGTCTACCACGTGGACCAGGCGATCAACGTGACCCGGCCGGACACCGTGGTGCTCGGCCTGGGCCTGGCCACCATCGTCCCGGACAACGGGGTGACGGCCGTGCAGGTCGCCGACGTGAACGGCGTCAAGCTGGCCGGCCTGCTGATCGACGCGGGCACCGTCAAGTCCCCGACCCTGCTGCGGATCGGCCGGCCGGGCGGCACCGCCGACCACAGCGCGGACCCGACCAGCATGCAGGACGTCTTCGTCCGGGTCGGCGGAGCGGGCGCCGGCCTGGCCGGCACCGCGGTCGAGGTGGACAGCAACAACACCATCGTCGACCACACCTGGATCTGGCGGGCCGACCACGGCACGGGGGTGGGCTGGACCGTCAACCCGGCCGACTACGGCCTGGTGGTGAAGGGCAACGACGTGCTGGGCACCGGCCTGTTCGTCGAGCACTTCGAGAAGTACGACGTGGAGTGGAGCGGCGAGCGGGGCCGGACGATCTTCTTCCAGAACGAGATCGCCTACGACGCGCCCAACCAGGCCGCGGTGCAGAACGGTTCGACGCGCGGCTACGCGGCCTACAAGGTGGACGACACCGTGACCACCCACGAGGCCTGGGGCGTCGGCAGCTACTGCAACTTCACCACCGACCCGACCATCGTGATGGACCACGGCTTCGAGGTCCCGACCACCCCGGGCGTGAAGCTGCACGACGCCTTGGTGGTCTCGCTGGGCGGGATGGGCCAGTACAACCACGTGGTGGACAACACCGGTGCCCCGACCTCGGGCACCTCGACCACGCCGTCGAACGTGGTCAGCTACCCGTGACCGGGTGACTGCTCGACCGAGGAGTGCGTGACCGAGTGAGTGCGTGACCGGGTGACCGGGCCGCTGCCTTCGAGCAGTGGCCCGGTCACCTGGTCAGCTGTGCTTGACGATGACCGAGATGCCCCAGCCGATCGCGGCGAGCACGACCGCGAAGCACAGGACGGCGACGGCATAGCCGACCGGGCCACCGGAGCGGGGAGCTGCGGCCCGCTCGCCGGCGCCCGCGCGGTCCGGCGGGCTCAGGGCGCGCAGGCCGAGCGCGAAGACCGCGGGCAGGCCGGCGCCGGTCAGGGCGCCGACGACGACGATCTTCCACAGCGCGTGGAGGTTGATCCACTGGTTCACGAGGCCGCCTTGTCGTGCTCGGCTGCCGGGACGACCGTTCCGGTCCACGCGGCATTGACGTTCTCCGGCGTGACGGCCGGGTGGCGGGAGGCGACGAAGAAGGCGATCGAGGCGAGCACCAGGACGATGAAGATCACCACCACCCCGCCCGTCCCGCCGATGCCGTGCGCGACCCAGTAGGCGACGGCGCCGACCAGGGCCGCGGCGGGCAGCGTGAGCAGCCAGGCCGCCACCATCCGGCGGGCGATGTGCCAGCGGACCTCGGCACCCTTCTTTCCCACCCCCGAGCCCAGGATCGACCCGGTCGCCACATGGGTGGTGGAGAGCGAGTAGCCGAAGTTGGTGGAGGCGAGGATCACCGCGGCGGAAGCCGATTCCGCGGCCATCCCCTGCGGCGGCTCGATCTCCACCAGGCCCTTGCCGAGCGCCCTGATGACCCGCCAGCCGCCGATGTAGGTGCCCAGCGCGATCGCCACCGCGCAGGAGGCGATCACCCAGTCCGGGGATTTCGCCCCGGCGTGCAGGGTGCCGTTGGCGATCAGCGCCAGGGTGATCACGCCCATGGTCTTCTGCGCGTCGTTGGTCCCGTGGGCCAGCGACACCATGGAGGCCGAGCCGATCTGGCCGATCCGGAAGCCGTGGCCCTTGGGGCCCTCGCGCATGCCGATGGTGAGCCGGTAGACCAGGTACGTCCCGAGCGCCGACACCGCGCCGGCGATCACCGGCGACAGCGCGGCGGGCACGATCACCTTGGCCACCACGCCCTGCCACTTGATCGCCGACGAGCCGGCCGCCGCCATCGTGGCCCCGATCACGCCGCCGATCAGCGCGTGCGAGGAACTGGACGGGATCCCGAGGTACCAGGTCGCCAGGTTCCACAGGATGCTGCCCGTCAGGCCCGCCATCACCACCGTCAGCGTGACGGCGTGGCTCTGCACCAGGCCGCTGGCGATGGTCGCCGCCACGGCCGTGGACAGGAACGCGCCCGCCAGGTTCAGCACCGCCGAGACGGCCACCGCGACCCGTGGGGGGAGGGCTCCGGTCACGATCGAGGTCGCCATCGCGTTGCCGGTGTCATGGAATCCGTTGGTGAAGTCGAATCCCAGCGCGGTGGCGACCACCAGAGCCAGGACCGCGTCGTTGCCGGTCACGGGCACGAAGATAGCCCGCTGAGCAGCATGATCTGACGGTACGACACCCGCTCGAACGGATGAGCCGCTACCGCCCCGGGCAGAGCTGGCGCACCGTCACGGCGTCGCCTGCCCGGCGGGCAGCCACCCGCGCTGGACTGCCCGGACGCCGAACTCGAACCGGCTGCGGGCGCCCAGGCGCTCCATCCCTTGTTCTTCGCAGGGAATCCCGGCCTTTAGGCCGGGCGGGATTGCGATCCTTGATCCGGAGTCGCGAAGCGGCGGAGTGCTC
>NZ_PYBW01000288.1 GCF_003205575.1 Streptomyces tateyamensis
GGGGGGGTGGGGGTGGGGGGGCAGGGGGGCAGACCTTCGGCAGGAGGCGGGGGAAGGGGGGAGGGGGGTGGGGGTCGACCCCGGGGATCTGCGCACGTGGGCACGGTGCGCGGGACGGGGGGGGGGGGGGGGGGGGCTGGCGGCAGGGCCGGGGGCGCGCCCCGGGGGGCCACCCCCCCCCCGCGGCCGGGGGGGGCGCGGGTGGGGGGGGGGCCCCGGGGGCAGCGGGGCCCGGGGGGGGGGGGTGGGTGCCCACGCGCGCTGTCGGGGGGGGGGCCCCCCCCCGGGGGGCCGGGGGGGGCCAAACCCCCCCCCCCCCCCCGGCCGGCCCAACCCCCCCCGCCAGGGGGCGGGGGGGCGCCCGCCAACACCAACAGGGGGGACGGGGGCAAAATGGGGGCCAGTTCGCCAAAAACTTCCGCGGGCAAAAAGGGGGGTTCCGGCGGGTACTCTCTCTCGGGGGGGGGGGAAAGCTGCGGGGCGGGCGAGCGGGGCCCACTCTCAGC
>NZ_PYBW01000289.1 GCF_003205575.1 Streptomyces tateyamensis
GGCGGGCGCGGCGGGGGGCCGCCGCCGGGGCGGCGGCAGGGCCGACGGCAGAAACACGGGGAGCGGGCTTTTGGCGCGGGGTCATTCGGGGGGATTTGGCCGGGGAGGGCCCAGGGGGCCCGCCCGGGGAGGGGGGGGGCCCCCGCGCCACCGCGGCCCCCCCGGGGGGGGGGGGGGGCGGGTCGGCGGGGGCGGGGGGGGCGGGGGGTCCGGGGGGCGTGGCGGGGGTGGGCCCCGGGGGGGGGGGGTCGTGGGGTGGGGCGAGGGGGGGGGGGGGGGGGGGG
>NZ_PYBW01000290.1 GCF_003205575.1 Streptomyces tateyamensis
GCTCAACTGTGGAACGCAGGCTACTTGGCCGATTTGCACTCATGCGCCATCACGTGGTGAATGCGGATCGCCCCTTTTGCACCCAGGTCGCCCTGCGGACGCTGAAGATCCTGCCCCGCCCCAAAGCCGGTGCCCGACTGCAAGCGGGCAGTACGCTGAGTCGAGCAGCGCCGCATCCTCGAAGGAGGTACTTCATGACCGCCGAGATGGTGGCGCCCGCGTGGATGCACACGCAGATCACCGCGGAACAGTACGACTCCTGGTCCGAGGAGCAGTGCGCCGGCATCGAGATCGTGGACGGGATGGTCGTCGTGAGCCCGAGCGCCTCCAAGCGGCACAACCGGCTGGCTCGGCTCCTGGCCAATGCCCTGGACGCCGCCTCGGGCCCGGACTGGAACGCCGACACGGACTTCGACGTCCGCCTGCAGGACGTCCCACTCACAAACCGCCGACCGGACGTCACCGTGTACCGGGCGGAGACCATCGACTTCACACCTACCCGCCCCGAGCACCTGCTCCTGGTCGTCGAGGTCGTGTCCCCGGGGTCAGAGACCACCGACCGGATCGTGAAGGTGGACCAATACGCCAAAGCCGGCATCCCCTTCTACTGGCGCATCGAGCAGTCCGCCACCGGCGTTCCGATCGTCTACACCTACGTCCTCGACCCAGCCAACAGGGCCTACCGGGACGGCGAGGTGTTCACCGGCACCGTGAAGGCCACCGCGCCATTCCCTGTCACCGTCGACCTTGGGGCCCTGTGAGCAACGAGGAATCGCGCGCCCTCGGTGCCTCCAACGTCCTATGAGCTAAGACATGTCCGCAACTGGGGGCCTCTGGGCATCGGCCCCCAGCTCGGCCCGGACCCGTCGTAGGCGGTCCGGAGGGAAGCTGCACAGCTTCAACCAGGTGCCGACCTGTACGTTCTCGCCAAGGACGAGTCGCGTGGGGAGCCACCCCCTCTTCATCCCCGTCACCCTGATGGCGTGGTGTCGTTAGCGGATTACTACGTCGTGGTGATCGCTGGCGACGACCTTGCCGTCCTTGACGATCCATACCTCCACGTAATGCCGACCCCGATACTTGTACTACAGCGGCAGATCAT
>NZ_PYBW01000291.1:0-341 GCF_003205575.1 Streptomyces tateyamensis
GCGGGCCGCCCGGGTCGCCGGGATCGCGGTCCGGCACGCCCGGCTGCGCCACCTGCCGCCCGCCGAGCGGCGGTTGGCACTGGTGCTGTCCGCCTACCCGACCAAGCACGCCCGGGTCGGCAACGCGGTCGGCCTGGACACCCCGGCCAGTGCGGCCCGCCTGCTGCGCCGCCTGCGCGAGGAGGGCTGGGAGCTGGGCGAGGGCTTCCCGGGCATGGAGCCGACCGAGGGAGAGCACGAGGGCGACGCGCTGATCAAGGCGCTGATCGAGGCCGGCGGCTACGACCAGGACTGGTTGACGGAGGACCAGCTGGCCCGCAACCCGGTGCGGATCCCCGCCG
>NZ_PYBW01000291.1:651-955 GCF_003205575.1 Streptomyces tateyamensis
CGGCGGCTTCGGCGCCGACGCCGTCGTGCACCTGGGCAAGCACGGCAACCTGGAGTGGCTGCCCGGCAAGACCGCCGCACTCTCCGCCGACTGCGGCCCGGACGCGGCGCTGGGCGACCTGCCGCTGGTCTACCCGTTCCTGGTCAACGACCCGGGCGAGGGCACCCAGGCCAAGCGCCGGGCGCACGCGACGCTGGTCGACCACCTGGTGCCCCCGATGGCCCGGGCCGACTCCTACGGCGACATCGCCCGGCTGGAGCAGCTGCTCGACGAGCACTCCAACATCGCCGCGATGGACCCGGCC
>NZ_PYBW01000291.1:1010-1390 GCF_003205575.1 Streptomyces tateyamensis
TCGCCGCGATGGACCCGGCCAAGCTGCCCGCGATCCGCGCCCAGATCTGGACCCTGATCCAGGCCGCCAAGCTGGACCACGACCTCGGGCTCGAGGAGCGGCCCGAGGACGAGGGCTTCGACGACTTCCTGCTGCACGTGGACGGCTGGCTCTGCGAGGTGAAGGACGCCCAGATCCGCGACGGCCTGCACGTCCTGGGCAACGCGCCGGTCGGCACCGAGCGGGTCAACCTGGTGCTGTCGATCCTGCGGGCCCGGCAGATCTGGGGCGGCGTCAGCGCGCTGCCCGGCCTGCGGGAGGCGCTCGGCCTGGACGAGGCCGCGCTGACGCTGGGCGCCACCGACGCGGCCGAGGCGAAGGCGCGCGAGCTGGTCGAGGCG
>NZ_PYBW01000291.1:1473-1889 GCF_003205575.1 Streptomyces tateyamensis
GGTGGCCGAGGTGCTGGACTTCGCGGCCCGCCAGGTGGTGCCCCGACTGGCCGCCACCACCGACGAGCTGGACGCGGTGATCCACGCGCTCGGCGGCGGCTTCGT
Organism: Streptomyces tateyamensis; assembly: GCF_003205575.1. Lineage (GTDB taxonomy): Bacteria > Actinomycetota > Actinomycetes > Streptomycetales > Streptomycetaceae > Kitasatospora > Kitasatospora tateyamensis. The sequence goes on from NZ_PYBW01000291.1 coordinate 1,579, forward strand.
GCCCGCCGGCCCGTCCGGCTCGCCGCTGCGCGGGCTGGTCAACGTGCTGCCGACCGGACGCAACTTCTACTCGGTGGATCCCAAGGCGGTGCCCTCGCGGCTCGCCTGGGAGACCGGGCAGGCGCTGGCCGCCTCGCTGGTCGAGCGCTACCGGGCCGACAACGACGGCGCCTACCCGCCCTCGGTGGGCCTCTCGCTCTGGGGCACCAGCGCGATGCGCACCGCCGGTGACGACATCGCCGAGGCCTTCGCACTGCTCGGCATCCGGCCGGTCTGGGACGACGCCTCGCGCCGGGTCACCGGCCTGGAGG
>NZ_PYBW01000291.1:1967-2338 GCF_003205575.1 Streptomyces tateyamensis
CCGGGACGCCTTCCCGCACGTGGTCGCCCTGCTGGACGACGCGGTGCGCCTGGCCGCGGCTCAGGAGGAGGGCCCGGCGGAGAACTTCGTCCGCGCCCACGTGCAGGCCGACCTGGCCGAGCACGGGGACGAACGGCGGGCCACGGTCCGGGTGTTCGGCTCCCGGCCGGGCACCTACGGGGCCGGCCTGCTGCAGCTGATCGACAGCCGGGACTGGCGCACCGACGCGGACCTCGCCGAGGTGTACACGGTCTGGGGCGGGTACGCGTACGGGCGCGGGCTCGACGGGCGCCCGGCCCGCGAGGAGATGGAGACCGCCTACAAGCGGATCACGGTGGCGGCCAAGAACACCGACACCCGCGAGCACGACA
>NZ_PYBW01000291.1:2458-2859 GCF_003205575.1 Streptomyces tateyamensis
CCCGCCCCGAGACGGTGCGCACCCGCACCCTGACCGAGGAGGCGGCCCGGGTCTTCCGCGCCCGGGTGGTCAACCCGCGCTGGCTGGAGGCGATGCGGCGGCACGGGTACAAGGGTGCCTTCGAGATGGCGGCCACCGTGGACTACCTGTTCGGCTACGACGCCACGACGGGGGTGGTGGCCGACTGGATGTACGAGCGGCTCACCCAGGAGTACGTCCTCGACCCGGTCAACCGCGAGTTCCTCACCGACGCCAACCCGTGGGCTCTGCACGGCATCAGCGAGCGGCTGTTGGAGGCCGCCGAGCGCGGCCTGTGGGCCGAGCCCGACCCGGCCCTGATCGCCGAGCTCCAGGCCGCCTTCCTGGAGGCGGAGGGGGACCTGGAAGGCGAGTGACGGTTC
>NZ_PYBW01000292.1 GCF_003205575.1 Streptomyces tateyamensis
CCGGAGGAGCCGCGGCTCTTCTCCAGCCCGCCCAGCAGCCAGCCCCAGGCCCAGGGTGCCACCTTCAGCTCCAGCGCGTAGCTGCCCCGCAGCAGGCGGCCGCAGCCGCGCGGCAACAGGTCGAGGAAGTCGTGGCACTCGGCGTCGAATCCGGCCTCGCGCAGGCGGCGCACCAGCTCGCGGGCGGCGCCGTCGTGACCGGCTCCCACGCTCGCGGAGACCACGGTGATC
>NZ_PYBW01000293.1 GCF_003205575.1 Streptomyces tateyamensis
TCGCGGAGACCACGGTGATCCGGCGCGGCAGAGTGGACCGCATCTGGCTCCTTCCCAGGTGGGTCCAACTGCACTGCTGAGCCCACGTTCTCACTGCGTCGTACGGTGCTGCCCGGGCCACGGGGTCGGTTCGCGGGTGGCGGCGCACCTCGGCCGCAGCACCGCTGGGCCCAGGCCCGTGACGGTAGGGCGCTCAGCCGCCGCTCTTGTGGCGGGAAGCCGGACACCAGGTGTCCGCCCGCCGACAGATCGGCCAACTGTCGGTAGAATCACCGGAGATGACCGAATTATCCCCCGCGCCCCCTGCTCACACCCCCACTTGGTCCCCGTTGGGACAGGGCTCCAGCATGGTTCGAGCCAGCTGA
>NZ_PYBW01000294.1:0-2734 GCF_003205575.1 Streptomyces tateyamensis
GCCCGGGCGCGCGCCCGGGCCAGCGCCCGCCGGCCGAGCGGCCGCTGCCCGGCCGGGCGCTGCCGCCGCGCGGCCCGGGCGCCGGAGGAGCCCGAGGTCCCGGACGATCCCGGCTTTCCGGACGAGTGGGCTGTTCCGGACAAGCCGGGCGTCCCGGAGGCGGGGTGGCCGGCCAGCGCGGTGGCCGTCAGCTTCGCCGACAGCCCGTCCGGCACCGGGACCAGCACCAGGCCGGCCAGCAGCCCCTCGGCCGGCACCAGGTCCCGGGCCTGCCCCTGGCAGGCCCGGCAGTCCCGCGCGTGCCGGGCGATCCGCTTGCGCCACAGCGCCCCCGGCACCTGGTCCCACGGCGCCGTCAGCTCGGCAAGCTCCGGGCAGCCGGGCCGGGCGGCCAGCGCCCGCACCACCACCCGGGCGGTGTCCAGCCGCTCCTTGACCCGCTGCACCCGCACCGCGGCGTGCTGCGGGCTCAGCTCCAGGGCGGCCGCGAGCTCGGCCCGGTCCAGCTGTCCGGCGGCCTCCTGCCACCACAGCGTCAGCACCTCGCGCTCGTCCTGGTCCAGCCAGCGGGTCGCCTCGGCGACCTCGCGGCGCTGCCCGGACAGGCCCAGCCGGGTGATCGTCAGCCCGACGAAGTCCGCTGCCGGATCGGCCAGTTCGCGCGCCTCGTCGAGTGAGCCGGCCGGGCGGGCGGCCTGCTTGGCACGGTAGCGGTGGCGCACCTGGTTCATGGCGATCGCCACCAGCCAGCTGCGCAGCGCCGCGGGCTCGCGCAGCGCGGGCAGCCCGTCCACCGCGCGCAGCATGGTCTCCTGCACCACGTCGTCGGTGTCGGGGTGCCCGTTCAGCGCCCGGCCGACCACGTTGTAGACCAGCGGCAGGTGGGCGGCGAGCTGCTCCTGCCCCGTGTGCCGCACACCGCGCCCGTCCGCGTCCCGCCTGTCCGTGTCCACCCGTGCCCACTCTCCTCAAGGATCCGTCCACTGATGGGAGACCCGGTCGGACCCGGTCGATAACGGAAAACGCGGGGGAAGTTCCGAGGAGAACCGGAAATCGCGTCACCCGTTCGCCCGAACCCGGACCGCAGCAGACCCTAGTGGGTCCCGATGGCCAACGAGCGGGCGGCGTCAGCGGGGATCGGCCAGTGGGAGGCGTACCACCAGGCGGGCGCCCTGCTCGGCGGGCTCCGCGGTGAGGGTGCCCCGGTGGTGGCGCACCAGGTCACGGGCGATGGCCAGGCCCAGTCCGGCCCCGCCGTGGTCGCGGCTGCGCGCATCGTCCAATCTGGTGAACCGTTCGAAGATCCGTTCCCGGTCGGCGGCCGGGATCCCCGGGCCGTCGTCGGTCACCTCCAGCACGGCCAGCCGGGCGCTGGGCAGTTCGCGCAGCCGTACCTCCACCCGCCGGTCGGCGAAGCGCTGGGCGTTGTCCAGCAGGTTGGTCACCACCCGGGTGAGCAGCAGCGCGCTGCCGGTCACCCGCACCCCCTCGGCGAGCTCCCCCTCGGCCGGGCAGCGGTCGCCGCGCCGGATGGCCACCGCCTCGGCGACCAGCTCGGTCAGATCCACCGGGGCGGCGGAGAGCGGTTCGGCGGAGTCGATCCGGGCCAGCAGCAGCAGGTCGGCGGCCAGGCGCTGCAGCCGGTCGGTGTCCTCCAGCGCGCCCTCGATCAGCTCCGGCCAGGCGGCCGGGTCGCGCACCGCCATCGCCACCTCCAGCTGGGTGCGCAGCACGGTGAGCGGGCTGCGCAGCTCGTGCGAGGCGTCGGCGATGAACTGGCGCTGGCGCCGGCCGGAGGACTCCAGCCGGTCCAGGGTGGCGTTCATGGTGACGGCCAGTCGGGCCACCTCGTCCTGGGTCTGCGGCACCGGGACCCGGCGGTGCAGGTCGCGGTCGCTGATCTCGGCCACCTCGGCGCGGATCGCCTCCACCGGCTGCAGCGCCCGCCCGGTCACCCACCAGGTGACCACGGCCACGGTGAGCAGCAGCAGCGGCATGCCGACCGCGAGCGCGGCGGCGGTGGTGGTGTCGGCGGCGTCCACGTCGCGCAGCGAGGTGCCGGCGTAGACGGTGACCAGGCCCTGGCCGGTGTCGGTGGTCACCTGCACCACCCGCTGGCGGTGCTCGGAGCCGAGCGGGCTGATGTCCCAGGTGCCGAAGACGGTGCCGGGCACGCTGGGCCGCCGGTCGGAGATGGCCGGACGGCCCGCCAGGTTCTGACTCGAGCTCAGCACCGTCCCGTGCGCGTCCACCACCTGGAGGAAGTCGGCGCCGTGGGTGGGCGGCAGCTGCGGGGTGAGCCGGCCGGCCTGGGCCAGCTGGGCCACCCCGGTGGCCTGCGCCTCGGCGTCGCTCTCGGCGTTGTGCAGCAGGTTGGCGTCCAGCAGGCCGAGCAGCGAGAACGAGGCGATGGCCAGCGCCACCGCCACCACCGAGCTCGCGCCCAGGGTGGCCCGGGCCCGCACCGTCACGGGCCGCAGCCGGCGCAGCACCCGCCCGGTGGCGGCCGCCCGCTCGCCGCGCGCGGCCCGGTCAGCCACCGTCGACCGCCAGTCGGTACCCGGCCCCGCGCACCGTCTCCAGCGCGTTGCGCCCGAACGGCGCGTCGATCTTCCGGCGCACCGCGCTGATGTGCACCTCCACCACGTTCGGGTCGCCCTCGAAGGCGCTGTCCCAGACCTGCTCCAGGATCTCCCGCTTGGGCACCACCTCGCCGGCCCGCCGGGCCAGGCAC
>NZ_PYBW01000294.1:3085-3318 GCF_003205575.1 Streptomyces tateyamensis
CCCGCAGCCCGCGCTGCAGCGCCGCGGCCAGCCGCTGCTCGTCCTCCACCACCAGTACCCGCATGATGGTCAAGGATCGCAAACGCAGATCACTGTTTGCTGAAGATCGCTTCAGGTATCTTCAGCATTGCTTCAGCTGGCTCGAACCATGCTGGAGCCCTGTCCCAACGGGGACCAAGTGGGGGTGTGAGCAGGGGGCGCGGGGGATAATTCGGTCATCTCCGGTGATTCTA
>NZ_PYBW01000031.1 GCF_003205575.1 Streptomyces tateyamensis
TTCCTTCTGAATGCATACCTACTGCGAGAGTTCGCAGTAGGGCCCCAGGGCGCCAGGGCCGTTGCAAAGTCCTGTGAGCTTGTAATCGCGCTGGTCAGGCGATGCCCAGCAGGTCGAGCGGGCGGGTGAAGGGCTCGTAGGAGGCATGCCGGATCCCGGCGGCGATGTTGCGGTGTCCGGCCGCACGGAGGGTGTTGATCGCCAGGTTGCGCAGGGTCGCCATGTTGTCGGGTCCGTGGCCGGTGCGGATCTTCGAGGCGTCCTCGGTGAAGGTGGTGTCGCGGACGAAGTGCAGCCGGTTCTCGATGGTCCACTGCGACCTGGCAAGTTGGCCCAGCCGCTGAGGTGATGCCTGATGCGAGGTCAGGTCGGTGATCGCGTAGACGGTCTGGCGGCTGACCGTGCCGGTCTTGAGGTCAGTGCGGTGGCGCAGGATCCGCACGGCCTGGGCGGCGTGGGGGAAGTCCAGACCGAGATCGCTGACGGTGAGAGCTCTGGTCACCCGGGTTTCCCGGCGGCCGTGGCCGATCTCGCGGTCGTAGCGGCGCGCCGTGACGTCCTTCCACGGCAGCGATCGCAGCCGGCGGTGCAGTTCGGGCTGGTTGGCCTTGACCACCAGCAGGTAGTGCGCCTTCTTCTCGCAGACCAGGAAGCGCGTGGTCGCGCTGGGTGTGCAGGGCATCGGCCGTGACCGTGACCCCCGTCAGGTCGAAAGGCGCCAGTAGCGCGGCGAAGCAGGTGATTTCGTTGGTCTTGTCGGGGACCCGCAGCTGGGTGACGGTTCGGCCGTCGCCGGTCATCGCGGCCAGCAGGTGGGCGGCGGGTGTCTGGCCGCGTCGGGAGCCGCGGGCGGCCTTGCCGTCGATCGCCACCGAGTCCGAGCCAGCAGGATCGGCGCCGGTCAGATCGGCCAAGCCACCAGGGCAGACCAGGCCGACAACCCGCCGGATCGTGGCGGCACTCGGTGCGACGCGCATGCTCAACGCCCCGACGACCCGGGCACCCAGGCGGGCCAGGGCATGCTGCGGTGCGTTCGCGGACCACTGGCCGATGGCCGCATACGAGCGTGCTCCGGGGACCACCGCCGAGGCGGCAACCAGCAGCACCGCCACGAACGGGTGACGCACCCCTCGACGCCGACGCGGATCCGGCAGCAGCCGCAACCGCTCGACCAGCGACAACCCCGCAGTGTCTCCCAGAGTGGGCGACTTGATCAGACAGACGGTGGCAGACTGACGACACATCGAAGCTCCGGTGGTGCGAGGCGACTTGGGAAGGTCACCCCGCTCAACCGGAGCTTCGTTGCGTTCGTGACGGCCCAGCCCGCACTCCTTGGACCCGCTGCGGCCTGCGGACTCACATGATCACCGGGACTTTGCAACGCCCCTGGCAGCCCGGAAATGCGTCTACAAGGCGATCATGTCCCGCGGCCCCACCGGCGACGGCCGCAAACGCTGGATGACCCACTGGAAGGCCCGAACTCAACGCCTTCGAGATCTGCGGCCGGAGCGGCGTGGCGGGGGGCGTGGACGGCGGGGGATGCAGGTTCAGGTGCGGCCGCTCGGGATTGCGGAGGTGCAGGCGTTGAGTACTGCGATCCGGGTGGGTGACGCCGTCCAGCCTTGGAGGGGAGGGCAGGGCAGTAGGGGCGAGGCGTGGTCAGCTGCGGGCGGCGCGGCGGCGGCGTTTGGCTGTCAGCAGGGCTGCGCCGGCGAGCAGGACTGCGGCGGCGCCGGTGAGGAGCCAGGGGAGGCTGCCGCTTCCGCCGGTGGTGGTGGCTAGTTGCAGGGCGGGGTGAGGCGAGGTCGAGAGGAAGGAGGAGGGGGAGTTGGTGGAAACGGCGGCGGGGCTGGGGCCAGCCGCAGCGCTCGTGCTAGGACTCGTGCTCGTGCTCGTGCTCGGGCTCGCAGGGGGCGCCGAGGTGGGCGTGGTGCCCTGGTCCTTGGCGGCTGCGACGGCGCGGCCGTCCGTCAGGAAGGTGTGGACATCGGTCGCGTTGCCGTCCATCGCCTTCTCGGCGGCGGCCTTGAGGTTCGGGCCGCTCTTCGGGTCGGCCAGGATCTGGGTGAGGGCGACGCGCTCGTCGTCCTCACGGGCCTTCACCTGGCCGGCCGTCAGGAACTGGTGGATGTCCGACGGTGACCCCGCCAGCGCCCGCTGGGCCCCGGCGCGCACGCCGGCCTCGGTGTTTCAGCAGGACTGCCAGGCTTGTTGACAGAGTGTGAGATGAAAAGAAGAGGTGCCTTCTGACCTGCTTGGATGCGACTTGCTGAGGGTCGTATCGGGCGGGTCGGAAGGCACCTTTCACGTGCAGGATAGCGAGTGGAGTCGCGGGCTTGCCATGTCCGCCGACGGCAAGGGACAGATCGGGCATGTCGGTGGGATACATCTGCGGCTGCTCGCCGAGCGCACCG
>NZ_PYBW01000295.1:0-340 GCF_003205575.1 Streptomyces tateyamensis
TACGACGGCAGCGTCCCGATCGGCTACGCCTACGGCAACTCCGCCGACGCCGACGACCGGTACTGGAAGCGCATGACCGAACCGCTACCCGAAGGCTTCGCCGACACCCCCGTCCTGGTCATCAAAGAGATCGGCGTCCGCATCCCCTGGCGCGGCACCGGTGCCGCCCGCCGTATCCACGACGAGCTCCTCGCCCACCGCACCGAGGACCGCGTCACCCTGATGGTCAACCCGCTCGCCGGGGACGGCAAGGTCCAGGCCCTGTACGATTCCTGGGGCTACCAGGCCATCAACAGCCAGCAGCCTTCACCTGACTCTCCCCGGCTCACCGCCATGGTCC
>NZ_PYBW01000295.1:367-1003 GCF_003205575.1 Streptomyces tateyamensis
CCCACGCTGACGTGGAGTGTCCCGTCATAGGAGGATCGCGGCACGTTCCCCCGCGCCCAGGTGTCAGCACTGGTCTGTAGCCGATGGGGCCGTAAGCGCCTCTACTCACCATGTCGCTGCACCGGGCTGACATCCCTCCACGATCCGCGAGGGGCGCGCGAGGGCGCGCGGAGTGGTTGCGCACCGTGCTCGCGCGCTCGCGCAGCGTCGCCGATCGTGCCGCCGTCCGTGTAGCGTGCGCGGTGTACCGATCGCCCCTGCGCTGGACAGGGGGCGAGCCCGGTGGGTGGTGGAACACCCGGCCGGGCTCTTCACCCGCTAGTGGAATGAGCCACTTGGGATGCTCAGGAATGTTATCGCGCCTGCGCGCGACTTCACGATGATTGCCAACTCCCACATCTGGGACGACGATCTCTCCGACTCCGCGTTCCGCCTCCTCGTGCGGGCCCTCGCGCTCTCCGAGGCCAGGGCGCGCCGGACCACGGTGACGGAGCTGGCCGCCGGGTTGACGGGTGGGCGGATCACGGCGGACCGGGCGCGGCGGCAGCTCACCAATGCGGGGCTGCTGCACTGCGCCAAGCGGCGTGACGCGCACGGGCAGCTGCGGACGGAGTCACTGGTGTCGAGCGTGCCGCT
>NZ_PYBW01000296.1 GCF_003205575.1 Streptomyces tateyamensis
CCGCTACGCCCAGCGAGGCTTTCCGATTGCCGCCTGAAAGAGAACGGAAAGAAATTCGCATTCGCGCCGGGAGTGCCGCCGGATAGAGCCGGGATGGACGGTTGCCGTGATGTTGGCTGTTCACGTATCGTGCTCGTCCGGGGACCGGTAGGATAGAGCTGTACGGAAGCCGGGGAAACGCCGCCGGATTCGTTTCGGATTCCGGTCCGGAGTCTGTGGTTGAGGGCCCGTCAGTCACCGCTGTGCGGGGCGTCCGTGAGGGCCCGCCACTGGGGCCGGGGAGGCCGAGCCGGACCGGTGCCCGGAGGTTGCTCCCGAGGGCCGCAGGCCCCGCCCCAAGGGGCGCCGGATGGGCCGTCAGCCCAGCAATCAGGCGGCGGACCGGCCATCGGCCGGGACCGGGGGAGGGGCCCCGGGGTGGGGTTGTGACTGATACCAGAAGTCCGCGACACATCGTCAACGCCGAGGGCCGCAGGCCCCGACCGGCACCTCTGCCCGACCGGAGGGATGGGCCACTACCCGAATTCCGCGTCACATCGTCAACGCTCACCCCCGGGCGCAGCCCGGGAAACCCTGTCAGCCAATCGGCCCGCAGGGCCGTGAAAACATCGGCCCGACAAAGCCGGAATGCCGACCGATTGACGGGCCGTAGGCCCGGGGAAAATCCACCCGATGGGCGGAGCGTAGCGACGCCAGAACGCTCGCCCCAACCACCCCGCACACACCCGCGAATTCGCCGCAGGCAAATTCCCCCAACCACCCACC
>NZ_PYBW01000297.1 GCF_003205575.1 Streptomyces tateyamensis
AACGGCGTCCGGGTCCCCGAGCGGGTCTGCCAAGGCCGCCAGGCTCTCGGGCACCGGGCCGTCGGGGAGCTTGACCAGCTCGACCAACGTCGCGTCGGCGGTCTGGGCGCTGGGCATGAGCCGTGCGGCCAGGTCGGCCGTCAGCGGTTGCCAGGGGCCGGCCGGAAGAACGGACCCTGACTCATACTCCGCCTCAGCGGCGGTGATGCGGACCCCGGTGGTCTCGCAGCGGGCGATGAGGGCGGCGGGGTCGGTGTGGGCGATGGCGAGGTTCAATCCGGGCTCCTCCCGGTTCGGGTCACCGGCGCTGGTTCCTGGTGTCGCCGAAGGTCACGTCCAGCTCCGCGATCAGGGCTTCGGCGAGCTCGGCCTGCTGAGCCCGATCGATGAT
>NZ_PYBW01000298.1:0-280 GCF_003205575.1 Streptomyces tateyamensis
CTCTACTTTATGCCACTGCGGAAGGGCGGGCCCACCCCGCAGGGGTGGGCCCGCCCTTCCGTCTTCTGCGGGGGCGACTGGTGGGTGGGGGTGGTCAGTCGTCCAGGGTGGCGAGTTCGGCGTCGAGGATGGCGAAGAGGTCGGCGGCGGAGGCCTCGCTCAGGTCCTCGGTGGGGTCGTCGGCGCCGAACAGTTCGGTGTGGAGGTAGCCGACGACGGTGGCGGCCGTGGGGTAGTCGAAGACCAGCGTCGGCGTGAGGCGCAGGCCGGTGGCGGTGGC
>NZ_PYBW01000298.1:421-773 GCF_003205575.1 Streptomyces tateyamensis
GTGCGGACCAGGTCCAGCAGGGCCCGCTCGCGTTCGGCCGGGCTGAGGGCGGTCAGGCGCCGGCGAAGGACGTCCGCTCCGCTCTCGGAGGTGCTGCTGGTGACGGCCCGGCGGGCGGCCCCGGTGGGGGCGAGGGCGCGCAGCAGGGCGGGGATCTCGTCGGTGCGGGTGCGCAGGGCGGCGGTGTTGACGTGCAGCGGGACCAGCGCCGGGTGGGGGGAGGCCAGGGCCGCGTCCAGCAGGGCGAGCCCGTCGGTCTGGGTCAGGGCGGGCAGGCCCTGACGGTTCATCCGGGCAAGGTCCGCCTCGGTGAGGTCGGCACTGAGACCGGTGTTGGTGTTCCAGAGGCCGT
>NZ_PYBW01000299.1 GCF_003205575.1 Streptomyces tateyamensis
AGCTGAGCGACCTGGCCGACGGCAGCAGCCCGGCCCGCTCCTGGGCCGAGTACGCCCACAACACCAGGAGGACCACCGCGTGACGATCGAGCTCCGCCACCACACCGACCTCACCGCCCAGCCCGTCAGGACCTGCTGGACGTCTACGCCGATGTGCGGGCGCCCCTGCTGCACCTGGCCAACTACCGCGTCCAGACATTCGCCGAGCGCCTCGACCGCCACGCCACCGAACCCGGCTTCGAACTCGTCCTCGG
>NZ_PYBW01000300.1:0-476 GCF_003205575.1 Streptomyces tateyamensis
GCCCTGGGGCCCGGCGCCGGTCGCCCCGCGCCCCGAGGTGGCCGACCCGCGCACCGGTGCGCTGTCCGCGCAGAACGGCTCGGCCGACGGCCAGGCGGCCACCGCCAAGCTGGGCGCCCGGCGGCACCGCCGGGACCCGGCCCAGGAGGTGCGGCTGGCCGGTGCGCCGGTCGGCATAGGACCGGGCCCGCAGGCGCACACCGACCCCGGCCCGACCGGCGGGCCGACCCCGGCCGAGACCGACTGGGTGCGCCGGGCCTCGGCCGGCGGCTCGGCCCCGCTGCCGGTCCAGCAGGTGGAGCGGCAGCACTGGCGGCCCTGGCGGTTCCGGATGTCCAACGACGTCTGGGGCACCCCGCTGGTGGCCGACGGCACCCTGCTGGTCTCCAGCTTCGAGGTGCACGCGCTGGACATCGCCTCCGGCCGGCGCCGCTACAAGACCCGGGACGTGGCCTGGGCGGTCGCGGTGGACGCCG
>NZ_PYBW01000300.1:677-1660 GCF_003205575.1 Streptomyces tateyamensis
CGACGCCCAGCAGGACTACGAGAATCCGCAGTCCGGGCCGACCCTGGCGGGCGGCGCGGTCTACTACTACGGCGGCAGGCGGCTGCGCTGCGTGGACGCCCGGGGCGGGCTGCCGCGCTGGGCCTTCCCGGTCGGCGAGGACGTCCCCTCCCGCCCGGCGGTGCGCGGCCAGACGGTCTACGTGACGGCCGGCACCAGGGTGTACGCGCTGGACGCGGCCACCGGGGCGCCGCGCTGGCAGTTCGAGGCGCCGGTGGTGCTGTTCACCCCGCCGACGCTGGACGGGGCGGCGGTGCCCGCGGTCTACGTGGCCGACTACCTGGGCACCCTGTACGCGCTGGACGGGGCCACCGGGCAGGTGCGCTGGCAGTCCCGCACAGCCAGCCGGCAGGGGGCCGAGCCGGTGGTGCTGGCCGGGTCGACCGCGCTGCTCGCCAGCGGCGAGACGCTGTACGCCTTCGACACGGCCGACGGGCGCGAGCGCTGGCGGTACGCGGCCCGGGGCGAGATCGTCGGCTCGCCGGCGGCCGCGGACGGGCTGGTCCACGTGGGCAGCCGGGACCACTCGCTGCACACCGTGGACCTGGCCAGCGGCCGGCTGCGCTGGGAGCTGGGCACCAAGGGCGAGCTGACGGGCTCTCCGGTGACCGAGGGCGGGCGGGTCTTCGTGAGCAGCAAGGACCGCTGCGTCTACGCGCTGGACGCGGTCTACGGCACGGCGGTGCCCGAGGGGCGGTAGCGGCGGTCGGGCCCGGCCCGACCGGCCTCCGGCGGCGCGCCGCTGACGGGAATTCGGACATAACGGTGAAATGCTGACAAAGCCTGGCTCTGGCCGGGCGGCATTCCCGCATGGACGAACCCGAAAGGCAGCCAGGTGCACCCCACCAAGGACCACACCCGCCCGCTCCCGGCCGGTCCCCGTCCGACCGGGCCCAAGCTGGCCGGCCGCCTGCTGCTGCCGGGCGCGGTGGCGCTGGCCGCCG
>NZ_PYBW01000301.1 GCF_003205575.1 Streptomyces tateyamensis
CCCACCGCGCCCCCCCCCCCCCCCCCCCCACCCGGCTCCCACCCCCACGCCCCCCCGCCCCGCCCCCCGCCCCCCCCCCCCCCCGCCCGCACCCCCCCCACCCCCCCCCCCGCCCCCGCCCCCCCCGGCCCCCCTCCCCCCCCCCCGCCCCCCCACCCCCCCCCCCCCCCCCCCCCCCCCCCCCCCCCCCCCCCCCCCCCCCCCCCCCCCCCCCGCGCGCGGCGCGCGGCCCGCGGGCCCGCCCCCCCCCCCCCCCCCACCCCCCGCCCGGGGCCCCCCCCCACACCACCGGGCCCCCCCCCCGGACCGCCCGCGCGCGGCGGCGCCGCCGGGGGGGGGGGCGCGCCGGGGGGGGGCGGGTCACCCCGCCCCCCAACCGCCCCCCCCCCCCCCGGGGGGGGGGGGCCCC
>NZ_PYBW01000302.1 GCF_003205575.1 Streptomyces tateyamensis
CCATCCCTTGTTCTTCGCAGGGAATCCCGGCCTTTAGGCCGGGCGGGATTGCGATCCTTGACCCGGAGCCGCGAAGCGGCGGAGTGCTCTGCGGCTCCGGGGTGACGGTCAGACGGGCCGCTGCTGGTTCTCGATGTACTCCTTGACGATGCTCAGCGGTGCGCCGCCGCAGGACCCCGCGAAGTACGAGGGTGCCCAGAACACGGAACCCATGCCGATCCGGTTGATACGGCCGGTGTACTCGGCC
>NZ_PYBW01000303.1 GCF_003205575.1 Streptomyces tateyamensis
CGCTCCGCCCGCTACAACCCGGGTCCGGTCGGCGACGCCGCCCCGGCCGACGCCCCCGCGGAGGCCGCCAAGACCGGCGCCTGACGAGGCCGCCGCAGTCCGGGCCGCCCAGGGATCGGCGGCCCGGCGACGAGTGAGCTCCCTGCCCGGAGAACCCGGGCAGGGAGCTCACTCGTCTGTCAGGGTCAGCGGCAGCGGGTCGGCCGCCTCCAGCGCCGGGTCGTCCACCGCGAAGGTGCGCACCCGGCCGGGCGGCGAGTACGGCGTCTCGAAGCGCACCGTCACCCGGCCCACCCCGCTGCCCTGCACCCAGCCCCGGCCGAGCTCCCCGTGCACCACGTCCTGGCCGGGCAGCCAGATCCGCGACCGGGGCCGCTGGTTCGCCCCCGCTGTCACCACCGGCCCGGGCTCCGCCGCCTGCGCCGTCTCCTCGCCCGCCGCAGCCGACTCGGCCGGCCCCTCGCCCAGCTCCGCCGCCTGCTCCTCCGCAGCCTGCTCCTCGGCTGCCTGCGCCTCGGCCGCCTGGGCGAAGAGGTCCTCCTGGGTGTACTCGGCCAGCTGCGAGACGCCCACCCCGAGCAGCCGGATCCCGCCGGTCAGGTTGACCTGGGCGGCCAGCCGGCGCGCGGTGGCCGCGATCACCCGCTCGTCGTCGGTCGGGCCGCGCAGCGTCTCGGACCTGGTCAGGGTGGAGAAGTCGAACCGGCGGACCTTCAGCACCACGGTGCGCCCCGAGCGCCCGGCCGCGCGCAGCCGGCGCACGCACCGCCTGGTCAGCTCGTCCAGCTCGTACATGATCCGGTCCCGGTCGACCAGGTCCACCTCGTAGGTGTCCTCCACCGAGACCGACTTGGCGTCCCGGTCCGGCACCACCGCCCGCCCGTCCAGGCCGCGGGCCATCAGCGAGACCCCGGCCCCGTGCGCGCGCCCGAGCAGCCGCACCAGCTCCGGCTCCGGCTGCTCGGCCACCTCGGCCACCGTCAGCAGTCCGGCCCGGCGCAGCGCCTGCTCGGTGGCCGGCCCGACCCCGGGCAGCGCCCGCACCGGCATCGGGCCGAGCACCGCCCGCTCCTGACCCGGCGTCACCAGCACCAGCCCGTCCGGCTTGGCCTGCTCGGAGGCGATCTTGGCCATCAGTTTGGAGCTCGCCGCGCCCACCGAGGCGGTCAGCCCGGTGCGCTCCTCGATGTCGCTACGCAGGTCCTCGGCCAGTGCCCGGACCAGCTCCGCCCCCGCGCCCGGCGCGGCCTCGCGCAGCGCACCGCTGTACGGGCCGGCCTCCAGGTCCACGTAGGCCTCGTCCACGCTCAG
>NZ_PYBW01000032.1 GCF_003205575.1 Streptomyces tateyamensis
ACCAGCAACACACCGACACAGGGTGGGTTCCCCCGGTTCTTCCGGGTGGGGGACCCACCCTGCGGCCGTTAGAGTGCGGGCGTGGACTTGTTGACGGCACTTCAGGGCGGCTTCGGCGACGCCCCCGACGCTCTGGTGATCGACGGTCGGCAGCTCAGCCGGGAGCAACTGCTGGGCGCGGCCGGTGCGGTGGCGGCCAGAATCGGCGGGGCGCAGGCGCTGGCGGTCCTGGCCCGGCCGACCGCCGAGACGGTGGTCGCCGTGGTCGGCGGCCTGCTCGCGGGCGTGCCCGTGGTGCCGGTGCCGCCGGATGCCGGGCCGGTGGAGCGCGGCCACATCCTGCGCGACAGCGGCGCGCAGCTGCTGGCCTGCGCCGACGGGCCGGTGGCGGGCGGTGCGGGTGCCAGGGCCGGGGCCGGGGTCGGTGGGGTCGGCGGTACAGGTCATGACGCGCTGCCGGCGGTCGAGGCGCTGCCGGTGGACCTGGCCGAGCGGTACGACGCCCGGCTGCCGGAACCGGCGCCGGAGCGGCCCGCGTTCGTGCTCTACACCTCCGGGACCACCGGGCCCCCCAAGGGCGCCGTGCTGTCCCGGCGCGCGGTGGCGGCCGACCTGGACGCCTTGGCCGCCGCCTGGGCCTGGACCGCCGAGGACACCCTGGTGCACGGCCTGCCGCTGTTCCACGTGCACGGGCTGGTGCTCGGAGTGCTGGGCGCGCTGCGGACCGGGAGCCGGCTGGTGCACACCGGTCGGCCGACCCCCGAGGCCTACGCCAAGGCGCAGGGCTCGCTCTACTTCGGCGTGCCGACCGTCTGGTCCCGGGTGGCCGCCGACGAGTCGGCCGCGCAGGCGCTGGCCGGGGCCCGGCTGCTGGTCTCGGGGAGCGCGCCGCTGCCGGTGCCGGTCTTCGAGCGGCTGGCGGAGCTGACCGGGCACCAGCCGATCGAGCGGTACGGCATGACCGAGACCCTGATCACCGTGAGCACCCGGGCGGACGGCGAGCGTCGGCCCGGCAGCGTCGGCCTGCCGCTGGCGGGGATCGCCACCCGGCTGGTCGGTGAGGACGGCGAGCCGGTGCCCAGCGACGGGGAGTCGGTGGGCGAGCTCCAGGTGAGCGGGGCGACCCTGTTCGACGGCTACCTCAACCGCCCGGCCGCCGACGCCGAGGTGCGTACGGCGGACGGCTGGTTCCGCACCGGGGACGTGGCCACCATCGGCCCCGACGGCTTCCACCGGATCGTCGGCCGTGCCTCGGTGGACCTGATCAAGAGCGGTGGCTTCAAGATCGGCGCCGGCGAGGTCGAGGCCGCGCTCCGGGACCACCCCGCCGTGGCCGACGCCGCGGTGGTGGGCGCACCGGACGCGGACCTGGGGCAGCGGGTGGTGGCGTTCGTGGTGGCGGACGGAGAGGTGACGGGGGACCAGCTCAGCAGCTTCGTTGCCGACCGCCTGTCCGTCCACAAGCGGCCCCGGGAGGTCGTGCTGGTGGCGGAGCTGCCCCGGAACGCGATGGGGAAGGTGCTGAAGAAGCGCTTGCTGGAGGGCTAGGGGGCGGCGCGACCGCGTTCGGGCAGCGGGTTGGCCACGCCGGGGGCCGGCGGAGCCAACGGAGCTGACCCCCCGTCAGCCCGCCGCGAGGCGGAAGGCGAGGTTGCCGAAGGTGACCCGGTCGCCGGGGCGGACCGGGACGGCGCCGGTGACGCGGTGGCCGTTGACGTGGGTGCCGTTGGTGGAGCCGAGGTCGCGCAGGGTCCAGCCGTGCGGGTAGCGGCGCAGTTCGGCGTGGTTGCGGGAGACCGAGGCGTCGCTCAGCCGCAGGTCGCTGCCCGGGGCGCGGCCGATCCGCAGGGCGGGCGGGCCCAGCTGGGGCAGGGTCAGCCCGGGTAGCCGCTCGGTGTGCCAGGCGTCGCGCAGCCGGACGGTGAACGCGGACAGCCGCCCCACGGTGCGCAGCGCGAGCCGGGCCAGCAGGCCGTCGGCGGGCAGGTCGGCCAGTACGGAGTCCAACTCGCCGCGGCTGCGCGCGGTGAGCACCAGCTCCATCCGGCGCATGAAGGTGTCGTGCGAGAGCCGGCCGTCGCCCGCGCCCTGCCGCAGCATCCCGAGCGCCCGCTCCCGGTCGGCCTCCGAGGGGCGGTCGAGCAGTCCGGAGACGGCCGCGTCGGTCCGGAACTCAGGGGCACTCATGCACCAGATTGTCGGTCCGGCCGGCCGCCCCTGTCCAGGAGCTTCGCAGTACCGGGGGCGACGATCGGTGCAGGTGGTGCCCGCGGAGCTGACGATGTGTCGAGCGGGTAGGGTCTGCGGCGGGTTCGGACCGTGCGGGGCCGGACCGGGACGAGAGCGGGGCGTGTTTCGATGCTGGGTGGGCAGTCGGTGGACGGTCAGGCCCTGGTGCTGGCGGTCGACATCGGTGGGACGAAGATCGCCGGTGCGCTGGTGGGTGCCGAGGACGGGGTGCTGCACTGCCGCACCGAGCGGCCGACCCGGGCCGCCGAGGGCGGTCAGGCGGTGCTCGACTCGCTGGCCGAGGTGGTCGGCCGGCTGCGCGGGCTGCCCGAGTGGCCCCGGGTGCGGCTGGTCGGCGTGGGCAGCGCGGGGCCGGTGGACACGCTGCGCGGCACGGTCAGCCCGGTGAACATCCCCGGCTGGCGCGACTTCCCGCTGCTGCGCGAGCTGGACCGGCTGACCGACGGGCTGCCCGGCGTGCTGACCGGCGACGGGGTGGCGATGGCGGCCGCCGAGCACTGGCGCGGTGCGGCCCGCGGCTTCGACAACGCGCTGTGCATGGTGGTCTCCACCGGGGTCGGCGGCGGCCTGGTGCTGGGCGGTGCGCTGTACCCCGGGCCGACCGGGAACGCCGGGCACATCGGCCACATCACCGTGGACCTGGAGGGCGAGCCGTGCCCGTGCGGCAGCCGCGGCTGCCTGGAGCTGCTGGCCAGCGGTACCGCGATCGCCCGGCACGCGGTGGCGGCGGGGTGGCGGCCGCGCTCCGGTGCGGCCGGTGCCGCGGCCGTCGCTGAGTCGGCCCGGGACGGCGACCCCCGGGCGCTGGCCGCCTTCGCAAGGGCCGGCCAGGCGCTGGCGGCCGGGATCGCGGCCACCGCGACCCTGGTCGAACTGGACGTGGTGGTGATCGGCGGCGGCGTGGCGCAGTCCGGCGACCTGCTGCTGGGCCCGCTGCGGGCCCGGCTGGCGGAGTACGCGACGCTGCCCTACGTGCGCGGCCTGCGGATCGAGTCGGCGGCGCTGGCCACCGATGCCGGCCTGGTGGGAGCCGCGGCCGCGGCGCTGTGGGCCGTCGAGAAGTGACCGGCGTACGGAGCGCACGCCCGGCGCGCAGCCGCGTGCGCACTACGGCGGGAGGTGCGCCCGACCAGCGGGTGCGCCGGGCGGCGGTCCGTCGGGTGACGGTGCGTCAGACAACCAGGAGTGCGGGGTCGGGGCCGACGGGTACCACCCGAGAGGAAGCCGCGGCGCGCGGGACCCACCGCGCCCAGGCCGCCCGAGGTCAGGGGGACGCGTGATCGTCTGGGTCAACGGGACGTTCGGGGCGGGCAAGACCAGTGCCTGCCGGGAGCTGGTCGAGCTGCTGCCGGACAGCACGCTCTACGATCCGGAGGTGGTCGGCGCCACGCTGCGCCGGCTGCTGCCGGCCCGGCGGCTGGCCGGGGTCACCGATGTCCAGGACCTGCCGGCCTGGCGGAAACTGGTCCCGCAGGTGGCGGCCGCCCTGCTGGCCGAGGTGCCGGGCACCCTGGTGGTGCCGATGACGGTGCTGCGCGAGGAGTACCGGGACGAGATCTTCGGCGCGCTTGCGGCCCGCGGGCTGACCGTGCACCATTTCGTGCTGCACGCTGAGGAAACGATCCTGCGGGACCGGATCGCGAGCAGCGGAGAGGTCCCGGGCGACCCGGCGGCCGGCGAGCGGGTGCGGCAGTGGCGGTACGAGCAGTTGTCGCGGTACCAGGCGGCCCGGGAGTGGCTGCACCGGGACGCACACGTGCTGGACACCGGGGCGCTGACCCCGCGCCAGGTGGCGCAGACGCTGGCCGCGCTGGTCAAGGAGGGCAGCGCGCGCTGTCCGATCGTGC
This sequence comes from Streptomyces tateyamensis, assembly GCF_003205575.1. Lineage (GTDB taxonomy): Bacteria > Actinomycetota > Actinomycetes > Streptomycetales > Streptomycetaceae > Kitasatospora > Kitasatospora tateyamensis. The sequence goes on from NZ_PYBW01000032.1 coordinate 4,098, forward strand.
GCAGCGCCGATTCGACGGGCGACACCACGGCCTCCGCGGTGCTCTTCTTCGACGAGCGGGACCGGGTGCTGCTGGTCGACCCGGTGTACAAGCCCGGCTGGGAGTTCCCCGGCGGGGTGGTGGAGCGCGGCGAGGCCCCCACCCAGGCGGCGGTGCGCGAGGCGGCCGAGGAGCTGGGCGTCACGCTGGCCCCCGAGCGGCTGCGGCTGCTCGCGGTCGACTGGGAGCCCAGGCGCGGCGAGCACCGGGGCGGGATGCGGCTGGTCTACGACGGCGGGCAGCTGAGCGCGGGTCAGCAGGAAGGCCTGCGGCTGCCGCCGGACGAGCTGCGCGCCTGGCGGTTCGTCACCCTGCCGGAGGCGGCCGAGCTGCTCTCGCCCGGGCGGCTGGCCCGGCTGCGGGGTGCGCTGGCGGCGCGGCGGGCGGGCCGGCCCAGCTACCTCGAGGCCGGCCGGCCGACGGGGTAGCGGTGACCGGTGGGGTGGCGGTGGCCGGCGTGACGGGGCGGGGTGCACGGGGCAGGATGGGCGCATGCCGTTCACCTTCAGTCACCCGGCCGCCGTGCTCCCCCTGTTGCGCGGGCTGCGGGGGCGCGGGCCGCTGGTCGCCGCCGGGCTGGTGGCCGGGTCGATGGCACCCGATCTGCCGTTCTTCGCGGCCTCCTGCCGGGGCGGCCTGTACCGGCACGGGGCGCTGACCCACCGGTGGTGGGCGGTGCCGACGGTGGACGTGGCGCTGGCCGGGGCACTGGTCGCCGGCTGGGAGTCGGTGCTGCGCCGGCCGCTGCTCGGGCTGCTGCCGCCGCGGTGGGCCGGGCCCGCGCTGGCGGCCACCGCACCGGGGCCGCGGCCCGCCACGGCGGCCGGGTTCGCGCTCTCCGCCGCGATCGGGGCCGCCACCCACGTGGGATGGGACGCGTTCACCCATCCCGGGCGGGCCGGGACCAGGCTGCTGCCGGTGCTGCAGCGCGAGGCGGCCGGGGTGCCGCTGGCCACGGTCGCGCAGTACGCGAGCTCGGCGGTGGCGCTGGGCGTGCTGGCCCGTCACCTCGGACGCGAGCTGGGCGGCCCGGAGCCGGCGGCGCACCCGGCGCCCGACCCGCACCCGGCGCCGGAGGCGGCCGTGCCGCCGCCCGGCCGGGCGGCGCGGCGGGCCGTCGTGCTGCTGGCCACCGCCGCGGGGGCGGCGCACCGGGTGGCCCGGGCCCGCCAGGTCCGGGGCGGGCGGCCGAGCCTGATCGCCGACCTCTGTTTCGGCGGCGGGGCCGGCGCGGTGGCGGGCACCGCGCTGCTCGCGCTCGCCGACCGGGCGGCGCAGCGGCGGTACCGGCCGGCGGAGTTCGGGTAGCGGGCGCCGGTGCACCCGTCCGCGGGTGTTGCCAGAGCTCCGGCCCAGGGGCCCGCCGGTCGCCGGGTCAGTTGCCCCAGGTCGCGGCGTACTCGCGCAGGAAGAGGGCCTCGGTGAGCGCCATCCGCTGCAGCTCGGCCGGGTCCACGCTCTCGTCCAGGGCGTGGATCTGGCAGCCCGGCTCCTCGACCCCGATCAGCACGATCTCCGCGCTCGGGTACAGGGTGCGCAGCGTGTTGCAGAGCGGGATCGAGCCGCCCTCGCCGGCCACCACCATCTCCTGCCCGAACGCCTCCCGCATCGCGGTCCGCAGCGCCTCGTAGGCCGGCCCGGAGGTCTCGGCCAGGAACGGCGAGCCGCCCGGCAGCGGGGTCAGCCGCAGCGACACGTGCCAGGGCGCCACCGACTCCAGGTGCGCGATCAGCTTGGCCTGCGCCCCGTCCACGTCCATGCCCGGCGGCACCCGCAGGCTCACCTTGGCCCGGGCGCCGGCCTGCACCGAGGAGGTGGAGTGCAGCACCGAGGGCACGTCGATGCCCAGCACGGTGACCGCCGGGCGGGCCCAGAGCCGGTCGGCGATCTCGCCGCCGCCGATCAGCCCGACCCCCTCCAGTACCCGGGCGTCGGCCCGGAACCGGTCCTCGGGGTAGCTGACGCCGGGCCAGGTCTGGTCGGCCGGCAGGTCCTTGATGGTGGTGGCGCCCTGCTCGTCGTAGAGGGTGCCGAGCATCTTGATCAGCGCGGCCAGCGCGTCCGGGGCCGCACCGCCGAACTGGCCCGAGTGCAGGTTGCCCGCCAGTGTGCGGACCTCGACCTCGACCTCGGTGATGCCGCGCAGCGAGGCGGTCGCGGTGGGCAGCCCGTTGGCGAAGTTGCCCACGTCGCCGATCACGATGGCGTCCGCCAGCAGCAGCTCCGGCGCGCCGAGGGCGTACTTCTCCATGCCGCCGGTGCCCTGCTCCTCGGAGCCCTCGACGATCACCTTCAGGTTGACCGGGAGCGTCCCGTCGACCTGGCGCAGCGCCCGCAGGGCCGTCAGGTGCATCAGGATGTTGCCCTTGCAGTCGGCGGCGCCGCGCCCGTACCAGCGGCCGTCCCGCTCGGTGAGCTCGAACGGCGGGGAGGTCCAGCCGCCGGCGTCCAGCTCGGGCTGCACGTCGTAGTGGGCGTAGAGCAGCACGGTCGGCGCGTCGTCACGGGTGATCAGCTCGCCGTAGACGGACTGGGTGCCGTCCGGCGTGTCGAGCAGCCGGACCTCCGTCAGGCCCTCGGCGCGCAGGGCGTCGGCGACCCACTGGGCGGCGGCGCGGCACTCCTGCTCCAGGCCGAGCTCGGGGTCGGCGACGGACGGGAAGGCGACCAGCTCGGCCAGTTCGTGGCGGGCACGGGGCATCAGGTCGCGGACTGCGGTGGCGAGATCGGGTGCGATCATGAGGGCCTCCGGGGAGTGGGTGATCACCTGGCCCGTCGAGCATAGGCGCCGCCGCCAGGGGTGTTGTCGGGACGTACCGCAGCTCGACCGTGTCGCGGCGCATAGGATGACTCGCCGTGAGAGACTCCGGTAACGCCCCTGACGCCAGCCTGCCCTTCGACGCCCTCGAGGCCGTCGATGACCTGGATGACCCGGTGGCGGACGATCCGCTGGAGGACGTCCCGCCGGCGGACGAGCTGCCGGCGGAGGCCGGCGAGGACGGCAGCAGCGAGCAGCTCGACGGGATCTGGGACGTCGTGGTGGTCGGCGCCGGCCCGGCCGGTTCCTCGGCCGCGTACGCGGCCGCGGTGCAGGGCCGCCGGGTGCTGCTGCTGGACAAGGCCGAGCACCCCCGCTACAAGACCTGCGGCGGCGGCATCATCGGGCCGTCCCGGGACAGCCTGCCGCCGGACTTCAAGATCCCGTTCCAGGACCGGGTCAGCGCCGTCACCTTCGCGCTGAACGGCCGCTTCACCCGGACCCGGCGCTCCAAGCGGATGCTGTTCGGGCTGGTCAACCGGAACGAGTTCGACCTGCGCCTGGTCGAGGCCGCGCAGCAGGCGGGCGCCGTGCTGGTCACCGGGGTGACCGCGACCGGCGTCGAGCAGGGCGGCGCGGACCGGCGCACGGTCGCGGTGACGCTGGCCGACGGACGCTCGGTGCGGGCCCGCGCGGTGGTCGGGGCGGACGGCAGCGCGAGCCGGATCGGCCGGCACGTCGGGGTCACCTTCGACCAGATCGACCTGGGCCTGGAGGCCGAGATCCCGGTGCCCGAGCGGGTGGCCCGGGACTGGGCCGGCCGGATCCACCTGGACTGGGGTCCGCTGCCCGGCAGTTACGGCTGGGTCTTCCCCAAGACCGACTCGGGCACGCTGACCGTCGGAGTCATCTCGGCGCGCGGCGACGGCGAGCGGACCAAGGCGTACCTGGCGGACTACATCCGCCGGCTCGGGCTGTCCGGGTTCACCCCTGCCGTGGAGTCCGGGCACCTGACCCGCTGCCGGGCCGAGGACTCGCCGCTCTCCCGCGGCCGGGTGCTGGTGGCCGGCGACGCGGCCGGGCTGCTCGAGCCGTGGACCCGGGAGGGGATCTCCTACGCGCTGCGCTCCGGGCGGCTGGCGGGGGAGTGGGCGGCGCAGGTCGCCGAGGCGGAGGCGCCCGGTGACGTGCGGCGGCAGGCGCTGAACTACGCGTTCGCGGTCAAGGCCGGGCTGGGAGTGGAGATGCGGGCGGGCAAGGTGATGCTGGAGGCCTTCGAGCGGCGGCCGCACCTGTTCCACCTGGCGGTCTGCCTGATCGGCCCGGCCTGGCGCGCCTTCGCCCGGACCACCCAGGGGCACATCACCTTCGCCCAGATCCTGCGCCAGTACGGGGCGGCCCGCCGGCTCGCGGCCCTGGCCTCGCGGTAGTCCTCGGCGGGCGGGTACTCCCGGTGGAGTACGCGCGATCACCCCGGTCGGGCGATGACCGGGCCGGGCGGGTTCGCCTAGCCTGCCGTCATGAGCAGTGAAGCCGCCGGCCGCCCGCTGCCGCCGTGGCGCCGGTCCCGGTGGCCGGTGGTCTCGGCGGTGCTGGTCGCCGTGGTGCAGCTGGGCGGCAGCGTCGGTGCGGCGCACCGTCAGGTGCCGCCCCGGCACGCGCTGGACGCCCTCGGCTACCTGCTCCTGCTGGCCGGCCCCGCCCTGCTGGTGCTGCGCCGGCGGTGGCCGGCCGCGGTGGTGGCCGCGACCGGTGCCGTCACCCTGCTCTACCTGGCGGCCGGCTACCCCTACGGCCCGGTCGTGGTCAGCTTCGCCCTCGCCTACGCCGGTGCGGTCGTCCGCGGCCACCGGCGCGCCGCCGGTGCCACCCTGGGGGCGGTCTCCCTCGGCCACCTGCTGCTCACCTTCGTGCTGCCCGCCTCCTGGCGGCGGGTGCACCCGCCGCAGCACGGCGGCTGGTGGCAGGAGTTGGGCCTGGTAGCGCTGGCGCTGCTACTGGCCGCCGGCGCCGAGCTGACCCGGTTCCGGCACGAGCGGATCGCGGCCCGCCGGGCGGCTGCCCGGGCCGAGGCGCAGCGCCGGGCCGACGAGGAGCGGCTGCGGATGGCCCGCGAGCTGCACGACATCCTGGCGCACAGCATCTCGCTGATCCACCTGCAGGCCGGGGTGGGGCTGGAGCTGATCGACGATCAGCCCGAGCAGGCCCGGGCCGCGCTGCTGACCATCAAGGCGGCCAGCAAGGAGGCGCTCGGCGAGGTCCGCCAGGTGCTGGGCACGCTGCGCGGGCCCGGTGCTTCCGCACCCCGGCGCCCGGTCGCGGGCCTGGACCGGTTGCCGGAGCTGACCGAGCAGGCCGCGCACGCCGGGCTGGCCGTCACCGTCCGCGCGGACGGCGCGGCGCGGACCGTGCCCGCCGGGGTGGGCCTGGCCGCGTTCCGGATCGTCCAGGAGGCGCTGACCAACGTGATCCGGCACTCCACCGCCCGCCGCGCCGAACTGCTGCTGGACTGGACGGACCCGGCGGCGCTGACGGTCCGGCTGACCGACCCGGGCCCCGCTGGCGCCCCCGAGGCCGGCGAGCCGGCCGGGGGCGGCAACGGGCTGGCCGGGATGCGCGAGCGGGCCGCCGCGCTGGGCGGCACCCTGGTGGCGGAGCCGTACCAGGGCGGGTTCCGGGTGGCGGCGCGGCTGCCGACGAGCGGGGAGGACCGATGATCAGGGTGCTGCTGGCCGACGACCAGGTGCTGGTGCGGGCCGGCTTCCGGGCCCTGCTGGACGCCCAGCCGGACCTGGAGGTGGTCGGTGAGGCGGGCGACGGCGAGCAGGCGGTGCGGCTGACGGGCGAGCTGCGACCCGACGTGGTGCTGATGGACATTCGGATGCCGGTGCTGGACGGCCTGGCGGCGACCCGCCGGATCACGGCCCGTCAGGAGCTGGCCGAGGTCCGGGTGGTGGTGCTGACCACCTTCGAGCTGGACGAGTACGTCTTCGAGGCGCTGCGCGGCGGCGCGGCCGGGTTCCTGGTCAAGGACACCGAGCCCGCCGACCTGCTGCGCGCGGTGCGGGTGGTGGCGGCCGGCGACGCGCTGCTGTCACCCGGTGCGACCAGGCGGCTGATCGGCGAGTTCGCGGCCCGGTCCAAGGCCCCGGCGGCGGCCGGCGGCGCGGCGCTGGGGGTGCTGACCGAGCGGGAGCGGGAGGTGGTGGCGCTGGTCGGCCTCGGCCTGTCGAACGAGGAGATCGCCCGGCGGCTGGTGGTCAGTCCGCTGACTGCCAAAACCCACGTGAGCCGGGCGATGGTCAAGCTCGGTACCCGCGACCGCGCGCAACTGGTGGTGCTGGCGTACGAGTCGGGGCTGGTGCGGCCGGGGTGGCTGGGGTGACTGCGGCCGCCGGGGCCGCGCGGCCCCGGCGGCGCGGTGTGACGCAGGTCGCGGCCGGTTGGCAGGAATACGCCATGTACATGCTCGGCAACCGAAGGTAGTGTCGGAACCGCCGACTCGGAGCCAACACTCCGTCACCACAGAGGGAGTACTGCCGCCATGGAGCGCAAGAAGGTCCCCAGAGCCGGTCGGCCGCCGTCCCCGGCGTGCTGATCAGACACGGTGCCCCGCCTCTCCCCCGTAGGCGGGGCACCGTGCTGTTCGCGGCCGGGCGGGGTCGGTGGGAGTCCGGTGGGGTGTGGTGTCCGGGGCGGTCCGCGTGCCAGAGTCCTCGGTGACGTCCGACCCACCCTCACCTCGGATCCCGGAAAGCAGGTCCCACCCCGATGACCAGCGCTGCTGAGCCCCTCGTCCGCGTCCGCACGGCCGACCTCGTCACCACCCTGGAACTGGACTCGCCGCACAACCGCAACGCGCTCTCCACCCGGCTGATGGCGGAGCTCGCGCAAGGGCTGGCCGAGGCCGCCAAGGACCCGCAGGTGCGGGCCGTGGTGCTGGGCCACACCGGCAAGGTGTTCTGCGCCGGGGCCGACCTGTCGGAGGCGACCGGGGACGACCCGACGGTGGGGCCGCGCGGGCTGGTGGAGATCCAGCGGGCCGTCGTGGAGTGCCCCAAGCCGGTGATCGCCCACGTCAACGGCCACGTGCGGGCCGGCGGCCTGGGCCTGCTGGGCGCCTGCGACCTGGTGGTGGCCGGCCCCGCCAGCACCTTCGCCTTCACCGAGGTGCGCCTGGGCCTGGCCCCCGCCGTGATCTCGCTGCCGCTGCGCCCCAAGCTGGAGCCGCGCGCCGCCGCGCGCTACTACCTGACCGGCGAGACCTTCGACGCCGCCGAGGCGGCCCGGATCGGCCTGGTGACGGTGGCCGCCGAGCAGAGCGAGCCGGCCCTGGAGGAGTTGCTGGCCGCGCTGCGGCTGGCCTCGCCGCAGGGCCTGGCCGAGTCGAAGCTACTGGTCAACGCCCCGGTGCTGGCCTCCTTCGACGCCGACACCGAGGCCCGGGTCGAGCAGTCCGCCCGCCTGTTCGGCTCGCCCGAGGCCCAGGCCGGGATGCGGGCCTTCCTGGAGCGCCGCCCGGCGCCGTGGGTCGCGGGCTGACCCGTGTGACCTTCGTCCCGCAGGCGGTCGGCGGGTCTGGCCTGCCGATACGGTGAGCGCATGCCTCTCGCCGCCGCCCGCCTGCTCGCCGCTGCCCGCGCCCGGACCCGTCGCGCCACCGGGCGGGCCGTGCACCGGGCCTGGCGCTGGGTGCAGGAACGCGGCGCGGTCAGCAACCAGCAGCCCGGCCCCTACCGGTTCCACACCCTGGGCGACGGCAGCAAGCTCGCCTTCCCGCTCGGCACGGTCTTCAACGAGCAGTCGATAGCGATCGGCCCGTTCTGCATCATCGGCGAGCGGGTCACCATGTCGGCCGGCTTCCTGCCCGGGCTCGACCTGGGTCCGGAGCCGGTGATCCGGATCGGCGGCGGCTGCGTGATCGGGCGCGGCAGCCACCTGGTGGGCCATCAGTCGATCGTGCTCGGCGACGACGTGTGGACCGGGCCGAACGTCTACATCAGCGACCAGGCGCACGAGTACCGCGACACCACGCTGCCGATCGGCAAGCAGTGGCCGCGCAACGAGCCGGTGGAGATCGGTGCGGGCAGCTGGATCGGCACCGGCGCGGTGATCCTGCCCGGCGCCCGGCTGGGCCGCAACGTCGTGGTCGCGGCCGGCTCGGTGGTGCGCGGCGAGGTGCCCGACTTCGCGGTGGTGGCCGGCGCGCCCGCCCGGGTGGTGCGCAGCTACAGCGAACTGGACGGGTGGCAGCCGCCGTTCCGGTACGAGGCGCCGCAGCCGCTGCCGGAGGGCGTGACGGCCGAGCAGCTGCGTGCCCTGGTGGGGTGGGATCTGCGGCCGCCAGGTGCTGAATAGCTATACAGTTCTATTCATGCATATACAGCTGCGGGTCGGTGAGCCCGCCGACGTCGAACCGATCGCCGAACTGCGCGCCGAGGCGATGCGCCCCGATCTGGAGCGCCTGGGCCGCTATGACGAGGACCGGGTGCGCCGGCGGTTCCGGGAGGCCTACCGGCCCGAGCACACCCGGGTGGTCGAGGTGGACGGGCGGCTGGCCGGCTGCGTGGCGGTCCGACCGGCCGAGGACGGGCACTGGCTGGAGCACTTCTACCTGGACCCGGCGCTGCACGGCCGCGGGATCGGCAGCTCGGTGCTGGCCGGCCTGCTGACCGAGGCGGACGCGGCCGGGCACACGCTGCGGCTCAACGTGCTGCAGGGCAGCCCCGCGCGCCGCTTGTACGAGCGGAGCGGGTTCGTGCTGACCGGGGAGGACCCGATGGACGTGTTCATGGTCCGGCCGCCCGGCAGCGGGGCCGGGTCGGCGGCTGCCCGCTGAGGGGGGAGCGGCCCCGGGTCAGAGGGTCACCACGACCTGGCGGCCCGGTGGGAGCGGGGCCGTGTCGGGGGCGCTGACCAGCAGCGCGTCGTAGCCGTCCAGGTCGACCGCCAGCTGCGGGTGCCCGGGGGCCGGCCGAAGCTCGGGCCCCGGGTGCAGCGCCACCTCGGCGCCGGCGTGACGGGTGATCAGGTTCAGCACCGTCACCGGCCCGTCCAGCAGCCGCGCGCCGGTCGCCGCCGCCCCCGGGAAGGCGAACGGCTCGAGTGGCCCGATCCGCACCGGCGCGGCCTGGCCCACCGTCAGCTCGACCCCCGCCCCGGCCACCACCGTGAAGATCCGGTGGCAGTCGGGGAAAACCGAGAACGGTCCGTCGGCCTCGATCTCGGCGAGGCTGACGCGTGAGAAGTCGGTCAGGGCGACTTCCCGGGTGAGGCCACCGCCGTTGCGCCACGGGGTGGCTCGGCGGACGGCGGCGGGGAGGAAGGTCACGGGCATGAGGGGCAGCCTAGGTGTTCCGGCCGCCGGGGGCCCGGCTCACCGGTCCTGGCGCGCGAAGCGGGGCCGGTGCGCCAGCAGCGCCAGCCCCGCGGCTCCCGCGCCGGCGGCGGCCACCGTGGTCAGCGCCACCGGCAGGCTCACCGCGTCCGCCAGGAACCCGATCACCGGCGGGCCGATCAGCATCCCGCCGTACCCGAGGGTGGAGGCCAGTGCGACCCCGTGCGGCCCGCCCGCCTCGCCGGCCCGGGCGATCGCCAGCGGGAACAGGTTGGACAGGCCCAGCCCCACCAGCACGAACCCGCCCAGCACCGCGGGCACCGACGGCGTCAGCGCCGCGACCAGCATCCCGACCCCCGCCAGCAGGCCGCCGGCCGCCATCACCCGGGCCGGCCCGAACCTGATCGAGAGCCAGGTCCCGGCCAGCCGCCCGGCGGTCATTGCGAAGGCGTAGGCCGCGAACCCGAACGCGGCCAGCCCGGCACCGGCGTGCACGTCGTCCGTCAGGTGCAGGGTGGCCCAGTCCGCCAGCGAGCCCTCCCCGTACGCGTCGAACAGCGCGGTCAGCCCGAGCAGCAGGACCAGGACGCGGGCGTGCGGGAGGCCCTTCGCGGTGCGCTCGGTGCGCTCGGTACGTCCGGCGGGCTCGGCGCGCCGCACCGGTGCCACCGGCGGGCTCGGGTGGCTGCGCAGCAGCACCGCGCCGGCCGCGCCGGTCACCAGCACGCCCAGCGCCGCGCTCAGGCCCAGCGCCCAGGTGGCCGTCAGCCGGCCGGCCAGCAGCCCGCCGACCGAGGCGCCGACCAGCCCGCCCAGGCTGTACCCGGCGTGGAAGCTCGGCATCACCGGGCGGCGCAGCTCGGCCACCACCTCCACGGCCGCGCTGTTCATCGCGACGTTGGCCGCGCCGTACGCGGCGCCGAAGAGCAGCAGTACTGCGCCGAGCAGCGGCACCGAGTGGGTGTGCGGCGGCAGCGCCACGGCCGCGCTGAGCAGCACCAGCGAGGCCACCGTGACGCGTCGGGTGCCGAAGCGGACGCAGAGCCGGCCGACCAGCGGCATGGTGGCCACCGCGCCTGCCGAGACGCAGAGCAGGGCCAGCCCGAGCGCCGAGTGCGAGGCGTGCACCTGGGCCCGGATGTCGGGGATGCGGACCACCCAGGCGGCGAACAGGTAGCCGTCGAGGGCGAAGAACGCGGTGATCGCGAGCCGGGCGGCACTCCAGGCACGGGGCTGCGCTGGGCCGGTCGGGTGAGAGTCGGTGGCCACTGGACGGGGAAGGGCGGCTGGCTTTTTGTTTAGGAGCGGCACAAAGTCAGAATAGAGGAGTGTCGAACCCGTCCACAACCCGCCCCGGCCCCGGCCCCGGCCGCCGCCCCGCCCCCGACCGGGGCCGCACGCTGCTGGGCCCCGCCCTGCGCCTGATCCACACCGGGCGCACCCCCACCCGCTCCGCCCTCACCACCGCGCTGGAGGTCACCCGGGCCACCGCCGGTGCGGTGGCCGGCGAACTCGCCGCGCTCGGCCTGGTGACGGTCGACGAACACCCGATCGGCACCGGCCGCGGCCGCCCCTCGCACCGGCTCGGCCTGGCCCCCGACGGACCGGTGGTACTCGCCGCCCAGGTGCACTTCGACATGCTCTCGGTCGCCCTGGCCGGCCTCGGCGGCGAGCTCGGCGAGGCGGTCTACCTCCCGCTGCCCGCCGCCACCGACCCCGAGCCGATACTCGCCACGATCGCCGCCGCCGGGGCCGCGCTGGTCCGGGCCCAGCGCCGCCGCTGCCTGGGCGCGGCCCTCGCGCTGCCCAACCCCGTGCGCGAGCCGGACGGGACGGCGCCGGCCGCGCTGCACTTCGGCTGGCCCGGCGGGACTCCGGTGGTGCAACTGTTCGCGGACGCGATCGCGGCCCAGGACCTGGGCCCCCGGGGGCGAGTCCCGCTGCCCACCGCGGTGGCCAACGACGCCAACCTCGCCGCGCTGGCCGAACACCGCCACGGCGCCGGCCGCGACGCCCGCCACCTGCTGCTGGTCACCTCCGGCCACCGCGGCGTGGGCGGCGCGCTGGTGGTGGACGGCCGGCTGCACACCGGCAGCGCCGGCCTCGCCCTGGAGGTGGGCCACCTGACGGTGGATCCGCTCGGGCGGCCCTGCCCGTGCGGGAACCGGGGCTGCCTGAACGTGGAGACGGACCCGGAGGCGCTGTTCTCCGCCGCCGGGCGCGCGGTGGACCCGTCCCGCCCCCTGCTCGACCAGGCCCGCGAGCTGGCCCGCGACCCCTCGGCCCGCGCGGCCGTGGACACCGTGGTGGACCGCCTCGCACTGGGCCTGGCGGGCCTGGCCAACATCCTCAACCCGGACCGCATCGTGCTCAGCGGCCTCCACCAGGACCTGCTCGCCGCCGCGCCGACCCGGCTGCCCGAGCTGGTGGCCCGGCACAGCCTCTGGGGTCGCTGCGACCAGGTCCCGGTGGTCGCGGCCGAGGTCTGCCACGCGGGCCTGGTGGGCGCGGCGGAGTTCGCCTGGGAGCCGTACCTGAGGGACCCTCAGGCGGTCGCGGGCTGAGGGGCGGGGCCCCTCATGCGGTGGGGCTCCATGGTGGCGGCCCCTCCCTGCCCTGGCTGCGCTCGTGTGTCGATCCAGAAGACCGTCCCCAAAGTCGGCCTGTCCGACTTTGGGGACTTGGAAGCTGCTCTGCGCGTTCCACCTGACTCACCGATCGGTGCGCAACAGATGAACCGGCTGCGCCAGGCTCAGGCGCAGTAGCGGTGATCGGGCGCAGCAAGGGCAGGGGCAGCCGCAGCTTGGCGAGGCGGAACGAGCCTGGCGGCGCTGGGCGTTGGTCGGGTTCACGGCGCGGACGTCAGCAGCCACATCGCGTCGATCTCCCACTCCTGGCCCCCGCCCACCGGGTCTCCACTGATGCCCTCCCTGGAGAGTTTGTCCCGACCACGGCCACTGCGCTGCGCAGTTACCTCGCGGGTGGCCCGAGCGTCTCGTTGGATGCGTGGCCCAGGACGGTGGGCAGTCCCGAGAAGTCGTAGGCTGCGGGGCCCTGGTGGGAGAGGGCCAGAGTGAGGCGGCGTCGGTTGGGGGCGTCCAGAGGTGGGAGGTCGGTCAGGTCGAACCAGCGGACCTCGGTCGACTCCTCGTCGTTGACCCGGGCCTCGCCGGCCACCGCGCGGCAGCGGAAGGTGAGTTCCAGGTACTGGGTCCGGTCGCCGTTGGCGTAGACGACGGTCTCCGAGACCGTCACCGAGGTCAGTGCCTCCGGTCGGGCGACGACGCCGGTCTCCTCGAAGCACTCGCGGACCACGGCATCGGCCGGCTGCTCGCCCGGGTCGATGATGCCGCCGGGCAGGGCCCACTGGCCGCTGTCGGTGCGGCGGCCCAGCAGGACGCGGGTGCCGTCCGGGTCCAGGACCACGGCGACCGCGCAGCTGAGCCAGAGCGGGCGGGTGCCGACCAGTGCGCGCAGTTCGGTGATGAACTCGGGAGTGGGCATACGGGAGAGCGTAGTGGCCGGTCCCGTCGGGGAAGGGAGACGGGGCGAGGTCGACCTGGCCGCCGCGAAGCCGTCAGGGCGCCGCGGAAGAGGAGTCGTTAGTTACCGAGATCACCGGGAACACCGTGCGCAACTGCGACGGCTACGGCGTGGTCTTCTTCGAGAGCTCGGCAGACGCCGGCGCCCACGGCGTGGTCGCCGGCAACCTGAGCTTTTGGCCGGAGCCTGGCGCCCGCCCTCGAACTCACTGCGCCGAGGGCCGGACTCAACCAGGGTCAGACCAGGCTCGCGTGGGCGGCGACGACGCGCCAGCCGTGGTTCGGGGTGTGGATCCAGCTGCGGGTGTAGCGGATGCGGGTGGTGAGGTCCTGGCCGTCGAAGGTGCCGGCGAGGGTGCCGAGGAACCAGGTGAGGCCGGTGGTGCCGATGACGAGCAGGGTCAGGTCCTCCTCCTCGACGCGGGTGAGGCGCTGGCGGCCGCTCCGCTGGAGTTCGAGGTCGTCGGCCTTGCTGTACAGGCGTCCGTCGGGGCCCGTGAAGACCAGGCGGTCGTCGAGCAGATGGTCAAGCGCCTCGGTGTCGGCGGCGAGTTGGGCTGCCTGGAGACGGCGTTCGGCGGTGCGCAGATCCTCGGTCAGCTGATCGGTGGCCATGCGCAGCAGGTTACCGGCGGGGCCCGCGCGCGAGGTCCGGTTTGAAAATCCGAGCACGACTCCTCGCCCTGCCCGAGACTGCAGCCATGGACACCCGCCGACCCTGCCCCTGCTGCGGCCACCTGGTCTTCGACCTGACGGACGGTTGGCCCGGCTCGTTCGCCATCTGTCCGGTCTGCTACTGGGAGGACGACCGGGTCCAGCTCCGCTGGCCGTACCTGGAAGGCGGGGCGAACCGGGTCTCGCTGGTGACGGCGCAGCAGAACTACCGGGAGCACGGGCGCAGCGAGCTGCGGACCCTGCCCGTCCGTGAGCCCCGGGAAGGCGAGGAGCGGGATCCCGCCTGGCGGCCCGTCGACCGTGAGCGGGACCTGTTCGAGGACTGGGGCGGCGAGGTCCGCCCGTGGCCCGAGGAGCCGGAGGCGCTGTGCTGGTGGCTGCCCGCCTTCTGGGGGCGGCCCGAGGAGGCGGAGGTCGAGGTGCCGGCCTCGCAGACGATCGACCTCGCCGGGGTGAGCAGCGAGCGCGACCTGCACGCCCTGCTCAAGCGCGAGCTGGGGCTCCCCGACTTCTACGGGATGAACTGGGCCGCCCTCTGGGACGCGATCACCGGCCTGGTGGAGATCCCCGGCGAGCTGCGGTTCGTCCACTCGTCCGCGCCGGCTCCCGAAGTCGGGGCCGGTCTGCGGCGGGTGCTGGCCCGGTATGCGGAGCTCCGGCCCGGGTTCGTCGCGAGGTACGAGGCGTAGCGCCTCGCCGCTCGCGTACTCCCACCGTGGTAGCCCGACGGCCGCCGCCCGCACGACGCGGTCGGTGGCGCGGGCGCGCGAAGGTGGAGGGGTCGGTGCAGGTGACAGGCGAGGAGTTGGATTCCCATGTATGCGCAGCACTTGGTCCAGAGCGGGTGGCACCCGTGGTTCCTGGTGTTCCCGTTCTTCTGGCTGGTCGTGGTGGTGCTGGTGTTCGCCGTGCTACGGCGGACCGCCTGGCGGCGGGCGGGGGCCTGCGGGTACGGCGGGTACGGCGGTCGGGAAATGGGGCCGCTGGCGGTGCTCGGGGAGCGGTACGCGCGGGGGGAGATCGACGAGGAGGAGTACCGGGCGCGGCGGGCGGTGATCAGCGAGCGGGACAGGTGAGCCACGCGCACCGGGTCGGGCCCCACCCGTCCCGGTGCGCCCCATAAGCGGAAGCTGTACAGGTCAGAATGACTACTTTCCGTTACAATTGACCTCATGGCAGCCACCACCCTCAGCAGCAGTACCGTCGATGTCGACCGCTCCGACGCCGCCTACCGGGCCTGGCTCAAGGACGCGGTGCGCAAGGTGCAGGCGGATGCGAACCGGTCCGCGGACACGCACCTGTTGCGTTTCCCGCTCCCGGCCGACTGGGGGATCGACCTCTACCTGAAGGACGAGTCCACGCATCCGACCGGGAGCCTGAAGCACCGGCTGGCGAGATCGCTCTTCCTGTACGGGCTGTGCAACGGCTGGATCCGCCCGGGCAAGCCGGTGATCGAGGCGTCGAGCGGGTCCACCGCCGTCTCGGAGGCGTACTTCGCGCAGCTGATCGGGGTGCCGTTCATCGCGGTGATGGCCAAGACCACCAGCCGGGCCAAGATCGAGCTGATCGAGTTCCACGGCGGCAGCTGCCACCTGGTGGACAACGCCTGCGAGGTGTACGAGGTCTCCGCCCGCCTGGCGGCCGAGACCGGCGGCCACTACATGGACCAGTTCACCTACGCCGAGCGGGCCACCGACTGGCGCGGCAACAACAACATCGCCGAGTCGATCTTCGCCCAGCTGCGGCTGGAGCCCTACCCCGAGCCGGCCTGGATCGTGGCCACCGCCGGGACCGGCGGCACCTCGGCGACCATCGCCCGGTACGTGCACTACCAGCAGTTCGACACCCGGATCTGCGTGCCCGACCCGGAGAACTCCTGCTTCTTCGAGGGCTGGCTCGGGCACGACCCGGACGCGGGCTGTCCCACCTCCTCGCGGATCGAGGGCATCGGCCGGCCGCGGATGGAGCCCAGCTTCGTGCCCGGCGCGATCGACCGGATGATGAAGGTCCCGGACGCCGCCTCGATCGCCGCCATCCGGGTGCTGGAGCGGGCGCTCGGCAAGAAGGCGGGCGCCTCCACCGGCACGGGACTGTGGAGCGCGCTGCGGATCGTGGCCGAGATGCGCGAGCACGGCGAGCGCGGCAGCGTGGTCACCCTGATCTGCGACCCGGGCGACCGCTACCTGGACAAGTACTACTCGGACGCCTGGCTCGCCGAGCACGGCATCGAGATCGCCCCGCACGAGCGGGCGCTGGAGTCCTTCCTCGCCGGAAATGGGTGGTCCGAGGCACTGCCCGCGTGATATTCCAACGGGCATGGAAGATCTTCTGACGGACCGCCTGATACTGCACCCCTTCACCCTCGAGGAGGCGCAGCGGGTCGCCGAGGGGGTGCCCGGCCCCGGTGACAACTGGGCCGCCGACTACCCGAGCGAGGGCGAGCGGGCCGGCGCCGGCATGTTCGCCCGGCGCCAGGGCGCCGACGAGCAGGACCTGCACCCCTGGGGCGGCTACGAGATCCGCCGCCGCAGCGACGGCGTGGCGATCGGCGGCATCGGTTTCCACGGCACCCCGGGGGAGAGCGGCACCGCCGAGATCGGTTACGGGCTGGCCGTGTCCGAGCGCGGCAAGGGCTATGCCAGCGAGGCGCTGCGCGGGATGCTGGCGGCGGTGCGCGAGTGGGGCGCCAAGCGCCTGATCGCCGACACCAACCTGGACAACATCGCCTCCCAGCGGGTGATGGAGGCGGTCGGGATGGTGCAGACCGGGCAGGACGAGGAGCTGAAGTTCTACGCGATCGAGCTCTGAGGCCTGATCGAACGGTGTGGCGCGGGCGAGCCGTGACGCCCCGTTAGCAGGGGCTCCTCACAGGCCGGTCGGCGCCAGCACCAGCTCGCGCACGTACTCGCGCGCCGCCTCCGCCGCCTCGGCGGGCAGGGCCGCGTCGGTGACCCAGGTGTCCACCTCGCCCAGCTCCGCGAAGGTGGACAGGCCGACCACACCCCACTTGGTGTGGTCGGCCACCGCGACCACCCGGCGGGCCGAGGCGACGAAGTTGCGGTTGGTCTCCGCCTCGGCCAGGTTCGGGGTGGACAGCCCGGCCTCGGGGGAGAGGCCGTGGGTGCCGAGGAAGAGCAGGTCGAAGTGGAGCGAGCGGATCGCCCGGTCGGCCACCGGGCCCACCAACGAGTCCGAGGGGGTGCGCACCCCGCCGGTCAGCACCACCGTGGTCCCGGTGCCCTCGCCCTGGCGCTGGGCCCGCTCGAACACGTCCGCCACCCGCACCGAGTTGGTCACCACGGTCAGCTGACCGACCGTCACCAGGTGCTGGGCGAGCGCGAAGGTGGTGGTGCCGCCGGAGAGCGCGATCGCCGTCCCCGGGCTGACCAGTGCGGCCGCCGCCCGGGCGATCTCCTCCTTGGCGGAGAGCTCCAGCGAGGACTTGGCCTCGAAGCCGGGCTCGTGGGTGCGGGCTTCCTCCACCGGGACGGCGCCGCCGTGCACCTTCTCGATCGCGCCGACCTTGGCGAGCGCGTCCAGGTCCCGGCGGATCGTCATGTCGGAGACGTTCAGCCGCCGGGTCAGCTCGTTGACCCGGACTCCGCCGCGGCGGCGGACCTCGTCCAGGATCAGCGCCCGGCGCTGTTCGGCCAGGAGGTTGCTGCTGTCGGCCACGGACGCGCCCTTCCCTGATAACCCGTTGATGTGCGCCTATCCTGCCACGGCAAGGGCTCAGCCGGGCAGCGGGAGGTCGGCCGGAACCAGCAGTTGGAGCTCCTCGGTCGACGCGTCGGGCAGCTGGGCCACCCGCATCGCGTGGCGCTCGACCATGGTCTCGAACACCTGGCGCGCGGTGCGGCCGTTGCCGAAGGTCGGGCCGCGCTGCAGGGTGGCGAAGTGGGCCAGCAGCGCGGCCGCGGTCGGGTCGGCGAGCTGGTACTCCTGCTCCTGGCACTGGGTGCGGGCGATCTCCAGCAGCTCGGCGTCGGTGTAGTCGGGGAAGGTGATGGTGCGCGAGAAGCGCGAGGACAGGCCCGGGTTGGCGGCCAGGAAGCGCTCCATCTCGGCGGTGTAGCCGGCCACGATGACCACCACCTCGTCCCGGTGGTCCTCCATCAGCTTGACCAGGGTGTCGATCGCCTCCCGGCCGAAGTCGCGGGCGCCGTCCTCCGGAGCCAGGGTGTAGGCCTCGTCGATGAACAGCACCCCGCCCCTGGCCTGGTCGAAGGCGGCCTGGGTGCGGATCGCGGTGGAGCCGATGTGCTCGCCGACCAGGTCCACCCGGGCCACCTCCACCAGGTGTCCGCGCTGCAGGACCCCCAGCGCCGCCAGGATCTCGCCGTAGAGCCGGGCCACCGTGGTCTTGCCGGTGCCGGGGGAGCCGGTGAAGACCAGGTGGCGGCGGAGCGAGGGTGCCTTGAGCCCGGCCTGCCGGCGGCGCCGGCCGACCGAGATCAGGTCGATCAGGGTGCGCACCTCCTGCTTCACGGTGGCCAGTCCGATCAGCGCGTCCAGCTCGGCCAACGTCTCCTCGGCCGGGCGGCAGTCCGGGATCGGTGCGATCTGCGGCGGCGCGACCAGCGGCGCGGTGCCCGCGGTCAGCTGGGCGGTGCGCTGCGGCGGCACCGCCTCGGCGGCCGGGGCCGGCGCGGGGGCCACGTCGTCCGAGGTGCAGGCCTCCACCAGCGGGCCCGGCTCGGCGATCTCGAAGCCGGCCCGGGCGTTCTGCTCGGCCCGGCAGCGGGTCAGCACGGTGCGGCAGCCGTCGATGACGTGGAAGCCGAAGCCCTTGCCCTGCACCGCCCGGCAGTCCTCGAAGCTGCCCCGGCCCTGCGCCGAGACGTAGACCGCCGCCTCCGCGCTGGCCCGCACCACGCAGGAGCGCAGCACCGGGTCGGCGCCCTTGGTGACGATCACTCCGGTGGCCACCTCGGCGATCTCACAGTCGGTCAGCAGTCCGCCGCTGCCGTGGTCTCGGAACCACAGCCCGGTGCCGGCCTGCTGCACCCGGCAGCGCTCCAGCGCGACGGTGGCGCCCGAGCTGACCGAGACCGCCGAGCTGCGGATCCGGCTGAACGAGGTGTCGGTGACGGTGGCCTGGGAGTCGCGGTCCAGCACGAAGAGCGCGTCCGGCAGGTCGTGCAGCGCGCAGTCGGTCAGGGTGATCCGGGCTCCGTCGCTGACCCAGATCGCCGGGTAGTCCCCGGTGGAGTCCTCGATCTCGCAGCCGGTCGCCGTCACCGAGGTCCCCGGGTCCCAGACCGAGAGTGCCCCGCGCCCGAACGCCCGCACGCTGCTGCGCTCCAGCGTGAGCACCGCGCGGCCGCGCAGGTCGGCCGCGTTCTCCGGCAGGTCGTGCAACCGGCAGTCGCGCAGCTCCAGGGCGGCCTCGGTGTCCAGGGTCAGGCCGTTGCCGGTGACCCGGTGCACCTCGCAGTCGGTCAGCCGGCCCACCGCCTTGGCCTCGGCCTGCACCCCGCTGCCGCGGATCTCGTAGATCTCGCAGCCGGTAAGCTCGGCCAGGCTGCCCGGGTCGGTGAGCAGCACCCCGGCGCCGGCCGCGTGGTGCAGCCGGCAGCGGTCCAACTCGGCCCGGGCGCCCTCCAGCACCGCCAGCCCCGCCTGGCCGGCCGCGCTCACCTCGCAGTCGGTGAACCGCGCCTGGGCGTGGCCGCGCAGCCGCAGCCCGAGACCGGAGGGGTTGCTGACGGTGCATCCGGTGAGCACCGGGGCGGCCCGGTCGGCGACCTCGACGCCGACCGCGGCATGGGTGTCCACCCGGCAGCCGGTCAACTGGGCGTCGGCGCCCGGGCCGGTGATCCGCACCGCGGGGGCGGAGCTGTCGTAGCTCTCGATCACCAGGTCGCGCACCGTGGCAGCGGCGGTGACGGTCAGGCCGACCCCGGACGGCGGGTCGATCCGCACCGTGCCCGGGCCCTCGGCGGGCAGCACCGTGACCGCCTTGTCCAGCAGGACGTTCTCCCGGAACACGCCCGGGCGCACGGTGACCGTGTCCCCGGGTTCGGCGGCGGCCAGCGCTTCGGCCAGGGTCTCGTACTCCCCGGCGCGCCGACGCCAGCGCGAGCCGCTGTCCTGCGTGACCCGGACCCTGTGCTCACCCATGACGCTCCGTCGCCCCGCCTTCCCTGCTCGTCCGTGCTCGTCCTGGCCGCGACCCCGACGCCTCACCGTAGCGTGCCCGGGTGAGGGCACCGGGCAGGTGAGGTGCCTGGGGTGCGGGCTGTGCTAGGGGCGGTGGGCCCACGCGGTTTCGGCGGCCGGCTGCCGCGGCTGCGACCGGTCGGCCTAGGCGGCGGGCAGTCGGTCGCCGGTGGCGAGGACCTCGACCGGGTCGCCCAGCCGGAGGGTGCCCAGCGCGTCGCCGGTCACCCCGTCGGGTCGTTCCGGGATCAGGTTGACGCCGAAGACCGCCTTCTTGTCGAAGCGGTGGCGCGCGGCCAGCGTGCGCAGCGGCTCCGGGCCCAGGCGCTCGCCGGTCTCCTGCTCGGTGGTGGTCACCACGCAGCGACCGCAGAGCTTGACCGCGCGGAACACCAGCTCGCCGACCCGGACCCGGCGCCACTGCTCCTCGGCCCACGGCTCGGTGCCCGCGATCACCAGGTTCGGGCGGAACCGGGTCATCGGCAGCGGCTCACCGCCGGCCTCGACGAGCCAGTCGCCGAGCGCGGCCAGCGAGGCGGTGGTGGTGGCCAGCAACGGGAAGCCGTCGGCCATCGAGACCGTCTCGCCGGGCGCGCTGAAGGCCGGCGCGATCCGCCGGGCCAGCGGGTCGGCCAGGTGCAGCAGCCGCAGCTCCGGGTGGTCCACCTGCTCGCGCAGCCAGAGCTGGGCCTTCTCCTCGGCCTCCAGGGCGGCGAACTCGGTGCCGAACACCTCGCCCCGGACGGCGCTCGCGCCGTCCGCCGCGTGCGGCACCGGCACCCGCAGCTGGTCCCCGGCCGGGGAGGTGAGCAGCAGCGCGCCGTCCTCGGCGAGTTCGGTGCGGAACTGGCCGAGCCGGGGCAGGTCGCGCTGGGTCAGGGCCAGGCCGCCGGGCCGGGCCAGCATCCAGCGCCGGTCGCCGTGCAGACCCCAGGGTTCCACCACGGCCTGCTGCGGGCTCTGCCGGTACATGGACTTGACGGGGTACCGGTGCAATCCGGAGAGCTCGGCCATGCCGCCCATCCTGCCAGGTAGCTTTGCTCCGAATGCGGACGGGCCGCCTGGGCCGCCGCGTGCACGACGGCCCAGGCGGCCCGTTGACGACCGTCCCCCTCGGTCAACCGACCGGCACTGCCCCGGTCAGTAGACCTGCCCCGGGTAGGGCTGCTGCTGCTGCTGTCCGAACTGCCCCTGCCCGAACTGCTGCTGCTGGTACTGCTGCTGAGTGCCCTGCTGCGGCTGGTACTGCTGCTGCGGAGCGCCCTGCTGGGGGGCGTGCTGCTGGAAGAACTGCTGCGGGGGCAGCGGGCGGACCGGCGCCATCGGCGCCATCGGCGCGGGGCCGACCGGGTTCGGCCGCATCGGGGCGGCCTGCTGGTCCCACGGCTGGGCGGCGGCCGGCTGCGGGTAACCCGCCACCGGCTGACCGGGCATCCGCGGCGCCGGCACGTACGGCTGGGCGCCGTACCCGGTCATCGGAGGGGCGGACTGGTAGCCGCCGCTGGGGCCCGGGCCGAGTGCGAGCCGGGCGGGCGGCAGCGCGGGCAGCAGGCTGGTGGACTCCATCGCCGCACCGTAGGACGGTGAGGCCATGGGGGCCGGCGGAAGTGCGGCCGGCACGTTGATCGGCGCGATCTGCGGGACTCCGCGCTCTGCGACCAAGCTGTCGTAGATGGGCGTGCCCGACGAGAAGGACGGAGGGTAGTAACCGACTCCGTCGTAGGGGCGGGGCGAGGTCATGGGGCATACCGTAAGCCCAGAATGCGCCCCTGAGGAGACTGGGAAGGCCGATAGTTCGAGTTGTTTACGTAGTCTTCGCTGACGCAAACCACTCGAACGGGGGGAAGATCGGACATTTCCCCGTCGAAATTCGGTCAGCAGCAGTCGAAACCTGACCAGTTGAAACACGCGAGCCCCTCACGCCGGGGGGCTCGCGACGGCGCAGTCGATCAGCCGCGCTGCAGCGCCTGAGCAGGGAATCCGGCCTGCCCCGCCACCTCGCTGGTGCAGTGCGCGCAGCGCACGGCCGCGGCCGGGATCCGGCTGAGGCACTGCGGGCAGTCCACCTTGGCCGGCTCGGCGGCCACCGGCCGGTCGAACTTGGCCTGCAGCTTGCCGACCGGCAGCACCACGGCGAAGTAGATGACCGCACTGACCAGCACGAAGCTGATCAGCGCGTTCAGGAAGCCGCCGTAGGGGAAGGCGGTGCCCGCGACGGTGAAGGCCTCCTTGGTGAAGTCGCCCACCGCGCCCACGGCCACGCCGACCAGCGGGGTCAGGAAGGCGGTCACGAACCCGGTGACCACGGCGGTGAACGCCGCACCGATGACGATACCGACCGCCAGGTCGACGACGTTTCCGCGCAGCAGGAAGCTGCGGAAGCCCTTGAACACGGCAGAGACTCCAGGGAGGGTGAGGGAGCGCGGGGGCTGGCCGCCCTGCCGCCCGGCCATCCTGGCCAAGCCGCCGGGCCCCGGTCCAACTCGCGTCACCCGTTTCGCGTAGTGCCGACGGTGGATCTGACGCCGCGTCGGCCTGTTTCGTACAAGCACCGACGGCCTGGTCCGCGCCCCTGTCCAGCGGCCGGGTTTGGGCGCATACTTTCGGACATGCCTGCCCTGCTCGGGATCCTCGTGGTGCTGCTGGTCCTGTTCCTGTTCACCAGTGTGCGTGTCGTCCAGCAGTACGAGCGCGGCGTCGTGTTCCGGGTCGGCAGGGTGCGCGAGCGCGCCCGCGAGCCCGGACTGACCCTGCTGATCCCCGTCGTGGACCGGATGCGCAAGGTCAACGTCCAGGTGGTCACCATGCCGGTGCCCGCCCAGGAGGGCATCACCAAGGACAACGTCACGGTCCGGGTGGACGCGGTGCTGTACTTCCGGGTGGTCGAGCCGGTCAAGGCCACCGTGGACGTGCAGAACTACCAGTTCGCCATGCTCCAGGTCGCGCAGACCTCGCTGCGCTCGATCATCGGCAAGAGCGAGCTGGACGACCTGCTCTCCGGCCGCGAGCAGCTGCACCGCGGCCTCGCCGAGATGATGGAGGCCCCCGCGAGGGCCTGGGGCGTGCACATCGACCTGGTGGAGATCAAGGACGTCGCGCTGCCCGACTCGATGAAGCGCTCGATGGCCCGTCAGGCCGAGGCCGACCGCGAGCGGCGGGCCCGCATCATCACCGCCGACGGTGAGTTCCAGGCCGCCACCAAGCTGGCCGAGGCCGCCGCGCTGATGGACGGCACGCCCGCCGCGATGCAGCTGCGCCTGCTGCAGACCGTGGTCGAGGTGGCGGCGGAGAAGAACTCCACCCTGGTGCTGCCGTTCCCGGTCGAGCTGCTGCGGTTCTTCGAGTCCCACACGAAGCAGGCCGCCCCTGCCGCGGTCCCGCGGGCGCGGGCGGCGCAGGACGACGCCGTGGCCGAGGTGATCGAGGTCCAGGAGTAACGGGGGTTGCCCCGATCGGGGGACTGCGGGCGCGTCAGCTGGCTCCGCGCCGAGGCCGGCTGACACCGTGGCAGCATGCAGCCCGTCACCCGTGCCGTTCTCCTGGTGGTCTCCGCGGTCTCCGCCCTCAGCAGCACGCTGGCCCCGTTGCCGGCCGCGGCGGACGCCCCGTACAACACACTGCGCCACCCGCAGCAGGTCCGCGACAGCGGAAAGCGCGAGGTGGTGGAGGTGTTCTGGTACGGCTGCCTGCACTCGCAGCTGCTGGAGAAGCCGCTGGAGGAGTGGGCGGCCCGGCAGCCCTCGGACGTGGTGCTGCACCGGATCCCCGCGGTCTGGGCCGGCGCTCCCGAGCAGGACGAGCAGCGTGCGCACGCCCGGCTCTACTTCACGCTGGACAAGCTGGGCCAGGTGGACCGGCTGCAGCAGGCGGTGTTCCGGTCGGTGCGCCAGGACGGCGCGGACCTGACCACCGAGCAGGCGGCGGCCGACTGGGCCGAGCGCCACGAGGTGGACCGGCAGAAGTTCACCGCCGCCTACGAGTCGGACGAGGTCCGCCGCGAGGTCGACCAGGCGCCCGACGACCGGGTCCGCTACGAGGTGAACGAGCTGCCCACCGCGGTGGTGCAGGGCCAGTGGTCGACCACCCCGACCCGGGCGGGCGGGGTGGACCAGATCCCGGCGGTGCTCGACCAGTTGCTCGCCCAGGTCCGGTCCGCCCGGCGCCCCTGAACCCGGACAGGCCGTAGCCCTAGTAGGTGCGCCCCTTCCAGGCGGCGCCGCGGCCGCGGTAGTGCTGGACCGCCGAGTCCACCGTCATCGCCAGGTAGAGCAGGGCGGTGTACGGCAGCAGCAGCGCGGCCGGGGCCGGGCGGTCGTAGTAGCGGACCATCGGGAGATAGGTCAGCGTCATGACCGCCCAGGCGCCGGCCCCGAGGGCGAGCAGCGGCAGGCCCACGGTCACCGCGCCGGCCAGCACCGCCAGCGGCGGGACCAGGTAGACCAGCGCCAGCCCGAGCACCGTGCCCAGCAGCAGCGCGGGGGAGTGGCGCAGTTGGGCGTAGGCGCTGCGGGAGACCATCCGCCACAGCGGACCGAGCCCCTGGTACGGGCGCACGCTGGTGACCGCCAGCTCCGGCGAGCGCTCGGCCAGGCCCAGCCAGGTCCGCCCGCCGGTGCGCTTGACGGCGCGGGCCAGTGACACGTCGTCGATCACCGCGCCCCGGATCGCCTCGACCCCGCCGGCCCGCTCCAGCGCACTGCGGCGCACCAGCGAGCAGCCGCCGGCCGCGGCGGCGGTGCGCGAGGCGGGCCGGTTGCTCCAGCGGAACGGGTAGAGCTGGGCGAAGAAGTAGACGAAGGCCGGCACGATCAGCCGCTCCCAGGCGGACTCGGTGCGCAGCCGGGCCATCTGGGAGACCAGGACCAGCCGGTCCGGCGGGCCGCCCGCCTCCGCGGCGGCGACCAGGGCGGCCAGGGTCTGCGGGCCGTGCGCGATGTCGGCGTCGGTGAGCAGCAGCAGCTCGGCCTGGCCGGCCAGTTCGACCCCGTGCCGGACCGCCCACAGCTTGCCGGTCCAGCCGGCCGGCAGTGGCGGCGGGCTGGTGACGGTCAGCGGCAGTCCGCCCTCGGCCGCGAGGCGGCGGGCCACCTCCGCGGTGCCGTCCGAGCTGTGGTCGTCCACCAGGATCACCCGGGCCCGGCCCGGGTACTTCTGGGCCAGCAGGCCCGGCAGGCTGAGCGGCAGCACCTCGGCCTCGTCCCGCGCCGGGACCACCACCGCCACCTCGGGCCAGCGGGCCGGCTCCGGGCGGTGCGGCGGCAACCGCTGGTCGGTGCGCCAGAAGAACCCCTGCCCGAGCGCCAGCCAGAGCCAGCAGAGCAGCGACAGACCCGTCACCCACAGCAGCACCGTCACGCACGCAGTCTGCCGCACCGCCCGGCCCCCTGCGTGGCGAATCCCCGGCGCGGCGCACCGGCTCCGGGTCGGCCGGCCCGCCCGGCCGGCGGGCGTGGCCAGCCTCGTGGGGCTGGCCGGGCGGATCGGTTAGGGTCGTGCCTTGTGAAGATCGCACTGATGGACTCCGGAATCGGTCTGCTGCCGGCCGCCGCCGCGCTGCGCGAGCTGCGCCCGGATGCCGACCTGGTGATCTCCTGCGATCCCGAGGGCATGCCGTGGGGCCCCCGGACCCCGGCGGACCTGACCGAGCACGCGCTGGCCTGCGCCCGGGCGGCGGCCGAGTACCGGCCGGACGCGCTGGTGGTGGCCTGCAACACCGCGACCGTGCACGCCCTGGACGCGCTGCGGGCCGAGCTGGAGCCGGGCATCCCGGTGATCGGGACGGTGCCCGCGATCAAGCCGGCCGCCCGGGCCGGCGGACGGGTGGCGATCTGGGCCACTCCGGCGACCACCGGCAGCGCCTACCAGCGGGGCCTGATCGCCGAGTTCGGCGGCGGCGCGGAGATCACCGAGGTGCCCTGCCCGGGGCTGGCGGACGCGGTCGAGCACGCGGACGAGGAGGCGCTGGAGCGGGCGATCGCGGCCGCGGCGGCGCTGACCCCGGCGGGCGTCGGGACGGTGGTGCTCGGCTGCACCCACTACGAGCTGGTGGCCGAACGGATCCGGGCGGCGGTGGCCCCGCCGGCCGGCACGGACCTGGTGCTGCTCGGCTCGGCCGACGCGGTGGCGGCCCAGACCCTGCGCCGCGCCGCCCCCGAGGCGCTGGCCCGCACCGGGTCGGGCACCCTGACCGTCCTGCTGACGGGGCGTCCGGGCGAGCTGCCCGCCCCGGCCGCCCGCTACCCGCAGGGCCGCGTGCTGACCGCCGCGCCGGTGGCCTGAGCAAGCTCGCTGCGGCGCCGGCGGGCTGACCCGCGGTCGGCCCACGGGCGGCCCACGGGCGCCGCCCGCCGGGTCAGCGTTTGCGGGGCCGGCCCGCCAGCAGCGCCTCGAACTCCGCCGGGCCCGCAGCGGCATCCGCAGCGAGGCGGCTGATGTGCAGGGCCTCGCGCGGCAGTCGCGGGCTGAGCCGGTGGTCGGTCAGGAACGCGGTTCGGTAGCCCAGTTCGCGCAGCAGCCCGGCCGTCCGCGGGTCGGGGGAGCCGCCGGGGTAGGCGAAGGCCGTCGGCGCCGCCCCCAGCCACCCGGTGAGCTCCCGGTGCGCCCCCTGCACCTCCGCCCGCACCGTCGCCTCGTCGCACCGCGGCAGCTCCGGACCGCCCAGGCACTGGCTGCCCACCGCCACCCGGCCCGCCACCAGCCGGCCCAGCTCGGCCGGCGTCAGCCGCGGGCGGGCCGGCGCGCTCGCCCGGGCGCTGACCCGCAGCTCGTGCAGGCTGCGCCGCCGGTCCGGGTCGGGCAGCGCGGCCAGCTGCGCCAAACGGTCGGCCGCCCCGCCCGCGCAGAGCGCCCGGGCGCAGCCCCCGTGCGCCAGCAGGAACACCGCCTCGTCCCGCCAGGACGGCCGGTCGGTGCCTATCAGCTCGGTCGCCACGAAGGCCACCGCCGGCAGCCCACGGGCCGTCAGCGCGGGCAGCGCGTGCTCCAGCACCGTCCGGTCCGCGTCGTCGAAGGTGATCAGCACGCTGCGCGGCGGCAGCGGCTGCTCCCGGGTCAGTGCCTGCTCCAGGGCCGGCAGCGAGACCGGTACCGCGACCTGGCAGAGCCGGTCCAGCTGGGCGCCGAACGCCCGCTGGTCGGCGACCGGCCCGTAGGCGAGCACGGTCAGCCGCCGCGCCGCGTGTGCGCGCAGGAACGGCAGCGCGCACCCGGTGTGGACCAGCCAGGAGGCCAGCCGGTCCCCGGCCGGCTCGCCGGCCGCCGGCCCCGGCGGAGCAGGCAGCGCGGACGGCACGGACGGCAGGTGGGCGGGCAGGACGGTGGTGGACGTCAGGTCCGGCGTACCGGCGTGAGAAAGCGGCACAGTGCTCCCCAAGCGAGGCCGGGCTGCCCCGGCGTGAACTCCCTCGACGCAGTGCAGACTCCCGCGCCCCGCAGATGGTTGTACGCGATGGGA
Organism: Streptomyces tateyamensis; assembly: GCF_003205575.1. Taxonomy (GTDB): domain Bacteria; phylum Actinomycetota; class Actinomycetes; order Streptomycetales; family Streptomycetaceae; genus Kitasatospora; species Kitasatospora tateyamensis. The sequence goes on from NZ_PYBW01000032.1 coordinate 31,064, forward strand.
CTGACGGTCGCGCCACTTTCGGGAGCGCCGGCGCCGACCGGCTCAGCGAGCCCTCGACCAGGCGAGGGTGCGCTCCAGGCCGACCCGCAGCGGCACCGGGCGCAGCCCCGGCAGCAGCGCCCGCAGCGGACCCGGATCCGGCAGCGGCCGCGTCCGCTCGGCCTGCGGCTCGGCGTGCACCAGCGGCAGCGGGCGGCCGAGCGCCCGGCCGAGTTCGGCGGCCAGCTCCAGCACCGAGACCCGGGTGCCGCAGGCCAGGTCCACCGGCCCGGGCACGGTCAGGCGGCGCAGCACCGCCGCGCACAGCACCTGCGCCACCGTCCCCACGTAGGTGAAGTCCCGGCGCTGGCGCCCGTCCCCGTGCACCACCAGCGGCTCGCCGGCCAGCGCGGCCGCGACGAAGGCGGGCACCACGGCCGGTCCGCGGGGGCCGGCGGGCTGGAACGGGCCGAAAACGTCGCGCAGCCGAAGGGTCAGCACCCGCAGCCCGTAGCAGTGCTGGTAGGCCGTCAGGTAGCCCTCGGCCGCCAGCGCGCCGACCGCGTACGGGGTGCGCTCGGCGTCCGGGCCCAGCGCCGCGTCGGTCACCGCGGAGGCGGCCACCACCGGCAGGTGGCCGGCCCGACGGGCGGCCTCCAGGACCTGCAGCGTGCCGGTCGCGTTGACCAGGTGGTCGGCCGGCACGTCCGCGGGCCGGTCGGGCCGGACCGCAGCCGCCCCGCCCGTCGGCCCGCGCAGCGCCCGGCGCGGCGGCCGCGCGGCCAGGTGGACCACCGCCTGGGCGCCGTCCAGCGCCTCGTCCAGCAGGGCCGGGTCGAGCACCGAGCCCTCGAAGAGGTTCACCTCCAGCTCGGCCAGGTGCGTCTTGCGGCCGGTGCTGAAGTCGTCCACCACCCGGACCTCGGTGACCTCCGGGCGGCCGAGCAGTGCGGCGACCAGGTGGGCCCCGACGAATCCGGCTCCGCCGGTGACGACCACGCGCATCGCGGCACAGACTCCTTCCGCCACCGGTACCGGGGACCGCGGGCGGAGCCGATGGTAGCCGCCCGGACACGTTCCGTGTAGAGGGCGGGCGGCAGCTTTCCGGATCCGGCTGACGCCCCGTCGGGTCGGGGCCGGGCGGCACCGGTCGGGTCCGCTCGCCGCTCCCCGCGGCGCGGCTCAGAGCTTGCGCTGGCGGTAGGTCTCCTCGGCCGCCTCGACCACCGCCGCCAGGTCGCCGCCCGCCGAGGCGGTGGCCACCGCGGCGACCGCGCCCTCGACCAGCGGGGCGTCGGCGAACCGCACCGGGAACGGCAGCCCGTGCTCGTCGGCCGCCGCCAGCACTGCCAGCACCGTCTGCACGGCTGACGAGAGGTCGGCCAGCACGGCCACCCCGTGGCCCTGGTCCACCCGCCGGGCCGCCGCCGCCAGCAGCAGCGCGCTGCTGCCCAGCCCGTCGCCCGGCTGCCCGCCGGTGGCCGCGACCGGCGCCGGGTCCTCGGTCAGCGCCATCGCCCGGGCCAGGTCGGCCGCCTCCTCGGCCAGTTCGCGGCTGTGCGAGACCAGCACCACCCCGACCCGGCCCAGGACGGCCGAGCGGACCGGCGCCTGGCTGGGTACCCGGACCGCCGACGGCGCCTCCCCGATCGGGATCACATCCGCTCCGCCGCCGCCGCGTGGACTGATCTGTGTCATGTCTGCTCCCCGCTCTCGGCCGGTTCCCGCCCACTGTCGCAAACCCGGCGCGCGCCGTCCCGCGCCCGCGCCGCAGGATCCCGCGATCGACCCGAAAGCGCAGCCCGGGGCAGCTGCCCGGCGATAACCTGGGGCAGTTGACGGATCTTCGGGAGGAGCACCACCAGTGGCAACCGAGACAGGCCCCGACCAGGCTGCCGTGCCGCCGTCCGGCAAGCCCAAGCTGGACACCACCGGGGCCGAGTGGCTCTCGGCCAAGCAGGAGGACGGCTCGCCCGGCGACGTGCAGATCGCCTTCGTGGACGGCTACATCGCGATGCGGGACGGCCGGTTCCCGGACGGCCCGGTGCTGGTCTTCACCCAGGACGAGTGGCAGGCCTTCGTGCTGGGCGCCCAGGACGGCGAGTTCGACCTGGACTGAACTCGGCAGACCCGAAACGGACAGGCGCCGTGCCGACCGCCCCCACGCGGTCGTGCACGGCGCCTGCCGTTTGACCCGGTTCGCGACACCGGGTTGTTCTCCCGTGGTTCCCCGGACCGGCCCGTGCGAGCCGACCGTCGCCGGGAGGCGGCGGCGGGGCCGAAGCCCAGGCCGCCGGTGCCCGGGATCCGAACGCCCCCACGCGTCGGTGTCCCGGGCGTGGTCCACGGGCGCGACAGAGTCGGGGAACCCGTGAACCAGGCTTTGGGTGAAAGGGAAAGGTGGAACCGTGAAGTACCGGAGCTTGCAGCGGCCGAACCACGAAGTGCCACAGGGAGACATGGGCGCACGCAAATGCGCCACAGCAGGCCACCCCCACGTGGACTCGCGTCCACAGCAGCTGCCGTACAGCGCGACCGTAGCCCGGACGGTTGCTCAGCGTCAACATTCGTCTCGGAGCGTGGAGCTCGCGCGTTTGTGAACGCGGCTTGAACACCACCGCCCCGTGCGGGCGTGCGCCGGGTCGGCACGTACGATGGCGGCATGTCTTTTCTCCGCCGACGTTCCGGCACCCCAGCGGGACCGGACTTCGACGTGCTCGCGATGGACCCGGGTGACTGGCCCGGCCTGTTCGGCGCCGCCGTGATGACCGGTCCGGACGGCTCCTGCCAGGGCATCTTCCTGCGGTACGACCTGTTCGGCGGGCGCGGCCCGGCGATGTTCATCGGCAACCTGCCCGAGGGCTCGCCGGCCCGGGACACCCCGGACGGCGTCCCGTTCGAGGTCAGACAGCTGCTCCAGGCCCTGGAGGTCGAGGAGCCGGTGGAGTTCGTCTCCGCCGAGGACTTCCCGGTGATGCTGCGGGACGACCTGCTGATCGTGAAGAAGGTCAAGGTCTCCGAGGGGCGGGTGTTCTGCGCCCAGTTCGACCGCAGTGACCAGGTCCAGGTGACCATCGCGTCCTGGGACCGGCCGATCGCGGACGACCTGTACCAGCTGCTCAAGCCGCTGCCCGGCGAGATGTTCCAGCAGGGCTGAGCAGCCCGGGTCCGCGTCGGGTCAAGACGCTTTCGCGCCGACGTTTTCTTTTCCCGGCGGCACCGCCCGTCGGCCTCCGGAGGCAGCGCCATGACCGACACACTGTCAACTCCCGTACCACCGGCGGCCGTGCTGCCCCGGGTGGTCGACCTGCTGGCTGCCCGGGCCGAGGAGCACGACCGGGACGCGACCTTCCCGTACCAGGGCATCGAGGCGGTGCACGAGGCCGGCCTGCTCACGCTGACCGTCGGCCGGCGCTACGGCGGGCCGGGCGCGCCGCTGCTGGACACCGTCCGGGTGCTGGCCGAACTCGGCCGCGGCGACGCCTCGGTCGCCCTGCTCACCGCCTTCACCCTGCTGAGCCACGCCGAGCAGGACCGCACCGGGAGCTGGCCCGCCGCGCTCTACCGCCGGCTGCTCACCGAGTCCCGGCGCGGGCCGGCCCTGGTCACCACGGTGGGCGGTGAGCCCGGCGCCCCGGTGGTCGCCGCGCGCGACGCGGCCGGCTGGCGGCTGACCGGCCGGGTGACCGGCTGCACCGGCGCCGAGGCGCTGGCCTGGATCGCGGTCCGTGCGGTCACCGACGAGCCGCAGCCCAGGACCGGGGTGTTCGTGCTGCGCGGCGAGTGCGAGGGCATCGAGGTGGACCCGGTCTGGGACCAGCTCGGGCTGCGGGCCAGTGTCGGCCACGACCTGGTGCTGGCCGGCGCCCGGGTCGCCGAGGAGCTGGCGCTCGGACTGCGCCCGGCGGACGCCGAGCCGGAGCCGGCCGAGGCGCTGGACGCCGCCTGGCGGGACCTGGCGCTGGCCGCCGTGCAGCTCGGGGTGGGCCGGGCCGCGCGGGACTGGCTGGTGGCCCGCCCCGGCCCGGTCGACCCGGTCGCGGTCGGCGAACTGGAGTGCGCGCTGGTCGGGGCGGAGGAGTTGCTGCTGGGCCTGGCCGGGCGGATCGACGCGGGCGAGGCGGAGGCGGTGCGGCGCAGCGGCCCGGTGCAGCTGCTGGCCGCCAGAGCGGTGCTGGACGCCGTCCGGGCCGCGGTGGAGCTGGCCGGTGGGGCGGGGCTGAGCCGGCGTCACCCGTTGGAGCGTCAGCTGCGCGACGTGCTCAGCGCCCGCCCGCACGGCCGGCCCGCCCGCGCGGTGCTGGACCGGGCCGGCCGGACCGCACTGGCCCGGGCCCCGAAGCCGCGCGGGCGGTAGCCCCGGCGGCGGTCAGCGGGTGCCGACCGCGGCCCGGACGGCGCGCCGGGCCAGCGCCGCGTCCTCGTACAGCCGACGGATCATCAGCCGGGCCTCCTCGCCCGCGCCCGGCACGTCGTGGATCCGCAGCTCGCGCATCAGCACCAGGACCAGGTTGACCAGGAAGGAGTCCCGGGCCAGCGTGCCGCCGGCCTGGGCCAGCTGGCTGATCTGCCGACGGGCCGCGGTGTCCCCGGAGAGCACGCTCCACAGCACCGCCAGGTCGTACCCGGGCAGGTACCAGCCGGTCTGCTCCCAGTCCAGCAGCACCGGCCCCGAGGGCGCCAGCATCACGTTGGTGAGCAGTGCGTCCCCGTGGTTGAGCTGCCAGTTGGTGTGCCCCAGGCCGTGCATCAGCTGCCGCAGGTCGCTCGCGTCCCGGTCGGTGAGCTGGCCGACCGAGTGGTAGCGGCCGATCTCGAACTGGTAGTCCAGCGGCTGCTGGAACACGTCGGTCGGCGGGCACCACAGGTTCAGGCCGCGCACCGCGCCGAGGATCGCGCGCACCTCGCCGGGGGTCGGGGCGTTGGCCGGGTGGCGCTCGATCGCCGCCGGGCGGCCGGGGATCCGCTCCATCACCAGGACGCAGCGGTCGTGGTCGGCCGCGACCAGGCGGGGCATCCGGACCGGCGGGCGGTGGCGGACGAAGGCCCGGTAGACGGCCACCTCGCGGCGGAACCGGTCCACCAGGAGGCCCCGCCGGTCGGCCTGCACGGCCTGCGGGTTGAGGCACTTGGCGACCACCGCGGTGCGGCCGATCAGGCCGGTGACAAGGATGTGCGCGCCCTCCTGGCGGAGCACCTGGCGCGGCGAGAACGCGGGACATATCCGGGTGATCTGGGCCAGCGCCGCCTTCACGGCCGGGGTGGCCAGCGCGGCGTTGTCCACCTTGCCCCAGTTGCCGGCCACCCCGGCGGGGGAGCTGCCGTAGCCGGTGGCGGGCTGGGGCACGCGGGGTCGCAGCAGGCGCTCACCGGCGCGCGGGACGAACCCGGGTGCCTCGATGCGCCCGGCGGGGCGGGCGGGGACGGCGGGCTTCGCCACGGGCCGGCGGACCGCCACCGGGGCCGGCGGGCGCTGGGCGGTGCCGGTGCGGGGCGCGGTGGGGGAAGTCGCTGAGGAGTACATGAGGAGGAGGGATTCCCTTCCTTGCCGACGGCATATGCGAGCCAAGGCGGCGGCCCTGACTTGATCAGTCCTGTGCGTGCGCCGGGAGCAGCGGGGGCAGGCTCCGGCACACTGGTGCTCCGTTGGTGCCTCGGTTCCGGCGCGGGTCCGCCTGCGGGTGGGGCGGGCGGACCGGCCGGCCCGGGCGGTGCGCCGAGCGCCGGACCCGGCCGTTCGGTCCGTCCGCGCACCCTGGGGAATGCGCTGGTCGATCCGGTCGGCCGGGCTCGGCGCCAGGCGCGCCACCCGTCCGCGCCACCCCCTCCGCAAAGCCGCCGAGGCGGCCGCGGGCAGCCCCCGGATCGCTCCGGGGCCCGCAATCCCGGGCCTTTCGGCCCGGGGTGAGGTGGCGCATCTCTACCTGACACCCGGCTGCCACTGGCTATCGACATGGCGCCCCCTGGCGGACCCTGGCGAATGCTCGCGTGGCACATGACACCCCGTTAGGCTCGAACCCAGCCGATGCACCTGGGGGCTTGACGTGAGCAGGGAACCCAACACCCGACTCGCCGACCTGTTCGGACTGACCGGTTGGTCCAAGGGCGAACTGGCCAGGCTGGTCAACCGGCGCGGTGCCGCGATGGGCCAGCAGCAGCTGGCCACCGACACCTCTCGGGTGCGGCGGTGGATCGAGCAGGGGGAGATCCCGCGCGATCCGGTGCCCCGGGTGCTGGCTGCCGTGTTCACCGAGCGGCTCGGCCGAGTCGTGTCCATCGAGGACCTCGGGCTGGTGCGGCACCGGCAGTTGGGCGCGGCCCCGGCGCACTGCGGCGAGGCCGGTCGGCCGGAGCGGACGGCTCAGATCCTCACCGAGTTCACGGGAATGGATCTCATGCTCAACCGACGCGGACAGACGGGCAGCCAGCACGATCGCGGTTCGGCGCTGCCGGGCCCCGAGGCCGTCCCCGACTCCCTCTACGCCTGGCTCAGCGGCGAGACCGTGGCCCGGGTCGCCGCCCGGGCCCCGCGCAGCATGGTCGGCGGTGCCGCCGGTGCTCCGCTGCTCGACGTCTACGAGCCCGGGCCGGTCGGCGCCCAGGAGGTGGAGTCGCTGGAGCTGGCCTTCGAGGTCTTCCGCTCCTGGGACGCCTCGCGCGGCGGCGGTCTGCAGCGCAAGGCCGTGATCGGCCAACTGAACGAGGTGGGCGGTCTGCTGACTCACCCTCACCCGCCCGAGCTGGCCCGCCGGCTCTGGCTGGTGGCGTCCAACCTGGCCTCCCTGGCCGGGTGGATGTCGCACGACGTGGGCCTGGAGGCCGCCGCCCAGCGCTACTTCGTGATCTCCGCGCAGGCCGCCAAGGAGGCCGGCGACCGGGAGCGGGCCGGCGAGTCGGTTTCGCGCTGCGCCCGCCAGCTGCTGCACCACGGGCGCGGCGGCGAGGCCTTGGACCTGATGAAGCTGGCCCGGGCCGGCGCCGGGCCGGGCATGGCGCCGCGCACCCGCGCCATGCTCAACGCGGTGGAGGCCTGGGCACAGGCCACCCTGGGCAACACCCGCGAGGTGCACCGGCTGCTCGGCGAGGCCGAGGACTGCTACGCCAAGGACCGGGACGAGCCGCAGCCGGCCTGGTCGCGCACCTTCAACGAGGTCGAGCTGAACGGGATGTCCTCGCTGGTCTACCGGACCCTGGCCGAGCACGACCCGGGCGCCGCCGAGCGGGCCGAGCGCCACGTGCTGACCTCGATGCGGCTGCGGGTCGAGCAGGGCAACGAGCGGTCCGGCGCGCTGGACCACGTGACACTCGCCTCGGTGCACTGGATCGCCGGCCAGCCGGAGGCGGCGCAGGCCCAGGTGGAGCTGGTGCTGGAGAAGATCGACGCGATCTCCTCGCTCCGCACCTGGGACCGGCTGGAGAAGATGTACCGGCTCAGCGACCGGTACCAGTCGCTGCCCGCGGTGGGCGAGCTGCGGGAACGAATCAGGGCGGCGGTGCCGTCGGCCCGCCGCCCTGCGCAGTAGGAGCCGTCCGAGGGCTCAGAGGTTGTCGACGTTCGCGGTGTGCACCTGGTCCCAGGCCTCCTGGACGTAGCGCTCGCGCTCGACCAGGGAGAGCGCCGGGAAGTACTCCTTCAGGCGCTCCACCACAACCTGCTCGGGCTCGTGGCACTCGTGCAGCAGGAACGCGGCCTTGTGCAGAATCTGGCTTTCCATCGAACGGTCCTCCGTATGGTGCAGGTCCGCCCTGTGCCGACACTGCGGCACGAAGCATATGTGCGCCGCACGGCAAGCATTCGTGCGGGGCCGGAGAGACACGTGCGCCTGGTGGGGCTCAGCGGACCAGGGTGATCTCCATCCGCAGCGAGACCACCTGTCCGTCCGGCCCGAGCCGCGGCCGGCCGGTGCAGCGCACCGCGGCGGCCGGGGCCGGCCGGTGGTCCAGCCTGACCACGCCGTCCAGCGGGCGGCCGTGCACCAGTGCCGCGGTGACCATCCGGCACAGCAGCGGGCGGTCCCCGGCGAGCAGCTGGGAGGGGAGCTGGTCGAGGGTCAGCGGCCCGAGCCGCGGGTCGCGGGCCAGCACGCGGTACGCCTCGGGCGGCCAGCGCACGGCATCCTCGACCAGGTCCCACTCGACGGTCGCGGTGTCCGGCGCCGCCACGCGGGCCGTGGGGGCCACAAGGGGCGGGAGGCTCATTGACCGACTGTCCCACAACGCACCGGCGCGCGGCAGGGGAACCGCAGATGTCCGTGGAACATTCTTCGGGCATATGCCAGGAAGGCCGTTCAACTGCGGATCCGATGGGTTGCGGAGGCGTTCCAGTCGGACTGTCCGCATTTTGTGTGCTTCTCGACGGTGCAGGCGGTAACCTACGGTGATTCCGGCGCCCGGGCGCCAACCGCACCTTGTCCATCAGCCCCCGGCGACGGAAATCCCGTTGCCACGACGACCGCCGCAACGGATGCTGACCTCATGTTCGAGCCCGTGATAGCCCCCAGTGCCAGCCTCCTCGGCCTTCTGCAAAGAGGACGTGGCGACGGGCAGCTGCATGCGCTCGCTGCGGACCGTGACGAGGCTGTCGCCGCCCTGGAGGAGTGCGTCACCAGCGACCCGCGCTGTGACTGGCAGGTGGAGAACCGCTCCCTCTACTACGCCCGGGTCTACATGGACCTGGAAGCTCCGCTCGGCGGCATCGAGCAGCACCTCGCGCACCCCGACGACCTGCTGGACGACGACGAGCACCGCACCGGCCTGGCCCTGTCCGTGCTCGGCCACCTGGCCGGCTACGGCCGGCGGGACGCGCTGCTGCTGCTGCGCCAGTACGTGGCCACCGGGTCCAACTGGGCCTGGGCGCTGGACGAGCTGGCGCTGCGCGACGAGGACGCCGCGCTGCTCGCGCTGGCCCCCGCCGTGCTGGCCCGGTTCCCCGAGACCCCCGAGGGCGAGGCGAGCCTGCGGGCCGCCCTGCGCGCCGCGTACGAGCCCAAGCCCTGGCGGCTGTGGGCGGCGCACCACCCCAGGGTGGCCGCGGCCGGCGAGCAGTCGCCGTTCGACCTGTGGCAGCGCCAGTTCGACCGTGGCGCCGTGATGCCCGGTTGGAGCGTGGCCGACGTGCTGGCCTGGGCCGACCAGGTGGCGGACGACCCGCTGCAGCCCGGCGCGGTGGACCGCCGGGCGGCCGCCGCGGCGCGCTGTCTCACCTCGGTGGCCCGCCCCGAGGACCGGGAGACCCTGATCACCGCGGCCCGCGAGGGCGGCGAGGGCGCCCGCCGGGCCGCACTGCGCCACCTGGTGGACCTGGACGACCCGGCGCTGCCCGAGCTGATCGAGACCGCCGCCGGCCACGCGGACGCGCGGGTGGTGCGTGCCGCCCTCGAGACCCTGCCCCGGATGCGCGGCCCCCGGGCACTGGCCAGCGCCCGCCGCTGGGCCGACCCCGCCACCGGCGGCGCCGACAGCGCACTCGGCGAGGCGGCGGTGCTGCTGCTGGCCGACATCGGCGAGCCGATCGACGCGCCCGCCGTGGTGGCCGGCCTGCGCCGCTGGGTGCTCGAGCACGGGGTCCGCGGGGCGGGCCTGGCGACCCTGGTCGACGGTGCGGGGCGGCTGGCCGCCGCGGACGCCGTGCCGACCCTGCGCCACGTCTACGGCGAGGCGGCCTCCTCCGACCTGCGCGGCCGCGCCGCCCAGGCGCTGGCCCGGACCGACCGCTACTTCGCCTGCGGCCCCGCGGTGGAGTGCCTGTGGGACTGCGAGGAGGCCACCAGGGAACTGGCGGCCCGCCATGTGGTCACCACCGGCGACGCCCGGGTCCTGGAACGCCTGCGCCGCCTGGCCGCCGACCCCGCCGAAGAGGCCGAGGTCCACGCAGCAGTCCGCGGCCGCCTCACCTCCCGCGAACGCTCCTAGGGCTACCCGCCTCGGCGGGGCCCGCTGGTCCGGTGGACCTCCTGGGACACCAGCGGTGCACTACGGGGGTGTGGGGCGGAAGCCGCGGGCGGTGGCGAGCATGGTGAGGATCACCAGGATGCCGCCGCCGGTGATGGCCCAGCCGGTGCCCCAGGCGGCGCCCGCCAGCCCGTGCAGCAGGCCCGCGAGGCGGGGGCCGCCGGCGGCGATCACGGTGTCCGCGCCCTGCAACCGCCCGCGCATCGCGTCCGGGGCGGCCCGCTGCATCAGGGTCTTGCGGAACAGGCTGAGCCCGGCCAGCGCCAGGCCGCTCAGCGCCAGCCACCCGGCGGCCACCCAGAGCCGGCCCGCCAGCCCGAAGCCGGCCACCGCGAACCCCCAGCCGCACACCGCCACGGTGATCGCCACCCCGTACCGCCGCACCCGCGCGGCCGGCCCCGACAGCAGGTTCCCGGCCACCACCCCGCCCGCCATCGCCGCGCTCAGCACCCCGATCGAGGCCGGCCCGAACCGCTCCTGGGCCAGCTGCGGGAAGAGCGCCGCCGGCATCCCGAAGACCATCGCGACCGCGTCCGCCAGGTAGGCCGTGCGCAGCACCTGATGACCGGTCAGCGTCCGCAGCCCGGCCCCGATCGCGCGCAGCCCGGCCTGGGCGGGCCCGCCGGCCGGAGCCGGGAGCCTGGGCAGGCCGCGCAGCGGGAGCAGCGCGGCGGTCAGCGCGAGCGCGTCCAGCAGGTAGAGCGGGGTCAGCCCGACGGTGGCCGCGAGCACCCCGGCGAGGAGCGGTCCGCCGATCCCGCCGGACCAGCCGGCCAGCGCCATCAGTGCGTTCGCGGCCGGCAGCCGGTCGGCGGCCACCAGGCAGGGGACCACCGCGCCCCGGACCCCGGAGACCATCCCGAACAGCGCCTGCTGCACGGTGACCAGGGCGAGCAGCACGGCGAGCGCGCAGACCCCGGGCCCTGGCGCGGGCGCGGCCTGCGCCGCGAGCAGCGCCGACACCGCAGCCAGCCCGGCGCTGCCGCGCAGCAGCAGCCGGCGCCGGTCCGCGGCGTCCGCCAGCGCGCCGCCCCAGAGCGCGCCCAGGACCATCGGGGCCAGCCCCGCGAGGGCGGCGGCGCCCACCCAGGTGGAGTCGTGGGTCAGCCCGTACAACTGCAGCGGGACGGCGACGGCAGTGAGCTGTCCGGCCAGCGCCGTCACCAGTGAGGTGGCCCAGAACCGCGCGAATCCGCGGTCGGCGCGCAGCGGGGCCGGGTCGAGCAGCCAGCGGCGGTCAGTCCGCACGGACCACGTCCGCCACCGCGCAGGCGATGTTGTCCGCCCCGCCGGCCCCGTTGGCCAGCGCGACCAGCTGGTGCACCGCCTGCTCGGGCGCCGTGACGGTGCTGAGCACAGTGCGCAGCCGGTCCTCGTCGACGGAGTTGGTCAGGCCGTCCGAGCAGAGCAGGTACCGGTCACCGAGTCTGGCTTCATGGAGCGAGAAGTCGGGCCGGTCGACGTCCGGTGCGCCGACCAGGGCCCGGAGCAGCAGCGAGCGCTGCGGGTGCGAGGCGGCCTCGGCGGGGGTGAGGGTGCCCGCGTCGATCATGGACTGGACGAGGGTGTGGTCGTGGGTGATCTGGAACAGCGTCCCGCCGCGCAGCAGGTAGGCGCGGGAGTCGCCGATGTGCACCAGGGCCAACTGGTTTCCGGTGAGCAGCAGCGCGGTCAGGGTGCTGCCGCCGGGCCCGGCCTGCTGCTCGCCGCGGACCGCCCCGGCGAGCAGGTTGAGCAGGTCGGGCGGGCCGGCGGCGGTCGCGTCGAACCGGCGCAGCGCCTCGATCGCCGCGGCGCCGCGCCCGCTGCCGCCGAAGCCGTCGGCCACGGCGAGCAGGGCGGGGTCCGCGTAGGCGAGGTCCTCGTTGCGGCCCCGGACCCGCCCCGGGTCGGTGCGGGCGGCGCAGCGCAGCCTCAGGCAGGCGGTCCCGGCGCCCGGAGCGAGCTGCTCGATCAGGTGCTCGACCAGCTGCTGGCGCTCCGCGGTCTCGGCGAGCACCCGGTCCCAGTAGGCGGCGAGCTGCTCGGCGGCCTGAGCGGGGGTCACCTCGGTGAGCTGACGGATCGTGGCGAGCGGTACCCCGATGCGGCGCAGGTGGGCCACCAGGCGGGCACGGGGCAGTTGGCCGGCCTCGTAGTAGCGGTAGCCGGTGCAGGGGTCCACCCGGGCGGGGCGGAGCAGGCCGAGCTCGTCGTAGTGGCGCAGCGCCTTGGGGGAGAGGCCGGCCGCGTGGGCGAAGGCGCTGATGGTGAGGGTCGGTACGGACACCGGCCCAGGGTGGACGTTGCGGTGGGGGGAAGGTCAAGCGCGCAGGGGGCTGAAGCGCACCGGGGTGCCCGGGCGGGCCTGGGCGGCCGCGGGGAGGTCGGCGGCCGGCACCACCCCGATCACCGGGTAGCCCCCTGTGGTGGGGTGGTCCGCCAGGAAGAGCACTGGCCGCCCGTCCGGCGGCACCTGGACCGCGCCCAGCACCATGCCCTCGCTCTCCAGCTCGCCCGGCACCGCGCGGGTCAGGGCCGGGCCCTCGGTGCGCAGTGCGATCCGGTTGCTCGCGGCGGCCACCCGGTACCGGTGGCGGGGGAGCAGCGCGAAGGTGTCCGGCGCGAACCAGTCCGCCCGCGGGCCCGGGCGCAGCCGCAGGACCAGCTCGGCGGGCGGCGCGGCCAGCGGGGCCAGCTCCGCGGCCGGGGCCCCGTGCTCCGCCCCGACCGGCAGCCGGTCCCCGGCCCGCAGCGGGGCCGGCCCGAGCCCGGCCAGCAGGTCCGCCGAGCGGCTGCCCAGCACCGGCGGCACCGCGATCCCGCCCCGCACCGCGAGGTAGGCCCGTACCCCGGCCTCGGCCGGCCCGACCTCCAGCGCCGAGCCCGCCGGGACCAGTACCGCCCGCCCCCACGCGGCGGGCCGGCCGTCCAGCCGGACGGCGCACGGGGCCCCGGTGACGGCGGCCAGCACCGGGCCGCCCTCGGCCCGCACGGTGATCCCGCCGAGCGTGGTCTCCAGGGTCGCGGCGCCGGCCGCGTTCCCCACCAGCCGGTTGGCGGCCCGGTGCGCGGGCGGGTCCAGCGCCCCGGCCCTGGGCACCCCGAGGTGCGCCACCCCGACCCGCCCCAGGTCCTGAACGGTCGTCAGCGGCCCGGGCCGCACCACCACCAGCGCCGCAGCGGTACTCACGCCACCTCCACGAATCGCACCCTGGTCCCCGGCGCCAGCAGGGCCGCCGGGTCGCGGTCCGCGTCCCACAGCACCGCCGGTGTCCGGCCGAGCAACTGCCAGCCCCCGGGCGAGGAGCGCGGGTACACCCCGGTGTAGGGCCCCGCCACCGCGACCGACCCGGCCGGCACCGCGGGTCGCGGGGTGGCCCGGCGCGGGACGTGCAGTTGCTCCGGAAGGCCCGTCAGGTACCCGAACCCGGGCAGGAAGCCGCAGAACGCCACCCGGTACTCGATCCCGCTGTGCAACTCGACCGCCCGCGCCACCGAGACGCCCCAGTGCCCGGCCACCTCGGCCAGGTCCGCGCCGTCGTACACCACGGGCAGCTCCACCAGCGGCCCGTCGGCGAGCGCCGCCGCGGTCACCGTCCAGGCGGCGACCAGCCGCGCCACCCGCCCCGGGTCCGCCACCCCGTCCAGCAGCACGGTGCGCGCCGCGGGCACGATCTCCGCCACCTCGCCCAGCGCCCCGGTCGCCCGCTCGGCCAGCAGCCGCCGGTACAGCGCCGCCGGGTCCGCCGCCTCCAGCAGCAGCCCGGCCTCCCCCACCCGGCGAACCGTCACCATCAGGTGAACGCCTCCACCCGGATCCCCGCGGAGGCCAGCGCCCCGCGCACCCGCCAGGCCAGCTGCGCCGCCCCCGGAGTGTCCCCGTGCACGCAGAGCGAGCGGGCGTCGATCGCCACCGGTTCGCCGCCGACCGCGGTGACCAGCCCGTCCCGGGCCATCCCCACCGCGCGGGCGATCACCGCCTCGGGGTCGTGCAGCACGGCGTCCGGCTCGCGGCGCGGGACCAGGGTGCCGGCCCGGGTGTAGGCGCGGTCGGCGAAGGCCTCGGTCACCACCGGCAGTCCGACGCCCTCGGCGACCTCCAGCAGCCGGGAGCCGGGCAGGCCGAGCACCGGCAGCGGGCCGTCGCAGACAGCACCGGCCCGCAGCACCCCGGCCACCACCGCCTCCGCCTGCTCGCTGTCGGCCACCACCCGGTTGTACAGCGCCCCGTGCGGCTTGACGTAGCTGACCCGGGAGCCGGCCGCCCGGGCGAACACCTGCAGTGCGCCGATCTGGTAGGCGATCTCGTCGGCGAGTTCGTCCGGCGGCACCTCCATCGCGCGGCGGCCGAAGCCGGCCAGGTCGCGGTAGGAGACCTGGGCGCCGATCCGCACACCGCGCTCGGCGGCCAGCGCGCAGACCCGGCGCATGGTGGAGGGGTCGCCGGCGTGGAATCCGCAGGCCACGTTGGCGCTGGTGACCACGGAGAGCAGGGCTTCGTCGTCGGTCAGGGTCCAGCGTCCGAACCCCTCGCCGAGGTCCGCGTTGAGATCGATCACCGCACCGGTCACGGCCGACTGCCTCCCAGGAGCTGCTGCGGGTGTCGAGGCGATCGTAGGGCTTCGCCCCGGACCCGGTCCGCCGCGGCCACCCCCTTGGCCCACCGACTTCCGGCGCTCCGTCAGGCGGCGGTTTCCAGGCGCCGGATCCCGCGCAGCACCAGCAGCAGCGGCACCGCCCCGACCACCCCGAACGACATGTCGACAAACCGCCAGTACACCGGTATCCCGCGCAGCGGCCCGCAGATCAGCGCCAGCGGCACGATCGCCGCGCACGCCCCGAGCGCCCACCGCACCACGAACACGTTGCGCACCGGATCGCGCAGCGGCCCCCAGAACGCCCCGGCGATCACCAGGTGCGCGAAGGCCAGCCAGTCCGTCCCGTAGGCCAGGAACGGGTACCGGGCGTCCGTCTCGACCAGCCCGGCGTGAACCCGTTCCAGCCAGTCGACCAGGGTGCCCGGCGCCGGCACCCGGTGCACCAGCTCGACCAGCAGTCGGGTCTCGGTCTGCAGCGGGAACGCGGTCAGCCCGCTCAGCGCCAGGCACACCACGAAGATCCAGAGCAGGCGCCGCACCTGGCGCAGTTCGCGCACCGCATCGATTGCTGTCATGGCGGTCACCCTAGTGACAATTTTGAACGTGTTCAACTCTCCTTCGAGGCCCTGGACGAAGCAGGACGAGAGGGAGCGTTTCGGACCTGTCGGCACGGGGCCCTACGCTTTACCCCCGTGACCGTCATCGCCGCCCAGCCCGCCGAGCCCGAGCTCGGGCCCGCCACGCCCCGGCAGGCGGCCGACCCGGCAACCACCGCCAGCGGCCCCGCGCCCGCCGCCGCCCGCCCGGCCCCCGGGCCGGCCGCCGACGAGGGCCTGGCCCGCCGGCTGAAGGCGCTGGCCTGCACCGCCCCGCTGCACGACCTGGACAACCGCAAGGTCAACCTGGCCGGGGAGTACGGCGGCTACGCGATGGCCGAGGTCGGCCTGGCCGCGATCGACCTGGTCACCCTGCACATGGACTTCGACACCGGTGCCGACCGGGAGATAGTGCTGGGCCGCCTGCTGCCGCGGGTCGCCGCCCAGCACCCCGCCCGCCCGGTCGCCGAGCACCAGCGGGTGGCCCGCTGGGTGCTCGAGTCGCTGATCAACGTCGGCAGCGTGGACCGCGGCTTCCGCGCCGTCTACGGCACCTTCGGCCCCGACGGCGCCTACCAGCGCCGCGACTACGACTTCAAGCTGATCGAGGAGGTCCCGGGCCCGGACGGCGGGGTCTACCTGCGCACCACCGACGAGGCGGTCAACGTCCTGGTCGGCGCGCTGGACACCGACGTCACCTCGGCCCAGATCGCCGCCGAGGTCAAGCTGGAGGTGCTGATCAAGCGCGGCCGGCTGGCCGACGCCCAGCTGGCCGCAGAGCAGGCCCGCTACCGCACCGTCCAGTACGCCGAGACCCTGCGCCGCGCCCTGGAGGCGACCAGGCGCAACGTCCGCGCCGTGGACTGGATGCAGGCCGTGCCGGACCTGATCGACGAGGCGCTGGAGCACATCGCCGACCGCTACCGGCACGAGAACGCGATCCTCACCAACATCCGCAAGATCCGCGACGAGGCCGAGGGCGCCGACCACAAGCGCCAGGCCGCCGAGCTGGTGGACATTGTCAAGGACTGCATCCGCCGGCACACCCAGCTGCAGACCCGGCTGCTGGAGGCGGGCCCGCTGTTCCGCGCCGAGCAGGACCGCCAGGCCTTCGCCGCACCTGCCGCCCGGGCCGGCCTCGACCTGTACGGGCAGCTGCTGGCCCCCGTGCTGCGGCTGCCGGTGGAGCAGGCGGTCCGCCCGACCGACGCCTTCTTCGCCCGCGGCGCCGGCCTGCGCACCCCCACCGCGGTGCGGATCACCGACCTGGTCGAGCTGCTGCTCACCCCGCCGGTGGAGCGCGAGCACCTGGGCGCCGAGCTGCCCGACCCGGACCTGGTCGCCACCCCGGACGACAGCCGGTTCTCCGAGGCCCAGCTGGAGGCGGCGCTGCAGCTGCTCGACCTGCCGCCGGACGCGCCGCGCCGGCTCTCCGGCCTGCTCGCCGAGGCCCGCCGGCAGGACCCGGAGCTGCCCTACCTGGTCGCCCTGCTCTCCGTGCACGCGGCCAGCCCGCCGGTCGGCACCGCCTACCGCCAGGGCGAGCAGCGGCTGCTGTTCGCGGTGGACGACGGCACCCAGCTGACCGACCCGGAGTTCGGCGGCGCCGACCTGATCGTCGGCAGCGCCCTGCTGGACGCGGCGGGCATGGCGGCCGACCGGCAGGACGCGCAGTAGTGACGAACCACCAGCTAGGAGCAGCACCGATGACCAGCCCCCAGGACGGCGCCCCCGCCGCCGCGCTGACGCCCAGTGACGTGGCCGACGCCTCCCGTCTGGTCTCCTTCGGCCTGCAGGCCAGACTGCTGCCGGCCCGCGACAGCGAGTACACCGAGCTGGTCCGCCGCTACCGCGAGGACCCGCCGTTCGCCCGCCTGGCCGACGCGGTCGCCACCGGCCTGGGCCTGGTGGTGCTGGAGGTCTCGCCGCGGGCCGGCCTGGCGCTGGCCGCCGGGGAGGACTCGGTCTTCGCCGTGCGGATGGGCGACTACTCGCGCCGGGCCGCCTCCGAGACCACCGACCGGTTCCTGCACGGCCTGGCCCACCTGGCGGTGGCCGCGCTCGCCTTCCCGCGCCCCGAGGACCTGGCCGACGACGGCTACCTGGGCCGGATCACCGTCAACGGGGTGGACGCCTTCGTCCGCCAGGCCTGCCGCCGGCTGGAGGAGCAGGCCGAGCAGGCCGGCGAGAACACCGACCCGGCCAGCGACGCACCCGGGCTGGAGGCCGCCTGGCGGGTCTGGGCCCGCCGCTCCACCACCGGCGCGACCAAGGACGCCCGCCGGCTGGCCGGCTCCACCATCGGCATCACCGGCAAGGCGGTCGCCTTCCTGGTCGAGTCCGGCTTCCTGCAGAAGACCGCGGACGACGCCGGCGGCACCTACCGCACCACCGCCCGCTACCAGCTGCAGGTCCGCGACCTGGCCGGCGGCGCGGCGATGGCCGAGCTGCTGGAGCTCGGCGTGGTGCCGGTCACCGACGGCTCCGCCACGCTGCTGCCCGCCGACCACAGCGAGGAACTGGTGGCCGACGCCGGCCTGCCGTTCCACGCCCTCTGACGACCCCCCAGCGGACATTCCTTTTCCTACGATTGGCCGATATGTACGAGCTCAACCGGGTCCGCCTCTACTCCATCGGCCCGGCCGGCGCCCGCTACGCCGACACCGTGCTGGACCTGCGCGGAGTCGGCGAGCCGGTGGCCAACCCGGCGCCGCGCCAGCTGGGCATGTTCGGGGACGAGCCGCAGGGCCCGCAGCGCCGCCCGGCGCCGGCCGGCGTGCTCTTCCTGGAGAACGGCGGCGGCAAGTCGGTGCTGCTCAAGCTGATCTTCTCGGTGATGCTGCCCGGCCACCGCAACACCCTGGGCGGTGCCAGCTCCGGCGTGCTGCGCAAGTTCCTGCTGGCCGACGACTGCGGCCACGTGGCGCTGGAGTGGCAGCACACCGTCACCGGCGAGCTGATCGTGGTCGGCAAGGTCAGCGAGTGGCGCGGCCGCCAGGTCTCCTCCGACCCGCGCAAGTTCGCCGAGACCTGGTACTCCTTCCGGCCCGGCCCCGGCCTGACCCTGGACTCGCTGCCGGTCGCCGAGCGGGCCGCCCTCGGCGACCCGGGCGCCCGCCCGCGCGGCCGCCGGCGCACCATGAAGGGGTTCCGGGACGCGCTGACCGAGGCCGCCAAGGCCTACCCCTACCTCGACCTCACCTTCGAGGACGGCCACGACCGGTGGACCGAGCACCTGGGCGAGCTCGGGCTGGACCCGGAGCTCTTCCGCTACCAGCGCGAGATGAACGCCGACGAGGGCGAGGCGGCCGGGCTCTTCGCGGTCAAGCACGACGCCGACTTCACCGACCTGCTGCTGCGCGCGGTCACCGACACCCGGGACACCGACGGCCTGGCCGACCTGGTGCACGGCTTCGCCGCCAAGCTCGGCCGGCGCGCCGAGCTGGTCGCCGAGCGGGACTTCACGGCCGGCTCGGTGGAGCTGCTGGAGCGGATCGTGGCGGCGACCGCGGCGCGCGAGGCGGTCCGCGAGGCGCACCGCACCGCCGAGCGCCGCACCCGCCGGCTCGCCCAGGCGCTGACCGCCCGGGCCCGCGCCGAGCGCGAGCGCGCCCAGGACCTGGCGATCGAGGTGGCCGCCGCGGCCGGCGCGGTGACCGCCGCCGAGGCCGACCGGACCCGCCACTCGCTGATCACCGCCGAGCTGACCCACCGTCACGCCACCCTCTCGCTCGCCGCGGCCACCGCCGAGGCGGCCGGCCTGCGCCGTGAACTGCTGGACGCCCGCACCCTCTACGCCGCCTGGCAGGCCGCCGAGGCGGCGCTGCGCCACCGGGCCGCCGCCGACCGGGCGGCCCGGGTCGCCGCCGCGATCCGCGAGGCCGAGCTGGACGCCGCGCCCGCGCTGGCGGCGCGGGCCCAGGCGGCCGGCGCCCTGGCCCACGCGCTGGAGGCCGCCGCCGCCACCGCCGAGGAGCGGGCCGAGACCGAGGAGGCCCGGGCCGCCGAGATCCAGGCCGACGGCGCCCGCGCCCAGGCCGACGGGCTGGCCGCCGCCACTGCCGGGCAGAAGGCCCGCTCCGACGCCGACCACCTGCGCCAGCGCCTGGCCGAGGTCGAGCAGGAGCTGCAGGCCGCGGTCACGGCAGGCTGGATCGACCCGGCGGAGGACGTGGACCCGGCCCGGGCCGCGCTGCACGCCGCCGACCACGAGCAGAGCGCCACCGCCGGCCTGGAGCAGGCCCGCACCGCCGCCGAGCAGGCCACCGCCCGTACCCGGGAGGCCGCCGCCGCCGAGGGCCGGGCCGAGCTGGCCGCCGCCCGCGCCGCCGACGCCCGCGGCGCCGCCCAGCGCGCGCTGGCCGCCGAGCGGCGCACCGCGGTGCAGCTGGCCGGTGAGCCGCGGCTGGCCGAGCTGCTGGGCCTGGCCCCGTTCCACGAGGACGACCAGGCCGGCGACCGGCTCACCCCCGACGTGCTGGACCGGGCCGCCGAGGACTTGGCCGAACTGCTCGACACCGCGGTCGGCACCGCCGAGCGCACCCTGTTCGGGCTGCGCACCGCGGCCGCCGACGACTCCCGGATCCTGGCCGCGCTCGGCGACGGCGGCCTGCTGCCGCCCGGCCCGGACGTGCTGGCCACCGTGGAGTTCCTCGGCGAGCACGGGGTGCCCGCACTGCCGGGCTGGCGCTATCTGGCCCAGTCGGTGGACCCGCTGGACCACGAGCGGATCCTGGCCGCCCGCCCCGAACTGGTGGACGGCGTGGTGGTCACCGACCCGTCCTCGCTGGCCCGGGCCGAGGAGGCGCTGCGCGGCGCCGCCCTGCTGCCGCGCTCCACCGTCGCGGTCGGCACCGCGGCCGCGCTGGTGGCTCCGATCACCGAGGAGCCGGCCTTCTTCCTGGTGCCGCCGAACCCGGCCATGCACGACGAGAGCGCCGCCGACCAGGAGCGCCGCGAGCTGCGCGAGCGGGCCGGCGCCCGCGAGGAGCACATTCGCGAGCTGGCCGCCCGGCTCGGCGGCGACCGGGCGCTGGCCGCCCGGCTGGCCTCCTGGCAGGCCAGCTGCCCGCCCGGCACGCTGGCCGAACTGGCCGAGGCCGGGGCGGCCGCCGCCGAGCAGGCCGAACTGGCGGTCGCCCAGCTGGCCACCGCCCGCGCCGAGCACGCCGAGGCCGAGGCCGAGCGGGTCGCCGCCACCGCCCTGTACGAGGAGCGCCGCGAGGCCGCCCAGCAGAGCCGCCGGCGGGCCGACGCGCTGGCCGGGCTCGCCTTCCGGCTGCGCGAGCGGGCCGGCTGGCACCGCTCGGTACGCGAGCTGACCGAGGACGCGGCCGAGTGCGAGCGCCGCCAGAGCGCCTGCGCCGAGCGCGCCCAGGCCTGCGACGAGGACCGCCGGGCCGCCCAGCGCGCCGCCGACGACGCCCGCCGCACCGCCCGCACGCTGCGCGCCGAACGCGCCGAGCTGTCCGGCACGGTGACCCTCGCCGAGGAGCTGCCCACCGCTTCGCTGCCCGCGCTGCGCGAGGCCTACCGGGCCGCCGCCCAGCTGTACGAGAAGGTCGGCGTCGGCGCCGACCTGCGCGCCGAGCAGGCCCGCGCGGAGAGCGACGAGGCCGCCGCCCGGGCCGAGCTGGACCGGCTCACCAACAAGGTGCGCACCCGCGCCGAGGAACTGCTGAACAGCCCCGACGGCGCCGACGGGCCGGCCCGCCAGGCCGCCGCCGCGCGGGCCGAGGAGCTGGTGGCCACCATCGAGGCGCGCTCGGCCGCGGCCAGCGAGCAGCTGGGCCGGCTGCGCGCCGAGGTCGAGCGCTCGGCGCCGGCCGCCGGCGAGGCGCACACCGAGCTGCCCGAGGAGCTCGTGCCGGCCGACCCCGAGCACGCCCAGCAACTGCTGCGCGGCGCCACCGCCGAACTGGCCGAGCGCCGCGACCTGCTGGAGCAGGCCAGGACCGAGCACACCGAGCTGCTGCGCACCCTGCAGTCCGCCCAGTCGGCGGCCGCCGACTTCGAGGAGGCCGCCGCCGGGTTGCGGGACGGGCTGCGCGAGCCGACCGCGGAGGACGGCGAGGGCGGCGCCGACCCGTACCTGGAGCCCCTGGTGGAGGCGCGCACCGCCGCCACCGAGAGCCGCCGGGCGCTGCGGGCCGCCTCCACCGAGCTGTCCGCCGCCGATCTGGCGGTGCGCGACGCGGCCGACGCACTGGTCCGGCACGCCAACGCGGCCCGGTACGAGATGGTCCGCACCCCGGCCCGCCAGCAGATCCGCGAGCTGCCCGCGGCCGCGCTGCCCGAGCACGCGGCCGCCTGGGCCGAGGCCTTCGCACCCCGGCTGCGGGTGCTCACCGACGAGCTCGGCCAGCTGGAGCGCAACCGCGGCTCGATCGTGGACCGGCTGCGCGGGCTGGTGGAGTCGGCGCTGGCCACCCTGCGGGCCGCGCAGCGGCTCTCCCGGCTGCCCGAGGGGCTGGGGGAGTGGTCCGGGCAGGAGTTCCTGCGGATCCGGTTCGAGGACCCGGACCAGACGGTGCTGGCCGAGCGGCTCGGCGAGGTGATCGACGAGGCGACCCGGGCGGCGGTGAAGAAGAACTCCGACCTGCGCCGGGACGGCATGTCGCTGCTGCTGCGCGCGGTGGCGGCGGCGATCGGTCCCAAGGGCGTCTCGGTGGAGATCCTCAAGCCCGATGCGGTGCTGCGGGCCGAGCGGGTGAGCGTGGGTCAGATGTCGGACGTGTTCTCCGGCGGCCAGCTGCTCACCGCGGCCATCGCGCTCTACTGCACGATGGCCGCGTTGCGGGCCAACGACCGGGGCCAGTCCCAGCTGCGGCACGCCGGCACGCTCTTCCTGGACAATCCGATCGGGCGGGCCAACGCCACCTACCTGCTGGAGCTCCAGCGCGCGGTGGCCGATGCCCTGGGCGTGCAGCTCATCTACACCACCGGCCTGTTCGACACCACCGCGCTGGCGGAGTTCCCGCTGGTGATCCGCCTGCGCAACGACGCCGACCTGCGGGCCGGGCTGAAGTACATCTCGGTGGAGGAGCACCTGCGCCCGGGCCTGCCGGCGGCCCCGGACCCCGGGGAGCCCGCCGTGCACGGCGAGATCACCGCGACCCGGATGTTCAAGCGCCCGGCCGAGGTGCCCGCGGCGGACTGACCCGGCGGTGCACCGACCGGGGGCGTTCTCCTACAGCTCAATTGCGGGAGCGCCCCCGGGATCCGCCGTGGCACCGGGTTCTGACGGCGCATCATGGGCCCCATGACGACTGTCGAGTACATCCGCTACCAGATTCCCGAGGCCGATCGCGAGGCCTTCCTGACCGCCTACCGGCAGGCCGCCGTACCGCTGGCCGCCTCGCCCTACTGCGTGGACTACGAGCTGACCGAGAGCGTCGACGAGCCCGGCGCCTACGTCCTGCGGATCCGCTGGACCTCGGTCCGCGACCACCTGGAGGGCTTCCGCGGCTCCGAGCAGTTCGCCGAGTTCCTCACCTCGGTCAAGCCCTACGTCGGGGCGATCCAGGAGATGCGGCACTACCAGGACACCGGCGTCACCGGGCGCGGGCCGCAGCCCCCGGAGCCGCCCACGCTCTACGAGTACCTGGGCGGGGCCGCCGCGCTGGAGCGGCTGACCTCGGTGTTCTACGCGCACGTCGCCGAGGACGAGGTGCTGGCCCCGGTCTTCGCCGGGATGGACGCGGAGCACCCCAAGCACGTGGCGCTCTTCCTGGGCGAGGTCTTCGGCGGGCCGCCGGCCTACTCGGCCGAGCGCGGCGGCCACCCGCACATGGTCTCCCGCCACCTGGGGCGGCACCTGACGGAGCAGCAGCGCCGGCGCTGGGTCGCGCTGCTCCAGGACACCGCCGACGAGGTGGGCCTGCCCGACGACCCGGAGTTCCGCGCGGCCTTCACCGGCTACCTGGAGTGGGGCACCCGGATGGCCAAGATGTTCTCGGCCCCCGGCGCCACCCGGGTGGTGCACACCCCGATGCCGCGCTGGGGCTGGGGGCTCACCCCGCCGTACCGGGGCTGACGGGGGCGGTGAAGTCGATCCGGTGGTCGAACTGCCAGGCGAACTTCGCAGGCTTGGCGGACTTCATCAGCACCGGGAGGAGCAGGTCGCGCAGCACCCGGCCGACCGGGCCGGCCGCCTTCTCGCTGTTGGTCCGCTCGGCGTTCCTGATGATCCGTTCGACCCGCGGGCGGCGCAGCCCCTCGTAGGCGGCCAGCGCCTGCGGCAGCGGCAGGTCGCGCACGCAGCGGGCGAGTTCGACCGCGCTCTCCAGGGCGAGTGAGGCGCCCTGGCCGGAGCTGGAGGAGGGCGCGTGTGCCGAGTCCCCGACCAGTACCAGCCGGCCGCGGTGCCAGTGCGGGACCCGGGGCATGCTCTCCACGGCGCCGGTGGTCAGGAACTGCTCGGGTGCGGTGCGCCCGAGCAGTTCCAGCGCCGGGCTGCGGTCCTCGGCCACCGCCTCGCGCAGCACCGGCAGCCAGTGCTCGGGCCCGAGCCGCGCGCACTCGGCGGTGGTCAGCGGCGTACGGTGCGGCAGGTTGACGAACCAGACGGCGCTGGAGTCCGCGAAGACCTGCAGGCCGAAGAAGCACCGCTTGCCGAAGGCCATGTGCATCCGGCCGCCGGTGGACGCCAGCCCGGAGTCCGGCAGCAGGGCGCCGAAGCCGAGCAGGCCCGCGTACTGGGGGTCGGGTGCGGCCGGGTCGATCAGGCGGCGCACCGTGGACCGCAGCCCGTCGGCGCCGACCAGCAGGTCGGCGGTGGCGGTGCCGCCGTCGGCGAACCGGGCGGTGACGCCGTCGGAGGTCTCGGTGGCGTCGACCAGCCGCTTGCCGTGCACGATCTCGACGCCGCGGCGCTCGGCCTCCCGGTAGAGGCCGCGGTAGAGCTCGGTGCGGAGCACGAACCGCATCGGCTCCAGCTCGGGCGGAGTGGAGATCTCGGCCAGCCGCTTGCCGGTCCAGCTCTCCAGCACGATCGCCGTCATCGGCACGCCGCACTCGCGCAGCAGCCGACCGGCGCCGATCGCCTCCAGCGCGGCCAGGCCGTTGGGCGCGATGCTCAGCGCGCTGCCCTTCTCGTCGGCGCGGGTGGCGTAGGCCTCGAAGACGGTGGCCTCGATCCCGGCTCGGCGCAGCGCCATCGCGGTGACCGGCCCCGCGATGCCGCCGCCGATCACCAGGGCGGTGCGGACCTGCTGGTTCATCAGATGTCTCCTAGTCGATCCGAGGGGTGGTCGGACGAGCCGGGCCGGGTCGTCGACGGTGGGCACAGGGTGCCCTTCTCGATAGTTGCACCGTAACTAGTGTCAGGTCAACTAGTTCCGATGGGAGTACTATGATCGCCATGACTTCCGGCCCCCGCAGCTCTCCGTTGGCCCTGACCGTGCTCTCGCTGCTGCACTTCAAGCCGCTGCACCCGTACGGGGTGCAGCGGCTGATCAAGCAGTGGGGGAAGGACCGGGTGGTCAACGTCGGCCAGCGGACCAGCCTCTACCGGACCATCGACCGGCTGCTGGCGGCGGAACTGATCGCGGTCCGCGACACCGAGCGCGACCAGCAGTACCCGGAGCGGACCGTCTACGAGATCACCGGAGCGGGCCGGGAGGCGGCCCGGGCCTGGATGCTGGAGATGCTGCGGGAGCCCAGGCGGGAGTTCCCGGAGTTCCCGGTGGCCCTGTCCAACCTGCTGCTGCTGGAGCCCGAGGAGATCATCGGCGCCCTGGCCGCCCGGCTGACCGCCGTCGAGAGCGAGCTGGCCGCGCTGGACAGCTCGCTCGCCGGCTCCCACCGGTCGGGCCTGCCCCGGATCGCCGGTCTGGAGGACGAGTACCTGCGCGCGGTCACCGCGGCCGAGGCGGCCTGGCTCACCGGCACCCTCGCCGATCTCCGCTCCGGCACCCTCACCTGGGACACGGACGAGCTGCGCGCCTTCGCGGCCGCGGCGGAGCAGCAGCCCGGCTGATCCGGGTGGTCGCCGTTGGCCACCACCCGGCACGCGGCCGCGGGCCGGGGCGGCCGACCCGCCGTCACCGTTACGGCAGCGGCGGCAGGGCCCCCTGGAAGAGCCAGGCGTCGAACAGCTCGACCAGGGACTGGCCCGGGGCCGCGTAGCGCTGGGCGTGGGCCATGAAGTCGGCGGTGGTGACCACGCCGTGGCGCCGGCCGGTGGTCCAGTCGCGCAGCATGCGCAGGAACATCGGCTCGGTCAGGGCGCGCTGCAGCGCGTGGACGGCCAGGCCGCCGCGGTCGTAGAGCCGGTCGTCGAACATCAGCTTGCGGCCGGGGTCGGCCAGCTTGAGGTCCTGCGGCTGGGCCGCCAGCTTGCGGTGCGCGTCGGCGGCGTGGGCGGCGATCGAGCGGCCGCCGGAGCGCTCGGACCAGAGCCACTCGGCGAACTTGGCGAAGCCCTCGTTCAGCCAGATGTGCCGCCAGTCGGCCACCGTGACGCTGTTGCCGAACCACTGGTGGGCCAGCTCGTGCGCCACCAGGCGCTCCGAGCCGCGCACCCCGTCCACGTGGTTGGTGCCGAAGACCGCCATGCCCTGGGCCTCCACCGGCACGTCCAGCTCCTCGTCGGTCACCACGACCCGGTACTCGCCGAACGGGTAGGGGCCGAAGAGCTCCTCGAAGAGCCGCATCATCTGCGGCTGGCGCCCGAAGTCGCCGGCGAAGCGCGGCACCAGCTCGGCCGGCACGTAGCCGGTCTGCGGCACCCCGCCCGGCTCGCCGTCCACCAGCAGCACCCGCTCCAGCGGCGCGACCGCTATCCCGACCAGGTAGCTGGAGGTGGGCACGGCCTGCTCGTAGACCCAGGTGGTGCTGGAGGCCCGGGTGGTCCGGGTGAGCAGCCGACCCCCCGTCACCACCTGGTAGGGCGAGGCCGTGGTGATCGAGACCTGGTACGAGGCCTTGTCGGCGGGCCGGTCGTTGCACGGGAACCAGGAGGGCGCGCCGGTCGGCTGACTGGCCACCAGGGCACCGTCCGTCAGCTCCTCCCAGCCCAGCGCGCCCCACTGGCTGCGCACCGGCTTCGGGTTGCCGCTGTAGTGCACCTCCACGGTGAACGCGGTGCCGGCCGGCAGCGGCTTGCCCGGCTTGACCCGCAGCTTGCCGCCGCGGTGCGTGTAGTGCGCGGCCTTGCCCTGCACCAGCACCCGTCCGATCCGGAACTCGGACAGGTCCAGCGCCAGCTCCCGCAACGCCTCGGGGCCGGCCAGCGCGCTGATCCGGGCCGTGCCGGCCAGCCGGTTCGGCCCGGGGCGGTAGTCGAGGGTGAGCTCGTAGCGGTGGACCCGGTAGCGCGGATCGCCATGGTCGGGAAAGTACGGATCGACCTGCTTGCTCACCGCTGGGTCCACTCCTCGGATCACGCCTGCCACGCCTCGATGGGGTTTCCCAGCCACCGGGTGTCGGAGGGAACCGACTCGGCGCGCATCACCAGCGAGGCCGGCCCCAGCGTGCTGCGCGCCCCCACGGTGCTGCCCGGCAGCACGATCCCGCCCGGGCCCAGCGTGGCCCCTTCGCGGAGGACCACAGTATCCATTCGCATGATCCGGTCGTGGAAGAGGTGGGTCTGCAGCACGCAGCCGCGGTTGATGCTGACCCCGTCGCCCAGGGTCACCAGGTCCGACTCGGGCAGCCAGTAGCTCTCGCACCAGACCCCGCGCCCGATCCGGGCGCCCAGCGCGCGCAGCCACAGCACCATCAGCGGCGAACCCGGAACCCGGCCGACCAGCCACGGCACCGCCAGCACCTCGGTGAAGGTGTCGGCCAGCTCGTTGCGCCAGACGAACGAGGACCACAGCGGGTGCTCCACCGCCTTGAAGCGGCCGACCAGCAGCCACTTGGCGGCCGCCGAGACCAGGCAGGCCAGCAGCCCGGCCGCCAGCAGCACCACGCCCGACAGCAGCGCCATCGGCACCGGCGAGCCCAGCCGGGCCAGCGCCGC
Organism: Streptomyces tateyamensis; assembly: GCF_003205575.1. Classification (GTDB taxonomy): domain Bacteria; phylum Actinomycetota; class Actinomycetes; order Streptomycetales; family Streptomycetaceae; genus Kitasatospora; species Kitasatospora tateyamensis. The sequence goes on from NZ_PYBW01000032.1 coordinate 58,135, forward strand.
CACGGTCAGCACCGCCAGCGCCACCGAGCACAGCACCGGCACCAGCCGGGCCAGCTCGACCAGCCCGCGGGCCCAGAGCAGCCGGGTCGGCGGGTCGTAGGTCAGGCTCAGGTCGGCGGCCTCGGCCGCGCGCGGCAGCTTCACCGGCGGCAGCCCCAGGTAGGAGCTGCCCTTCTTGGCCTTCTTGGGAGTGGCCGAGAGCACCCCGACCAGCCCGCGGTCCGGCACCGCCCGGCCCGGCGCGGTCATCCCGGAGTTGCCCAGGAAGGCCCGGCGGCCGATCTCGGCCCGCCCGATCCGCAGCCAGCCGCCGCCCAGCTCGTACGGGGCGATCAGGGTGTCGTCGGCCAGGAAGGCGCCGTCGCCGACCGTGGTCAGGCTGGGCAGCGCCAGCACCGTGGAGACCTCGGCGCCGCGGCCCACCTTCATGCCCAGCAGCCGCAGCCACACCGGGGTGACCAGGCCCGCGTAGAGCGGGAAGAGCCGCTCCCTGGCCAGGTCCATCAGCTGGCTGACGGTCCAGGCCTGCCAGCCGATCCGGCCGTGCAGGGGGTGGTAGCCGGTGCGCAGGCGCAGGCTCAGCAGCCGCACCGCGACCACCAGCAGCCCCGCGTAGGTCAGCCCGAAGGCCAGCGCGCCGGGCACCACCGCGAGCAGCGCACCGCGCAGCGCGGCGCCCAGCCCGTCCCCGGGGTGCACGAAGAGCGTGGCCACGGCCAGCCCCGGCAGCAGCGCCAGCACCGGCAGCAGCTCGATCGCCACACCGGTCGCGCCGTAGACCGCGGCCCAGCCGGCGGTGCGCGGCGGGCGCCGCTTGGGCCAGCCGCGCTCGGCCCGGCCCAGCTTGGCGGCGGGCGCGCCGCCCCAGCGCTGACCGGTCGGCACCTGGCCGGTGACCGAGGAGCCGGGCGCGATCTCGGCCCGCTTGCCGACCCGGGCCCCGGGCAGCAGGATGCTGCGGGTGCCGACCACGGCGCCGGAGCCGACCCGGACCGCGCCGACCTCCAGCCGGTCGCCGTCCAGCCAGTAGCCGGACAGGTCCACCTCGGCCTCGACCGCCGCGCCCTTGCCCAGGCGCAGCAGGCCGGTGACCGGCGGCAGCGAGTGCAGGTCGACCTCGTCGCCGATCCGGCAGCCCAGTGCCCGCCCGTAGCGGATCAGCCAGCTGCCGGACAGCTCGGTGGCGCCGCTCGCCTCGGCCAGCCGCTCGGCCGCCCACAGCCGCAGGTGCGCCGAGCCGCCGCGCGGGTAGCTGCCGGGCGTGAGCCCGCGCAGCAGCAGCCGGGAACCGCCGGCCGCGATCGCCACCTGGCCGGGCGGGCTGAACAGCACCAGCGCGGCCGGTGCCAGCAGCCACCAGGAGGCGGTGGGCGCCCACGGGTAGGCGCCGAAGTGGTGCAGCAGGGTGCCCAGGGCCAGGAGCAGCACGCTCCAGCGCAGCCCGGTCAGGGTGAACAGCGGCAGCAGGGCGAGCAGCTGGACCAGCTGGGCCCGCTTCGGGGTGGGGGCCACGGTCGGCCGGGCTCCCTGTCCCTGGGCCGAGCGCTCCAGGTGCCGGGCCAGCTTGCGCAGCACCGGGTGCTGGTAGATGTCGACCACCGCGACGCTCGGGTAGCGGGTGCGCAGCAGTGTGGTCAGCCGGGCGGCGGCCAGGCTGGAGCCGCCGATGGCGAAGAAGTCGTCGCGCGCGCCGCTCACCTGCACGCCGAGGATCTCGCTCCACTGCTCGGCCAGCCAGGCCTCGGTGCCGAACAGCTGCTCGGTCGGGCCGGTGGCCGCGGGGAGCTCCAGCGGCCAGGGCAGCGCGTTGCGGTCCACCTTGCCGGAGGTGCGGGTGGGCAGGTCGGCCACCGGCGCCAGCAGCGGCACCAGGGCGGCGGGCAGCTCGGCCCGCAGCCGGGCCACCGCGGCCTCGCGGTCGAAGTCGTCCTGGACCACCAGGTACCCGACCAGCAGCTGGTTGCCGCCGCGCGCGGTGCGCACCGCGGCCGCGGCACCCTGCACGCCCGGCAGCGCCTGCAGCGCCGCGTCCACCTCGCCCAGCTCGATCCGGCGCCCGCCGAGCTTGATCTGCTCGTCGGCCCGGCCCAGGAAGAGCAGGCCCTCGGGTTCGGCCCGGACCAGGTCGCCGCTGCGGTAGGCGCGGTCCCAGCCCAGCGCCTCCAGCGGCGCGTACTTCTCGGCGTCCTTGGCCGGGTCCAGGTAGCGGGCCAGGCCCGCGCCGCCGATCACCAGCTGGCCGCTGGCGCCCATCGGCACCGGCCGGCCCTGCTCGTCCACCACGGCCAGCTCCCAGCCGGCCAGCGGCAGGCCGATCCGCACCGGCCCGTTGCCGTCCAGCAGGGCGGCGCAGGCGACCACGGTGGCCTCGGTGGGCCCGTAGGTGTTCCACACCTCGCGCCCCTCGGTGACCAGGCGCTCCACCAGCTCGGGCGGGCAGGCCTCGCCGCCGAAGATCAGCAGCCGCACGTCGCCCAGCGACTCGGCCGGCCACAGCGCGGCCAGGGTGGGGACGGTGGAGACCACGGTGATCTCCTGCTCGGCCAGCCAGGGGCCGAGGTCGGCGCCGCCGCGCACCTGGGAGCGGGGGACCGGGACCAGGCAGGCGCCGTAGCGCCAGGCCAGCCACATCTCCTCGCAGGAGGCGTCGAAGGCGACCGAGAGGCCGGCCATCACACGGTCGCCCGGGCCGATCGGCTCCTCCTGCAGGAAGAGCCGGGCCTCGGCGTCGACGAAGGCGGCGGCGTTGCGGTGGGTGACGGCCACGCCCTTGGGCTTGCCGGTGGAGCCGGAGGTGAAGATGATCCAGGCGTCGTCCTCGGGGGTGGGGCCGCCGGCCTCGCCGCTGCCGGGGCGCAGCACGGTCAGCTCGCGCCCGGCGCCGAGCACGGCGGTCACCGCGGCCTCGCCGAAGACCAGGTCGGCGCGCTCCTGCGGGTCCTCGAAGTCCACCGGGACGTAGGCGGCGCCCGCGGCCAGCACGGCCAGGATCGCCACGTAGAGGTCGTTGCTGCCGGAGGGGACGCGGATGCCGACCCGGTCGCCGCGGCCGACCCCGGCGGCGGCCAGCCGCTGGCGCAGCGCGGTGACCTCGGCGGTCAGCGCGCGGTAGCTCAGCCGCTGCGCACCGTCGTCCAGCGCGGGCTCCTGCGGGTGCGCGGCGGTGGCGGCGGCCAGTACGTCCACCAGGGTGCGCGGCTCGGGAGCCGCCGCTGCGCCGAACAGGGCGAGCTCGACGGCCGGCTCCTGCCGGTCGTCTCCAGTGCTGACCTGCGTCATCACAGCCATGCGGTCCCCAGTCCTCGACCTCCGCCCGAGCCGCGCAGAACCCCGATGACCTGCGGAAACCGCCTAGCCGGGTGCTCTGCCCCAGTCCGGAACACAACAACCCGGTCGATGATAGTCCGGTCACCGAACGAACCACGAAGGCGAGTTGAGAGCCAACTGGGCTTTAAAAAGCCAAAACTGACTATCCATCAGGTGGTAACTAGGGCACCTTCGAAGGCAGCTGACTGACCGTCAGTCGAATTGACGGTGCGTCAGGTCGGATTTTCGGATGTGATCCAGTCCACACGCTACGGGCGTGTCGCAGCTCACGCGCGTGCTGCTGCGCCGTCCGGGGCGGCGGGCGGCCCGTGGTGCGCCCTGGGAAGATCGGCCACCTGAGGGGAGTTCGACGCTGCCGGCGCGGCGGCCTTCGCGGACCGCGAGCGGGGCCGGCGGGACGGCCTGGCCCGGCTCGCGGCCGCGTTGTCGGTCGGTGACCGGTCCGGCTGAGGAGCCGGTCAGACCCGGAAGAGCGGGTCGGTCCTGGTGTGCAGCCCGCACAGGTTGCTGAAGGAGCGCTGCCAGTGCACCGGGACGCCCCGCCACAGGCCTGCCGCCCTGGCGGTGACCGGCTGGAAGAGCTGGTTGCAGAAGATGCCGGTGCGGCCGGCCAGCCGTTCGGGGTCACCGCCCGCCGCCTCCAGGGCGGCGCAGGCCGCAGCGGCCTGCGGATGGCTGCCGCCGGCGGGTTGGCAGAGCAGTTCGGTGCCGCCCAGGGGGGTGCTGGAGCCGTCGTCGGTCACGGTCAGCGTGAGCACGGACTCGGAGACGGCCGGGGCGGCCTGGGCGGGAGTGGGGACACTCAGCAGGGCGAGGGCGACGGCGTACAGCGCCGCACGGATGCGCAGGGAGATCACGCGCACTTGGGTACCACCGGTTGGGCCACCACGCCCAAGCTCGTCACCCCATCGTGGGCGCGTCGCCGCCGGGCCCGCCCCGGCCGGGTCAGCCGCCCGCCAGCACGCTGGGCAGCAGTCCGGGGAAGCGCCGGCCCAGCTCGGCCTCGCGCAGCGAGCTCATCCGCGCGGTGCCGACCCGCTGCTGGCGGATCACCCCGGCCTCGCGCAGCACCCGGTAGTGGTGGGTGCAGGTGGACTTGCTGACCGGCAGCGGCACGGCCGCGCAGGCCAGCGGCTCGCCGGCGGCCGCCAGCTCGCGCACGATCCGCAGCCGGATCGGGTCGGCCAGCGCGCTGAGCACCGCCACCAGCTCGATCTCGCTTACGGCGGGCTCCGGCAGCAGGCCGTCCTCGGTCTCGGTCAGCTCGGTCACACCAAGCATGGTACGACAACTTTCGTAGTTCGACGGTTTTAGTAATACGATGCCTCTCGTACCAGTCGTCGTGTCGCGAGGAGTCCCCGTGTCCGCCCTGTTCGAGCCGATCACCCTGCGCGAGCTCACCGTCCCCAACCGGGTCTGGATGGCCCCGATGTGCATGTACTCGGCCGCCACCGAGGGCCCGCAGACCGGCGTGGCCACCGACTTCCACCTCACCCACCTGGCCGCCCGGGCGGCGGGCGGCACCGGCCTGGTGATCACCGAGGCCACCGCGGTCTCGCCGGAGGGGCGGATCTCCCCGGCCGACCTGGGGCTGTGGAACGAGGCCCAGCAGGAGGGGCTGGCCCGGGTGGTGCGCGCGATCCGCAGCCACGGCTCGGTGGCCGCTATCCAGCTCGCGCACGCCGGCCGCAAGGCCTCCACCCGCCCGCTGCAGCAGGGCGGTGGCGTGCTGGCGCCGGCCGAGGGCGGGTGGCCGACGGTCGGCCCGACCACCCAGGCCTTCGGCGACCACCCCGAGCCGGACGCGCTGAGCGTCGAGCAGATCCGCCGGATCGTCGCCGACTTCGGCGCCGCGGCCCAGCGGGCGCTGGCGGCCGGCTTCCAGGCGGTCGAGGTGCACGGCGCGCACGGCTACCTGGTGCACTCCTTCCTCTCCCCGTCCTCCAACCACCGCACCGACCAGTACGGCGGCTCGTTCGAGAACCGGATCCGGTTCGCCCTGGAGGTGGTGGCCGCGGTGCGCGCGGTCTGGCCCGCCGAGCTGCCGGTCTTCTTCCGCACCTCGGCCACGGACTGGCTGACCGAGGATGCGGAGGACCACCGCGAGGGCTGGACCGGTGAGGACACCGTGCGCCTGGCCAAGGAGCTGCGCGCGGCCGGGGTCGACCTGCTCGACGTCTCCACCGGCGGCCTGGTCGCCGACGCGCGGATCCCGGTGGCCCCGGGCTTCCAGGTGCCGTTCGCCACCGCGGTGCGCGAGGCCACCGACCTGCCGGTGGGCGCGGTCGGCCTGATCACCGAGGCCCGGCAGGCCGAGCAGATCCTCAGCGAGGGGCGCGCGGACGTGGTCCTGCTCGGGCGCGAGCTGCTGCGCACCCCCTACTGGGCGCACTACGCGGCGCGCGAGCTGGGCGCCGAGACCCGCTGGCCGGAGCAGTACGCGCGGGCGGTCGGGCACTGATCCGCCGCCTGCGGCCCGACCCCCTGCCGACCGCCGCCGCCCCGGTACCGACCCGCCGTCAGTGCCGGGGCGGCCGGCTGCCCGAGAGCGGGGAGTCGGTGCCCGGGCCGCGCCGGCGCTGAGCGGCGATCTGACGCGAGATCACGATCTCCAGCAGGCCCCAGACCACCGCGAACACCCCGACCCCGGTGATCATCAGCCCGCTGGTCATCGCCTTGGGCGCGTGCGCGAGCGAGGCCAGCGAGGAGAAGATCAGCGCGACCAGGGTGAACGCGAAGAAGATCCCCGTGCGCACCGCCGCCGCGCGCACCTCGTCCGGCATCCGCCGCCGTCCGGCCCCCGCCGCCATCGCCCGCCCCCTCGCCCGGTCCGTTGCCGAAGCACCTGCCCGCCCGCGCCGGGCGCAAACTGAGGACCGGTGCGGTGACACTTCGTCAGGTGTCCGGAAGGGGATGGGGGCCCGGCCGGGAGAGGATGGAGGACAGTCAGCGACCGACCACCGACAGGAGCGTGACATGCCCCTCACCGGCGAGTACCAGCCCAGCCCGACCAAGTGGGTGCGCGACCAGGTCGAGTTGTACGTGTCCTCCGGCGGCACCAAGGGCACCACCCTGCGCGGGATGCCCGTGGTGCTGCTGACCAGCCGGGGCAGCAAGTCCGGCAAGCTGCGCAAGACCCCGCTGATGCGGGTCGAGCACGAGGGCCGGTACGCGGTGGTGGCCTCGCAGGGCGGCGCGCCCACCCACCCGGTCTGGTACCACAACCTGGTCGCCGACCCCCGGGTCGAGCTGCGCGACGGCGTCCACCGGCAGGACATGGTGGCCCGTGAGCTCGAGGGCGCCGAGCGCGAGCAGTGGTGGGCCCGGGCCGTCGCGGCCTACCCGGACTACGCCCACTACCAGCAGCGGACCAAGCGGGTGATCCCGGTCTTCGTCCTGGAGCCCGCCGCCCAGGCGCACTGACGGTCCGCCGGCTCCGCACATTGGACCAGACCAATCCCTGGCCCCGGTGCGCCCGGACCCACTATCGTCCCGTCCCGTGGCCGACCTCACCCGCACTGTCCAGGCGGGCCGCGCCGACGGGACGATCGTGCGTCTGGCGCTGCCGGACCTGATGCTCGCCGACCTCGCGGTCTCCGTGGTCCTCTGCTTCCCCCGCGCGCTCGAACCCGAGCCGGTGGCGGCCGCGCTGGCCCGGGCGCTGGCCCGGGTGCCCCTGTTCGGCGGGCGGCTGCGCAGCACCGCCGAGGGGCTGGAACTGGTCTGCTCCGACGCCGGCGTGCCGTTCACCACCGCGGGCTCGCCCGACAGCCTGGCCGAGGTGCTGCCCCGGCTGCCGCGCGGGGGCGGCGGCTACACCGACCCGCTGCCCGCCACCGCCGCCCGCACCGAGGACCTGCCGCTGCTCAGCGTGCGGTTGACCCGGCTGGCCGACGGCGCCAGCGTGCTCGGCTGCTCCTGGCACCACGCGGTCGGCGACATCGCCAGCTTCACCGTGCTGCTGCGCGCCTGGTCCGCCGAACTGGACGGCACCGAGCCGCCCGAGCTCGCACCACTGGTGCTGGACCGCACCGCGCTGCTGGAGGCGGCGCTGCCCGCCGAGGACAGCGGCCGTCCCGGCTTCCGACTGCCCGACCCGGCCGAGGCCGCGCTGCTGGCCCGCGAGGTGGCGCAGGCGCCGCTGGCCAACCGCACCGTGCAACTGCACTTCACCGACGCCGAGGTGGCGCGACTGCGGGCCGACTTCGGCCCCGGCGTCTCGGCCAACGACGCGATCTGCGCCCAGGTGCTGTCCGCGATCCGGGAGCTGGACGGGCACGGGCAGGCCCAGCGGCTGGTGGTGCCGGTCAACCTGCGCCGCTTCCTGGGCCTGGAGCCGCAACTGCTCGGCAACCTGCTCGGCGAGATCTGCCTGGACAGCCCCGCCGGGCAGACCCCGGCCGAGCTGGCCGCCGAGCTGCGCGCGGCGGTCGGCGACTTCACCCGCAGCCAGCTGAGCCTGCGGTCCAGCCTGCGGTTCCTGGCCGAGGCCGGCCCCGAACGGCTGCGCGAGTGCGTGCCGCTCGGCTTCGATCCGGCCCGGCGCACCTTCACGCTCTCCAGCTGGTGCCGCAGCGGGGTGCACCAGCTGACCTTCCTGGGACAGCACCCCAGCTTCTTCGGCCCGGCCGGCAACCTGCCGCTGCCCTGGGTCTCCTGGCTGGTCGAGGGGGAGGGCGGCCACGGCTACCTGCTCACCGCCGTGCTGCCCGCCCGGTTGGCCGGCCGGCTGCGCTCGGCGGCCGGCCGGGCCGCGCTGCATCCGCACCGCGACCCGGCCGCGCACTGACGCGACGTCAGGCCGCCGGCGTCAGCTCTCGGCCCTCGGCCGTCAGCCCTCGGGGTTCTCGTACTGCGCGACCAGGGTGGCCCGGCCCAGCGCCAGGAAGCCCAGGGTGCCGCCGATCGCGGCCGCCGGGGTGTCCGCGTCCAGCCCGAGCTTCTCCTCGCGCACCGCGTGCACGGTGAAGACGTAGCGGTGCGGGCCGTGCCCCGGCGGCGGGGCGGCGCCGCCGAAGTCCTTGCTGCCGTAGTCGTTGCGGGCCTGGACGGCGCCGGCCGGCAGCCCCGCGAAGGCGCCGGTGCCGGCGCCGGTGGGCAGTTCGGTCACCGAGGCCGGGATGTCGAAGACGATCCAGTGCCACCAGCCGCTGCCGGTGGGCGCGTCCGGGTCGAAGCAGGTGACCGCGAAGCTCCTGGTGTCGGCCGGGAAGCCGGACCAGCTCAGCTGCGGCGAGGTGTTGCCCGCGGCGTACACCTGGGCGTCCGGCAGGGTGCCGCCGTCGGTGAGGTCGGTGCTGGTCACCGTGAAGGCCGGGACGGGGCGCTGGAAGTCGTGCGGAAGCGGGGGCCTGGTCACGTCGGTGGGGTCTCCTCAGGTCTCGACGCGAAAGGGACGGCCACCCCGCGCGGGGGTGACCGTCCCTCAGTCTACGGAGCGTCAGCCGCTCAGCCGTGGCTGCGCTTCTTCAGGAAGGCCTGGACCTCGGCCCGCACCTCGGGCGTGTCCAACCCGCGCACCGTCATCGTGGTGCGCCGGCGCAGCACGTCGTCCTCGGTGTAGGCCCACTCGCTGTCCGCCGCGAAGGCCACCTGCGCCCACACGTCCGGGCCGTCCGGGTGGATCGGCTCGCCCAGCGCCGGGTCCTCGGCGATCAGCCGGGCGATGTCGAAGGAGAGGGTGCCGTAGTGGCTGGCCAGGTGCTTGGCCACCAGCGGCTCCATCCGCGAGCCCGGCTCCCGGTCGATCAGCAGCCGGTGCGCCACCGCGTTCGGCGCGCCCACGCCCGGCAGCGGCACGGTGGCCGGGATCGGGGAGATGTCCTCGCCGATGCCGGTGCCGCGCACGTGCGCCAGCTTCTCCAGCACGGTGCGGCCGATGTGCCGGTAGGTGGTCCACTTGCCGCCGGCCACCGAGAGCATCCCGCCGCGGCCCTCGGTCACCACGGTCTCGCGCTTGGCGGCGGCGGTGTCGCCCGGGCCGCCCGGCAGCACCCGCAGGCCCGCGAAGGCGTAGGTGATCAGGTCCCGGTCCAGGTGCTCGTCGCGGATCGCGTGGCCGGCCTCGCCCAGGATCTGGTCGATGTCGGCGTCGGTGGCGCGCACGTCCTTGGGGTCGCCGGTGTACTCCTCGTCGGTGGTGCCCAGGAGCACGTGGTCCTCCCACGGGATGGCGAAGGAGACCCGGTACTTGTCGATCGGGATGGTCAGCGCGGCCCGCCACGGGCTGCGCCGCTTGACCACCACGTGGGCGCCCTTGGACAGGCGGATCGACGGCGCGGCGCCGGCGTCCTCCATCCGGCGCAGGTGGTCCACCCACGGGCCGGTGGCGTTGAGCACCAGGCGGGCGTTGACGCCGAACTCGGTGCCGTCCAGCCGGTCCGTCAGCTCGGCGCCGGTGACCCGGCCGCCGGAGAACCGAAGGCCCGTCACCTCGGCGTGGTTGAGCACCACGGCGCCCGCCTCCACGGCGGCGCGCACCGTCATGACGGCCACCCGGGAGTCGTTCATCTGGTGGTCGCCGTAGACCGCGACCGAGCGCAGGCCCTCGGTCTTCAGCGCGGGGACCTGCTGGGCGGCGTGCGTGGCGGTGGAGACCCGGCCCATGCCGTCGCGGAAGGCGGAGAGCGCGGAGTAGAGGAACACACCGGCGCCGAGCTTGGGGGCGCTGTGCGGGCCGCCCTTGTAGACCGGCACGAAGAAGGTCAGCGGGTTGACCAGGTGCGGGGCCACGTCGGTGGCCAGCGCCCGGCGCTCCTTGTGGTTCTCGGCGACCAGCTTGACCGCGCCGGTCTGCAGGTAGCGCAGACCGCCGTGGACCAGCTTGGAGGAGGCGCTGGAGGTGGCGCCCGCGAAGTCGCCGCCGTCGACCATGGCGACCTTCAGACCCGCCTGCGAGGCGGTCCAGGCGACGGCGGTGCCCAGGATGCCGCCGCCGATCACCAGCAGGTCGTAGGTGGCCCTGCCGAGCAGCTCGCGGGTCTCGGCGCGGGAAGCGGTGCGGCCGGGGGTGCGCTCGGCGCCCAGGGTCGGGATGGTAGCCATGTGGTGTGTTCCGGGCCGCGGTGCGGGCGGCGCCGGGTCTCCTCTCGAAGTGCGGTTCGGCCCGCAGTGCGGGCCTTGAAACTCAGCGGCCGGCCGGGGCGTGCGACGCCCCGGCCGGCGGACGGCTCAGCTCTCCTGGTCCTCCTCCACCCACCCCATGGTGCGCTCCACGGCCTTGAGCCACTTCTTGTACTCGCGCTCCCGGGTGGCCTCGTCCATGCGGGGAGTCCACTCGGCGGCGCGGTGCCAGTTGGCCCGCAGGGTGTCCAGGTCCGGCCAGAAGCCGACGGCCAGACCGGCCGCGTAGGCGGCGCCCAGCGCGGTGGTCTCGGCCACGAACGGGCGCTCGACCGGGGCGTCCAGCACGTCGGCGATGTTCTGCATCAGCAGGTTGTTGGAGGTCATGCCGCCGTCCACCTTGAGCGCGGTCAGGGTGACGCCGGAGTCCTTCTCCATCGCGTCCACCACCTCGCGGGTCTGCCAGGCGGTGGCCTCCAGCACGGCGCGGGCCAGGTGGCCCTTGGTCACGTACCGGGTCAGGCCGGCAATCACGCCGCGGGCGTCGGAGCGCCAGTACGGGGCGAACAGGCCGGAGAAGGCCGGCACGAAGTAGGCGCCGCCGTTGTCCTCGACGGTGGAGGCCAGGGTCTCGATCTCGGCGGCGGTGGAGATGATGCCGAGCTGGTCGCGCAGCCACTGGACCAGCGAGCCGGTGACCGCGATCGAGCCCTCCAGGGCGTAGACCGGCTTCTGGCCCGCGATCTGGTAGCCGACCGTGGTGAGCAGGCCGTGGTACGAGTTGACGACCTTCTCGCCGGTGTTCAGCAGCAGGAAGGTGCCGGTGCCGTAGGTCGACTTGGCCTCGCCCTCGCTGAAGCAGGTCTGGCCGAAGAGCGCGGCCTGCTGGTCGCCGAGCGCGGCGGCGACCGGCACGCCGGCCAGGTCGCCCACGGCCTCGCCGTAGACCTCGGCCGAGGTGCGGATCTCGGGCAGCACCGACATCGGCACGCCCATCGACTCGGCGATCTTCTCGTCCCAGGCCAGGGTGGCCAGGTTCATCAGCATGGTGCGGCTGGCGTTGGTCACGTCGGTCACGTGCTTGCCGCCGTTGACGCCACCGGTCAGGTTCCAGATGACCCAGGTGTCCATGGTGCCGAAGAGGATGTCGCCGGCCTCGGCACGCTCGCGCAGGCCCTCGACGTTGTCCAGCAGCCAGCGGATCTTCGGGCCGGCGAAGTAGCTGGCCAGCGGCAGGCCGGTCTCCCGGCGGAACCGGTCCTGGCCCACGTTGCGGCCCAGCTCCCGGCAGAGCGCCTCGGTGCGGGTGTCCTGCCAGACCAGCGCGTTGTGCACCGGCTCGCCGGTGTTCCGGTCCCACAGCACCGTGGTCTCGCGCTGGTTGGTGATGCCGATCGCGCGGATGTCGTCCTTGGTCAGGCCGGCCTTGTCCAGCGCGCCGCGGACCACGGACTGCACCCGGGTCCAGATCTCGGCGGCGTCGTGCTCGACGTAGCCGGGCTGCGGGAAGATCTGCCGGTGCTCCTGCTGGTCGACGGAGACGATCCGGCCGTCGGCGCCGAAGATGATGCAGCGGCTGGAGGTGGTGCCCTGGTCGATCGCGGCGATGTAGTTGCCGGTCGGTGCGGCGTTCGCGGTCATGTGGTGATCCTCGGCTCTGAGGTGGGGGAGGTAAACGAGGTCTAGGGGTTAGAACAGGCCCTTGTACAGCAGGCCGGCCAGCAGGCCGCCGATCACCGGTCCGGCGATCGGGATCCAGGCGTAGCTCCAGTCCGAGCTGCCCTTGTTCGGGATCGGCAGCAGCGAGTGGACGATGCGCGGGCCGAGGTCGCGGGCCGGGTTGATCGCGTAGCCGGTCGGGCCGCCGAGCGAGAGGCCGATGCCGACCACGGTGAACGCGGTGATCAGGATGCCGATGCCGGAGAGGCTGTCGCCGAGGGTCAGCCCGGAGGTCAGGATCAGCAGGCAGAGCACCACGGTGCCGATGATCTCGGTGAGCAGGTTCTGGATCGGGTTCCGGATCTCGGGACCGGTGGAGAAGATGCCCAGGGTGGGGGCCTCGTTGGCCTGGAACTGGCCCAGGTAGCTCAGCCACACCAGGACGGCACCGATCATCGCGCCGATCAGCTGGGAGCCGAGGTAGAGCGGCACCTGGCTCCACTCGCCGGTCTTGACGGCGATCGCCAGGGTGACGGCGGGGTTCAGGTGGGCGCCGGACTTGTGCGCCGAGATGTACGCGGCCACCAGCACCGCGAAACCCCAGCCGAAGGTGATCGCCAGCCAGCCGGCGTTCTGGGCCTTGGACTTCTTCAGGGTGACGGCGGCGCAGACGCCGCCGCCGAGGAGTATCAGCGCGGCGGTGCCGAGCGTTTCGCCGACGAAGATGTCGCCGTTGGAGAGGGCGGACACAAAGACTCCTTTGTCCGTATGGCCGGTGCCAGTCGGTGCCGGCCCGGGGGAGCGGGCCGGCAGTGGTGGTGGCAGGAGGCGGGTGGGGGAGAGGACCGGTGTCATCCCAGGAGACCCAAGAAGGATGGTTTCCCCGGTCGCCGTTCGACAATGTCGACCGCTATGCGGGAGTTTTCACCCTGGCGGTCCGCCGCGTCAAGGCCGGGTGACCTCCTTGTGACCCGGCCCTCGTTCCGGACCGGGCGGGTGGTTTGTGACAGTAGCCGCCATTTGGCTGAAAATATGGACAAAACGCCGTAGGGCGGGCAGCCGCGCTGCCCGCCCTACGGCATCCTGCTCCCGGCTCAGAACCGGTTGGCGCCCAGGTCACGGGAGATCGCCCGGGCCGCGTCGCGCACCGAGGCGACCAGCGACGGGCGGACGAAGCCGTCCTCGCAGACCCGCTCCACCGCTCCGCTCACGCAGACCGCGCCGACCGGGTTGCGCCGGCGGTCCTGGATCAGCGCACCGATCGAGGCCACCCCCTCCCAGGTCTCCTCCACCGCGTCCGCCCAGCCGCGCTCGCGGACCAGGGCGCACTCGGCGTCGATGTCCTCCGGGCCGGTCAGGGTGCGCGGGGTGAAGGCCTGCAGCGGCCCGTCGCCCAGCTGGCCGCGGGCCACCGGGTCGTACGCCAGCAGCACCTTGCCCAGCGCGGTGGAGTGCAGCGGCTGCATCGAGCCGACCTCCAGTACCTGGCGGGTGTCGTCGGGGCGGAAGACGTGGTGGACGATCAGCACCCCGTGCTGGTGCAGCACGCCTAGGTAGACCGTCTCGCCGGAGGCCCGGGCCAGGTCGTCGGCCCAGACCAGGGCCCGGGCCCGCAGCTCGTGCACGTCCAGGTAGCTCTGCCCGAGCCGGAGCAGCTCGGCGCCCAGCTGGTACTTGCCGCTCTCCGGGTCCTGCTCGACGAAGCCCTCCTGCTGCAGCGTGCGCAGGATGCCGTGCGCGGTGCCCTTGGCCAGGTCCAGCGAGGTGGCCACCTCGGACAGGCCGAGCCGGCGCTCGCCGCCGGCCAGCAGGCGCAGGATCGCGGCCGCCCGGGAGAGCGACTGGATCGGGCCGGGCATGGGACCTCCACTGACTTCGCTGGCAGTCGTTCGACCTTTGCTAGCAGCCGTTCGACAATGTCGACTGCAAAGGCTTCGCCCTGAGTCTGCCAGGCGCGGTGGCGCCCACGCACGTCGCCCACCGGTTCGCGCCGGTTCGCCTGCCGGTTACCTGCCGGTACGGGCCAGCGCCTCGGCCAGCTCGGCGATCTGCGCCGGCCCGACCCGGCAGCAGCCGCCGACCAGCCGGGCGCCGGCCGCGACCCAGTCCCGCGCGTACCGGGCCGGCCCGGCGGCCCGGCCGGTCCACCCGGCGCCGTCCCACCGCTCACCGCTGTTCGGGTAGGCGACCACCGGCTTGCCGGTCACCGCGGCCGCCAGCCGCACGGCTGCGCCCACCTCGCCCGGAGCGCAGCAGTTCACCCCGACCGCCACCACCTCCTCCACCCCGGCCGCCAGCGCGAACGCCCGGTCCAACGGCTGCCCGGCCCTGGTCCGGCCGCCGGCCACGGTGTACGACAGCCAGGCCGGTACCCCGACGCCCTTGACCGCCCGCAGCAGCGCCTCGGCCTCCACGGTGTCCGGCACCGTCTCCAGCGCCAGCAGGTCCGGCCCGGCCGCGGCCAGCGCCTCGATCCGCGGCCGGTGGAACCGCTCCAGCTCGGCCACCCCGAGTCCGTACCGCCCCCGGTACTCCGACCCGTCGGCCCGCACCGCCCCGTACGGTCCCACCGACGCCGCCACCCACCGCCCCGGAACCCCGTCCGCCGCCTCCCGGGCCAGCGCCACACTGCGCCCGAACAGCTCCACCGCCCCCGCCCGCCCCACCCCGCGCCGGGCGAAGCCCGCGAAGCCGGCCTGGTAGCTGGCCGTGATCACCACCGCGGCCCCAGCCGCGAAGTAGGCCCGGTGCGCCGCCACCAGCGCCGCCGGGGCGTCCAGCAGCAGCCGGGCCGACCACAGCTCGCCGTCCAACCGGTGCCCGGCCGCCGCCAGCTGGGCGGACAGCCCGCCGTCCAGCACCACCGGACCCGCATCCAGCCGCAGTTCCACGCCGATCACCTCACCAGCACGGTAACCCGGGCACTACCATCACCGGCATGACCACCGACCAGGCCGCCCGACCGGCCACCTTCGGCCCCGGGAAGTACTGCCACTGGTGCGGCACCCCCTACCCGGCGGGCACCACCGGCTGGCCGCGCACCTGCCCGGGCTGCGGCGAGATCAGCTACCGCAACCCGCTGCCGGTCACCGTCGCACTGCTCCCGGTCAACCGGCCCGACGGCGGCCAGAGCCTGGTGGTCATCCGCCGCACCATCGAGCCCGGCTACGGCGAGCTCGCGCTGCCCGGCGGCTACGTGGACTACGGCGAGAGCTGGCAGCAGGCCACGGTGCGCGAACTGCGCGAGGAGACCGGCATCCTGGCCCGGTCGGCGGACGCCACCCTGGTGGCCACCGACTCCGATTCCCGCGGCGGCTTCCTCTGCCTGTTCGCCCTGCTGCCCGCCCAGGACCTGGCCGCACTGCCGCCGTCCGTGCCCACGGACGAGACCGAGGGCTGGCAGCTGATCGACGCCCCGACCCCGCTCGCCTTCCCCTTCCACACCAACGTCGCCGACGCCTGGTTCGCCGGCGCCTACAGCCGCTGAGCCTCCCGGCCCCTCACCCCCGCAGCGCGGCCACCTGGTCGGCCGGCCCGCTCAGCGTCACCCGCGCCTGCGCCGCCCGCCCGAACGCGAACAGCAGCAGCTCGCCCGGCTCGCCCTCGACCCGCACCCCGCCCGGCAGCTTCGACCCCGCCACCACGGTCCGCCCGTCCGGCCCCGCCAGCACCACCCGCACGGGGCTGCGCCGACCGAGTTCCATCCGGGCCGTCAGACCCAGCCGCCGCCACAGCAGTTCACCCAGCTCGGCGGAGACCGGCTGGTCCGCCCAGTCGGCCGCCGCCCGCCGCACGTCCTCGGCGTGGACGAAGTACTCGACCGTGTTGGCCGCCTCGTCCGCCCCCGGCAGCGCAAAGGCGGACCAGCGCGGCGGCCCGTGCCGGAACCGGCGGACCAACTCCTCGTACGGCAGCGCCGCGTAGCGGGCCTGCACCCGCTCGGTCCAGCGCGCCAGCGCCGGCACCACCAGACCCGCCGCCGCGTCCGGGCGGGCCTCGCGCAGCACCAGGTGCGCCGCCAGGTCGCGGGTGAGCCAGCCGGTGCACAGGGTCGGCGCCGCCGGTCCCGCCGCCGCCAGCAGTTCCGCCAGTCGGGCTCGTTGTCCGCGCGCATGCTTTGACATGGTGTCAGGTTAGCCACCGCCACCCGCCCGGCAATCCCGGCGGACCGGACGATCACGTGGCAGGCTCCTGCCGACAGCACGCACCGCCGCGGGGGCCGCCAGCAGGGATCCGCCCGCGCCCGTCCGGCCGGGAGGCACCACCGTGAGCACCGCACCCAACGGCACCGCCGGCAGCGCGCCCGAACCGCTCTGGCGGCCCGACCCGGCCAGGGCGGCCGCCACCCGCCTGGTCGACTTCCAGCAGTGGGCCGCCACCCGGTACGGCGCCCCGGCCGCCCCGCTGGCCCCCGTCGCCGACGACGCCACCGCCGCCGCCCGCTACGCCGAGCTGCACGCCTGGTCCACCGCGGACCCGGCCCGGTTCTGGCAGGCCGTCACCGAGTACTTCGAGGTCCGCTTCCACACCCCGCCCGCGACGGTCCTCGCCGACCCCGCCATGCCCGGCGCCCGCTGGTTCCCCGGCGCCACCGTCAACTACGCCGAGCACGCCCTGCGCTTCGGCGAGCCCGGGCCCGACGGCGAGCGGGGCGCCCACGCCGACCGCCCCGCGATCGTGCACCTGGACGAGGCCACCGAGCAGCCCACCACCCTGAGCTGGGCCGAACTGCGCCGCCAGGTCGGCTCCCTGGCCGCCGCACTGCGCGCCCGGGGGATCGGCCCGGGCGACCGGATCGCCGCCTACCTGCCGAACATCCCGCAGGCCGCCGTCGCCCTGCTGGCCGCCGCCTCGCTCGGCGCGATCTGGACCTCCTGCGCCCCCGACTTCGGCGCCCGCAGCGTGCTCGACCGCTTCCGGCAGCTGGAGCCGGACGTACTGATCGCCGTGGACGGCTACCACTACGGCGGCAAGGCGCACGACCGCACCGCCGTGGTCGCCGAACTGCGCCGCGAACTCCCCTCGGTGCGCGCCTTCGTGCACGTCCCGCTGCTCGGCATCCCGGCGCCGGAGTCCGCCCTCGACTGGGCCGAGCTGGTGGCCGGCGACACCGACCCGGTCTTCGCGCCGCTCCCCTTCGACCACCCGCTCTGGGTGCTCTACTCCTCCGGCACCACCGGCCTGCCCAAGGCCATCGTGCAGAGCCAGGGCGGCATCCTGGTCGAGCACCTCAAACAGGCCGCGCTCCACCTTGACCTCGGCCCCGGGGACCGGTTCTTCTGGTACACCTCGACCGGCTGGATAATGTGGAACTTCCTGCTGGCAGGCCTGCTGGTCGGCGCCACCGTGGTCACCTACGACGGCAGCCCCGGCCACCCCGGCCCCGGCGCCCTGTGGGAGGTGGCGGCCCGCACCCGGGCCACCGTGCTCGGCACCTCGGCCGCCTACGTCGTCGCCTGCCGCAAGGCCGGGCTGCACCCGGGCCGCGACCTCGACCTGTCCGCCGTGCGCTGCATCGGCACCACCGGCTCCCCGCTGCCGCCCGACGGCTTCCGCTGGATCTACGACGAGGTCGCACCGGACGTCTGGCTCGCTTCGGTCAGCGGCGGCACCGACGTGTGCAGCTGCTTCGTCGGCGGCGTCCCCACCCTGCCGGTCCACCTCGGCGAGATCCAGGCCCGCTGCCTGGGCGCCGCGGTGGAGAGCTGGGACGTGCACGGCGAGCCGCACACCGACCAGGTCGGCGAACTCGTGGTCACCAAGCCGATCCCGTCCATGCCGATCGGCTTCTGGAACGACCCCGACGGGCAGCGGTACCACGACAGCTACTTCGACACCTACCCCGGCACCTGGCGGCACGGCGACTGGATCACCCTCACCGCCCGCGGCACGGTGGTGATCCACGGCCGCTCCGACTCCACCCTCAACCGCCAAGGCGTGCGGATGGGCTCCGCGGACATCTACGAGGTGGTAGAGCGGCTGCCCGAGATCCGCGAGTCCCTGGTGATCGGCCTGGAGGAGGACGGCGGCGGCTACTGGATGCCCCTCTTCGTGGTGCTCGCCCCCGGCGCCGAACTCGACGACGCGTTGCGCGGCCGGATCCGCGACCAGCTGCGCGAGCAGCTCTCCCCGCGCCACGTGCCCGACGAGGTGATCGCGGTCGCCGGCCTGCCGCACACCCTCACCGGCAAGCGGATCGAGGTCCCGGTCAAGCGCCTGCTGGCCGGCACCCCCCTGGCACAGGCGGTCAACCCCGGCAGCATCGACAACCTCGACCACCTGTGGTTCTTCGAGCAGCTGGGCCGCGAGCGCCGTAGCTGACGAATGGTT